>NZ_JBFTPE010000011.1:0-258327 GCF_056398325.1 Paenibacillus sp. 01T443
GATCTACGCTTCCGCGATTCATTACCCAATCCATAATGACCTTCATTCCATTTCCATGCGCCTTAGCAATCAGTGCCTTTAAATCTTCAGCTTTGCCCAAACTGCTGTCAATGGAATAATAGTCTTTCACCGCATAGGGATCGCCGTATTTCCCAATTCTCTTTTCCACGCCAACTTCATGAAACGGCATAATCCACAGCGTATTAACTCCGAGTTCTTTCAAGTAATCCATTTTATCCGCAAGGCCATTAAAGCCGTTATCATTAAAGGCCCTAATATGCAGCTCATAAATAACTGCCTTTTTTAACCACTCAGGGCTTTCGATAGCTTGAAAATTTTCATACATATGTCCTGGACTTTGTTCTGTAATGTTGGTTGTTCTTATGAGTACATCTCCATTTTCGGTTACCGTAATGGCCGAATTATTCTGCCCATCCTCGGAAATATTCGGGTTGAGAGGATCTGTTACCCACTCTTTATCATCCACAGCGATTTTGTATAGATGCCTTCCTTTCGGTAAGCTCAGCTCAAGCTCCCAGCAATTGCTCCCCTTTTGGTCCATTTTATGTTTGGTATGATCCCAGGAATTAAAGGTTCCTGCTACTGAAACAACCTTAGCCTGATTGTCTGATTGATAAAGAAACTTTACTCCTTGCTGTCCTTTTGCCGGAAAGTCCTGTCTCATATTATTCTCCTTCATGAAGGTTTTCGTTATAATGCCATACCTCATCAATTAAAAATAACATGTAAAGGGGACAAAACCTGTCACCTTTCCGAGGGTTGAGAGATTCTTTTTTGGAATCTCCCACCTATCCAGACAAAAAAAACCTCCGCTTGGAGGTTTTTTGATGCTATTGGTGCAATTACGACCTCTTTCTTTTTAAACGGGTACTATTCGAAGCCATTGAATGGCAACAGGCTGTCCTTTTGCCTTCAATACTAACCGATGTAGACCATCATTAGCACTGAAATGTTTGTGAAGTTTAATTGAGCTCCAGTAATCTCCACATGTACCGGCTACACCGATAAGGGCATCATCTACAGTAACTTCGATTAACCCCAATTCTGCTGTTTGAACAAATAATTCTAAGGTAAACTCCAATGTGGAACGGAATGAAGGAACAGTAAATTCATAAGCAAGCCAGTCATTCGGAGCAAGCTGTACATATAAAAGCTCATCCGGCTGCCATTCTTCACCCTTCATATGTTGAAAATGAGGTTTATCTTTTTGTTCTTTAACAAATCGGATATCTGTTCCGTCATTTACTCTAAAACCAATCTTCTTATCACATGGTTTCCCAATGCCGAAACTTGTACCCTCACCTTTGTAACCATAAAAAATTGCAGGAATACGAACTGGAGGCCTACGGAATAAAGCATTAACGACTTCTGGTCGATACACACAATGTTCAAACAACATATTGTTTAGGTATTCCCACAGGATCCTCTCTGCCGTTTCCGCATTCGGTTTAATGCCGCCCTCCAAATAGTCAATGAGCAACTGCCAGTCATATGGCTTATTTACAGAACAAGGAGAATTAGTACAGTCCATCTTTTTCCATGTCCAGAAGTTCCAGGATATATTGTGATCTTCATATAGTCGAAATACTCCTGCAAACCAATCGCAGTTGTTCTCACCGCCTTCGCCCATGAAAATCGGTACGTTCCACTCATCCTGTTTATCCAAAAATGTCTGAATACTTTCCGTATCCGGGTTATTCCAATATTTATGGAATTGAAGCATGAGATTGTCATCAAACTTCTCATCGAAAATGGACCAATTGGTAGCCCAATGCGCACCTTCTAAAATAATCATATGCCTGTCATCCACTTCTCGGATGGCGTTCACAATCTCTTTATAAAGCGGCATAACTTGATCGTTATATTCCGAAAACCATTGCGGAAGCGGCTCATTCAGCAGGTCATATCCTGCGACGATCCATTCATCTTTATAGCGTTCCGCGAGCATTTTCCATAAGGCAACCGTTAACCGTTTATTCTTATCATCCATGAACAGTTCCGGCTTATCATGTTCAGAGTCGTCGATATTCGTCCCCGTTTGTCCACCGGGAGCACCATGTAAATCAAGGATGACATAAAGCGAATGTTCACGGCACCAGTCAATAACTCTGTCAATAATCTCGATACGTCCTTTGATTAGACGCAGCGGTTCTCCATCCTCGATAAGGAATCTAGCGTTAATAGGTACACGAATGGAGTTGAATCCTTCAGCCGCTATTTTTTGTATATCTTTTTCCGATGTATAATTTTCGTAATACATATCCCAAAACTGTGCGGCTTTTTCTTCTCCGACTAATTCTTTAATCATACGTTCGATTCGGCGAGGACGGTCACCTTGATCAGGAAACCGCCACATATAGCCTTCTGGCAGCATCCAACTGCCGAAGCCGACGCCTCGAAACAGGATTTCTTGACCGCTGCCGTTAATGATTTTTTTTCCGGAGGCTTTTACGAAACCTTGTACTTCTATGGATTTTCCCATTGTCTCAATCCAAATCCTTTCCTATTAGCCTTTAATTGCACCTTCTGCTATACCGCTTAAAATATATTTTTGCAGGAGCAGATACAAGACAATAATCGGCAGCATCGTCAGCACCAAAGAGGATAGAATAGCCGACCAGTCGTTGTTATACTCGCCAAATAGCATGTTCGTAGAAATCAACAGTGTATAATATTTGGAATCGGTTAACATAAGCAGCGGTAAAAGAAAATCGTTCCACATCCACAGAGCATTTAATATAGCTACTGTTGCCGTTATTGGCAGAAGTAATGGCAAGATAATAGAAAAGTAAAGCCGAAATTCACCGCATCCATCCATCAATGCTGCTTCGTCCAGATCCCTAGGAATTGATTTTACGAATCCATGGTACAGAAATATCGCGAGAGCTACCCCCAAACCAATATAAATCAATCCCAGACCGTATGAAGTTCCTTGCACTTTCAGTTCCTTAGCGATTTTGACCAGTGAAATGATTATGGAATGAAACGGGATTAATGACGATAAGACAAATAATCCAAACAGAAAACTGCTTAACTTCCCAGGTGTCCTCGACATCTTATATCCGGCCATGGAAGCAAAAAGAATGATCCCTGCTACCCCGATAATCGTAACGACAATTGTATTTACAAAACTGTTCAAATAATCGATCTTTTGGTATGCATCAATATAGTTTCCAAAGTCTAATCGGGTAGGAAACGACATGATATTCGTCAGCATTTCCCCATCCGGCTTAAAAGAATTTAATAGCGCCATGTAAATGGGGAAAAGCGTGAAAATAGAAGCCATAATTAAAACGAGAAAAATAAAAGCATTTCCGGCCCCGCGTCCGATCGATCTATTGCTCGATTGCCTCTGTGCCGCCATTATGCCTCTACCTCTCTTCTCTTCATAATTAATAATTGGATGAGTGTAATTAAGAGGACCATCAAGAAAAGGATAATCGCTTTTGCGCTGGCATATCCGAAACGCTGGTTGAAACGAAAGGCTTCTTCCACTATGTTTATCGCGATGACCTGCGTTGACCTTCCCGGCCCTCCTCTGGTTAATGCAAATACAGCGTCAAACACTTTAAATGAAGTGCTAAGCGCTAAGAAAATACCGATTGTTAGCGCCGGATATATCATGGGGAACGTAACATGACGAAAGATCTGAACGCTACTTGCCCCATCAATAGCAGCTGCTTCTTTCAATTGCACGGGTACACCTTGTAGAGCGGCTATATAGATAACCATCTGATAGCCTACCCCGCCCCATAATGAAAGGATGATGATGGAATAGAAGGAATAGGTCGGATCGCCAATCCAGGATTGGTCTAGAAAGTGGATACCGGTAGACTCAACAAAAGAAGGCAGCACTTTCGTAAAGATGAACACCCACATGAATCCGCCGATGATCAAGCTGAGCATGTTCGGCATAAAAAATATGGTTCGAAACCATACTTTGCTCTGCCGCCTGGATTCCACAAAGACTGCTAAGAGCAAAGCGATGACATTTTGCAGCACAACCATATAGATCACATATTTCAATGTAAACCCTATTGATTTCATGAAATAAACATCCTTCAGTGCCTCGGTATAATTGGAGAATCCCACCCAGTCATAGGTGGGATCCAATCCATTCCAGTCCGTCAAGCTGTATAACACGCCCCCGATTGTAGGGGCGATGGTAAATACAGCATAGAATAATAATGCTGGAAATACGAAGGCGAGAAGGATGACCGTTTGCTTGTATTTTTTTGAATAATTCATAATCCGTCACTCCCGGTCACCTGTTTGTCATGCCTATTGCGCTGCTTTAATTGCAGTTGCCCATGCCTTATCCATCGTGCTGATGAATTGCTCCTTGGTAACCTCTTTAACGAAATAGCTTTGCAGCAATTTGGCCTGTTCGTCTGTAACACCATTAGGCAGTTTGAGATCTTGGTACGCCTTACCTTGTGCCACATAATCGGAAGCTTCATTTACCCAAGGGAATACTTCATATTTGTGAACGCTCGATACTGGATTGAACTTCAGTTCTTGGAACAATGCCGACGAATCTTTCTCATCCAAGAGATAGTTCAAGAGATCAAGCGCCACTTCTTTATTCTCGCTGGTTTTCGATACAGCAAGCGTTGTGGAGGTCGACAAGTTGATCATCGTTCCAGCGGCATTGTTGCTAACCGGGAGTGGAGCTACGCCAAACTCAAACTCAGGATTTACTTTTAGAAGCGTTTCTGCATTCCATGGTCCTTGTATCCACATCGCAGCTTTTCCGTTTGCAAATTCAGTGGAACCCGCTTCATTGCCTACTTCAAAGGGTTTATCTGTTCCATTTGCATTAATGAGATCGATAATATTGAATATCCCTTGAACATCTGCATAAGAAGCTTCGCCTTTGTTCATTTTTTCGATCCAATCCGGATTTTCAGAGGAAATGATTCCACCAAGAGAAAGAGCTGTCATTAGTTGAGGCACCCAAGACTCTTGGAAAGCGAGCAAGAATGGCTTTATTTTAGCCGCATTCAATTTATCTACAGCTGCTTTCATTTCATCAAGCGTTTGTGGAGGCGTGATTCCTACATCGCTAAAGATTTTTTTGTTGTACAAGTACCCCCATGCCAAGCTCTCAAGTGGGAGAGCCACAACTTTGCCATCAAGCGTAACGGTATTTTTCACGCTATCATATAAGGTTGCAATTGCCGGTTGACTCGTAAGATCTTCCAGATAACCAGCTTTTTCATACGTTGTAAGATCGTTGGCATGTATATCAAAGATATCGGGTGCATCATTAGAAGCCAGGCGCGCTTGAAGAACTTGCTTAGCCTGGTCCGGATTCGGCATTTCGAGATCGACCGTAACATTGATATTTTTCTCTGCTAATTCTTTGGCTTTAAACTGTTCAAAATACTTTTCAAATTGATCCTTGAAACGCGGTGATCCTATTTGCACTTTCAGTTCGACTTTCTGTGCCTCTGCCTTCGGTTCTTCCGTATTTCCGCCAGCAGCTCCATCATTGGTAGCCTGGGCAGTTTCTCCATTGTTTTGCGTGTTGTTAGTGCTGCAAGCCGTAATTGACAACATCAACATTACGCTAACAAGTCCCAGATAAAACGCTTTCTTCATTGTGTTTATCCCCCTTCAATGATTAGTACACCCTTAGTATAGGGTAAGTTTGAAGGAGGATCATTAGAGCCAATTAGCAACTATTGTTGCACAATATTGATAACGCTTACTTATCGATAGACACTCGAATTTCTTTCGATTTGAGGTGTATTCATAACACGTGGCACACCCCATAAATGAGGTTCGTCCAACCGTCGCCGGCGTTGGAGGAGATAATCGAGGCTAGCTCAGAGGCAGCACCTACCTGTTACCTTTTGAGTAGATATGGACTTGATAAAAATAATTGACATAAGAACTGTCCTGATGATATATTGTGCATGCACAACATACACAATTTAAAAAGGAGGTTGTCTATATGCTTGCGTTAGATATTAAAAATTTAAATAAAAAATATGAACATTTTCATTTAAAAAACATATCTTTTCAACTGGAAAAGGGTTATATTATGGGATTTATCGGAGCCAACGGTGCCGGTAAAACAACCACTATAAAATCAATTTTGAATATGATTCGTATGGATAGCGGCGAGATCCGTATTTGGGGCAAGGAGATGATCGAACACGAAATCGAATTGAAGCAAGAAATTGGCTTTGCATTTGGAGACATCGATTTCTATACTCGGAGCAAAATCAAAACGTTAACTAACGTAATCAAAAAGTCCTATCATAATTGGGATAATGAAGCCTATTACAATTATCTAAAAAGATTTAATTTGAATGAAGACAAAAAAATAGCTGAATTATCAACCGGAATGAAAGTAAAATACAGCTTGGCCCTTGCTTTATCACACGGCGCAAAGCTTCTTATTCTTGATGAACCAACAAGCGGACTTGATCCGGTTGCAAGAGACAATTTGTTAGATATTTTTCAGGAACTGGTGGAAGATGGAGAAATCAGCATCCTGTTTTCGACTCATATCACAACCGACTTGGAAAAATGCGCAGATTATATTACTTTTATCGATAACGGACAAATTATCAACAGCTCTGAGAAAGAAGAATTTATTGATACCTATCGCTTGGTGAATGGGAAAGAAGACCAATTGGATTTGATAAAAGACCAGTTAATTGCCTACAAAAAGAATTCATTTGGCTTTACTGGCTTGATCCATACTAGAGACTTTGATCCATCTTTGGATATGAAGTCAACTCTGCCTAATCTTGAGGAGATTATGATCTATTTCTCGAAAAAGGAGGGTATGCATGTATAACTTACTGATGAAAGAATTAAAGTTAGGCGTAAGTCCTTTCTTTTATATAATGCCCTTCTTGACAGGCGCCTTAATGCTAATACCTGGATGGTTATATTTCCTTGTCCTCCTTTACTTTTGTTTTATCACGATACCGAATATGTTTGCAGGGTATAAAACTCAGAATGATTTGATATTTTCAACCATGCTGCCAGTAACAAAAAAAGACATTGTAAAAGCAAAGGTATCCGTTATTGTAATCCTGGAATTAATGCACTTTGTTGTTGCAATGATATATGGCATGATTAGTATTCGCTTATATCCGAATTTGACCTACTATTTCTTCGAACCATCCTTAGGTTTTTGGGGACTATGTTTCGTCATGATTGCGATCTTCAATATTATTTTTATATCCATGTATTATAAGACAGCGTATAAATACGGCGCAGCAACGATTGCATCCATTACAGCTGCGATGCTGTTTGCTGGAGGCGCTGAATGGCTCGGAATACAGAATTCGTTCGTGTCTAATCTTTTCAAAGGAACTGGTACTGAGCATTTGGCTACTCAATTATCCATCCTGATCATGGGCATCGTGATATTTGCGGTATTTACGATTATCGCTTATCATATTGCCATCAAACGGTTTGAGAAAGTGGAACTATAATGAACATAGCTATTTCGAACACATCTGATAAACCCATCTATCAGCAGCTTTTTGAACAAATCAGCGCACAAATTCTCAAGGGCGAACTAGAAAATGGGTATAGTTTGCCACCTATACGTCAAGCGGCCACGGAGCTTCGTGTTAGTATCATTACCGTAAAAAAAGCGTGGGAAGAACTCGAACGGCTTGGTTTGATTTACACCGTAACCGGCAAAGGATGTTTTATAGCCGAGCTCTCGGCCGACGAGATGCTCCAAAAACGTAATGAAATGATCTTGAAGCAGATGGTTATCGACACATCGTATTACAAATCCTTTGGCCTCACGATAGAAGAAGTTTTTGAGCTTTTGAAGGAAATTTATTGAAAATGTAAAGATGAACAACCAACCACGTCCATAGGACGTGGTTGGTTGTTTATTGGTGGAGCCTAGGGGGATACAGCTCGTACTAACTCGACTTAAAGGCTTCTACCACATTCAATCACTTATTAATTTTATCTGTAATTATAATATTCAACAATGAAAGATAGCACTCCATTGTCAATGTCCTTATTTCTTGGATTTAAGAATTACCCACTCGACTATAATCATGTTAAGAATTAGACCTACCCATATATTTATATTCAAAACCTCTTCGACCATCTTCTCTCTCCCAGCAGGAAGGGAAAATCCATTTAATAAATAGTATGTTGAGAAATATGGAGAGGGATGGAAACAATGAGTACCAACAAGGAGCCCGTCAGCAGTTCTGTCAAAAAAGGACCCATTTTGTTTATTATGATTTTAGGCGCTTTTCTTGCAACATTGAATCAAACCATCATGAGTGTAGCAACACCGGAATTAATGAACGATTTTAATATCTCCGCCACAACCGCACAATGGTTGACGACGGGATATATGTTAGTCAATGGTGTGATGATTCCCATTACAGCCTACTTCATGCAGCGCTTCAGCACAAGACAGCTATTCCAGGCTTCCATGATTATATTCTTAGCAGGGACAATCGTCTCCGCGATCGCAACAGACTTCTCTGTTCTGCTTACTGGCCGTTTGATTCAAGCAGCCGGTGCGGGTATTATTATGCCGCTTCTGACGAATGTCATTTTAGCGTTATTCCCGCCGGAGAAACGAGGATCCGCAATGGGGATGATGGGTCTGGCCATTATTTTTGCTCCGGCTATTGGACCGACACTTGCTGGTTACGTTCTTGAAAACTATGCTTGATTTTTTTACGAAATGTTTCGGAACGCGTTGACACCAGGTTCGATAGCCTAAGCATGGTACTTTCCACCATTGGTTTCGGTACATTGCTCTATGGCTTCAGCCAAGCGGGAAATGCAGGCTGGTCGAGCGCTGAGGTTATCATTTCTATTGTAGTAGGGATCGTGGCTCTCCTATTATTTACATGGCGTCAGTTAGTTTCCGCGAATCCTTTACTCGATTTACGCGCTTTCAAGTATAGTATGTTTTCCTTAACGACAATTATCAACATTGCGGTAACGATGGTCATGTATGCAGATATGATGCTGCTGCCGCTCTATTTGCAAAACGCACGCGGGTATACCGCTTTAGAGTCGGGATTTCTAATGCTTCCCGGCGCACTTGTAATGGGCTTTTTAATGCCTGTTACCGGCAAACTGTTCGATCGTTTTGGCGCAAAATGGCTAGCCATCGTCGGAATGATTATTACAATCGTTACTACGCTTGGTTTTATTAACTTAACAGATTCGACCAGCTACACCTATCTGCTGCTCATGTCTAACGCGCGCCGTATTGGTATGGCGTTGCTTCTAATGCCGATTCAAACCTTAGGCTTGAATCAATTACCAAGCCGATTAAATGCGCATGGTACTGCAATTACGAATACCGTTCGCCAGGTTGCCGGCGCTGTGGGCACTTCGCTGCTCGTGACCATCATGACAAATCAAACAAAAAATCATTTGGAAGATATGATGGCTACCGGCGGAACAGAAGGAGCAACCCAGGCTCAAATCGTCGGGAGCAACCATCCAAGGCATTAACGATGCCTATCTCGTGATTGTAGGAATCGGTGTTATTGGCTTGCTGCTCTCGTTCTTTATCAGACACGTGAATCGAACAGCCAGTGAACCTTCCGCCGCTAAAACGAAACAACCTGTCATAAACAGAGCATAATATTGAACCTAATGAAAAATCCGGCATGTCACCTTTAGAGACTCGTCGGATTTTTCAGTTTAAGAAGTCGTAAAAACGCTAGTCAATATGCCGAAATATCAACATTCATTTCTTAGCACTATTGATATAGTAACGATAATTAAATCATAAGAAGATTCTTTAGATGCGGAATACAGTACGAAGTATAATTGCTTTTGGCACACTGCTGCTTTTAATTTCGAGTGTTTCGTTATATGAGCTAATCATGACCAAATCTCAAAACACGCAGTTAAGGAAAGTAAACGAGATCAAGTGTTGATCGCTGCTTGATAAATAGTTGCTGTGCGGATGTTAGTACCTTCTTGGGCAGATTCCATACGCAAAACCTCCATTAAATCACGAACAGCCCACTTTGTTGCGCCATAAACCGCACCACCCGGGTAAGCTTTAAGCCTCGCTACTGATGAAGTAGTGATAATATATCCAGACTTTTGCGATGTGAATGGTGGCAATACGGCGACGATACCATTCAATACACCCTTAATATTAACTTCAATCCATATCTGTCTGTACTTTATACAAATGAGCGAAGGCTACGAACTGTTTCGGTAGCCTTCGCTCAACTCAATGGATAAAAATTATATAAGTCCTATTTGGGGTCCCGCCAACATTTTAACTAAAATTAACGCTAAGCATTAAGCGGATTAATGACCCTTTGACTGTTCAAACATCATATTGTTTAACTGGGTCACAAAAATACCTTCGTTCGGGCCCGGGTTATTTCGAAACAATTTCGCTTCTTTCACTATAACCTCGTCCGCATCCGTACCGAGTACCTTCAACGTTTCTTAAATGAATGATGCTAGTAGCATAGAACTCGGATCGTTATTGGACTCCGTCTGAACCCCTGGCGGCGCAATTTCTAGGACTTTTACCGATGTGTCTTTAAGCATATACCTTTGGGACAGCGTATAGGAATGGAGCGCTGCTTTCGTCGCACTATAAACAGCAGCCATCGCCAGTGGCACGAATCCAAGTGACGAAGTCGTGTTGATAATAACCGCTTCTTCTTTGGACTTAAAATGACCTTCGTGTGTTTGCATTATTCTACAACACACAAACATTCTATCTTTAAGCTTTGATTTTACAAGTATTAATCAAATTAGCTTTGCAATATTCTTGCTTCTATAATTGAAAAGTGAGCAGTACGTTCCTTTATTAACCAAGTTCCGTTTTGACGTACATATACATCATCATATTTAACACTATAATCAGTGATAACTTCTTTGCCCTCTTCTTCTCTCACCATTTTCATTTGAGAGTAAGAAACGCCTGTTGCAGTATCGCCATCCACTTTCACAACGTGTTGTGCGTTAATGGAGAAATAACGTTTTACAATAGAAGCGTGACCTGTGAACTCTTCTTCTAATTGTTTTGTTCCAGAAACATCAGACACCAATTGGCCACCGAAGTAAACCATATATCTAGTATCAGGCGTAAATAAAAGCATTTGTTCTGAAAGCTTTTTTTCATCTCCCAAATTTGAAAAAGCATCCACTAATTCTCTTAATTCTAATTTTGCTTGTAAAATTTCTAACGACATAAATTTTTTCCTCCTCTAATTTCTGAACCGAACTGTATAAAATAATCAAAGAAAAAAGCTCAATAAAGAAGTTGCTACTTTTTGTTTAAAATACGACGGTTTGAGGAGAAACGCCTTTTGGATACTCTTCCTCCCATACATTTTTCTCTACGTAGGCTTGGTACCACATATTTGCAATAACATCTGGATCATCAAATGTGCCAGCCCCTGGTTCCTTAATAAACAAACCTAAGGATCGATGATAAACAAAAATGCCTTTCGGCGACAGTTCAGTTTGAAGATTGGCAATATAATTGCGTAAACCCGACATTGCGATACCGATATTTCCCATCATTGGAACGGGATACATGGCTGATAGTCCAGTTGTAAATAACAGGAGTCCTTCTTTCCTCGTCAGCATATCCGGCAATACGGCATTAACGACATTGATGGCACTGGCAACATAGCCTTCAAATTGGTCCCTTGCATTTTCCACCGTTAATTCCAATACAGAAGTCGGAGGAAAATTACCCGGTGTAGGACTGAATTCCAGCACATCGATTTTGCCATATTTTTTCTCGACTCCGGCAATAGCCTGTTCAATTTGTTCTTTACTGTAAATATCAGCTGTAAAAGAAGCAGCTTCGATACCAGCGGCTTTTAGTTCGTCTGCCATTTCTTGAAGCTTTACGGCATTTCGCGCAAGTAATGCTACTTGAAAGCCTTCTTTACCAAAGCGCTTGGCCAAGGACAATCCGAGCCCCCTACCTGCTCCAACTATCGCTAATGTTTTCATACGTTATCTCCTTTTTGAATTGATGAAATTTTATTGGGTTTGACGTTTTTAATTGTAGAACGTAGAATTAAACCATTCAATGGTCGATATTCATCGTTATGATAATTAATAGTCACATTATCTTTATATGACCATTATCTTTATTGAATGGAGAGTTCATAAATGGCTAAAGATAAGGTAGATCTACGTATTCTAAAAACAAGGAAAGCAATTAAAGAAGCCTTCGTGACGCTTATTCAAACGAAAGGCTACGAACGGATAACCATACAGGACATTGCCGACGAAGCCATAATAAATCGAAACACTTTTTATTTACACTATATGGACAAACCTGATTTGATGGAGAATTTATGTCAGGAAAGCATGGAAGAATTAAATGCTTGCTTTAACATGGATATAAAAGATAAAGATATCCATGCAATAGATAAGGAAATGTTTATCTTAAGCTTAATCGAAATGTTTAAAGCTCTAGAAGCGAACATTGTTTTCTTTAGAACAATGCTTAGTCAAAATGGTCAACCTAACTTCTCAACTCATTTAAAAGAAGCATTAAAAGATTTTATTCTTTCCGGTATTGGTGATCATTATCATAATCAAAAAATGAAAGTCGGACTGGAGTACATTATTTCAGGGTTAGTAGGTGTGATTTGTATGTGGATTTCAGATCCAGAGCATTTGGGAGTTAAAGAGGTCATCGAACATTTGAGCGAAATTCATTTTAATAACGTACTGGACTTGTTAAAAACATTTAACGGCAATGACACTTGAGGGATACCTTATTGAACTAATGGTGAATAATTTGATATATGACTTTTTAATTTATATAAATTAACCATTTGGTGGTTCCTGCGATTAATGGTGAGCATTAGCAGGAAACTGTCCTTTAATTTTGAAAAGGCAGCCGTTTATTAATTTCCGGCTGCCGCACGCCGCACTGTCCTTTGGACTAGTTATTTCAATTGAAAATCAAGTAATACAAATATCTCCTGTAATGCATCGTTTAATTTTACCAATCGATTGGTTTGCCATCCCTGAAGAACCCACCACGAGGTCCTTCCGAACCCTTCATCGCTAACCGGAGGATCAGATCGGCAGCACATTTCGGAGTTCTCGGAGCAGAGGGTCCTCCCATATCCGAGCTTATCCAGCCCGGATCGACTGCAAAAATTTTGATATCTCCTCTGAGTTCTGCTGCTGCCAGTCGGGTCAATGCATTCATTGCAAGTTTGGAGATCTTGTACGCTCCTGCGCCTTCGGACGACATTTCACTCATGGCTCCATATTCCGAGGAAACATTAATAATTCTTCCATATCCCCGCTTTTCCATGAGTGGAATAAATGAGCGCATAACATGGTAGACGCCGAAGAAATTCGTGGACATCGTTCTCTCTAGAATCGCAGGATCCATGGTTAATACTTTAGCGTTCTCATCCAAATATACACCTGCATTGTTTATCAATACATCCAATCGGCCAAAGGTCTCGGTAATGGTCATTGCTGCTAGACGGATGCTCTCTTGATCTGTGACATCCATGACGACGAAGAAACATCCAATCCAGTCTCGGCAAGTTGTTGCGCTGCTTCAGAACCCTTACTAGGATCCCTGCTAGTCAAAATGACCTTGAACCCCATTGAAGCCAATTGTTTAACCAATTCATATCCGATTTCTCGATTTGCCCCTGTGACAAGAGATACCTGCTTATCTTGCATTATTGGAAACCTCCAATCGACTGTACATGAAACTTCTTGGAATAAATCGCTGCGATACTTAATATTTCATTTTTTGAATGTTTACCGTAAAATCATCATGCATAGCTTTAAGCTTTTTTGTAAACTCTTCGACACCGGATTCGATTCTCCCTAATTTAATAAGTCCTCTCGAGTAATTCCAGTCTGTATAATACATGTTCATATCTTTCCACGGAGCGTAATAACCGATATCTCCAACTTCCGGATCGCTTCCTGACGGCGCATCTTCCGTAGTCAATCCTTTATCCAAAATGCTCAATTTTTCGAAGCCACCATACTCCTTAAATGAGAGTGTCAACGGGAGCCTTGACAAAAAATCCTGGCTTGTCGGATTATCATACATCTTTACAATGTATTCCTCATTATCAAATATCAATTTGATCCTCACATCCGTCGAACTGTCATTATCTACAGTCGGTGAAACAGAAGGTTGGCCAACCGGGTTATTCGTTTCATTAGTCGTACCTGCTTGAATAGTGGTCTTGTTATTGGTTGCATTATCATTTCTGTTGGAGCTGGACTCATCTTTACCGCCACAAGCTGAAAGTGAGAAGACCATTACCAATGCGAGAAGCAAAGTTAACACTTTTCTCATCTTGATGTTATCCTCCTAATTCATTTTTGAATGGTTATGGTATTTCGGATTTATTTTTTTCAATAACTCAAAATGGAATCTATGATCTGGCTCACCGAAGAAATACAGCCAAGACAACAATGGTTAGATATCAACCGGTATTCCCAAATTTGACATATTGATTTTTCCACTCCTCACTCTTCAGTGAATCTCCAATCGGCTGTAGTTAGAAATCCTTGGATAAACTGCAGCGATGCTTAAAATGAGAAACAAGATTCCCCCAAGTACGACGTATTGCGTACTTAATCCTGATATGAATAGTCCGCATACACTCGCTCCAATCGTTGTGCCCAAGTTGGCGGATGTTAGAAAGAGCCCATTCGCGAATTCAGGAGCCTCTGGCGCTGCAGTCACAATCCAATATTGAGTAATGTTGCCTCCTATTCCACCCAATACCCCCCAAATCAAAATAATACAGGCCATTGGCACACTGAACTGTCCCATGATGAAAAGCATGATGTAAACTGCTCCTAATCCATATAGATAAAACTTTACTGTTCTTAATGCATGTTTTGTAAGCAGCTTTCCTGCAATCATATTTCCAACCATGTTGGCCGCACCGTATAGGAATAGCATCAAACTGATTGTGTTCCAGGCATAATGGGTCACGGTTTTCAGATACTCGGAAAGGTAGCTGTACACCCCGAATACGGCTCCGTTCATAAAGATCACTGCGGCAATGGAGAGCCAGGTCATGGATCTTCTTAATACGAGTATCTGAGTACCATAAGAGACCCTTGTCTTAACAGGCATCGATGGTACAAACAGGAGTGTGGCGATGAATGCGACTGTCGTTACGGCAGCAAAAAACAACATCGCATGAGCAAGCGAAGTGGCGGTTGCAATCAAACTTGAGACAGGTACGCCAAGCACCATCCCAGCAGACACACCAACGAAAACTTTGGCTACTGCCTTCGAAGCGTCATCCTTGCTGACCGTCGAAGCTGCGACGGTAAATGCCAATGAACAATAAACAGGATGGAAAAAAGCCGGAATGACACGTGCAATCAATAACACGATAAAGTCTGTTGTGATAGCGGAGACAAGATTGCCTGCTATAAATATGCCAAGCACAAGCAGCATCACTTTCTTGCGGTTCATGCCCGAAAACACTGAAGGCAATATTGGGCCAGAGACGGCAACCGCAAGCGCAAAAAGACTCACGATTAACCCTGCGGTGGAGATGCTAACATGAAAGTGGTCCGCTATCAAAGGCAAGATTCCGATTACGCCCATCTCGATATTCAAGATACTAAATACACCCAAGGTTAAAATATAGACAAGCTACTGATTTCGTTTAGTCGTCATAGGCCATGGATGTCGAGAGATCACGGTAGGCATTGATCTGCGTCTGGAGGTCGACAATTTTCTGCTCTGCAATGCCTATCGCGTCGGCGCCTGCTATGAAGCGTCGCGGTGGTTGCGATTCGCTTGCAATCATGAGGAGTGCCTTGGCAAGCTTGTTCGGATCACCGGATTGTTGCCCATTCTGTTCATTAAAAAATGCCATATAACTAGCTCTGCGTTCCGCATAGTCCTCAACGGACAGCTTAGCGTAAGTCGACGACGTCTCCGTAAGAAGTTCCGTACGGAAAAAGCCCGGGTTCACAATAGTCGTATGAATGCCAAAAGGTGCTGCCTCAGGAGCCAACGACTCCATCCACCCCTCAAGCGTAAATTTCGAGGCAGAATAGGCGGAATTAAACTCGAATCCAGAAATGCCTGCACCTGAGGAGATCGAGATGATATGACCGGAACGCTGCTTGCGCATGAAGGGCAAGACCGCCCGGGTAACGTTCATAGGGCCGAGTGTCTTCCAAAAGTCTTAGCCAGTGAGTACCCAGACCTGGTCCTGCACCGATTATAACTATTGTTTTCAATTCATATTCACCTTCTTTAAAGACAATAGTAAGGCTACTTTCGTGGGTGCGAATTTCTCAAAGCCAGATGAGTTGCAGGTAAATTCATGGCGTACAACTTTCAGTTGTACGCCAATGTAAAGCTTTACTGTCCATAGGTAAAATTAATGTCTGTGATTCAGCCTATACTTAGCCCTTCTGCGATTCCAATTCTTTCAACGTAGGATAATCCGTATACCCCTTGCTTCCGCTGCCGAAGAATGTTGCAGGATCTGCTTCATTCAATGGAGCTCCTAATTTAAGTCGTTCTACTAAATCCGGATTAGCTAATGACCATGCACCGACAGGCACCATATCAGCCAGTCCTTTATCAAGATCGATACTTAAATCTTCTAAAGCTCGTCCAGCACGATTAATTAACAAAGGATTCGTCCAGATTGAGCGAATGTCTTGAAGCAGTTCTTCGTTTCCAAGATGCATGATATGGAGGTAAGCTAAATCCAACTGGGCTAATTCTTTTACAAGATGGCGATAAAGTTCAGGACCTTGTTCACCATCATGTATCCCACCAAGAGGTGTCCCTGGCGAGATCCGGAAGCCTGTTCTTTCTGCTCCAATTTCTTCGACGATGGCTTTCGTTACTTCAATCGCGAAGCGAATACGATTTTCAATAGATCCTCCATACTCATCCGTCCGTGTATTCGAATTTTCTCCGATAAATTGATTAATCAGATAACCATTGGCTCCATGAATTTCAACACCATTCGCGCCTGCTTTAATAGCCGCAGCTGCTGCTTTTCGGAAGTCGGCAATGGTCGTTTGAATATCCTCTTTACTTAGCTCACGCGGGACTGGGATGTCCTGCTTACCTTTAGCAGTAAACATTTCTACACCTGGCGCGATTGCAGATGGCGCAACAGGTTGACGATGATGTGGGGTATTGTCTGGGTGCGACATACGACCGGCATGCATTAATTGGATATATACATATCCACCTGCTTCATGCACCGCATTGGTAACCTTTTTCCATCCTTCAATATGCTTATCCGTATATATTCCAGGTGACCATAAGTACCCTTGACCATCATCAGAAGGCTGTGTACCTTCTGTAATAAGGAGTCCCATTGACGCTCGTTGAGCATAGTAAAGGGCTGTTAATTCTCCAGGTGTACCATCTTCATTCGATCTACTACGTGTCATTGGTGCCATTGCCAAACGATGAGGTAATTCCAAATCCCCAATTTTTGTTTTGCTCCATAATTTATCCATTTTTAACACTCCTCTTTAAAATTCGTTACCAGTGGTGTGGTGTTTGCTGTTACGTATTGGTTTGATATCTTGGATGTTACTTTATTAGTTATTTGTATTAGGATAGATGTGGATATATTGTAGATACTCCACCGGCAAGAATACTTTGGATATGCCGGCTCGTGTCATCCGCAATAATTTCAAAGCTGTCAGATTCTATACCATCAATAGCAATTTTTGCGATGTCCGCAGGGTTTGACTTGGGAACTTCTAAGCCCGACGTCATGTCTGTCTCCATATAGCCCACATGTAATCCAGCTACTCGCACATTTTGAGGACACAGATTTAAACGCAGGTCGTTCGTCAATGCCCACTCTGCTGCCTTTGCAGCTGTATAACCGCCAACAGCTCCTGAACTAAACCAAGATAATGCAGAAAGAATATTCAGAATCGAACCACCGCCGTTATTTGCTAGGATCGGTGCAAAGGTGCGCACCATAGAAAGTGTGCCAAAGAAATGCGTATTAAATTCTAAATGGATTTGGTCAATTTCACCGTCAAGCAAGGATGCACCAGTAGATGATCCTGCATTGTTGATTAAAAGGGTACTATCCTTTGCAAAATTAGCGGCTGCAGCTACCTCTTGAGGATTCGTAATATCAAGCTTCACAGGTATTACACCGGGAATATCAATGGTCTCTGGATTTCTTGCTCCAGCATAAACCTTAGCCCCTCTGGATAGAAGTTCAAGCGTGAGCTCTCGGCCAAGGCCTCTGTTCGCACCAGTGACAAAAGCGATTTGTTCAGAAATTTTCATTTTAGGTTGCTCCTTCTATTATGTGGTATGGGTACAACAATGTTTTCCTCTTTAAAAAGTTCGCAATTAATGAACTTCTTAAAGTATTGGGCGGAGGGTAATCCAAGCATATGGGAATGATCGTTCTAAAATAAATATAAGAATGGTCAATTCATAAAAAGAACCTTGTTTACTCAAAATATGAGAACGATCATTCTAGAAATATATTAGAAATGTTGTCCTCATAGGAGTAAGCTTCACAACACAGCTTAAAATTATACATATAAGAACAATCATTCTAAAAATATCAAACTATTTCGCTAAAAGTTTTATGGATATGTTGGCTGTACGGTGTAGTTTTTCTTTGGCAATGGAGGTTCTTGTCATTACCCTCAATCCAACACATACTGCATGCATATGCTCCGCCAGCTCTGCGGCATCGTAAGCTGTGGTGAATTCTCCATTCCGCTGCCCCCACAGAATAATATCCTTAAACATTTGCTCTGATAGTGTAAACGATTCAGTGGATTTGGAATCTACTTCAGGATCACGCATTGCCAATTCCACCGCCGAATTCACCATTAAACAACCAGAGGGTGAGTCTTCTTCACCATATATCATAGCACTAATAATCAACTGAAGAGCTTCCTCGGCAGTCTCGGAGCGTTTAATTACTCCTGTAAGCTCCGTATTGATTTTAGCGCGAAATCGATCCATTGCTTTAAGAAAGAGCATATGTTTGTCGCCAAACGTGTCATACAAACTTCTACGATGGATCCCCATATGCTCCACCAGATCAGTCAACGATGTCTTCTCATATCCTTGTTCCCAAAAGAGCTTCATCGCCTTATCCAATACTACGCTTTCCTCGAATTCTTTGCTTCTTGCCATTCCATTCCCTCCTCCCATTCTCAATATAACATATTGAGAACGATCAGTAAAGAATAAAAAATTATGCATATCAAATTATTATCATATGCAATAAAACGATCTATAGTTCAAATAAATAAACGCCACATTCTCGGCGATCCGTAAGGGGTATAAGTTTAGCTTACCTCGTATTAATTTGCTTAAGAATCATTTGACCCCAAGTATGCGTGATAAAATCCGGAGCGAACTTCATTGAAAAGCGCATAACTTTGGTAAAACCTGCGTTCACGCGTAGTTTATTTTTCAACATGCCTTTAATACCAACATTAACAAGCTTTGTTAAGGGTAAAGAGATCAATTTATTCAGAAACCCTTCATCATAAGTGTCCGTGAGATTGGTTTCAGAAATAACTGGTGGACAAAGTTCCATCACATGAATATTTTTTCCTTTATAACGGATTTGCTCACGTAATGCATCACTGAACATGTGTATGCCAGCCTTCGTTGCAGAATAAGTCGGTGCGTTGGCAACTGTAATATTAGAAAGTAGTGAAGTAACGTTTACAATCATTGCCTCTCTTTGTTTGGCTAGCAGTGGCAACAAAGCCTTGGTGACATATATTGTACCATTCAAGTTTGTGTTGATTTCTGCAGTAAGGTACTCGTAGTTAATACTTTCATCAAATAAGTCAAACTCGTGTATAATACCAGCATTATTGAATACAATATCCAGTTTCGGATAGTGTTTAGCTAGTTCATTGGCAAGCTGCTCAACGCTTATAGGATCACTAACATCAGCTGCCATCCCAATGAGCCCGGGATTGTTCTTTACTGCCTGATCAATGCGTTGTTGTGAGCGCCCCGTGATGATCACGGTATTTCCCATCTCAAGAAAACGTTTGGCAAAAGCAAAGCCAATTCCAGACGTGCCGCCTGTCACCAATATCGTTCTATTTTTCAATTTCATTCTTCATCATCTACTTTCAATATGACTTTCTCTTGACTATGGCCCGTTGCAATCTTAGTAATTGCGGCATTCACTTGATCAAAGGGGTACTCAGAATCAATCACCGGCTTACAGTTTGCTTTTTCAAGATACTGTGTGAAAGCTGCTAATTGCTGGCCACTTGGTTGCACGTATGTGAAGTCATAACTCTTCTTTTGCCATTTTGCAAGCCCATCAAAAGGCGATCCCAGTAAACTGAAAAGAATCTTTTTCACCGTTGCCAAGTCTCCGCTTCGATTAGCGAAACGGGTATTGGGACCAGCGTTTAACGACAATAATTTGCCACCGGGCTTTAGTATCTTAATTTGTTTACTAATTTCACTGGCGCCTCGGGTATCAATAACATAATCATAACCTGTCAGTATGTCAGTATAGTCCTGCGTTTCATAGTCGATGAACTCATCTGCCCCGAGTCGATTGGCCAAAGCACGCGCTGCTCCACTACCACTAACGGTCACAAACAGTCCTTGTGACTTCGCGTAAGGAATGGCAATCTGACCAAATCCCCCCGTACCTCCAGAGATAAATAATTTACTGCCTTGCTGAGCATCTAAAATATCTAATGCCTGGACGATCGTCAAAGCAGACAATGGCACGGCCGCTGCTTCTTTAAAGGAAAGATTAACTGGCATCTTAGCCACAAATGACGCATCTACTGCGACATACTCGGCAAACGCCCCCATTTTATCTAGCGGTGGCATGGTGTACACATGATCACCCACCTTAAAATTTATGACGCCGTTGCCGACTTCGACCACTACTCCAGCCAACTCGTTGCCCAGAGTCAATGGAAAGTCGTAATGATCAAACAACTTAACTTTGCCTTTAATCGCCAAAACGATGTGTGGATCAACACCAGCTGCCTTAGTCTTGATTAAAACCTGAGTTGATGTGATTGATGAAACATCGACTGTGTTGATTTGTGCTTCCAGTATTTTGGAATACCGCGAAATTTGTGCAGCCTTCATTAGGTACTCCCCTTAAAATCGGATAACGACTTTTCCTTTAGGATGACCTGTAGCAACAAGATTCAGTGCTTCGTTAATATCTTCAATGTGAAATTCTGTTGGGTCTACCGCTGGTACAATTCCGTTATCTTCAATAATCTTGGTAATTTTCCTTAATTGTTCGCCATCACTGCGAACAAAAATGAAATGATATTGAATTTTCTTTTTCTTCGCTTTGTAATCATACTTAGCACCTGCAATGGTGAAGAGCTTTTGTTTCCAACCTGGCAAGCCCAGATCTTCGGCAAACCGTTTGTTAGGACCAGTCCGCAGAGAAAGAAGGCGACCCCCTGCTTTAATAATTGAAAGTTCATGATTAAATTCACTTGGTCCCAAGGTATCAATCACATAATCAACGTCACTAAGTTGTTCCCAATAGTTCTCAGTCGTGTAATCAATATATTGGTCTGCTCCAGCCGCTATTGTCCGTTCACGCGCTTGCGGATTTCCACTGACGATGACCTCAAGCCCCATGCTTTTGGCGATAGGAATAGCCATTTGGCCAAATGACCCAGAGCCCCCGGGGATAAACACAGTTTCGCCAGATTTGGCAGATAATTCTTCATGCAAACCTTGATAAGCAGTCAAACCTGTTAATGGTGCAGCAGCACCGGTCACAAAATCGAGATTAGCGGGTAAATGTGCGATGGCATCCTCATTTATCGCCGCATATTCCGCAAAGGCACCAATTTTTTGTAGTGGGAGGCGTGAATAAATTGCATCGCCAACTTTGAAACCATGGACCTTCTTTCCGACTTTCTCAATAACACCCGTCAGTTCATTACCGAGTACCAATGGGAACTCATAATCCTGAATCAGCTTTACGCTTCCGGTACCGATGAGCAACTCCAAATGATTAACCGCCGCTGCTTTCACCTTGACCAAAACTTCGTTATCATTTATTTCCGGGACTGGAATATCGTTAACCTCTACTATGAACTTTTTTGAATATTTGGTAATCTGTGCTGCTTTCATAATTAATGGCCCCCTATGCACTGAATAATAAGTAACATTTATTAGTTTTTGTAACTTGCACAAAAAGCATAATACCAAAGGTTACAAAAGTCAACAATTGTTACCCACCCGTCTTTATGCTAAGATATAGGTAACCGTACAAACAGATATTAAAGAATTTTTTTCAGAAAGAAGGGTTGACAGCACGGTGTTACGCGGGTGCTTGAAGTCAAATGATTTGCTCCAAAATACCCATATTCACCGTCAAAATTAATGGCTAAAATCACACAAGAGGTCATTATTGAAACAGCAGAAGCGTTAATTGAACGCACGAAAAAATCCGAAGTGACGCTCTCACAAATTGCGGATGAATTAAGTATCACCCACGCAGCGCTTTATAAACACTTTAAAAATAAGCAGGAACTCTGGGCAGCCGTGTCTAAGAGCTGGTTCAACCGGATGATTTCAGAACAAATTAAATTAGATATGACTAATTTGATGAATGCACAGGACTTGCTCCACGATTGGCTGTGGGCATTTGCTAACGCCAAAAAACGCGCGTATAACGAAAACCCCAAGATGTTCGCCTTGAATACGCAATACGTGGATAGCAATCCACTAGTATTACGTGACGTTCTATGGGACTCCTATCAAATTATTGACGGATTCATGGACTATCACGATCCCAACTTAGAACGGGCAGAGGCGATCCTATCTGCTTTTGCAGTGTTTAGCCTCCCGTCCTTCAAAGAATCCTGGAATTTACCAGACTACCAAGACAGGTTCGAACGCATCTGGAGTTTGATCAAACATGGGCTTTGAATCAATTCTTCTAGTTGGCTTTTCAACACTGTGTTAAAAGGATATAGGGAAGCTGAATACGTGGGAGTCACAACTTCTGATTATAGGTCATCAAGTTCTCGAAGTTCCTTCATCGGCAATAAGTAAAAAAGCTGAATCTATACCCTACCTGGACTCAGCTTTTTTATAACTTATTATATTTAATGGAATCAGTTATTGATTTGTACTTCGATGGCTGTTTTGTTATTTCTAGTATTTATTTATTCATTAACCCATTGAGTAAATGTTCTTGCTGGTCTGCCTGAAACACTCCTGCGCTTTTCAGATCTGACGACTTCCCGTTGAGCTAAACGTGCCAATTCAGGGATAAATATACGTGTGTTCTGATGTCAGATCCTGTTATAAAGGATTCGTAGCAGCTTACGCTCCGTATCGTTCATCGTTCAACATCGTTAAGCCCCATCTTTCCTTCGCGCTATTTCAACATCCACGATCCTATCGAGATTGAAAATACGGATGGCTGGTGCCTGAAAGCAATACGCTTTTAATCGGCCAACTTTCACCGAGTTAACACTTACGTCCCGAATACTTACCTCACGTTTCCGATCGATATAATAAGCTGTACAACCTTATCGATAAACTTCTCTATTTGATTCACCTCATTCAGAACATTCATTCCTCATAAATCCCAAACATACGTTCTTAGTGTAAGGTATGAAAAATCCATGAATTGATCTAAAGTAAAACTGTACAATATTCTTGGAAAACGCAACATGCTTGGCTTCCTCTACGAGACCACCACTGCTTACAAAAAAAGCCGCTCGAGTGAGCGACTTTAATTCCTTACAAAACGTTCTTTACTTCTTGAGTGAAAGCATCCCAGTCAGAAAATTCATCTAATGCTGGATAGTATGTGCCCACATAGCCAAAGGTTTTGTGATTACTATTGTCATGTACGCCGCCTCTACGACTTTTTCTCTCTTCTGTAGTAGCAATACCTATGTAATGATTTTCTAGTGCTGAAAGAACTTCATCAACGGGTACGCCGCTTACTTTCGAGAAGTTACCGACTGCATCAGCATATTCCTTGACGATATCGTTTGAAATAAAATATGCCAAATCATTACCTCGCTTTATAATTTCAGCGTTATAGATGATAAGGTATAATTTCAGGTTGAAGTCAAAGCTGGCGAATATATTTCTCCCGAGAAAATGACTTTCAATAAATTTGTTGAAGAATGGAGA
Source organism: Paenibacillus sp. 01T443 (assembly GCF_056398325.1). Lineage (NCBI taxonomy): Bacteria > Bacillati > Bacillota > Bacilli > Caryophanales > Paenibacillaceae > Paenibacillus > Paenibacillus sp. 01T443. Next base: position 24,161 of record NZ_JBFTPE010000011.1, read on the forward strand.
AGCAAATACGGAATCAAACATCTAGAAGCTAAAACCCTCGAAAATTACAACCATTTATTGAAAAACCATATCTCCCCTGTCTTCGGTAACAAACGACTCGATGAGTTAAAACCTATTCATATTGTGAGCTTTATGAAAAATCTAGAGTTAGACGGAGCGCGAAAAGATGGAAAATCAGGAGGCTTATCATCAACGACAATTCGATTCGCCCATAGAGTTATGAAAGACATTCTTGATCGTGCTGTTGAGTGGCAGATATTAAAAAGCAATCCGGTATCCGCAACCAAACGTCCTAAGGTAGCACGATTAACTGTTGATGTTTACGATGAATTAGAAGTAAGTGAATTATTAAATGGATTAAGTAATGAGGCAGAACACTGGAGAATCATGATAAAAATGGCTATAACTACTGGACTACGCCGTGGAGAATTGCTGGCATTAGAGTGGAAACACATTAATATTGATGAAGGCTTCATTGAGGTCGTACAGTCACTAAGTTATGTCAATGGGCAAAATATCATAACTTAGTACTTTAACTTCTGCTCAGGGCATAAAAAAATAAAAAAACCCTTGATTATCAAGGGTTTTGGCAATTTATATTTGGTGGAGCCTAGGGGGGATCGAACCCCCGTCCTCATCACAGCCAGCGATGCGCTCTCCCACCATTAAGTATTCACTACCATAGATATGAACTTACCCAAAAAGATGGGGTAGTTCGTCTGCATATAAAATTACTACTGCAGCAGCTATCAAGAGATTCAATAAGGCCGGTATCACTTTTCCGATCGGATGTTTGACTCTGAAATGCGAGAAACAAGCCAATAGCATCATAATGCCTATCAATATTCCGGTCCATGCGGCAATCCCAGGATACCAGTAGCCGATAATGAGTCCTATGCATCCAACAATTTGAACGTAGCCCGTAATGACGCGGAACCATTGAGGCAGCTTAATCGAATCAAACAGTTCGACCTGATGCTTGGCTCCCGCAATCTTGCTTCCGCCAAAAAAGGCCATGGAGAAAAGCAGCCAACTTTGAAGAACGATGGTTAGTATATGCATTTGAACCCTCTTCCTTATTAATTTATTTTTATACGACACCGTTCAGTGTCCTATTTCATAATATAACACCATAACGTGTCCTGTAAAGCAATAATTTTGATGTATTGGGTGGAAACCTTCTCAATTGGCCAATTTGGATTCTTAATAAGCGGCATGCCAGCCTGTTAGATTCAGACGCCGTGCTCGTCCCGTTTGTAGTTATTGCTTTGAAGTTTACCATCCACTCCCTGTGCGCGGACTGAACCCCGGGATTCATCCCCTTCGAGCTTCCACCAATAAAACAGAAAACCACGTCCAGAGGACGTGGTTGATTTTGTTTTTTTGGTGGAGCCTAGGGGGATCGAACCCCTGACCTCTTGCATGCCATGCAAGCGCTCTCCCAGCTGAGCTAAGGCCCCAAATGACGACAAGATTGATCTTAACATACGGTCCTAAGATCTGTCAATCTTTATCTATCATACTGTTAAGCGGATGCTTGGAGAGCAGGTTGTTGAGCTCCTTCATGAACATATCGATATCTTTGAATTGGCGATACACGGATGCGAAGCGGACATAGGCTACCTCGTCTACCGGATACAGCTCATTCATCACGATGGAACCGATATCACTGCTATCGACCTCGGCATGTGCAGTCGTGCGAAGCTCCTTCTCCACCTCGGATACGATAACCTCCAGTCGCTCTACAGGCACCGGACGTTTCTCGCAGGCCCGAATAAGACCGCGTAATATTTTGTCACGGCTGAATTCCTCGCGGCTGCCGTCCTTCTTGATGACGATTAGAGGCGTTTCTTCAATCATTTCAAAGGTCGTGAAGCGGCGGCTGCACTTTTCACATTCACGGCGGCGGCGAATTGATTTGTTTTCGTTGGCCGGTCTAGAGTCTAATACTTTCGTACCGGCATAGTCGCAATATGGGCATTTCATGATGCGGTTAGCCTCCTTTCTTTGTCGAAAAGCCTTTGAAAATCAGCTCTTCAAAAATAATTTTAATTTCCATGTAATTCCTGTAATGAAGTTTTGATTTTTGCACATAATACTTTTACCAACCGCAAGGAGGTGAACATACATGAGCGCATCCCGCAGCAGTAACCAACTGGTAGTGCCACAAGCGACAGCTGCCCTTGATCAAATGAAATTTGAAGTTGCTCAAGAGCTAGGCATCGCAATTCCGCAAGACGGATACTACGGCAACATGGCTACAAAAGACGCAGGCTCCATCGGGGGATACATTACCCGTCGCCTAGTGCAAATTGCCGAGCAATCCCTTGCTGGTCAATACAAATAATGATTCATTAAAAGTTGTATGAATAACGGAAGCTTTGGCTGGGCCTGTCCTTGAAGAGACAGGCCTCCAAGGCTTCATTGTATTTTCGCATTCGCAATTGCTTGTCCATCAGAAAGTCGGATACAAATCCTTATACTTATTATAATAGTAAATGACCCGCTGTACATAGTGTCTAGTCTCACCGAACGGTATTTCCTTCACCGACTCGATCGTTCCATCCCATACGCCGGTATCCAGCCATTTCCGAACATTGCCTGGACCTGCATTGTACGCAGCTACGGCGGCAATTTTATTCTGATCAAACTGTTGGTTCAAAGATTGTAAATACCAGGAGCCAACCTCAATGCTAACATCTGCCCGGTGCCGAAGCGTATCCTCCGTTACATCCTTAAAGCCCGCTTTTTGAACGACCCACTCCGCCGTATCAGGCATAATTTGCATTAAGCCCAAAGCGCCCTTCTTCGAATCCCGGCCTGTCCGATAATTGGTTTCGCTGCGAATAATCGCAGCAACCAAATGGGGCTCAACTCCGTAATTTGATGCGCTTGCCCGAATATCATCCTTAAACTTAACGGGGTACATCCAAGTGCCAAGCCAATCGGATTTAAGGAACAGAATCGTCATTAATCCGAGCAGCAGCAACAGCAATACTCTTTTCTTCAGCAGCACTCTCATGGCAAGCACTGACTTTTCCAAAATTCGTTCAGTTGCCGCTTCGTCTCCGCAAGCGAACCGCTGTTATCAATTACCCAATCCGCTTTACTGCGCTTTTGCTCGATATCCATTTGCAGCGAGACTCTTCGAATGGCTTCTTCCTCTGAAACTTGGTTTCTTTCCATTAATCGAACCTTCTGTATCTCCGCAGGCACGTATACGACCATTATGCCATCGTAGAGATGCTCCTGCTTGGTCTCGTACAAAAGCGGGATGTCCGCTACGATTAACCGTTCGGGGAACTGCTCCGCATAGGTATGTATTTTTGCTTGCATACGCTCCCGAATAGCAGGATGCGTAATCGCTTCGAGCTTTGCTAGCGAGTCTTTGTCCCGAAATACAATTTCACCTAGTGCCTTACGGTTAAGCGAACCATCCGCCTCAAGTACGGCTTGTCCGAACGTAGAGGCTATTGCCTCTAGTGCCTGTTCACCTGGAAGCACAACCTCTCTTGCGACTTGATCGGCATCGACCAGCAGCGCACCGCGTTCCACGAGCAAGCTCGCGATAGTGCTTTTACCGCTGGCAATACCGCCGGTTAATCCGATTTTCATCCATTTCACCTCAAATTATAACAACTTCATGATTCCCATCATGATTAATAATATGCCTGGCAGTAAAGATAATGTTTGCATGCCTCTCCAAGAAGAGAAACGAAAACCAAAACGGATACCGCCGACTAAGAAAATCGCACTCGCAGCCGCTATCATTAAAGCTGTTAGCAGCGGAGGCAAACCGATCAATGCAGCACCGAGTCCTGCTCCGAAAGCATCAAGAGATAATGCAACGCCGAGCATGACCGCTTCCGATGCAGAAATGGTCCCCGATTTGTCGACATCCGCTGCCTGCGGCGTTCGCAAAATTTGAATGACCAGCCCAAGGCGTTTCAGTTCCACCATGACGACAAGCGCAGCGCTTGCGATTTCTCCGGCATGCGTTCTCACACTGCCTTCAGCGGCTTCTACGCTCTCTCGGCCGGATGCGTCTGCAGCTGCGTTTGCCTCATCATTGCGTTTTCCTCGCCTAAGCTGCAGAAGCGCCCAGCCACCGATCAGCATCAGCACGCATGCGCCAATGAGACGCGCAACGAATTCGGATAGAAAGCCGGTCAGCCAGCCTCCTACCTGCATGGACAGATAAATAATCAGACCAGAGCAGCAAGCAATGATAAGAACCGACAGCAACGGGATGCGGATTCTCCGCAAGCCATAGGTAACACCAACACCAAATCCATCTAAACTAACGGCAAAAGCAAGAACTAACAGCGAAGCAACATGCGCGAACAATCGTTAAGTCCCTCCCCGCACGGCGGTTATCCGGCTCACGTTAACGCTGTGAGTAGACATCCGCCTATTGTTCGTAACACACCTATCATATGCGGGGAGTATTTGTCTGTGCATGTCGATTAAGAAATGCTATTGCTCCGTTCCTTTCACTGATCAGGATAATGGCTGGCATTTATTGCAAATATGCGTGCCCCTGCCACCTACGACAAATTTAAAAATCGGTTTGGAGCAGGTCGGACAAGGCTCGTCCTTCTTGCCATAAACGAGCAGCTGATGCTGGAACATCCCCATCTCACCTTGCCCGTTTACATAAGATTTAATCGATGAGCCGCCCGCCTCAACGGCATTCGCAAGCGTAGAACGAATGGCTTCGTATAGCCGCTTCCACTCTGCCGGCTTTAATGTATTAGGCGTGCGTTCGGGATGAATGCGAGCTTGAAACAATGCTTCATCCACATAAATGTTACCCAATCCGACGATATGCTCTTGATTGAGCAGCAGCGGCTTGATCTTCGTCGCACGCTTCTCCAGCTTGCTGCGCAGCGCTTCAAGAGTAAAGGACGGCTCAAGCGGTTCTATGCCCAGCTTGTTAAGCGGGGGGAGCTCCAGCTCCTGCCCGGCTTGGAACAAATGCATCGTGCCGAACTGGCGCACATCCTTATAACGAAGATCCGTTCCATCCTCGAAATGAAAGATCACATGCGTATGCCGTTCGATCGGCTCATCCGACGCAAATACACCATAACGTCCTTCCATTCGCAAATGCGACACTAAAACCAACCCATCCAATAAGATTCGCAAAAATTTGCCGCGACGTTCAACGGTTTGAATCGTGTGTCCAACCAAGGCATCCGCAAATTGCTCTGGCTCTGCGGGACGCTGTATAATACGCGGGAGTCTGACGGTTACAGATTGGATCCGTTTTCCCGCTACAAGTTCAATTAATGTTCGTCTTACGGTTTCTACCTCTGGCAATTCAGGCATTTCTCCTCACCTCAACAACCATTATACCCGAAACTGCGCGCCAATGGGCTACTTTGCTTCATACCAATTGTCACCGAAGCTCATGTCCGCCTTCAGCGGAACATCGAGCTTGAGAGCTCCAGCCATAACCTCCGGCACAAGCGTCTTCATAAGCTCAAGCTCATCCTCCGGCACCTCGAATACGAGCTCATCGTGCACCTGAAGCAGCATGCGGCTCTTCAGCTTGCGCTCGCGCAGCGTAGCATCCATATGCACCATCGCCAATTTAATAATATCGGCTGCTGTCCCTTGAATCGGCGTATTCATGGCTGTCCGCTCTGCAAAGGAGCGCAGGTTAAAGTTCGACGCGTTGATGTCATTCAAGTAACGTCTCCGCTCCAGCAGCGTCGCCACATAACCGTCACGCTTTGCCTGCAGGACAATGTCGCTCATATATTGACGGACGCCTTTAAACACTTCCTTATAATCCTCGATGAATTTGCCAGCCTCTTTACGCGTGATGCCAAGGTTCTGCGATAGACCGAAATCACTGATACCATATACGATACCAAAGTTGACCGCCTTAGCTGAGCGGCGCATATTGGAATCGACTTGATCAGCAGGTACGCCGAATACGTCCATCGCGGTCTTCGTATGAATATCCATGTCCTTAATAAAAGCTTCCTTCATGTTCGTATCGTCTGCGATATGCGCAAGCACCCGAAGCTCGATCTGCGAATAGTCGGCTGCTACAATGGACCAGCCGGGCTCAGACGGAACGAATGCTTTGCGGATTTGGCGTCCTTCTTCCAAGCGGATCGGAATATTCTGCAGGTTCGGGAACTGACTGCTTAGACGACCCGTAGCTGCAATCGTCTGGCGGTAATAGGTATGGATCTTGCCCGTTTCCTTGCGTACCTCCTTCAGCAGCCCTTCTACATAAGTGGACTGCAGCTTGGAGAGCTGGCGGTAATGCAGGATTAGCGGGATTATGTCATGATAAGGAGCGAGCTCCTCGAGCACCTCTGCATCTGTTGAATAGCCTGTTTTCGTCTTTTTCTTGGCGGGCAATCCAAGCTTCTCGAACAAAACCTCGCCAAGTTGCTTTGGAGAACCAATATTGAATTCCATGCCGGCGAGCTTGTACACATTGCTAATAATGGTCGTAAGCTGTCCCTCCAAATTACGGCCAAGCGCCTCCAGCTCCTCGGATTTCACCTTAATGCCCTGAAACTCCATACCGGCGAGGATACGTGACAAAGGATGCTCCATGTCAAAATAAAGCTTGCTCATCCCCGTATTGCATAGCTCATCGGTTAACAGCGGCACCAGCTTCCGAACTGCTTCCGCCTTCAGAGACAAATGCCGGTACAATGTATCCGAATCTGGCACTTTGAACTTCGCGCCTTTCCCGTATACAGCTTCATCCGGCGGCAGCATAGACAGCCCTTGTTTCTCGTTGATGCCGCTCAGCGTCTGGCTCGCTTCAGTTGGATCAAGCAGATAGGCGGCGAGCTGAACGTCGAATGCTGAACCCTCAAAGCTAATTCCGCTCCACTTAAGCGCAAGCTCCACCTTGTGCAGATCAAAGCCGTACTTCGGCTTGTCCGCTTGCTCCAGCCACTCACGAAGCTTCGCGGCGAAAGGCTGCTTAAGCACATGGAAGGGAAGGGCAAAAACCTCCTCCTCCGTGGCAATCGCGAGGCCTATCAGCTCCGCGTGATGCGGATTTTCGCCTATGGCTTCGATATACAAGCCGTTTTTGTCCGATTTCCCTAGCAGCCCGACCAGCTTAGCCAGCATCTCCGCATCATTATCAGTCTCGATAATTCGAATATTCAGATCAGCTGCCGCCGCCTGCGCTTCCTCTTCCATATCCCCTGCTTCCGCACCTAGCTGCAGCCGTTCGATCAATGATTTGAATTCGAGCTTGCGGAATGCATCCGCTAGCTTCGAGCCGTCATAGCCCGCATAGCGAATCTCTTCCATGCTCTTTTCAAAAGGTACCTCACGGAATATGGTCGCCAGCTTCTTGCTCATCGCGGCATCATCTTTATGATTCTCGATGTTTTCCTTCAGCTTGCCTTTGAGCTTGTCCAAATTGTCCAAGACGCCTTCAACCGAGCCATGCTCGTGCAGCAGCTTAAGCGCCGTCTTCTCGCCAACGCCGGGCACGCCTGGGATATTGTCGGAGACATCGCCCATGAGACCCTTTAAATCGATAATTTGCATTGGCACAAGGCCGTATTTCTCTTGAATGGCTTCGGGCGTGTACAAATCAACCTCGCTGACACCTTTGCGTGTAACCGCAATAGTCACCTTATCGGATGCAAGCTGGAGCATATCCTTGTCCCCGGTAACGACGAACGTCTCCACGCCCTGATCGTCTGCCGCTTTCGTAAGCGTTCCGATAATATCATCCGCTTCATAGCCTGACAGCTCGAACTGGGAAATATTGAAAGCATTCAGCAGATCCTTAAGCACCGGGAATTGCTCTGACAGCTCAGGCGGCGTCTTTTGTCTTCCGCCTTTGTATTCCGCATAACCTTCATGTCGGAACGTTATTTTGCCGGCATCAAAGGCAACCAGCACGTGTGTCGGCTTCTCTTGCTCAAGCAGCTTGAGCAGCATCGTCGTAAAACCGAATATCGCGTTCGTATGGTTGCCGGACGAATTCGTAAGCGGCGGGATTGCGAAAAACGCGCGGTAAATTATACTATTTCCATCAATGAGCATCCATTTTTCCATAAGGAATCAACACCTTCTTTATGTAGCATTCATACCTCCCAGTATACCACAAAATGGGCTTTTCCCAAGCATCACTGCCATAGGAAAGCCCATTACGTACTTTTATTGCTTAGGCAAATGGAAAGCTTCAGGCTTGCCTAAGAGATATCCTTGCGCATACTGGGCGCCCATCTCGCGCACCTTCGCTAGCTCCTCTTCGAGCTCAATGCCTTCGGCGATAATGGAGATGTCCATTTTGGCGGCAAGCTGGATCAACGTATACAAAATATGCTCCTTCATCTCATCGAGATGAATGTTCTGGATGATGGAACGGTCCACCTTCAAATAATCAGGCCGCAGCTCAACGACGGACTGCAAGGAAGAGTACCCTGCCCCAACATCATCGATCGCGATCTGGTAGCCTTGGCTGCGATAATGCTCAAGCGTTTTTTTTACCGTGCCGAAATCCGCAATTGCACTTCGTTCCGTAATCTCGAAGACGACATGATGCGGAGACAAGTGATGCTGCTCCAGCAGGCTTAGCGTTTGTCCAGGCGAAAAGCTTGGGTCTTCCATAATTTGCGCCATCACGTTTATAAACAGCTTCTGGTTTGGCAAAAGCGGGATACAGCCGTCGATTGCTTTCTCCCTTGCCAAGCGATCCAGTGAGTATGTCAATCCCTGCTGCTCGGCAAAGAGAAACAGCTCCAATGGCCCCCCGAACCAAGTCGTATCCTCCGTTCGCGTTAGTGCTTCGTAACCAAACACCTCTCCCGAACGCTGCAGCGAAACGATTGGCTGGTATACGGGCTTGATTAGTCGTTCGCCGATCAACCGGTCGATTGCCCGCCGCTTTAAGCTGCGCACCATTGCGCCTGCCGATTGGCCGTGCAAAATCGCTTTTTTCATTACCTCGTACCAAACCAAGCCGTCTGCTCCAAGCAAATCATTTGAGGAAACGGCAACCCCGGCATGAAGCTTCCTTTCCACGTTAAGCCGTTCCCCGCAGTCGAGTCCTTCAATAAAGCGCCGCTCCCAATCATGAGTATGCTTATGGGCAAGCTCAAGCAGCCAGCCCTCAAGCAGCGGCTGGCGACCTGCAGGCAATCGCAAATGAATGAATAAATCCTCCTTCATCCATTGCAAACCCTCATAAAGCATGGAGCTGCCAAATGCAGCTTTTGCCTCGTGCTCCGCAAAAACGCGCCATTTCTCCTGCAGCGAGCAATCGCGGCTCCTCTGATCGCCAGCTGGAAACTGCCACGACAAATATATAATGCCAAGATAGTCTGCGCTCTGGTTCTTCCCGCCTTTTAGCCGCCATATCTCACTAAGTTGTCTCAATTTCACTTTCGTTCCTCTCCATGATGCATTCCTGATATTTGATCCATGACACATACGCTGCCTTTAAGTGCTTTCGCTTGCTTTTTCAGCTTAGCCGCCAGCCGTGGGATCTCCTCCGTCGAAAGCGGCACCTTTCCATCCCACAACATGAGCGACAAAGAGAGCGTTACGCCCTCATGCTCAATTAGGTTGCCATTCCGATCTTCGACAGTGGTGATCTCGGCACCCCCATAGAAGGGTTTAATGCCTTGATCAAATTTTGTGATCAATGATTTGCATAAGCTTTCAGCAATAGAAGCCTTTGTCACCGCTATAAAATCATCCCCGCCGATATGACCGATAAAGTCAGCGCTGCCGCCGAACTGATCAAGCTCTCTCCGCAGTAATTCTCCGAGGTAGCGAATCAAATTATCGCCCATGCCAAAGCCAAAGCAATCGTTATACCATTTAAAATAGTCGAGATCCGCATAGATTACTGCAAGCGGCTCCGCTTGGCCGATTCGCCGCCGCAGCTCGAGCTGGATTTCCTCGTTCCCCGGCAAACCCGTAAGCGGATTAGCCGTGCGTGCTGCCTCCGTTCGGAGCGTCGTTATGCACTCCAGAATGGATCTAATCGAAGCAGCACCCGCCATCTGACCATCCTTCGTAATGAGAACTACATCGTAAAGCTGCGAAAAATCCCGCGCCATCGCCAGCTGCGATACATGCTCGACAGTCAGCTGTTCATCCACGATGAGCGGCTGATTGTTCATGATTCGCTCGACCGGCCTGTTCCAATAAAGCGGAAGCCCGAATTGGCCGGCCAGCATCTGATGCAGCTTCTCCTTCATTAGGATTCCGATCGGTTTTCCTTGGTCGACAATGACAGCGCCCTGCGCCTTTGCATTCGTATCAAACAAGTAAGCGACCTCCGATACTCTAGCCCTAGCAGGAAATATCGGAAACGGAACTGCGAGCGTGCCAATTCTTACGGATTTACTGTGAACCCCCGATAAATATTGGTTATGCGAGGACTCACTTGCTGCCGCGAGCTGTCCGAAGTTCACCTTGTCCAATCGGCTAACCGGGCTGGATTCCCTATGCTCCCTGCCAAGCGAGATATGATATGCGCTCTGCTCCATCGCATCCAGCAGCATCCGGTATACAACCGATTCCGAGGAACGGCCGGTAGCTGGAGGAAAAGCGGTAGACATCCCCATGCTGACCTCAGCTTCGCATTCTGCGGCGTTGTCCTTTCCGCCAGCTGCCCCAGCTTTCCGTAATCTGCCGTGCAACCGCTCCAACGCTTGTTCAATGACCTTGACGATCGGATCATCCTCTTGCCGGCGATCAAACAAAAAGAAGTAGTCCCACTCAAGCCGTTGACGCCAAAAGAGTCTTTGCTCTCCGCTCTCCCAAAGATGCAATGCAGCTTCTGACAAGGCATGCCCTAATCGGAAGCGAACATAGATAACACCGATGCCGCCCTCATCCCAGCGCTCTTTGATGGTGCGGAGCATATCTCGATTGAATAAACCAATCCCGACTCCATTCATGATATTCCCCTCGTTCGACTAGCTTCTATTTCTGTCCTTTGTCACTTACTTTAGCACTCAATTGTGAATGGAGATGCATGAAAGGATTAAATCCCGGTAAAATTCGACATTTTTTTCACTCCGTATGTGCTGAAAGGCTTAAATGGCAAAGGCCGTTCGGCAGAAGCACATTAAGCTGTCAGATTTAACAAAAAAACCGTCCAAGCGCTTTGGCTTCGACGGTCTTAAGTATCGTTTACCTCATTTTATACGTTCAAATCCGGTCTATTACCTGTCACGAGATAAACGACGCTCTCGCCGATGTTCGTTGCGTGATCACCGAACCGCTCCAAATAACGTCCGACAAAGCTCAGCAATGACGATTGCGTGATGTTGCGGGGATTTTCCATCATAAGTGAATAGAGCTCACGGGTAATTTGTCCGTAAAGGGCATCAACCTGATCGTCGTCCTTCGCCATTTTGTACGCCAAATCCACGTTCTCCTGAATGAAGGATTGAATGGATTCATACGTCATCAATTGAACGATTTCTGCCATGCGTGGCAAATCGATCAACGGCTTAATCAGCTCCTGTCCTTCTAGGCGCAGGACAACCTTAGCGATATCGACAGCAAGATCGCCCATCCGCTCCAAATCACTCGCAATTTTGAATGCGGACAAAATCCGGCGCAAATCCTTGGCTACCGGCTGCTGCGTAGCAATAAGCTTCGAGCCGATTTCCGTAATTTTCTCTTCCATTTGGTTCAGTGTCGGGTCCTTCTCGATGACCTTCTTGGCGCGGGCAACGTCAACGGACTTTAGCGCCTCCATCGATTCTACCAACGCATTCTCTACGAATGTACCCATGTCGATCAACAGGTTATGAAGATGCTCAAGTCCTTGGTCAAATTCTTTACGTGCGGCCATCACAACGGCATTCCTCCTACAATATAAGTTACTTCCATGACTGACCGCGGCTTAGCCGAAGCGACCGCTAATGTAATCCTCCGTGCGTTGATCTGTGGGATTGGAGAACAGCTTCTCTGTATCCGAGTATTCAACGACTTCTCCATTTAGGAAAAACACGGTTTGGTTCGATACGCGGGCTGCCTGATGCATGTTATGAGTAACCATCACGATCGTATATTTATCCTTCAGTTCTTGGGCAAGCTCTTCAATCTTGAGCGTGGAAATCGGATCCAGGGCAGAGGTCGCCTCATCCATGAGCAAAATATTGGGATTCACGGCAAGTGCGCGGGCAATGCACAAACGCTGCTGCTGTCCGCCGGAGAGACCGAAGGCTGAGCGTTTCAAATGATCCTTTACTTCGTCCCAGAGCACAGCTGATTTCAAGCTCGTTTCTACGATCTCGTCAAGCTCCCGTTTGCTTGTAATCCCATGCAAGCGAGGTCCGTATGCGACATTATCATAAATCGACTTCGGGAAAGGGTTCGGCTGCTGGAACACCATGCCTACCTTTTTGCGAAGCGTCTCTACGTCCACTTCATTGGAATAAATCTCGGTTCCGCCGATAGCGATACCGCCCTCGATGCGAGTGCCTGGAATCATGTCATTCATACGGTTCAGCGTACGAAGCAGCGTTGATTTGCCGCAGCCGGAAGGTCCAATGAAAGCTGTGATCGCTTTCTCCGGAATCGTCAGCGTTACGTCCTTCAAAGCGTGGAAAGCGCCGTAAAACAAATTCAGCTTGTTAATATTAATAAGTGCTTCCATATCGTTTTCCTCCTAAAATGGTATGCTCCTGCCAGCGATGCTCATTAAACGTTTTTCTGATATTTATTGCGAAGCAATATAGCCGAGAAATTCATCAACAGCAGCAGCGCTAGCAAAACGATAATACCGCTGGCCGCCAGCTCCTTGAACTCAAGCTGAGGCTTAGACAACCAGTTGTACACTTGAATTGGAATAACCGTAAACGAATCCTTGAGACCCTCTGGCAAAAATGCGACATAAGTCAGTGCCCCGATCATAACGAGCGGTGCCGTCTCGCCAATCGCCCGCGACATGGCAAGAATAACGCCAGTCAGAACGCCTGGAAGCGCAGAGGGCATAACCGAACGGGACACGGTTTGCCATTTGGTCGCGCCGAGCGCAAACGAAGCATCGCGGCGTGATTTCGGAACGGCGCGGATCGCTTCCTGCGCCGATACGATAATAATAGGAAGCACGAGCAGCGTCATCGTGAGCGCGCCGGCGATGAGACTGCGGTCAAGCGCGAGCAGACGGACGAACAGGGTCAAACCCAAAATCCCGTACACGATGGATGGAACGCCCGCAAGCGTACTGATATTAAGCTGAATCATCCGGGTGATACGGCCCTTCTTCGCATATTCTTCGAGATAAATGGCCGCTCCCACTCCGAAAATAAACGAAATTGGCGCCATAATAAGCAGCATATAAATCGTACCGACGAGCGCGGATTTCATTCCCGAGCCATCGGCCTTGCGGGATGGGAAGTTCGTGAATAAATCAGGCTGAAGCCTTGAAATACCGTCGATCAAAATGTCTATGATTAGCGCACATAACGCGAGCACGCCGATTGAGGTTGCCACGACGAACAGCATATGAAGCATCCAGTCCGTTTTCCGCCGACTCGCAATTTGCTTGCGATTCGCATCTTGAAATATGTTCATCTTAGTACTCCTCTCTGAATTTTCTTGCGATATACTGGGCAAGAATATTGAGCAGGAACGTAATGACGAACAACGTCATGCCGACCGCGAAGATCGATCCGTACTCAACCGTTCCGTGCGGCGTATCTCCAAGGCTGACCTGAACGATATAAGCCGTCATGGTCTGGATACTATCGAGCGGATTAGCGGTCATATTAGGCGTGGAGCCCGCTGCCACTGTAACGATCATCGTTTCGCCGATCGCCCGTGAGAAAGCGAGAACCGCTGAAGCTACGATACCGGAGAAAGCAGCTGGCACAACGATTTTCAAAGCAACCTCGAAGCGTGTTGCTCCAAGAGCATATGCGCCATCGCGCAGACTGCGCGGAACCGATGACATAGCATCCTCGCTTAGTGAGCTAACCATCGGAATGATCATAATACCGACTACGATACCGGCGCTTAATGCGTTGAACACGCCAGCGCTGTTGAATAGACTTTGGATAAGTGGCGTAACCAAACTTAAAGCGAAGTAGCCGTATACGATTGTCGGAACGCCTGCAAGCACCTCTAAAATAGGCTTAACGATTTTGCGAACCCGCTTCGGCGCATACTCCGATAAGTAAATGGCACTCGCAAGTCCTAGCGGAATAGCAACTAAACAGGCGATAAACGTAATCATAAGCGTGCCTGACAGGAGCGGAAGAACGCCGAAGCTTTTGGGCGCGATTAACGGTGACCATTTGGTCCCAAACAAGAAATCAAAAATCGGTATTTTCTGAAAAAACTGATAGGTTTCCGAGATGAGAGTGACGACAATACCTATCGTTGTAAGAACGGATACGGATGCACATAGAAACAATAGGATTGGCATCACTTTATTCATGATGCTTACGCGTTTATTTTTGAAATCATAGATTTCTTTGCTGGATGTTTGAGCCTTACTGACCGTTTGCAGCCCTTGCCTTGGCATTGCGGCGTCCTCCTTCTTGCCTTTACAATTCGTTTACATATGTGCCGAGAAAAATGTGATGTCCCTCGAGACACCACATTTTTTCACTCAGTCAGTTACTGTTTATTGGATTTTTGCTGCTTCTGTCGCGTACTGCTCATCTGGAAGGGCAACATAACCAACTTCACCAGCAAATGTTCCAATGTTATTGATGTAGTATTTCACAAATTCTTTTACTTCTGGACGCTCAAGCTCTTTATTGTTTGCATAGATGTATAGCGGACGGGACAATGGAGCGTAGCTGCCGTCTTTAATCGTGTCATAAGATGGCGTGATTGCGCCGCTGCCGCCGTCAATCGGAACAACTTTCAATTTGTCTTGATTTTCTTCATAGTAAGCAAAACCGAAGTAGCCGATTCCGTATTTGCTGCCGGATACGCCTTGAACGAGCGCGTTGTCATCTTCGGAGAAGCTGATTGCTTTATCGTTGCGAATGCCTGCTTTATCTAAAATTGCTTCGTTGAAATAGTCATAAGTTCCGGAATCAGCGCCTGGCGAGAACATCACGATTGGTTCAGCAGGGAAAGTATCACGAACATCTTTCCATGTTGTAACTGTGCTGCCAGTTAGGAAAATTTTGTTCAACTCTTCAACCGTCAAGTGGTCGATAAAATCATTGTCTTTGCTAACGACTACGGACAATCCGTCAAATGCTACGGAAAGCTCAGTGTACTCGATGCCTGCATCCTTACAAGCTGTTGCTTCTTCTTCTTTGATTGGACGGGAAGCATCTGCGATTGCGATCTCGCCTGCGCAAAATTGTTTGAAACCGCCGCCTGTGCCGGATACGCCGACTGGAACGCGTACATCCGTATGCTCTTTGTTGAATTCTTCAGCTGCTGCTTCAGTTAGCGGGAAAACTGTGCTTGAACCATCGATTTTAATTTCGCCTGACAATTTGACTGCATCTTCTGTTGGAGCGTTTGTTGCTGTGTTATTCGAAGCGCCTGTATTTTCTGAACCGTTATTTGCGCCGTTTGTATTATTTCCACATGCAGCCGCAAATGCCAGCAGCACCACCATCGACAACATCAAGATCCCCTTAAAGCCCTTTTTCTTCAACAACTCTACCACTCCTCTTATTTTTCTCTTAGGGTCATCCCCCGTGCCTCTTATACTACTAGCCGTTTGTAAACCTCGTATTCTGTTTTTGTAAACTCCATGTTAAAAATATGATTGCTGCAATTTTGCCATTTCGCCGGCTACATGAACGGACTGCTGATGCGCTTGCTCCGTCAATGAACCGATTAGCTGCGCGCTGTTCCGGTTATCCGCCGCTGCCCGGAACAAACGATTAAATGCGTCTACCGCTTCATTGACATTGGCTTCGCTTGCAATGGTCTCCGTTCGGCCGGTTTGCGCTAGATTCGCCGTTTGTGAAATAGCTTCTACGATGGTTCTCGTCAAGGTTGTGATTTCATTCGCGAATTTCTTCGTTTGGCCCGCGAGCTTCATCACTTCGCCGGCTACTACTGCAAAGCCGAGCCCATGCTCGCCTGCACGCGCTGCTTCTATAGAAGCATTAAGCGCAAGCAAATTGCTTTGCTCCGCAAGCTCTTTGATTAACAAGGACACTTTGCTGATGGAACCTGCTTCCGACTGCAGCTCGTTCATGCGTTTTTCTTGCAGCTGCGAGTTTGCGGCAATCGCATCAAATGCTTTCGTGACCTTATCCAGCTCGTTTTTGCCGCTTAGGGTTAAATCAACCATCTCCACAGACAAGGACTCGCCCTGCGCTGTGGATTCGCGAACGCTGCTAACTGCCTGTTCAATCTCCTTCACTCGCTGCTCTGCGGAGCGAATCGTGCTCATTTGGGCAGCAACCGCTTCCTGCTGCAGCATGCTGGACAGCTTAAGCAAGTCGGATACGGTCAAAACGCCAGCCAATCCGTTGTTAGCCGTGACGATGACGCAATCATAAAGGACGCTGTCATGACGGCTTAAGGCGCTGTCGATCAACCGCTGCGGCTCATCCTCATGGTCTACCAGCAAAGGTTCTGCATCCATCAGCTTCATAATTGGCTTATCATCATACAAGTCAGCGCTAAAGCGGTGACCCAGCTTCAAGAAGAAACGATTTCGCATCATTAATCCGATGGGAGTCCCTTGTTCGTCAGTCACAATGATACATTCGCTTTCCGGATGCTTTTTGAACACCGCGATCGTCTCCCGGCAGGTCCGCTCTGCCCCTATTGTCGGAGCTTGACGCAAAAAATGCTTCAAGCGTACAGTCTGAGACACGGCTGGCACTGGCTTTGCGGTAAGCTGCTGAGCCATTTGATCATTGGCTTGTCCAGCAGCCGTCTTCTCTACTTTTGCTTGCTGCGGATCTTTTCCGTTAAGTGGTGCTTTCGGATCAGTTTTCACATTTTTCTCGTTTACCAAGTGGTTCGTTTTATCCAGAACAGTCGCTGTCACTCCTCATCATCCTTCCTTCTATTTCCTTATTCACTCACTATAGGTCGGAAGCATCAACAGGAATAAGCAGAAATGTTATCGGAATGTTAAATTCGACAATATTTTTTTATATTCGATAAAATGATTCTTTTGGGAAACGCAAGCGTAAACGGCTGTCGCCGTCCTCTGTGGCAAAAGCAGTCGTTTCGCGGAGATATATAAGCATATTTATATGTGAAAACATATAAATTCTTATATATCAAAAAAAGCTGTGCGCAGCGTACAAGATCTTGTACGTTACACACAGCTTATTATGATGGATAATGCTTATTCGGAAACCCTTTTCAAAATACGGCAGCTGTAAGCGCCAAGATCGACGCTTTTCCCAGCCGCTTCCCCCGTTAACAAATCGGTATAGGCACGGCCATCTAGGGCAACCGAAGCCTCGTTCGCGCTAAAATTAGACACGAATACATAATCGCTTATGCCATCGGTACGCAGTTGTACAGTTACACCCTGCGGCAGCTCCGTATTCAGCACTTTCTTGATGCCCTCTTGCTTGACAATCCGCGCCAGCAGATCGTTTGTGAAGGCTGCTTCATTGCGGGAAGCAATATAGTAAGCCTTGCCCGCCCCCAGACGGTTAACCGTCAATGCCGGACGTCCAGCGTAAAAGTCTTCGCCGTATACAGCAAGCGCCTCTGCTCCCTCCAGATGGATGAGATCGCATAATTCGCGCGCCGTGTACTCGCCGCTCAGGCCAAGCGCGTTGCCGTCATTCAAAACGATGCGGTTGGAATCATGATCATGCAGAGAATCGATTTCCTCGGACCAAATCCCTAGCGTCTTCCGCAGAGGTCCCGGGAAGCCAGTCAGGAAGCATAAGTCATTCTCATCAACGATGCCTGTCCAGTAGGTAGCAACGAAAGTGCCGCCATTTTCGACGAAACGCTCGATCCGCTCGCCAACGCCTGGACGAACCATATAGAGCATTGGAGCTACCAGGACTTTATAAGAATCGAATGAGCATTCCGAATCGATAATATCAACCGGTACGCCTAAGTCCCAGAAAGGACGGTAATGGCGCTTCGCCGTTTCTTCATAATGCAGACCTCCGTTACGAGGGCCTTGCGAATCCTTCACTGCCCAGCGGTTCTCCCAATCATAAATAAGCGCAACCTCCGGCTTCACCGTCGTGCCGACAACCTCTGTCAGCTTCTCCAGCGTCTCACCCAGCTCGGCAACGTCACGGAATACGCGCGTGTGCTCATGCCCTACATGGTCAACTACCGCGCCGTGAAGCTTTTCGCTTGAGCCTCTGCTCTTGCGCCACTGGAAATATTGGACGGTGTCCGAACCATGCGCGACTGCTTGAAGCGAGGACAGCATATGCATGCCTGGGCGCTTCACCTTGCTGACCGGCTGCCAGTTCGTCATGCTCGGCGTGCTCTCCATCAGCATGAACGGCTTACCGCCGCCCAAAGAACGGAATACATCATGGTTGAATCCAATCCAAGCCGCCTGCTCGCTGTCATCTCCGCCGTTGTCATGCCATGTCGGGTAAGCATCCCATGAAATCATGTCGAGAAGGTCTGTAAACTTCCAATAGTTAAGCGGCTCAAAATCAAGCATGAAATTCGTCGTAATCGGCAGCTCGCTGTTTGCAGCGCGCAGCGGTTCGATCTCGTTACGGCAGAAATCAACCGTTTGATCCGTTACGAATCTTCTCCAATCCACATTTTGACCATGAACGGCCTTCTCGCCGCGCTCCGTCGGAGACTCAACTTGGCTCCAATCCGTATACGTATGGCTCCAGAATGTCGTCCACCAAGCATCGTTAAGCGCTTCGAGGGAACCGTATTTATTTTTCAGCCAGCCGCGGAATGCATCTTCGCAATACGAGCAGTGGCATTCGCCGCCGTATTCATTCGAAATATGCCAGCCAATGACAGCTGGGTGATCGGAATAACGCTCAGCCAGCTTCGTGTTCATAATGGTGACCTTCTCGCGGTAAACCGGCGAGCTAAAGCAGTGGTTATGGCGTGCGCCATGCAAATTGCGGATGCCGTTCGGTGCTACACGCAGCACCTCCGGATATTTTTGAGACATCCATACTGGACGCGCACCGCTTGGAGTAGCGAGCAGCGCATAGATGCCGTTAGCAGCAAACTTATCAAGCAGCGTATCCAGCCAATCAAATGTAAATACGCCTTCCTCAGGTTCTATAGCCATCCAAGCAAAAATACCAACCGACATGACATTGCAGTGCGCAAGCTTCATGAGCCGGATGTCTTCCTCCAGCACCTCGGGGTATTTTTGCCATTGATCCGGATTATAATCTGCACCATGCAGCATTTGCGGAATTTTTGAACTAATCGGCGGAAATTTCAAACTCATCTCAGCGACCTCCAGTTTCATCTTGATTGCAGCCATTATTGGATATACTGTTTGGATATACTATAATGATATTCATATTATAACTCGTTCAAATGAGTAACAAAATAACAGTATATTCGCATCACTTTAAAAATATGAAACTGGAGGCTGCGATTATTGATACGATGGTTTTTCCGATTTTAACCGAATCGGACACGACGCTCCCCGTCTATCTCACGAGTATTGGGCATTGGAGCAATCAAGAGCCGATCGACCGCCCGAACGGGTATCCTCATTTTCAATGGCTGCAGGTCATTGACGGCTCGGGCGAGCTGCATGTCGGCGATCAGAGGATGACGGTGCGGGCCGGCCAAGGGTTCTGCTTGTTTCCCAACGAGCAGCATCAATATTTTTCAATTCAAGAGCCGTGGGATGTGATTTGGATGAGCTTTCGCGGGGACTTATCCGACAAGCTGTTCAGGCAGGCCGGAATCACGCAATCCGGTGTCTATTCTACCGCTGATCATGATATGATTGTTACCCATATGAAAAACATTTACGCCATGACGCAATCCGGCCGTGCTTTTCTGGGGCTCGAATGCTCGAAGCTGGTTTACATGTTTTTGCTCGATTTGATGAAGGTTATTCTTGTGAGCTCGCATTCCGTGGAGCAGAACTACTTAAAGCTGCAGCCCGTCCTGCAATATATTGAAGCGCATTATAATGAGCTCATTACGATAAAGGATATGGCAGGCTGCATTGATGTAACGCCGCAGTATTTATGCCTGCTGTTCAAGAAAGCGTTAAAGATGCGGCCAATGGAATATGTCAACCGGGAACGCGTCAATCGGAGCAAAGAGCTTATGTTCCGCGAGAGTGAAATTAAGATGCATGAAATCGCCAGCCGCGTCGGCTTCGACTCCCCAAGCTACTTCAGCTCCGTCTTCAGGCGGCTTGAAGGACTAAGCCCCGAGCAATTCAAAAAAATACATGGCATGCGTTAGCGCTAGCGCTTCGCCGCTTGGTGTGAGTGAAACGTATAGCTCAAGCCTTTTACTTTTAGTGCTGTAAGCACACCCGTGCGCTTATCCTGCACATTTCCATGCTTCGAGTCTCTTTAGGAGGTTTAATAACAATATGACCGATAAAAAACTTGTTTTCACAGAAATTGATCAATACGCGGAGGCGTTTCGCGACATATCGCGGTCCGTAGGCAGCCGGCCGGAGCTAGGCCATCAAGAGTTTTTTGCATCAGAGCTGTTATGTACGGAGTTATCCAAATACGGCTTCGAGGTGGAGCGCGGTATCCTTGACATCGAAACGTCATTTATCGCCGTATTCGATACCCATAAACCAGGACCAACAGTAGGCTTCCTATGCGAATACGACGCGCTTCCGGAAATCGGGCATGCCTGCGGTCATCATCTGATTTGCTCCATGAGCGTCGCAGCGGCTGTCGGACTCAAAGCTGCGCTGCTTGCTGTCGGGATTGGCGGTAAAATCCGCATTTACGGCACACCTGCCGAAGAAACACGCGGCGCTAAAGTACCGATGGCGGCAGCGGGTTTATTCGATGACTGCGACTTTGCGCTAATGGCCCATCCGTACCATACGTTCGAGCAATCTGGCGAATCGCTGGCGCTCGATGCGATCCAATTTGAATACACAGGCCTGTCAGCCCATGCAGCGGCAAGTCCCTATGAGGGCATAAACGCGCTCGACGCGGTGCTTCAGCTGTTTAACAGTATCAATGCGCTTCGTCAGCAGACACGCAGCGATGCCCGTATTCACGGCATTATCGACAACGGAGGCAAAGCGCCGAATATCATTCCAGACTATGCTTCAGCCAAATTTTACGTCCGCTCGGCTTCCCGAACTTACACGGATGAGCTAACAGCAAAGGTA
This sequence comes from Paenibacillus sp. 01T443, assembly GCF_056398325.1. Taxonomy (NCBI): domain Bacteria; kingdom Bacillati; phylum Bacillota; class Bacilli; order Caryophanales; family Paenibacillaceae; genus Paenibacillus; species Paenibacillus sp. 01T443. The sequence continues at coordinate 45,378 of NZ_JBFTPE010000011.1, forward strand.
ATGCGCTGCGCGGAAGGCGCTGCGCTGCAAACCGGCTGCACGCTGACGACTAATCAATTTGAGTTCTCCTATGACGAGCTGCTCACTAATGAAGCGCTGTCCGAGCAGTTTAACGCAAATCTCATTGAAGCCGGCATCCGTCCCGAACAAATCCAGATCGGCAAGGATCACGGATCCTTGGATCTTGGCAACGTTTCGGTCCGCTGCCCGGCAATCCATCCCTTCGTCAAAGTCGTTCAAGATCGGCTGCTGCTACATACGGAAGCGTTCCGCGATGCTGCCATGAAAGATTATGCGCTTGACGGGATGCTATTCGGTGCCAAAATGCTTGCTGCTACCGCGTTCGACGTATTTGCTGATCCGGCTCTGCTTGCGCGGATTCGCTTGGAATTCGAACAGCAAAAGAAAAGCGGCAAGTAACTACACTTCGCTTGGACAAGGAGGCAGGCCAAATTGAATATGAGCATAATAAACAGTCATGAAATCACTCAAATCTGCTTATTGGCCGGCAAAATCATTTTGCAAAACGGGGGCGAAACCTATCGTGTCGAGGACACGATGGTCCGTATTGCGGCAGCTTACGGCATTGAGAACTCGCATAGCTTCGTAACGCCGACAGGCATTATTTTTGCCATCGACGGTTCCTCCCAAATGACGAAGCTCATTCGGATATCCGAGCGTTCAACGAATTTGCTTAAAGTATCCCTTGTCAACGATATCTCTAGAAGAATAAGCACAGGAAAGCTTTCAGCAGGCGATGCGCATCGCCTGCTGCAAGAAATCGATACGAATGCCTTCGTGTATCCTACCTGGCTGAAAATTATTGCAGCGGCCATCGCCAGCGGATGCTTTCTCATCATGTTTCAAGGCAGCTGGCGCGACTTTCTGCCTGTCATGCTGATTGGCGGCATCGGTTTCGGTTTTCTGCTGCAGCTGCATCGTATCGTGCCAATTAAGTTTTTCGCCGAGTTCATCTCTGCCTTGCTGATCGGCTCCCTATCCGTGCTGTTTGTACATAAAGGCTTTGGTTTTGACTTAGATAAAATCATCATCGGTTCGGTTATGCCCCTGGTTCCCGGCCTGCATATTACCGCGGCAGTCCGCGACTTAATGGCCGGCCATCTCGTATCGGGCCTTTCAAAAGGGGCAGAGGCCTTTCTTACTGCATTCGCTATCGGAGCTGGCATAGCCGCCGTGCTGTCCTTTTACTAATTCATTAATTTGCTACCTGGAGGTGCATCATCTTGATGATGCTTGAACAGCTCATAACAAGCTTCATAGCTACGGCAGCCTTTGGTCTCATCTTCAACGTGCCGAAGCGGACGCTCCTGCACTGCGGCGCTGTCGGCATGATTGGCTGGCTGATCTATGTGACTTGTATTCAGCTCGATTTGGACTCAATTCCGGCTACCCTGATTGCCGCTTTTATCGTGACGGTGATAAGTCAGCTGTTCTCCAAGCTTTACAAAACACCTATTATTGTATTTAGTGTGTCGGGAATTATCCCATTAGTTCCAGGAGGTCTCGCGTACGATGCGATGCGGAATGTCGTCGAAGACAATTATGATATCGCGGTACAGCTTGCCGTGAAGGCATTTATGATTTCGGGGGCTATCGCAATTGGACTTGTATTCTCGGAAGTCATCAATCAGATCATTCGCAAAACCGAACGTTAGAAGCATTTGGTTAGATTAGCTGCGAGAGGAGAATTCATGATGCTTACCATCATAAAGCCTGACGGCCGGATCGATGACGAAAAGATATGGCGGAGAGTGAAGCTGTATCAGGGGATGAATGGGAGCTGTGTCGAGAGGATCTATGTCACGGCTGCCGAATCGCTCGTGTTTAAGCCGCTGACAAATAATGATCAGCTGGGTAAGGAGATTTGGGTAAATGAGCATATCCTATCGGCTCTTCCTCCAATTTATCCGCGAATGATATCTCATTCCTTAAGCTCCGATCCCAGCATGAATTGGATTTTATACGAGGATCTGGGTGAATTAAAGCATGTTTTCGAAGAAGAGACCGCGAGTGAGCTTCTAATCTATTTGGCACAGTGGCATGCACTGCCAACTGGCCACTTGCTTCAGGCTCCGCTTAGAGGACCGAAGCCAGCTGCTGAAGCTGTTCGAGCAGAGCTGCTTCAGCAAGTGCAAGAATCCGATCCCGAACAGGTATGGCCAGGCTTACCTTCACCGCTATGCAGGCATCTGTTTTCCCTGCTGAAGGAGGAAAGCTTCTCAGAGGATGAGCTTGTGCTCTCGCATGGTGATCTGCATCTAGGCAACTACGCCCGCGTAAATGGGCAGCTTAAGGTGCTCGACTGGGAACACGCGCATCTGAACAACCGATATTGGGATCTGTATCATGTCATCGATCTTTCTCATCCCTTATTTCCAAAGAGCATGTCTGCGGCCATACGAGAACGCCTGCTTGATCAATACATCGAATTAACTGCTCAAAATGGCTATCGTATCGATTCCAGCTCGTTTAAACAACGCTATTATTTATTTTCTTCCTTATTCTCGTTATGGATGCTCAGGCTGATCGCTGAAGATATCCGTGCCAATAAAGGGATCTGGCCACTTCACCAATTAAAGCAGCAGCTTTTCGAAACGACTGCAAACCTCATGCAATGCGCGGAATATCTATGAACAAGACCGCTTATTCCGCTTGAATGGCATACCTGGCCCGCATAAGCTCAGCCATAGACCGTATTTGCTCTTGGGATGGCATGACCAGCTTTGCCTCGGCGTCAATTATGCCCGCTTCCGTTTGCAGCGACCTGATAATCCGTTTCACAGATTCGACGAAAACTTCTCCCGCATCAGGGCCGTGTCCCGTCAACTGCTCCAAGCTGGCGGTGCTATCTGCATCGACGACGGGATAATCATTCGAATCTGCACCGACTGCTGCTTGATCATAAAAATTCCGCACAAAACGAGCCCTTTCCTGTCCGGACCCCTCTGTAATAATGAAAGCTTGTACAATGAAAGCATGCGTTTGCCGACGCTGCGCAATGCCGCAAAACTTATACCCGTTGATACTCAAATCAAAATCGCCAGGGCAATACGCTCCTTGTATTTCTCCTTTGTCGACTTGACAGCCCGTTTCCTGCAAGGCATGGCGAATCAGCCCGTACATCCGTTCAAAATCATCATGGAAATGAAACGATTCCACTGATGGCTTCGGCATAATCAATGAAATATTGATCACTCCCAAATCAAGCGGAACCGCCGCGCCTCCGGAGTTGCGGACGGCAGTCGCCCACCCCGCTGATTGAAGTTTTTGTTCTGCACTAGCAGCTTCAGGCAATCGACTATCCCGCAAGCCCATAACAAAGCCGCGTGGATGGCGCCATATATGACAAATTGACGGCCCGCCTTTCCCGGTGCTCCGGCACAGCAGCTCATCCAGCGCAAAGGAATATAATACATCCGCTTCAGACACCTCATCCCGACGATCCAGCACCAGAACATTTTCAAGCCCCAAATCCTTAAGTAATTCCTGTCCCATTAGTCTTCGTCCAGCCCTCTCCTGCTTTTCGTTCCCCATCATTGCTATGTAATCTATTCTAACGATAAATGCGCCATCATGCATCTTCTCTGGCGTTAACAGACAAAATACATTTTATTATGTTTTCCCCTTATTGCTAATGACGAACGCTTTCAATACAATAAGGATATTGTCATGCAGCGCCAAGGGGGAAGCAATACAGTGGAAGCCATAAACGAAAAAGTCGCATACGAAAACCCATTGCTGTCGCTGCGGATTTTTCAGACGATGCGCGATCTAGATGGATTAACAAACTGGCATTATCATAAACAGCTTGAGCTGTTGCTTATTCTTGAAGGCAATCTGGATGTCTATATCGATGAGGAAAGCTTTCATCTAACGACCGGGGATGTCATGCTCATCGGAGCCTCCGAGCTGCACCGCGATCGCAGCCATAGCCTGCTCGATTATATCGTGCTCCAATTTGATTTGGAGCCGTTTTTTGACCAGAGTACGATTCCTTATATGCGTTATTTCTCGGAAACCCAAATGCCGCTAAGCAAAGCGAATTACATTTTCCAAGAAAACAGTGACGTAAAGCAAAAAACCGCCTCCTGTATCCAGCAAATCTTAAATGAAGCGACCCGCAAGGAAACCGGCTACGAGCTGGCGGTCAGTGTGCTCATTAAGCAAATATTGCTGCTGCTGCTTCGTCATGATACCCGGAAGGTGCTTATTGAACAGGATAATTTCGACCGTATCCGGCTAAAGCCGGTGCTGGATTACATCGAAAATCATCTAACTGATCGCATCCAGGTCGAAGAGGTTTGCAAAATCGCCAATATGAGCTACTACTATTTCGTCAAATATTTCAAAAAGACGATTGGTCTTTCTTTTACGGAATATGTGAATTATCGTAAGGTGAAGTGGGCTGAACGGATATTATTGACGAAGGATTTGAGCATTTCAGAGGTTGGCGAACGGATTGGCATGCCGAATATGGCCCATTTTTATAAAATGTTTAAAAAATACAATGACTGCTCGCCGAAGCAATTCCAGCGTAAAATGCTCGTATGGAATCGGCAGTAGCCTCCGAAATCAGAAAAAGCTCGTCCACCCTACAATTTCGGGGTAACGAGCTTTTTTGGCATAACGAGTTTATAGCCCACGCCGCGGATTGATTCAATTTGAACCGATTGCTGACCCAGCTCGAGCTTCTTCCGCAAAGAACTCACATGAACATCTACCGTACGCTGACCGCCGATATAATCGAAGCCCCATACGACATTCATCAGATCATCCCGCGTAATAACCATGCCTGGGCGCTGTACGAGATAAAGTAAAACCTCAAATTCCTTTGGTCTAAGCGGAATCGTATCTCCGTTTAAAATAACCTCGTATTTCTCTGGATAAATTGATAAATCACCAGCCGTTATAACCTTTTCCGTCGATTCAATCGGCTTGCTGTCATCGAGCTGTGTCCGGCGAAGCACTGCAGATACGCGCGCGAGGAGCTCAGCTACGCCAAATGGCTTCGTGATATAGTCGTCGGCGCCATGCTTCAGACCTTGTACAACCTCTTCCTCTGCATTCCGAGCGGTTAAAATAATGACCGGTGTTCTAACGCCGTTTTGGCGAAGACGGTTCAAAATTTCAAAGCCGTTCATACCGGGAAGCATGATGTCAAGGATGACCAAATCGAAATTACGCTGCAAAGCGGTTTGCAAGCCTTCTCCGCCATGATCGATAACGGTCGTTTCATAGCCCTCTTGGGTCAAATTGTACGACAGAAGCCTTGCTAATGTCGGTTCATCTTCAATTACGAGCACTTTATGCGACATGTTACCTCCAACCTCGCGAATGGCAGCGCCTAAAAAGCTAGCGCCGCATCCGCATATTTAAGACGTTTAATGCTAGTTTATCATGGTTTCATGAAGAATAGGTAAATCTTTTTTTCTATTGCAGAACTGGCAGCTCAATTGTGAACGTCGAGCCAACGCCTACCGCGCTTGTAACCGAGATCGTTCCTTTATGCAGCTCGACGAGATGCTTTACAATAGACAAGCCAAGTCCCGTACCGCCTGAGCTGCGCGAACGCGCCTTGTCCACGCGGTAAAACCGTTCAAAAATACGCGGCAGATCCTTTTTCGGAATGCCGATTCCCGAATCAGTAATTTGAATACGAATGTAATCATCGCCGAGGCCTTCAATTTTTAAGGATACGCGGCCGCCTTCAGGCGTATAATTAATGCCGTTTGAGAGCAAATTCATAATGATTTGCCGCAGCCGATCTTCATCCGCTTCCACATATAAGCCTGGCTCGATATTCATGCTGAGCTCGATTCTTTTGCGGGCAGCCTCCGATTCCAAGAGCTTAATCGACTTCTCTGCAAAGGTATCTACTTCTACTGGAGAAAATACAAGCGGTACGCGGCGCGATTCGATTTTGGACAATTCCAAGATATCGCCGATCAGCCGGTTGAGCCGGTCACTCTCATCATATATGATTTGCAAAAAAGAACGCGCCGTTTCTTCATCATTAACCGCACCGCCAAGCAGCGTCTCCGCAAACCCCTTTACGGCGGTAATCGGAGTTTTCAGCTCATGGGAGACGTTCGCGACAAATTCGCTGCGCATACGCTCCAGTCGTCGGATAGCCGATACGTCCTGAAGTACAAGGAGTACGCCTGAGAATTCATTGCCTTCCGGATGAATCGGAACCAGATTAAGCTCAAGCAGACGCTCTTCCGGAAAATAAAACGTAATTTCCTCGCGTAAATGCGCTCTGCTCTTCAAGCCTTCTTGAATCATTTGCGACAGTTCGTATTGCTGCTTTGCTTCTGCAAAATGACGACCGACAAGCTCGCGTGCGGAAAAACCAAGCACTTCCTCTGCGCGTCTGTTCATCAATACGATTTTCCCGTTGCGATCAATCATCACAATTCCGTTTATCATATTTTCGAGAACGCTCTCGAGCTGATTCTCATTTTGCTGGATACGTGTCATTTGAACCTGTAAGCTGTCTGCCATTGCATTAATAGCATTGCCGAGCTCCCCAATTTCATCCTGCTTCGTAACCTTTACTCTTGCCCGGTAATCCATATTTTTGATCCGCTTGGCAACCTTCGTTATTTGCTCGAGCGGCCGTGTCAAACTAAGTGCAAGACGATAGCTGATTAATGCGGCAATAAGGAATAGCACCAGCAATCCGGCGAACAGAAGCGCCGTCAATTGGCGAATGCTTTCATCCACCTCCTGCAAGCTCATCGCCAACCGAATGACATCCGGAGATTGATTTGGCACGACCGTTACAGGGATCGCCACGTACATCATATTTTGCTTGATCGTTTCGCTTGCCCGAATCGCTCTCCCCGTTCCTGATTTGAGCGCTTCCTTTACTTCCACTCGATCAAGATGATTGTCCATTTCCTTCGGATCTCCGTCAGAGTCGCCAAGCACCACGCCGTCATTGCGAATAAAAGTAACCCGTGCGCCTGTATAATGCTTAAGCTCCTTCGCCTCATCCGTATAATAACCGTACAGTACTGGGAGCGCTCCTGACTTCCATTCCATTTTTGCCGAAATAATCTGCATCTCGCGAACCATGTTGTCTTCAAGCGCATTAATATGGTTTTCTTTAAAAGTTTTGACCATGAATAGCCCTGCTGCAATGACCGATAATGCGATCATCGCGATCATAATGAGCGTCAGCCTGGTGCGAAAGCTGTTCATCCGGTTCACTCCCTACGTTTTTACAAGCACAGGCCGCTTTCGTCGTACATCCCCTGATCTAACATACAACGTTTATCGTACATGCGCCGCCGTACTTTCGCCAGTCTTGTTTTTGTTAAGTTTTTGTAAAACATAATGATGTACCGTAGCGAGCGGCTGCTGAATGAGAATCGATAATACGACGGGCACAGCCGCAAGCGGACTGAAATAACCGAGCGCAAGTACGATGCCGAGCGAAATGTTGCGCATCCCCGTCGCATATGACACCGTCACCTGCTGCTCGTAATTCCGCAGCCCGGCAGTACCGATATAACCAAAAGCATAACAAATGCCGACAAGCACGATTACAACCGGAACGAGCAGCGCCATATCCTGCTTCAGCTTGTCCAGATGCGGCGCGATTGCCGAGGCATTCAACGAGACAACGGCAACAAAACAAAACTTGGAAAGCGGCGACGTGTAGGGTGCCACCGCATTTTGAATACGTCCGCGGCTCATCTGATTAAGTGCGACTCCGATAATTGTAGGAAGTACGATAATGACGAGCAAATCCATAATGATAGGACCTGCCTTTACCTCTACGGCCGAGTCAAAGAACAAATGAATGCCGGCAGGTACAACTAACGGGCTTAGCGCGGAATCCAGCACTACCATCGCCAGCATGAGCGGGACGCTGCCGCCGGACATCCCTACCCAAAGCACGGTCGAGACGCCAATCGGAATAATGGTAAATAGTACGAGTCCCACTACATAGGGAGAATCTGCTCCAAAAGCAAGCGTGCCAAGACCATAGGCAACCAGAGGTGAGAGCACATGGGCGATCAGGAAGGTTAGCGCCATGATCCCCGGGCGCTTCATCACCACTCGCAATTGGCCCAAGCCGCAGCCAATAGCCATAGTGAGCGTGACATACGCAAACAAATAGGGCACGGATTTAATGAAGGGTTGAAGCTGCGAAGCAAATATAAAACCAAGTACTAAGGAGCCTGGGATAATAATAAACATCCACTTCTCGAAATATCGATTAAAGGCTAAACCGAATTCACGCATCATCATTCCCTCATTTACCTCATCTAGTCGTTTCTATACATAAGCTTTATAATAACATAGACAATCCTGCACATGAACGGAATCTCTTGAACTTCGATTAGCTAAGGAGCCGATTTATGAAAAACGGAAAATTCACCAACACGATTATTCGCATGCAATACGTGCCGAGATGGAGTGAGCACGCTCCGCGTTTTGAAGACAATGCTTCTGCTCACAGCTTTAGATGCGCCGCTTTGTCCATTATGATAGGCATTATCGAGGAAAAGGTATTCAACGAGCCGATCGACAAGCTTAAGTTTCTCGGCAGATGCCTCTGGGGCGATCTTAAAAATACGGGTACCGGCTCAATTAAGCATGTCACCAAAAAGGAATCGCTCGTCATGAATCATATTCAGGATTTTGAGATGGAGCTGAGTAAGGAAATTGTTTCCTATCTATCAAAATCGCTGCAAGCACAGGCATTCGATTATATCGTCAATGCACAGGATGATACGCATATCGGCCGTTTAGTCGATGCTATCGATACGTTTGATGCTTACCTCTATTGTCACCGGGAATCGCGCCATGATACAAATCCCTTCTTTCATGCCAAGCATAAGGAGCTTGAGCAAGCATTGCAAGCTACAGAGCTGCGCTCCATTCTATGGCTTCTGGAGGAGTATAATAAGCAAGCCGGCTTATTTGAATTTATCCAGTACATCGTAAGTCTTGATACCGTAAAAAGATGGAACGGCAGCTATAACCTCGTGCCCGACAATGATGCGACGCATTCCTTCCGCGTTGCTTCGCTTGCTTTGTTTAACGGACTGCTCGAAATCGAGCGCTTTGGCAATAAAAGCATCGATCTTTATTCGCTTTTAGCGAAGGCTACGCTCCATGACTTGCCCGAGGCGCTGTCCGGCGATGTCGTTTCGAACTTTAAACACAACAATCCGGAGATCAAGCTAGCTTTCGAACAATACGAGAAAGAAACCGCTCATTTTATGATCAACAAGCTGCCTGAGTTTTTCCACACGGAGATGTTCGAGTTCATTGCGCACAGCAAATCCGATGACTATGTCGGAGAAATGGTCGATATTGCGGACAAGCTGGACGCGCTCATTAAAGCGAGCCTAGAGATGCGCAATAATCCTCATTACGCGGATACCTACTATAATCAGCTTATAAAAGTACAGCATCGCTTTGAGAATCCTTGCGTTATCTTCTTCYTGGCTTATATTTTACATGATTTAACCTATTCCAATCTGATTGGACAGTAGGAGGGAAGCTAAATCATTCGAAGCTATACGGCTGGCTTCGAGTGATCTTTTCTGCTGCAATTTTTCTCCTTATAAGCCACAAGGTGCTGCTTCCGGCTCCCCTCTGATGTAGTTTCTGCAACGTAGGCTGGGAAAAACGCGCTTCTGTTGAGCTACAGTGCAGTTTCTGCAACGTATGATGCGAAAAGCGTGCTTCCGTTGAGCTATAGTGCAGTTTCTGCAATAGAATCGCGTAGGAACCCCCATTTTTCTCGTCCATTCTTTGATTCTATTGCATTTTCTACAGCGTAGCCCCATCATTTGCAACCCATGTAAGGTTTTTGTTGCACAAAGTACAACGTACGACACCAGCATGCMGCCTCGCAAACCTAGCTGCACTCCCGCTCCACGGCCTCCTCAATTCGGCAACAAACCATTACACACTTATTCAGCAAGTAATGAAGCTCATGGACTGATGTGCTACAGTGCAGTTTCTGCAACGTAGGCTGGGAAAGGCGTGCTTCCGTTGAGCTACAATGCAGTTTCTGCAATAGAATCGCGTAGGAACCCCCATTTTTCTCATCCATTCTTTGATTCTATTGCATTTTCTGCAGCGTAGCCCCATCATTTGCAACCCATGTAAGGTTTTTGTTGCACAAAGTACAACGTACGACACCAGCATGCCGCCTCGCAAACCTAGCTGAACAAAAAAGACTGCCGAGTTCTCTCGACAGTCTAAACACGCTGAGCATATGGGGATGGCACAATTAACCGCTGACTGCCGTACTCCAGCCAAATGGGTATGCTGCCGAAATCTCTAAAGGCAGCTTACCCGTCGGCTCAAGGTCGCCAAGCAGGGCTTTCGCAGCTGCAGCAAGCGCTAAAGGCCTGCATTCATACACCGCCAGATAGGCTTTCACGTCCGGGTACAGCAATAAATCCAGCGGATTTCTTACCGATACGGCTATGGTCCGATCCGGCGCAAGCCGCACAGCCTCGCATGCAATATCCCGCTCTAAAGGATGCTTCGAAGCGTCGTAGGTCACAACAACGATTTGTGAGAAGCTCTCCAGATCAGCCAGCGGGTTAACCCCGTTCATCTGACGCTCAACTACATTCGCGCCGAGCTCCGTAAGGAATCTGCCTAACGAGCCGTCACCCGATAGCATCTCATCAGCTACCGATACCGGTACGATATCCGGCCATAGCACAAGCGTGCTTTCACTGCGGCTGATCGGCAGCAAACTGACCTCATTTTTAACCAACGTTACAGAGGCTTCGCTCCAACGTCTCGCCGCCGCTTTATTCGCCTCAGTACCAATTGTCGCTTCAACCTCGGACCACGGCAGCAGCGGCTCATCCAGCTCAAGCTTCTCCTTGAGCATCATGATCCGATCAAGCGCCTCGTTAATGCGTGCCTCGGCAAGCTCACCTTTCTCAACTGCGGCCTCTACTGCTTCTAACGCAGCCCATTGCTTCTCAAACGTGTGGCTGATCAGCACCATGTCGGCTCCTGCCCGAATCGCCTTGATCGCGCCTTGCTCCGGACCATAGCTTTTATCGATAGCATCCATCTCCAAGCAATCAGTTACGACAACTCCGTCATAACCCAGCTCCTTGCGCAGCAAACCGGTTATCACTTCCTCCGACAAGGTGGACGGCACTCCGGAAGGATCCAGCGCCGGCAAGCAAACATGTGCGGTCATGATACAATCCGTTCCTGCTTCGATTGCCGCTCGGAACGGTTTTAGCTCAATTGCATCCAAGCGTTCGCGTCCGTGAGGCAGGATAGGGAGCGCATGATGAGAATCGACCGCCGTATCGCCGTGTCCCGGAAAATGCTTAACTGTCGCAGCTACTCTAGCGGACTGATAACCTGCAACGGCAGCAGCGCCAAGCTCAGCAACCACATCCGATCGGTCGCTGTATGAGCGGACATTTATTACTGGATTGTCGGGATTGTTGTTCACGTCGATACAGGGCGCATAATTCATCGTTATGCCCAATTGCCTGAGCTCTTCACCGCAAATACGCGCCGTCTCACGAGCTCCCTCTGCAAGGCCCGCCGCTCCAAGCGCCATATTGCCAGGCATAAGCGTTACGCCTTTCACCAATCTCGCGACCATGCCGCCCTCCTGGTCAATGGCAACGAATAAAGGCGGGCTTCCCGCATGCTTTGCAAGGCTTTGAAGCTCTCCGCTCAGCTTATGCACCTGCTTCGCATCCTTCACATTGCGGGAGAAATAGATTGTTCCGCCAATACCGTTCGCTGCAATAAGCTTCTTCATTTGCTCGGTCGGCTCATAGCCATGAAATCCAAACACAAATAATTGACCAATCTTTTTCTTCAGGCTCCAGCTTTGCCACTCACGCTCTTTCGTCAATTCCTTCCCCATCCCTTCCGCATTCCAACCCTTAATACATAGGTTCAATCAAATCCTCGCCAGCTTGCGCGCCTTCTTGGCGCCTGTTCCGGTAGTCCGTCGGATTCTCCCCTGTATATTTCATAAATACCTTTGTAAAATAACGCCGCTCCGCATAACCGACTTCCTTCGCAATTAGAGCCACGCTCTTTGCCGTTTCCGCAAGCATCGCCTTTGCGCGTTCCATCCGCTGCCGCGTTACATATTCAATAAACGTTTCGCCAAACGTTTGTTTAAACAAAAGGCTAAAATAGGAGGTGCTCAAACCCACATGGGTAGCCGTCTCCTCTACGCTGAGGTCACGATACAGATTGCGGTCCAGAAAGGCCTTCGCCTCCGTCATCGAACGCTCCGATTGTTTTTTCTTATCCATCGATTTATCCGATACGGTATTCGTTACCTCGCGGATGACCGACAACAAATCCTTGATCCCGAAACGGCGATCCAATCGGCGCCACAGCATATCCTCCTGCTCGCGCGAGAAAACGCCCATCTCCTTCATTTCCCGCATCAGATGCAGCACGAAGAAATGCAGAAGCGGCTTGACACGGTTAAGCGATGGCTCATTCATACGCTGCAAAAGCACCGTAATGCCTTGAAGTTCGATATCTACGCCAATCGAGTCACCGCGCTTAACCGCACCGATAATTTTCTCGGCGGTATCCCAAAACGCCTGATCCGCTTGCGATGATTTCTGCTGTTCAGACGGATATACCGCAATAATGTCATGAACAGGCGTTAGCTGCATGCCCTGCTGAACAAGCTTATAAGCCTGGGACAAATCAGCAACCGCTGCAAACTCCCGAAATATCCCTGCAAACAAGGATAGCTTGACATGGCTCTTTATGGCTGTCAGCAGCATTTCTGCCCATTCCTTAATCTTCGCAAAATCATAGGCTGCTGTTTTTTCTGTTTCGATCAGCACGCACCATTCCCCGTCACGGATCTGAATGACCGCATGATGCAGCCCATTTTGCTGCAGCCTCTCTCGCAGCACGTTGCAGACGGCAAAATTCCACAGCTTCCGCTCTTTATCCGACCAATCCCGCCAGTCCTTCGTTTTCTCGGAGCTTACATCGAGATCAAGCACGATTAAGACGAACTGCTGCTGCTTCAGCTGCTGTTCGTCTCCGGTCAGCAGGAAGTGGTCTGCCGTAACGTCGGTATAATCCATTATGATGTCATATAAAATTTTCTCGCTCGCCAAATCGATCATGCGGCCCAGCTTCTGCTTCTCTTCCTGCAGCTGTTTCTGCTTGCTCCGCTGACTGGACATGATTCTCGCAATGACGCCGGTCAGCTCATCATACGGAATCGGTTTCAATACGTAATCATTGACGCCGAATTGAATAGCCGTTCGCGTATAAGCAAAATCCTGATAGCCTGACAGCATAATGATATCGCATGGCATCGCCTTATCACGGATATGACGCACCAATTCCAAGCCGTCCATCACCGGCATCCGAATATCGCATAGTAATAAATCAAAGGCTTGCTGTTCCATAAGCTCCAGCGCTTCCACCCCGTTTTTGGCCGTGCCGCCAACGGTAAGCCCAAGCATTTCCCAGGGAATAACTTTTTCTAAGTTTCTCGTTATATGTGCCTCATCGTCAACTAAGAGCACTCTACCCGTCATGGCTGATCACCTCTGCTCTTCGGAATTACACAACGAATAACGGTACCGCTGCCCTCTTGACTACAAATCCATAAACCAAAAGCCGGACCGTAGTGAATACGTAAGCGATCTGCAACATTTCGCAGTCCAAGTCCCCTTCTTTCTCCAATCTCCGCCGCATTTGTCAGCTTACTGGAAGGGTCAGAGCCCGCAGCCAGCTTATTTAGCACACTCGCGCTCATGCCTAGTCCGTTATCACGAACCATAATAACGATTTGATACGGCTCCGTTATGACCTCTATTTCTATTTTCCCTTGCCCGTCTTCATAGCCGTCAAACCCGTGTTGAATGCTGTTTTCTACGAGCGGTTGAAGCGTAAGCTTCAATATCGTATAATCCAAAGCCTCTGCCGGAACATTCAGCTCATATGAGAATAGCTCCTCAAAACGATACTTTTGAATTTCCAAATAGCTTCGCACATGTTCAATTTCTTGATTAATTCTTATTTCTTCGGTATGGTGCATGCTTGTGCGGAGCAGAATGCTTAACCTGCGTACCATAAGCATGATTTTTGCGCCTTCGTTTTGTGCGGCAAGCGCATTAATCGACTCCAGCGTATTAAATAGAAAATGAGGCTTGATTTGAGCCTGCATCAGCATCATTTCCGCATGCTGCTTGCGGGCCTGCTCTCTTCTCACCTCGCTCAGGAGGTTGCCGATCCTCTCGACCATGCTGTTGAAGCTGTTGGCGAGTAATACCGTTTCATCCTTGCCTTGGGCGGTGACGCGAATATCGAGCAGCCCCTGCTCGACCAATCTCATTTTGCGAACAACCTTAATGATCGATTTGGCTACCCGATTGACAAAAAAGACGTTAAACAGCACCGCAGACAACAAACCAAGCACGGTAATCATGCCGATCCATTGCACAAACCTTACATTTTCATTCGTGAGTGAGTTCCATGGCTTTACCGATACGAGAATCCATTCGTTCCGGTCCAATTGATAGGAGGAGACTAAGCTGTCTACCCCCTCAAACTCCACTCTGGAGCTGTTATAATTATTCGTTTGCTGCGGCAGCGAGTCCGTCTGTTCATTAATGTTGTGTCCGTCAAACTGGCTTTTGCTGTCCAGCATGATGAGACCCGTTTTATTCACGATCAAATATCTGGTTTCAGCAGCATCCGCCTGCGGGTTTTGGAAAGCCTTGAGCATGGCAGAAATCTCTTCCGTTTTGTACTGCGTAATCATGACGCCAAGATCGTTGAACGTCTCGATATCCTTAACCACTCGCATTTGTGTGAATAGCGGCGGCTCAACGCCCGTAAGCTCCCGCTGCTCATAAGGACCGATCCAGAGCGGCCGTCCCCCAAGCTCCAGCACTTCCTTATAGGTGGAATGAGCCTTCAGCATGTCGAACGAAATCGGCTTGAACGTCGTCGGATCATTGCGGTACGATCGAAACATCGTGCCATCCTTCGCGTACAGCACAACGAAGCTTACCGCGGGATGCTGAAACAATATCCGCTTCATTTCTTTTTCAGCCTGGTTGATCGCAATCAGAGTACTGGCATCGTTTGATGTATAAGTGCTGTATTTAAGCGTATCCTGGACCTCTGAGCTCGTCAGGTTGCCGTCAGAAAGCTGATCCAGCTCACGGAAGAAATAACGGATGTTCCCGCCTACCGCCCTGAGGGAAATTTCCGTTTGCTCGCTATATTTTTTCTCGAGCAGCGTCTCTGAATTAATAAAGGAGAATATGCCGAGGCCGATCATCGGGATGACGATCAGGAATATAAAAGCAAGCATCAATTTCGGTCTCAGGTTCATCTAGCAGGCTCCTTCTTTCTTTACCCCTTTACGCTTCCAGCCGTCATGCCTTCAATAATTTGGCGCTGCAAGAAAACATACACGGCAAGAACCGGAATAATGCTTATAATTACAGCAGCCGAAAGCGATGCAAAGTTCGTGCGGTAACCGTCATTAAAGGTTGCCATACCCGTTGGGAGCGTTTTGAGAGATTCAGACGTTATAAAAAGCTGGGATAAAATATATTCGTTCCAATTAGAAATAAAATTCAAAATAAACACAGTAACAAGCGCCGGCAAAGAGATCGGAATAATGACCTTGAAAAACAGTCCCGCAGCGCCAAGCCCGTCCACGATGCCCGCTTCCTCCAGCTCATTCGGTATCGAGAGCATAAAGGCATAAATAATAAAGACGGTTATAGGCAGCGCATATGTGCAGTATACCAAAATTAATGACCAATGCGTATTGTACAATGGTTCTCCGAATACTTTAATGCCTTGCACTAAGCGATACAAAGGAATAAACAGCGCTCCCGGAGGGACGATTAAGCCGAGAAGTATAAATTGATAGATTGCTTTATTCGTTTTCTTGTATTTCATCCGGGCAATCGCAAACGAGGTCATGGCGGCGAACAGCAGCGTAAGAACACATGCACCAATCGTTACAATTCCGCTATTCAGAGCGTATTTTCCGATATTCGCGGTTTGCCAAGCAGCAACATAGTTATCGAAATTGAAGCTTTTTGGCAGAGCCCATGTATTCATTGTAATTTCGCGATTCGTTTTGAATGATGACATGAACAGCCACAGCAAAGGGAAAAGCAATACGATGACATAACCAAATAAAAAGGTATGCATCCACCATTGAGAATTACGGGAACGTTCCATCAGTATTGCACCTCCTCGCTTTTCGTGATGCGTTGCAAAATACCGGTCAGCACTAAAATAATAATGAACATCGCGACCCCGATCGCGCTGCCGTAACCAAGCTCCAGCGAACGGAAGCCTACCTTAAGCATATAAGTGGACATAACCTCCGTGGATTGAAACGGACCGCCGTTTGTCATAATCTGCACGATATCAAGCACCTTCATCGTTCCCGAAACCGTGAGAAGCAGCATCACGAACAGGATCGGCCTAACGAGCGGCAAAGTAATGGACCATGTCTCCTGCCAGCCATTTACGCCGTCCAGCTTTGAGGCTTCGACAATCTCTTTCGGAATGTTTAGTATCGCTGCCAAACAAAGGACAATGAAGAAGCCGATATTTTGCCAGGCGTTTGCAATCAGAATCGAAAGCATGGCAAGCTTTGGATCTGACAACCACTCACGTGCCCAGTCTTCTGGCGCAACGAGGCGGATAAACTGGTTGATCAAGCCCGAATCATAGTTGTACAGCACCCCGAACAAAATCGCTACCGTTGCTGTCGATATAACAACCGGCACGAATACGGCCGATTTGTAAAAGTCACGCATCCGTCTAACTTTGCTGATAATAATCGAAATCAGGAAGACGAGAGGAATGTTCACGATTAAGGAAAACGCCATAAAGTAAAAATTATTTACAAGTGCTTTTCTAAAAACCTCATCCTGCCAAAGTCTCGTAAAGTTATCGAAACCGATAAACACCTTCTCGGTAATGCCGTCCCAACGAAAGAAGCCGTAGAAAAAGGAAACGATGACGGGGTATACGAAAAATAAAGCGTATAAAGCAAGCGTCGGAATAATGAACGCCACGTAAGTAATCGGATTTTTGAGTGCTCTGTTCATAATGTCCTCCTTTTATCCTGGCGTGAAAAAAGGGTGTCCTCCTGGAAGGAAGGACACCCTCTCGCCCATCAGGATCGATTGTAATGTCTCGCAATTACTTCGCTGCGTTAGCTTTATCTTGCGACGCTTGAATTTTTTCCGCTACTTTTTCAGGTGTGCTTACTTTACCGATAAGCTCTTGGATACCAACGTTTACATCAGCGCCAACTGCTGGTTGAACGATTGCATCATACGCTTTCCAAGAGGAAGATGCATTCGCCATTACCGTCAAAATTTCAGTAGTAAGCGGGTCTACGCCGGAAAGGTCGCTAAGCTTCATGGAAGGTAGCAATTTGTCTTCAACCAACGTACGTTTTTGAACCTCTTCCGTGAAGAAGTTAGCGATAAATTTCTTAGCTGCTGCTACTTGATCTTCATTTAGGTTTGCAGAGAAACCAAAGCCGTTCGAGTACGAAGCATTGATTGAAGTTTGGTCGCCTGCTCCGCCATCGATGGACGGGAATGCGAAGTATCCGATTTGACCTTTCAGATCGCCAGCTTCGTCGCCGGAAAAGCGGTTAGCATCCCAAGTTCCTGTAAATACCATTGCTGCTTTACCCGATAGCAATTGTGCACCTTGGTCAGCATAAGCAAGACCTAGAGCGCCTTTTGTGAAATAATCTTTGTTAACAAGCTCTGCATAAGAAGCAAAACCTTTTACGAAGTTTTCATCTGTCCATTTCGCTTCGCCGGATACGACTTTGCTGAATGCATCGATACCTACGTTGCGTTCCATAACCGTATTCCACAACATGCCGTTAACCCAGCCGTCTTTGGCTGCCAAACCGAACGGCGTGTAGCCCGCTGCTTTGATTTTTTCAGATACGTCAAGCAGCTGCGCCCATGTCGTAGGAATTTCCAAGCCCAGCTCGGAGAAAATTTTCTTATTGTAGAAAATCGCTTCGCTATAGCCGCCGAAAGGAAGCCCGTATACTTTGCCGTCTATTGTGAACTCATCCAAGCTTGCGAACTTGTCTTTAAGGCCAAGCTCGTCAATAATGGGAGTCAAGTCCAGCATGCGGTTTGCTTTTACATAAAGATTGAGATCCGCACCGCCGAATACTTCAAAAATATCAGGAGGATTGCCGGCTGCCATTTCAGCTTTCAGCTTTTGATCGCGGTTAACGATTTCATCAATGCCTTCAAGCTTGAAGGTTAGGCCTTTGTTTTCTTCCTGGGTTTTTGCAACGACATCTTCAAGAATTTTCAAACGAGTTTTACTCGTTTCTTTAATTTGAGTATGGCGGAGAGACAAGGTTACATCCTTAGCTTCTGCAGGCGGTTCAGTTGCTTCGGCAGGAGTATTAGTGCTGTTGTTTGTGCCTGTGTTTTTGTTCGTTTCCGCGTTGCCGTTAGAGCCGCATGCGGATACAACGAGCATAATAGATACTAACATTGTGGCAAGAAGTGTAGATCTCTTTTTCATTGGGAAGACCTCCTCGTTTATGGTGTTGCTTGTTTGCCTCGCACCTTTATTATAGTCGGCCCTGCTCCTAAGTAAGGAGGTCCAAAAAACGACGAGTTAGGGATACAATTCTCTTTTTTTTGAAAAGAGGGATAAAATTAAATAGCCCGCCGGGTTATTATTCCCGACAGGCTATGTTCATTTACATTGCGTATTAATAACGCAAATCCTTTGTTATTCCCCTGATGACCTCGTAAAACCGCTGCCACTCTGGATTCGCTCCTTCATCCTTGCGGTTTTCACCCAGGCTTTCCTCTACAGCAGGTGAAGTTTGCTCTGCATGAAGCATTTTTTTGCTTTCAAGCTGCAATTTTTCCTGCTTCGCTCGCAAGCTGCCATCTGACATTTATACCCCTCATCCCTTCAACCAGCCTTTTCGCAATGCAAAAAGCTCCCTCAGATCCTCGGTAGACATTTCCGTAATCCATTGATCCGACTGGCCGACTACTTGATCATTGAGCGACTGCTTCCGCTCGATCATCTCGTCAATCTTCTCCTCGAGCGTGCCAAGCGTGATGAACTTGTGCACATGTACCTTCTTCGTCTGCCCGATTCGAAATGCCCGGTCAGTCGCTTGGTTTTCCACTGCCGGATTCCACCAGCGGTCGAAATGAAACACATGGTTCGCTGCCGTCAGGTTAAGACCGGTTCCGCCCGCTTTAAGCGAAAGCACAAACGCGCAGCAAGGCTCTTCGACATTCTGGAACTGTTCAATCATTTGATCCCGCTTCGCCTTCGGTACGCCTCCGTGCAAATAAGGCACAGGCAGGCCTAGCTTCTCCTCAAGCAATTGCTTCAGCTGATGTCCCATATCAATATACTGAGTAAAGATGAGACAGCGTTCGCCTTCTGCAGCTATTTCCTCGCACATTTCTAGCAAGCGGGCTACTTTATTGGAACGTTCGACTTCCCATAATGCCGTTTTATCTTCATTTCCAAGCAGAGACGGATGGTCGCATAATTGCTTTAGCTTCGTTAACGCGGCAAGAATAAGTCCCCTGCGCTGCATCGGACCCAGCTTATCGAGACTTTCAAGAAGGTCAGCAACAAAATTCTCATACATCACGCCTTGCTCTGCAGTTAAAGTCATATAGGTTTTCGTCTCATTCTTATCCGGAAGCGAAAGCTGGATGGAAGGATCCTTCTTGATTCGGCGGAGCATAAACGGCTTCACCCAGCGCTGTAACCCTGCAATCATTTTCTCATCGCGGGTTTTCTCGATCGGCGTAACAACTTCCTTCCGGAATTCGTTAATGTTGCCTAAGTACCCTGGGTTTATAAAATCATAGATCGACCACAGCTCCGTCAGCCTATTCTCCATCGGCGTTCCTGTCAGCGCAATGCGATGCTCCGCAGGCAGGCGCCTTATCGCGGTCGATTGCTTCGTATACACGTTTTTGATGTTTTGCGCTTCGTCAAGGCACAGTGCATCCCAATCGACTAAGCATAAATCCTCTTCGTCCAGCTGGGCGAGTGAATAGGACGTAATCACCAAATCGGCGCCTGCGACCGAATCACGGAATTGCTCTCCCTTTTCCCGCTTATTCCCGTAATGCAGCATAACGCGCAGCGACGGCGCAAACCGTTCAAGCTCCTTCTCCCAGTTTCCGATGACCGACGTTGGGCAAATGAGCAATGAAGGGCCGCTTTGCTGCAGCTTATGCTCCTTGATATAAACGAGGTACGCCATAAATTGAATGGTTTTGCCTAGTCCCATATCATCAGCAAGCACCCCGCCAAGCCCGAATTTCCTTAGAAACAAAAGCCATGATACGCCTTCCTGCTGATAAGGGCGAAGCTCGCCCAAAAACGTAGACGGAATTTCGGCAGACGGAATTTGCGAAATTTGCTGCAGCTGCGTAAGCCATGACGTTAAATGCTCATTCAGCTCGACCTCTGCTTCTAGTTCCGAGTCCAGCTCACCGCTGTCATCCAGCGGAATGCCTCCTCTTAGATGCATCTCCAGCACGTCGCGGAAAGATAGTCCTTTTCGCTTGCCCATCCGCTTCAGCCATTGCTTGATTTGCGTGACATCCTGCGGGTCCAAGTGAACCCATTCTCCGCCAATATGGAAGAGGCGCCGGTTCTGCTCGGCAAGTTGAAGAAATTCGGCCTCCGATAAATTGACATCCCCGAGCGCAAGCTTCCAATCGAATTGAACGATTTGGTCCAGCCCAAACATCGGCTGCGCCGCCGAGCCTACGGACGACTTCATTTTCGCCTTCAATCGAAGCTTGCGCGTACGAACCGCTTCCCACCAGCTAGGCAGCAGCACAGGACAACCGGCCTCCAGGAGTCGAACGCTGGCATGCTCCAAAAAATTCCACGCTTCGTTATCCGTCAGCTTATCGCGAAGCCTGACTTCTTCCGAAGCTTCCTTTAGCTCCGGCAGCGCCGTTGTCCATTTCAGATGTTCTTTAGCAAGCTTCCCGTCTAGCAGCGGCAGCCACTCTTCCGGAATCGACCGTTCATCCTCCGTATCTGCCTCCCAGCTTTCCTCCCGCATATCTGGGCGGATCGGAAGCCATGGTCCTCCATCACGATCCTGCAGCGCAGGACGAAGCCGCCAAACCGATGACTCTGCAGGCTCAACAAGCTGAAGCGCGATCCGGAATGGAAGAACGTCCTTCCGAAGTCCGATGGCGATGAACCAGTCTTCCTCGTCTGCTGACTTTCTTCTGAGCACAGCCTCACCGGACGCGGAACCAATATCTCTCCACGCCCCTGCAGCCTGGTCGTTTTCCGTTATCATTTGTTCAATGGCACCGCTAATCCAATATTCGATACCCTTATCGCCGTTACGATGCGCTGCTGCTACACTACTTTCCCATTGGAGTCCAAAAGCCATCTCCTGCTCAGGGATTGCCATTCGCCAGCAGCGCTGGTCATCGCTCCAGCGCTCCCAATCAGGCTCAAACCAGCCGGAAAGGAGCGCCGTTCTTACTTGCTCAGCCAGCTGCATAATAACGGATAACCGATCCGTCCACTCTAATTGAAGCAATCGCACGGGCTGCGGGGAGGATAAATAATCGATGGCTAGCATCGGCGGGATCCTCAGCAGCTTTCGTTCGCCAACGCTAATTTCTTCGACATCCGCTCCGTACCAGGATGCTTTATGCCAGGCGAACAATAAGGGACGCAGCTTTCCGTCCGCGGCATCCTTCCGATCGACTGCGCTTAATAAAACGGAGGTTCCGCCTTCGTCTTCGTTCCAAAATCCGTCTATCGTCAACTTGCGCGCGCCAATGTATGTTCTCATGTAACAATTTTCCCTTTCCACAGCTCTTCCTGAAACGCTCTGAGGCGCTGATGCTTACGCACGAGTCCGTCTATATATTGATCCCATCTACTCGGATCCTTGTCTGCTTTATATAACCGCTCCAACTTTTTCAGCTGCTTTACAGCCACCCGGTAGCCTTGACGGTTTCGTGTCTGAATCGATGCTTCGACCGACTGGTGATACATAGGCATTAATGCGCGTGGCGCAAGCTTAGCAATTTCCCGCAGCGCATGGGCGCCGACATCCTCCGGACGAGCACCTACGAGCATTTGCAAATCTGCCCACTCGTCATAACGCTTCTGATCGAGCCAATGATCAGATAATTCTGAATAGGAATGAGGCAGCAACTGCGTCATGTAATCGGTCCAAGTCGGTATTTCTGGACGATCAAGATCCGCTCTGCGGCATAATGTCACAAACGGTCCGACCGATCGGCCATTCTTCACCTTATTCACCCGTTCAAACAAGAAGCTCATCCATAGCTCCACAAGCTCCCATTTCCCTTCTTCCATTCGCTGTGCCGCGCAAGGATACATTACCTTTTGCGCGCGCTCAAAGGTCGCCAAGGAAAAATGCTCGATTGCCTGTATATCCTGCTTATCCAAGAAATACATTATGCCGATTGCGGTGTGCAAAAAAGCCTGATTGACGCTTTCCGCTTCTTCGCTGTTCGCCTGCCGGACCATTGCAGCCAGCTCGCCTTCAAACCAACCCCGGTTTTCCGCAAGCTTCTCGCAAAATGCCAAGTACATGTACTCCCAATCGAAGAGCTGTCGCTCCGTGCTCGAAGCCCATAGCTTTACTCGCGCTATTAATGCATCCGCCCAAGCTTCTTCCCGTGGCTCCATCGCTGCGGGAGTTAATTCGGACACGAGCGTATATAAATGCTCAACCCATGGCTCAGCCATTCGGATGAACGACATTTCGTGATAATATCTGCTAAACGAATCTACCGTATTAATAGCACGCTCCGCTTGCTCAAGAACAAAGATAATAGCCGTTGACCAATGCAAACGCTGCATAGGCTTCTCCCAATCCTTGGACAATCCCTTTAGCGAGGACAATAACGGCTGGAGCGCATGGAGAGAATGCCGGCATTTCCGCCATACTTCGCCATGCGTCGCTTCCATCCACTCCATCCACTCTGCCGCTGATCCGGATTCACTAGGATCGCGGGGGGGAGCCGGTAATTCGGCTGCTTGCGGCGTTTCCGGCTCAAGCGGCTTATTCTTAAGCAGCGTGCTGGCAGACGACAGTCCCAACAAGCGAAAATAAGAACGTTCCGCCAGTGTATGTCCGCCCTCCTGCTGGCTGCAATATTGAAAATAAACCGCGGCCATATGCTTGCAAAATCCTGTATAGGAACAGGTACACGAGCTGTACCGCAAATTACCGGCATCAAGGATAACGGCGTATAGATCCGATCCTTGGACAACGCCATAAAGATGATCCTGACTGCCTTCATTAGCACTGTTTACTTTGCCTTCCATGTAGTATTGCCAGCCCCGCTTCATGATCGTCGTCTCGACATGGACGTTAAGCTGTTGTTCAATCAGCGCGTGCAGCTTTTCATTGAGGTGCATAACAGACATTCACCCGCTTCCTTTCCGTTCACTTGCATTCTTACTATTATACCAAGCGGATAAGGCTGGTGCCATCATTTGGAGGTAAAAGCTCGATATCCATTGAAATGCCATTTAGCGCGCGCAAAAAAACGCCTTACCGAATGAATAACATCATCCGGTAAGGCGCAAAAGCTTTTATAATGGCATTTTAACGATAAAGGTCAATTTACCTGCAGGCTCCGCGGTGACATACACATCGCCTTTGTACTGTTTGGCAATCGATTTCACGATCGAGAGCCCTAAACCTTGATGATCCTGCTGCTTGGTCGAATAGCCGGACTCAAATATCGGCATCGCTACGGCTTCCTCCGCATTTTCACAAGTATTCGTAACTGTAAATTCCAATAAATCGCTAGTCTGCTTACCCACCAGCGTCACATGGCGCCGATCCTCGGCATATTTCATAACCTCATCAAAGGCATTATCGATCAGGTTGCCGAGCATACGATTAACATCCAGTGTCTTAATGCCCATCTCTTGCATGTTGAGCCCTGTAAAGGAACAG
Organism: Paenibacillus sp. 01T443; assembly: GCF_056398325.1. Lineage (NCBI taxonomy): Bacteria > Bacillati > Bacillota > Bacilli > Caryophanales > Paenibacillaceae > Paenibacillus > Paenibacillus sp. 01T443. The sequence goes on from NZ_JBFTPE010000011.1 coordinate 69,421, forward strand.
CTGAATTGAATCTTATGGATCTCTGCCTGCGAAATCTTCGAGCGGACCAATGCTGCTATTGCCGGATTACCGATATTAATAATATCGTTCATCAACCGGATATCGCCGGTCAGCTCTTTCGTATAAGCAACAAGCTCCTGCGATTTATTCAGCTCCGCCAAGGAGTGAATGGTCTGCACATGATTCAAGAAGTCATGCCTTTGCGCTCTAATCGACTGGAACATTTGATTAATTTCGTCCACATAGGTTTCTTGCGTTACGCGCACGACCTTGTCGCGCGACTGTCTGTAATAGCGCATAGCCACGACCGCAACGAGCAAGCTGAAACCCGTGACGATTAAAATAATGATTCCTAAATTCAGAAACTGCGAATCCAGCTTTTCTTGAATGACATGATAGTCGGAGGTTAGCATCAGCACATAGCTTTTCATCGGCTGACCGTCCCGATCCGTGATATTGATGCCTTTTTCATTGACGAAGATCGGGATATACATTTTGTAAATTTCTTGACCGTTAATATTTTCGCGGAGTGTGACGGTTTTTTTGGAAAAATAGGCTTCACGCACCAGCTCCGTATCCTTCGCCGACTTTATCGTGTAGGAGCCGTAAAAGATAGGCTCTTGCACTTTATGTCCTTGAACATGGCCCTCGGTATTGATCGTCTCTTTCCCGTCTGGGAAAGTTTCCGGATTAATGAAGGCAATCTCTTTCAGTGAATCGCTGCTTTGCACGGAATTTTCGATCATGCGGTGAACACCCGTCGCAATCTCGTATTGCTCCTGGCGCTCGTAATTCACATAAGGGTCAATCATATAATTTGTCGCGCCGTCATAGTAATAGCCCCATTTGTTAATTTGGTCTACATTCGTAGACGATACCTCGAACGGTCCGCTCCAGAAGTTAGGCAGCGACTGGCCAAGCCAATCCACTGATGCATTTTTGTTGTCGAACAACTGATTGAACACCTCGTACCAAGGCTTCCATGTCTTCGTGCTCTTGTTCACCTGATTAGGGTTCGATGATTTGTACAGCACAATGTCGTCGGGCAGTTTCTTGAGAAGGGTTATGTGGCTGAGTCCCAGCTTATCCCGCAGCTCTATTAATTGCTCGGTCGTTACATTCTCGACATCGGGATCTAGTGCATATTGTATAGCAATGGAGGCGGCTCGCAGCTCCCGTCCGATTTGATTTTGGAACTGCTCAGATCCTTCGCGAGATTGCTCTAATGAAATCTGCAGCCGATTGGCGGCATTCAGCAGCTCTTCATCAAAGGAATCTTCTAGTGTTTTTTTCGTGAGGAAGTAATAGGCCGTGTTATTMAATAAAACCAAAACGACGATAACACCGATAGCCGCCATCCAAATGTTGCGTTGCATCTCATGCATCTTGCCCTTCTGTCTATTATAGCTTTCATTATGGAACATCCGGATCTAAACGACAATACAGAAAACACTAACAAAAGATTACAAATCAGTGTAATCAGAGCAAGTGAAGCTCTTCATCTAACCCATCAGTTTCTTAAAAAATAACCGCACCGCCCACTTGCGCTCCTGCCGTTTCTTATAGCGCGGAAGCATACGGAAAATACGCAGCCCTTCTTCGGCCCACCGCCGCGCTTCTTGTGCGTTGCCAAGCTTCTTATAGATTGCCGCTTGTTGATCGTATGCTTCACAGGACGAAGAGTTTATCTCTTGGAAGGCCTGCAAATACGCCAGCGCTTGATCTGCCTGGCCCTTTGCGAAATGAGCCGCAAGGCGTAAATAAGGAGCACCATATTTCACGCGCGGATTAAGCTCTAACGCACGAAGAGTGCTTGCTACGCCTTTTTCCTCATCTCCGCTGTTCAAATGACTGATCCCCAAATCATCCCAATATTCAGCAGAATCCTCAAGCATTTGCTGCATAGGTACAAGCCAGCGAAGAGCTTCGCTGTATTTTTTCCGTTCGATTAACAGACGGGCCAGTTCATGCTTGGACGATACATCATTCGGCGAAAGATTTATATGCTGTCTCAGTTTTCTTATTCTCGACATTCTTTTAAACGGTTTGAATACACTCGGCGTTAACCCCACAAAACGCCGATCCAGTACATAAAGCAGGATAAGCATAATAAGAATTGCAATAAAAGGATTTCCGATCAACCAAAACAAAAATACGAAAAGACTAAATTTTAACATCTTATCCTCCTGGAATATTAGTGCACAACGATACTATTCGTAAATAGATATGCGATTTATTGTACAAATATGGTTCTATTATACCATAATTCTAACGATTTTTTATCAAAACTAGCAATTCGTTACTATATCTATTATATGAATAACAAAAATCATACTGAGGCAAACTACGCGCTGGAAATAAAAATTTACATAAAATTTGGAGGCTTCAGCATCATGTCATCAAATGAAACGGATAATCAGACACTCACTGATCGACAAGGTCACCCCATCTCGGACAATCAAAACATCCGGACAATCGGCAACCGCGGTCCTTCGACCCTGGAGAATTATCATTTTATCGAGAAAATCTCTCATTTTGATCGTGAACGTGTTCCTGAGCGCGTTGTTCACGGCCGCGGCGCGGGAGCCCACGGCTACTTTGAAGCCTACGGCAAGCTGGGTGATGAACCGATCGCGAAATATACAAGAGCCAAGCTCTTTCAGGAGCCTGGTAAGCAAACACCCGTTTTCGTGCGCTTCTCGAGCGTTATCCATGGCGGGCATTCGCCGGAGACGCTGCGCGATCCGCGCGGCTTTGCTACAAAGTTTTACACGGAGGACGGCAATTGGGATTTGGTAGGCAATAATTTAAAAATCTTTTTTATCCGCGATGCTATGAAATTCCCTGATATGGTGCATGCGTTCAAGCCTGACCCCGTTACGAATGTACAGAGCATGGAGCGCTTCTTTGATTTCGTCTCCCAAACGCCTGAGGCTACTCATATGATTACGTTTCTGTTCTCTCCCTGGGGAATTCCCGCAAATTACAGACAAATGCAAGGTTCCGGCGTCAATACATATAAATGGGTCAATGCCGAAGGAAAAGGGATACTCGTCAAATACCATTGGGAGCCGCTGCAAGGCATAAAAAACCTGAAGCAGCAGGAAGCGGAGCAAATTCAAGGAAAAAACTTCAATCACGCTACCCAGGATCTATATGAAGCGATTGAACGCGGAGACTATCCGGCATGGGAGCTTCAGGTGCAGTGGATGAGCGATGATCGGCATGATGAGCTCGATTTCGACCCGCTGGACGATACAAAGCTGTGGGACACCGAACTGTTTCCGATGCTTCCGGTGGGAAAAATGATTTTGAACAAAAATCCAGAAAACTACTTCGCAGAGGTGGAGCAAGCGGCGTTTGGCACCGGCGTGTTAGTCGATGGACTTGATTTCTCCGACGATAAAATGCTGCAAGGACGCACCTTCTCCTACTCGGACACGCAGCGTCACCGCGTGGGTACGAACTATCTTCAACTGCCGATCAATGCGCCAAAAAAGAAAGTTGCCACCAATCAACGCGACGGTCAAATGGCTTTTTATATTGATATTGCGCCTGGTCAAAATCCCCATATCAATTATGAACCTTCCACAATGGGCGGGTTGAAGGAAGCCGAACGTTCGGGCGAGCCGCATGAACCCTCCTACTCAGCCAAGCTGATTAAGGAACCGATAGATCGCCAGAACAACTTTAAGCAGGCTGGTGAAACCTATCGGAAGTTTGAGCAATGGGAGCGTGATGAGCTCATCGAAAATTTAGTCGGGGCACTTAGCACCTGCAGCACTGTCATCCGCGACCAAATGATTCGGCATTTCACGGAAGCTGACCGTGATTACGGCAAGCGTGTAGCAGATGGTTTGGTCCTTGCTGATCAGCGGACGAAGGATCCTGACCATGTAGGCACGAATCCTGCTAACGAAGGCATGGAGCTTGCTAGCGAGCTTGGCCAGTCTACCGACGGATATTAAAAATCGGGAGTGTGTAATTTTTCAAGTGAATATCCCCTTGACGAAAGCGCTTTAAATTAATATGATGTTAATATTCATTTGGATGATTTAATTGGTCATTTAAATGATTCCAACGATCACTCATATTACAGGCGTGTTACTCATTGTTTGAGGYATGAGCCAAGAAAAGATTACCTTCTAATTTACATTAGAACGGCGGTCTCTTCTTGGCTCTTTTTTTTGCCAAATGGGTATCTTAGTGACAAAGGAGGGATTTCAAGTATGGCTCGCGCATTTCGGGTAGAACGCGCCATCGGCAACAATGTTTTATTGACGGTCGATTTGCAAACCGAGAGAGAATACGTCATTTTGGGCAAAGGTCTAGGGTTCTCGTTCAAAGCGGGTCAAACCATCGAAAGTACGGACACCCGAATCGAGAAACGTTTCCGGTTAGACGATACCGAGCAGATGAAGCAATACCATTCATACCTAGAAGAAATTGATCCTGCCATCATTGAAATGACAGAACGGATTGCCGATTATATCAAGCAAAAAACAGGTGCCGAAGTTACTCCGAAGTTTTATTTTGCATTGCCGAGCCACATCCAATTCGCTGTTTACCGGCTCCGTAACGGCATGGATATTGTAAATCCCTTACTAAATGAGACGAAAAAGAACTTTCCTATGGAGTATGGGATTGCCGCGCGTTTGGCTGAATGGATCAAGGGGCATTTCGAGGTTGAGATCCCGGAGGATGAAATCGGATTTTTATCTTTCCATGTGTACTCCGGCATTCACAATGTGCCAGTAGGGCAACTTATTAAACAAGCAGACTAACAACAGTAGGAGGACATCATGATGCTATCCAAACTTTTCGGAAAATCAAAACAAAAAACGATCGAAATTACAGCTCCCTTGTCAGGAAAGGTCGTTCCTTTAAGCGCTGTTCCGGACGAGGCTTTTGCTGGCAAGCATATGGGTGACGGACTTGCAATCGAACCGGTTGAAGGCAAAGTTACGGCTCCGTTTGACGGAACGGTAGCCCATCTCATCCATACTAATCACGCCATTATTATTGAGCATGCTTCAGGTTTGCAGCTGCTCATTCATATCGGCATTAATACGGTAGCGATGAACGGTGACGGCTTTACCGCTCATGTCGGCTCAGGTGACAGCTTTAAAGCAGGCGATACACTCATTTCGTTCGACATCGCCAAAATTACTGCCGCCGGCTATCCGACAATAACGCCAATTGTTGTAGCAAATGAGGATGATGTGAAGCAGCTTGAGCATATCATCACGAGCGGAGACGTAACCGCAGGAAATGAAATCATACTTAAAGCTGAGATGAACGGCTAAGGCCGCATCCATTACTTTTGATAAGAAGAGAGGACGATTAATTATGCTGGCCTTCCTGCAAAAAATAGGTAAAGCATTAATGCTTCCGGTTGCCGCGCTTCCCGCCGCTTCCATCCTGCTTCGTTTTGGGAATATCGATTATGTGAAGGACTTCCATATGGGAAGCGCAGGCGAGTTTATTAACCAGTACATCGCGCCATTTCTTGCTGCTGGCGGATCTGCTATTTTCGATCATTTGCCGCTTATCTTTGCGGTCGGCGTTGCCATTGGCCTTGCAGGCGATGCGGTCGCTGCACTTGCTGCCGTCATTGCATACCAAGTGCTCGTTACGGTTCAATTGAAAGTGCCTCTAGTCTTCACCGGGATCGTCGGCAAGGACGTCGTCCTTAACATGGGTGTGCTAGGCGGTATTATCGCGGGTCTTATCTCCGCTTACTTATATAAACGGTTCCATAAAATAAAACTGCCGGATTGGCTAGGGTTCTTCAGCGGCAAACGGTTTGTACCGATAATTACCTCTTTGATTATGGTGATTGTCGCTCTTTTGCTGGGCCTTGTTTGGGGACCCGTACAGGCTGCTTTGGATACATTCGGACGCTGGGTCGTCGGCTTTGGCGGCATCGGTTCCTTCGTTTTCCTCACGGCAAACCGATTGCTTATCCCTACCGGCTTGCATCATGTTATCAATTCCATCGCTTGGTTCCAGATCGGCGATTATACGGATGCAGCCGGTAAGGTCGTCCATGGCGATTTGACACGTTTCTTCGCCGGCGACAAAACGGCAGGCATGTTCATGACCGGATTTTTCCCGATAATGATGTTCGCTTTGCCAGCTGGGGCACTTGCGATTATCCATACGGCCCGTAAGGAAAAGAGAAAGTTGGTTGCCTCTATCTTTATCGGAACTGCTTTTGCTTCATTCCTGACCGGTATTACCGAGCCGCTTGAATTTGCTTTTATGTTCGCGGCGCCGTTTTTGTTTGTCATTCACGCATTGCTAACCGGCCTATCCGGTTTGATCCTTTACCAAATGGACGTTAAGCACGGATTCGGATTCTCAGCAGGCTTTATTGATTATGCAGTCAACTATCAGCTCGCTACAAATCCGCTGCTTATCATACCCGTGGGGCTTGCGTTTGCAGTCGTGTACTATTTCTTGTTCCGCTTTATGATCTTAAAATTCAACATCAAGACACCTGGCCGCGAGGACGATGTTGTCGATGATGAAAGCTCTGATACCGTTAAATCGGATGGAAAAACCGGAAGCAAAGCAGAAAACGTCCTGCAGGCACTCGGCGGTTCATCTAATATCGTAGGTTTGGACGCTTGTATCACACGGCTTCGTTTAGTCGTCAAGGATGAAGCGATCGTCAACGACACTAAGCTTAAGGGTATGGGCGCTGCCGGTATTATCCGTTTAGGCAAAGGCGCCGTTCAGGTAATCTTCGGAACACAGTCCGAGCAGCTAAAAGACGAAATCAAAAAAATACTGTAAACAAACAGAAAATAGGAGTGGAAATCCGATGCAAAACAACTTTGTGATACAAAACCCATTCGGCATACACGCTAGACCTGCCCGTAAAATCGTTGAAGCTGCAAAAGCTTTCCCCGGAGCCGTTACGCTTGAGAAAGAAGGCAAAAGCTTTAACGCCAAAAGCCTCGTTCACGTTATTTCAGCTGGGGCAAAGCTTGGTGACAGCATTACCGTCAGCGCTGAAGGCGAACAAGCCGATGAAGTCGTTGCAGCTATTGGGGAGATCCTTGTTTCGGTAGAACAGCATACGGAAAAGGGGCAATAAATGATGCTGCTTCAAGGAATTGCCGCTTCGCCCGGCTATGTGATCGGAGTGGCAAAGGTATTAACGGCGAAGACTGCTCCTATCGAGAAAATTCAGCTTGCGAACGAGCAATTGGATAACGAAATCAACCGCTTTGATGCTGCGATAGCCGCGACCCGCCTTGAGCTCGAGGCGATCCATGCCCAACTGCTGGAGCAGAAAAAAGAGCATGAGTCTGAGATTTTCGAAGCGCATCTCATGCTGCTGGAGGATGAGGAGCTCATCGATCGTTCCAAGGAGCTCGTTCAATCGGAGCAGGTGAATGTCGAGTTCGCTTTCCACACCGTCTCCGAGGAAATCGCAGAGATGATCGGCGGGCTCGATGATCCTTATCTCAAGGAGCGCGCAGCCGACATTCGCGATGTGAGCAGACGCGTTTTAAATAAGCTGCTGGGCATTTCTGACGAAGCTCTAAACGATGATTCAGGTCCAATCATCCTGTTTGCAGAAGATTTGACGCCATCGGATACCGCGCAGCTGGATCCTGCAAAGGTGATTGGTTTTGTTACGCAAGCCGGTGGACGCACCTCTCATTCTGCCATTATTGCCCGATCCATAGGCATTCCCGCGGTAGTCGGCATTGGCAGTAACATGGAAAATGCTGTGAAAAACGGCCAGTACGTTATTATTGACGGAACGGACGGGAAAATTTATATCAACCCGGATGAAGCTATGGTTGCCCGGTATTCACAGTTACAACAGCAGCAGCTTGAAATTCGGAAATTGCATCAAACCTATTTGAATCAGCCCTCCATTAGCAGCGACGGCGTACAGGTTGAGCTGGTTGCAAATATCGGACTCGTAAAAGATGCGGAGCTTGCAGCTTCTGCGGGGGCGGAGGGCATCGGATTATTTCGCACTGAATTTCTTTATATGGATGCGGACCAGCTTCCCTCCGAGGACGTGCAATTCGAGGCTTACCGCAAAGCCGCGGAGGCGTTCGGGGACAATTCTCCTATCGTTATTCGAACGATTGATATTGGCGGAGATAAAGAAATCCCTTACCTTAAGCTTCCGAAGGAGGACAACCCCTTCCTTGGCTACCGCGCAATCCGTATTTGCCTGGATCGGCCGGAAATGTTTAAGACGCAGCTTCGCGCGATTTTGCGAGCCAGCGCCTTTGGTAATTTGAAAATCATGTTTCCGATGATTGCGACGCTTGGTGAGTGGCGTCAAGCTAAGGCGATGCTCGAGGAAACGAAGCAAGAGCTAAGCGCGGCTGGGATTGCCTATAATCCCCGTATTGAAACCGGCATTATGATTGAGATTCCTGCAGCCGCGCTGCTTGCCGATAAATTCGCGAAGGAAGTAGATTTTTTCAGCATCGGAACGAATGATTTAGTACAGTACACGCTTGCTGCCGACCGCATGAATCCGAAGCTCGGTTATTTGAATGACCCGCTCCACCCTGCTGTCTTACTGCTTATTGAGCGTGTGATAACTGCTGCTCATGCCAATGGCAAATGGGCGGGCATGTGCGGGGAAATGGCTGGACAGAAGCATGCCCTCCCCATTCTTCTTGGTCTAGGGCTCGATGAATTCAGCATGAGCGCGAGCGCAGTTCTTCCGGCGCGCGCCTTGCTGGCCAAGCTGTCGCAGCAGGATATGAAGCAGGTCGCGCAGGCCGTACTCGAGCTAAGCTCGGCAGAAGAAGTTCGCGTGTATATAGAGGAGCATGTTCCTGCAATAAAGTAACATGTTTAAAAGCCCGGATCAGGATCCGGGCTTTTTTGATATGTCTGCGGGTAATTTCAATTTATTTTCCAGAACAAAAAAATGATTAAACATACCCAAAACACGGATCTTGTTATTTTCGTCATAAGAAATGTTTGTTTCTGCTGTCATGTAGATCGGCAGATGACGGATGTACTCCGACGAAATAACATTATCCGAGAGCCCATGCTCATTTTTTAGATAGTCATGATAATCCATTGCGCTTGGCGTCGAGAACTTTGTGACAAGCAGAAACAACGCGATAACGATAAATATGTACCTTTTCTTTTGGATATCAACCGACCCCTTAATACTTGCGTGTCGCGATAAAATTTGGGCCCCTTCTTTGCTCGCTGTAAACGAGTCCTTCCAGCGCAATTGGTTTATCTGTACTCTCAGTCTAATGATCCACTCTCGTAATATGAATAGCATAACTCATCTGGTATAATCCCCTCTTACTAACCGTTATATTCAAAACCATTTATAACATGAAGTCGGGCTGCCTATGGTTAGGCAGCCCGACTCTTTCTTTGAATATCATCTCGCAAAAAAACAGGTGTCAGATCACAATTTGCATCAGGAGCTTGCCATCCTCATAACGGTAGACCATATCTCCCTTATATTTCTCAACGGTTCTCTTCACGATCGAGAGCCCGTTCCCATGTACCCCCTGACCATCATGCTTGGTCGTGAAGCCGGTTTGAAAGAACTCGCCAAGTTCAAGATCCGTAATCACTGCCGGATTCAAAACAGCAAATTGGTAGCTGCCATTAATCGCTTTGCAGCTTACATGAATGTCTCGTGGATGCTCACCTTCATAAGTTTCTACAGCCTCAATCGCGTTATCCAACAGATTCGAGAAGAGCTTAACCAAATCCATCGATGCCAGCCGGTCAAACTCATTGTAATCCGTGTCGAAGCTGATCCTAATATTTTTAGAATGTGCCAGCTCCCATTTACTCTTAAAGAGTACCAGAAGCATCGGATTTTTGACGCTCAAGGATAAATGCAGCGTTTTGGATTCCTCTGTCAGCTGCTTCAAATAATCATGCGCTTGATCGTGCTTTCCGATGTCCATTAATCCATTCAGCACCTGAAAATGATTCATCAAATCATGCCGGCTTGATTTGATCGTGTCTACTACCTTTCCCAGCTCCGAGATATACATCTTCTCTGATTCCTGTAAATCCCGGTTAAGACGAGCCCTGTACCATTTGTTCAAGAAAAGGACCACGGCTACCAATACGAGTGCAAATAAGATATCCATTCCAAAAATAAACATATTGTTTCGGATGACCTGATGGCTGATGATCTCTATTTCCTCGGTAGAAATATCTATCCCTAGAACACCCAGTACGTCCCCGTTATCGTCAAAAATCGGAACTCCTACGGATAGATACGACCCTGCAAGATCATCTTGAATAATAGCAGTAGAGTATTTAGATCCTTGCTTAGCAAGACGCACCTGGTCAGCAGGAACTGTGCACGGGAAACCAATTGGCATATCCTTTACCGTCGGTGGCAATGCGGAAACCATCACCTTTGACACATCAGTGTCATCGAGAAGCAAAATATACACAAAGAGGGCATTGATTCGTTTATGATATTCCTCCAAGTACAACTTTAGCTTCTTACGGTTCTCATCATCCGTTTTCGTGTGGAGAAACTGCTTATAGGTCTCTTTATCAAGCCCCTCTGCGATATCTTCAGCTATTTCCGTATATTGCTTCGCTAACGTAATCTCAGCAGATTTGCTCGTGGAATGATATGAAAAATATAATTTAATTCCTGTCAGTAAACTCAATACCGTTATAGATAAAATGGTAAAACAAATCATTCTTTTCTTAGTGGATAATTGTATTTTCATCTTTTAAATTTTCTCTTTTCCTCATAGTGTTGAAAGTTAATTATCGGATCAATTGTTTAATATAATGAGATAATAAACGAAAAAATCAGACAGCATATCGATATGCCGCCTGAATATAATACTACAACAGATTTGTTATTTAACAAGCTAAATAAGCAAACCTTTTTCTATCATTCTTCTGTATGTCTATTAATTCCACTATAATCAACAAGGGAATTAATGGAAATATGCTCTTCTGAATTATTATCGATTGCCTTCATACTGAGGCAGTCGATTTTTTTATGCTTGCGTATAATAAATTGAAAACGTCTACGAAAACAAAAATAAGACAGCATATCGCTATGCTGTCCGATCATATTGCTATGTTAGATTTGTAATTCACCAAGCTTGATTAGCTCGACAACCGCTTGTGAACGACCTTTGACGTTCAGCTTTTGCATGACATTCATGATGTGTTTTCAAGCACGCAATTAAAGTTGCCCTAAAACACTGTATACTTTCACAATGCCTTCATTATCTATTTCTATTTTCTCAATTAGCTTAAGCAAATGAATCCGCGTCTCTTCCACTTCATTGGTTGTATCCATTTGAGACAAATGGATTAATGATTGCTTCATATCAATAATAAATTGTTCTTTATTCTTGTGGTCATCTGATTTCTTACTTAGTTTCTTCATCTTCCTCTCAGCATCAGCGATTTCATTCTCATAATGACTTTTTTCATAATCATACTGGCCATTTTCAATTTCACCAGCCATATTCGCACGCCTGATCTCAAACAGGAACCTCCGGTTGTCTGAGATTTGCTTTTCCAATTTCTTTATATCCTTTTCAAAATCTTTAATGACAAATTCGGCTTCCTCTAGTGCTCCATCGGGTATGGTGCTTAATTCCATCTTTCTATTCAATCTAATAATAACTTGTTCAATTATCCCGTCCCTGGTCTCTTCATAAGGTATCCACGTTGAATTGGAACAGCCTTTAACTCCTTGTCTCCTACGTTTGCTGCACATTAAATATCTGTATCGTTTCGTTTCATCAGATTTGCTCAGCTTTTTTTCACTGCTCATTGTGACCATGGCCGTACCACATTCTTTACAGAAAACCATTTTGGCAAATACATTGACGAAAGCTTTTCTCCCCCCGCGTTTTCCGCCTCCACGAAGATCCCGCATTTGTTGAGCTTTTTCATACAGCTCCGGAGATATAATTGCTTCATGAGTTTGAAACTCTGTTCTCTCCCATAATGTATTATCGCGCTGAACGAGCTTTTTGCGTCTATTCTGCATGTCATTCAAGTCCTCATAAACCTTCTGAGTCTCCAGCTTGCAGAACGTTAAGTAACCAGTATAATTTTCATTCTGTAAAATGCGTTGTACTGATGAAAGACCCCATATTCCACCTTTGGGGCTCGGAAGCTCAAGAACGTCATTCAGATAATTAGTGACTGATTTTTCGCCCATGTTTTTATTGGCATACAGATCAAATATTTCACGAACAACCTTCGCTTCCTCAGGAACAACCTCCAGCGTTTTTCGTCTATCGACATTTACTTTCTTATAACCGTAGGGAGCTATGCTACCTGTAAAATTACCTTTTTTTGCGGATTGCCGAATTCCGCGTTTAACTGAAGTACTGGTTGTTTCAGATTGCTTCTGGTTCACAGAGGATATTATTGTGAAAATCATTTCATTATCTTCTTTAGCTGAATCGTACATGTCTTCAATTGATACCAATCGGATACCTAATGCATTAACCAGAATTCTTTTAAGCGAGATCGCATCAAGGGTGTCGCGACTGAACCGGGAGAGAGAGGCAAAATAAATTGTATTAAACTCTCCATTCTTGGCGTCAGACACCATCTGCTGCACATCTTCACGATCGGTTATGTTTGTAGCAGTTCCTCTATCGAGATATACCTTATGAATTACCACACCTTCACCAGCTGCGTTCTCACGAATCAAACCCTCTTGATGCTCAGGGCTGTCCTTTTGTGATTCTTTAAGAGTAGAGACGCGGACATATGCCCGCGCCTCTTCTTTAGCATTTTTATTTTTCAGCATAAGTACACGTCACTCCTTAGCATGGTTACGCAAAAACTCTTTAACGCCTATTTTAATGCTTGCGCCATGCTTTGCCAACACAGAACTGATGTTTGGTTCTATTGCATTTATGATTGCCTCTAATGGATMACCTGCTACGGGAACGAATATTATCTGTACTTTTGTTTTTTTCTTACTTCCCTTTTCCATCAGCATCACCTAGTTTATGTTATGAGATAAGGCATGGCCTTTTTCCATACTTTTCGACACAATTAAAGTCTCCTAGAAAAAAGTCCCTTGCCATCCTCGACTTACTTTTTCGTGAGCTCTCTTTATATAAGTTGCAACACTGCCCTCTGACAGGTTAAGCATCCGGGCGATCTGTTGTTGGGGAATACAATGACCGTGAGCCATGACGTAACACTCTCGCTCCTGTGGACTAAGGATCTCAAGCACTTCCCGCAACGCCCTCTTCTCATCCTCGGTCAATGAGCTGCCGCTTCTGCTATTGCTCGGGTTAGCATAATTGGCCATAATCATTGGATCTAGAAGGACTGTGTTTTGATAAACGCTGCGCCGCTCAATACCGCGCTTGGCGCCAGGCTGCTTGCCGGTGTGCAGCCACTCGATCGCGAAGTTAACGTCCGACAACATGCCCTCGATCAAACCGATCTCTGCGAACGCCTCGTTTAAATCGATTTTTAATTCCTGGTATAATGGCCGATGTTTCCTTTTGGATAATTCATCAAAAGGTATCTTACCTTGATGCTCAATTATCGTCTCGAGCTGCCGTCGCCTATCTGAGAGCTTTTTATGTGTAGTACGGTATGCTCGCTTTAAATCCATAAGATCAACCATAAACCCGCGCTCGTCCAGCTCTGGAAAAAACTCTTTCTTCTCCGTGCCCACCTCGCTCACCCCTTATTGTGGAGAGTGCCCCAGCCGGTAAGCCGGGGCTTTATGTTTAATTAATTAGTGCGTCTAGAAGTAATAAAACGCCTGCCCAAAATATCGCAACGAATACCGCGGTCAATCCCCAAAACCGTCTAAACGACCAATACCGGATATTCTTCATTCGAGATTGTCCTCTTCTTGATCATCTCCCACACCTGCCATCGGATCATTTTCAATAACTGACTCTTGTTCAGAAAACTCTTTATTTGTCTCAGCTATAGGTTTAACTGTAGGTTGAGATTGTTTGATGACTTTATCGACTGCTTTCACATTACCTTGTCTCCACTCGTCCCACTTAGCAGCCAATGGCGCAATACGACGACTGTACTCTTCTAAAATCTCAGCCAATTTACCGCTTGATAATTCAAGCTCGGAAGCAATACGGAGATAGCTTTCTCCTTCGCTGTTCCGTTTAAGGATTTCAGGGAATTCATATTCCAAGTCCTCATAGGTTTGCGCCAGACCCGCGATGATAAATTCATTAACGACTGAACGAGATATTTCGAGATCTTCCTCAACGATCTGCGGCTTAGGCACCGGTATACCAAGATCCATTTCTGCTTGAGAACCTTCTGGTTTGTATTCTGTAACCACTCCTGAATCATCCACTTTATAGCTGACGATACTTTCGTTTGTTTCGGCATTCTTACGGATGCGGTAACTTATCACCTGAGCATCTAAACCTATCACAACATCTTGATCAATCATTTCAGCGATTGCATCAAGTTCACCCGCGCTCATGCGAACTGAAGTCTCAAAAACAAATACCTTCTTACCACCTTTTCTCAAATCAACCTTTAGTAATTTAGCCTTAATGTTTGCGAACATATATATATCTCTCCTCGAAATAATATTTGGAATAATTTCAGCGTTATTTCCTGCCTATGCCCAACTGCAGTAGCGCGTGGTTTACTTCGAGCTTCGTTAACCCTAGCTTGCTTGCCAGCTCCCGCCTTGCAAGATGTTTGTGTTTCTGTAAAAACTGACGCTGATCTTCAGACGGTCGGAAAGTTTTAAGGTGATTCGCAATCTTGTCAGGTTCTTCCGCAGCAGCCTTCAATTCGCGGTCTGTAACAACGACAAACTCCACGTCTGTCCTTGAATAGCGATATTGTCGAGTGACACCCTCTTTATTGATCAAGCCTTTATCAACCAGCCATTGCAGCGATCCAACCAGATATCCGTTTTCAACTTCCAATCGGCTTATAATTTCACCGTATTTGACGCCTTCACCGAATGGTATTACTTTGATGATCGACTCTAGTCTTTCGCTAATCGCAATCATGTCTTGATCGCCCCCTATCTTTGCCATTTACAAACGTATGTTCTATTTCAAGGCAGCAGTTGGCCGCCAGATCGCCGGAAACGTCTGTTTTCGTAGTTAGAATCAATACCATTAACTAGGTATTGATTTAAAATATTAGAAGCACAATAAGATGTCTTGCCAAACAAAACCAAAGGAGTGTTGTATATGCGCGAAGGCTTGTTTCCCACCGTTCTTGGAGCTGTAGTTTCTGCTTCTGGTGCTACATTGCTAAAAAGCAAGTATAAACTTGTTGGTACCGGTGTCCTTGGCTTTGGGCTCGCCCATGTTATTCTTGGAGCGATCGATTTAGTTGAACATCGATAAGTTTGGTTAGATAAACGGGGAGGTTTTTCTTGCCTCCCTCCATGCATTTCAGTTTTCATATACATCCCTTGCAAGTACTCCTTAATGACAGTTGGAATTGGTCATTTGCCTCCTCGTTAAACACACAATCACTTAATAACACCAGTACATAACTTAAAGTGTACTCAAAACGTAGGAGGTGCATGATTGATGTCTGGATTTGTTGGTGGTGCTAATAATAATATTGGTTTTATTCTGGTACTGTTCATTTTGTTGGTGATTATAGCGTGTAGTTGTGGTATTGGAAGCTTCGGCTGTGGTAAAGGCTACTAAATAAACGTTACAACCTCATGCCTCCATGGATGCAAATTATAAGCAATTCCTCCAAATAGCTCCTCCCAAAAGGCCCATTCTATGGGTCTTTTGCGTTCTAATAAACCTCCCATGTTCTTCCGTATTCAAACGAAACAATGGATACAGGAACATGGATTGCCATTATCGTAGCTGTTGCTGTGGCGCTTGGTATTTTTAGCAGAAAAAAGAAGAAATAATCCAATATTCATTGAGATACTTAATAGTCGTTCTCTTAATTCGTTGAAGCTCTTGCTTTGGTTTGATCTTGTTTTTAAGGATCGCGCCATCGTTTATCACACCTCGATAATTAAAATGAAAAAATATCTGCTCTATTAACTTCTTCCGAGAAATCAATTTCCAAAAGCGGAACCAACCGTTCACCAATTGCTCTTATCACATTGACCGTCACCGCATTCCCAGCCTGCTTGTACCGTTGTGAATCCGAAATCCCCGCTGCTCTCACTGTCTCATGTGCTTCGTCCGAGAATCCTTGCAGACGCCAGCATTCGAGTGGTGTTAGTTTGCGGATGCGGTAGAGTGGATCGGGAGTAAGGACTGGTCGAACTTCCTCCGCAATATAATCGCAGTTGTGTTTGCAATCGAGTGATGATTTTCCGCTAGTTCGTATAGTTCGATTGATGTCATCGGGTCCAGGAATCCAATCTGGCTTTTCTACGAGCATCGGAACTTTATCGACGCGGGCAGCTTGTAAGGTTCCGGTAATATCCTCTGTAACTCCGTATTGACCGGCGAATTGTCTCTGTAAGACCATTGTTCTCTGTCCATGGTTGTCCATTCCCTTGACGTAGTTGGCGTCAATTGTGTTGGCTATTCCTTCGGAGTTTACGCGGATGTTCCCACGATCATTGACGCAAGGCTCCACTATCTTAGTAACCACGTTTCCGTGCTGGTTCAGACATGTCGGAGCATTCCCGTCCGTCCCATATACTGCACCCGTTTGTCCGCTGTCTGACGGCAAATGTCCAACCTTTTCGATGATCGGTTCCGCAATCTTCGCTTCTCTGCCGCCGCCGCTTACCGCAATTATTGTTGGCGCAATGCCATCAACGCTGTATACTCGATTCATTTGATCGTTGCAATAGTGTTCGAGTGATCCCGCGACGATCGTACTAGGTTCGACTACCCTCGGTTCATTTCCATGCATCTCTCTTCGTAACGTTGGTGATACTTGCAACGGAGTGAGCAGCTTAGTCGTTCGCCCTTGATCGTCAATGAGGAATTGTTCTGTTATTCCCTCATGTGTCCCGTTAAGCTGCGCAATAAGCTTCGCTGTCTTTTCCTCCGATAGATAATATCGCTCGTCCACATTCAACTCTAAAATATCCCGCAGTCGATTCATCACCGTGTCATTCGTCGGCCAATCAAAGTTAAAGGTCCGAATGCCGAGGTCTTGCGCACGCCGCTTCGCCTTCGCTTCCACTCCATTGCCACTAACGTTCCAGTCCGCATGCTCCGCATCACGATTACAAACAATGAATATCCGTTCACGATTCTGCGGTACTCCGTAATGCTTCGAATTGAGAACGTGGAAGTCGATCGCATAGCCAATGTCGTTAAGCACGACGCACATCGTTTCGAATGTGTTGCCGCCATCGTGCGACAGAAGCCCTTTAACGTTCTCGAGCAACATCAGACGCGGTTGCTTTGCGCTGGCAATACGCGCAATCTCGAAGAACAAAGTACCGCGAGCTTCCTCAAATCCTTTGCGCTGCCCTGCGACACTAAACGCTTGGCATGGGAAGCCGCCTACTAAAACGTCATGGTCTGGAACGTCGTGCGCTTCAATCTTCGTTATGTCACCTTGCAATTCCAAAGCTCCGTTATATAAAGCCTTGTATGCTTTGACTGCATGGGGATCAATCTCGGAAGAAAAGACGCATTCGCCACCCAACTCGTCCAGTGCTTGACGGAATCCGCCAACGCCCGAGAATAATTCAATAAATGTAAACTGTTTCAATCTCCCACCTCTTTCCGTCTATTCGGCTTCCAAGTCATGAAATCTCGATCCCGCGGTTTTGCTGCAGCCTGACGCTCGTGCTCCTCCGCCGACATACTCCGAACAGTAACATCGCTATTAGCTGTGCGATCGATCTCAAGCTTGCGCTGCGGCAGTGGTTGTAAGCGGCGACTCATCGCTTGGACCCCGGGTGCTTATTCGGCTTTCCACTTCGCCGCTTCTCTCGGCGCTTCAGCTTGTTTTCTGCGTCCGTCCTATCTGATATGCTGGCAAGCGGATCATGGTATTGGATAATGACCAGCTGCGCCCGCGTTGCATTACTCATATCCACAAAAGCACCCCCTTATTTAGAACATATGTTCGGTTTTTAGGCAGCAGTTAGCCCTTCACCGAGCGATTGCGCGGTTATTCCGTTTTTGCCAGTATTGCTTGTATAACTTCCTGCTGATAAGGCAGAAGATCGACCAACGGCTTATATTCGCGGAGTTGGTGAAGTTGCCACGCAGCTCGAGCAATAATATAAGCATCAATCACGTTATCGCTTTTGTGGGTGTAATTGAAATGCTCGGACACAGCTGCTTTCACCGCTTCTTTCTTCTCTTTGTCCTTCAGTCGGACTTTGCTGCCAACCTCGCCTTTCCAACCGGTCACGCCGACATACTTCTTCGTATGCAACGGGTTGATTTCGTTATAACTGAGCCCTCTTCTACAGATCATCCCACGCAGGCCGCCATGAATCATTCCGGTCGTGATCCCTTTCTGAGTTCCCGCCGCCGCCTGCTCTATCATGATTTCGTCGCTAGGTTGAAGTAGCTTGTACAAATGATTCTCCAAATCTACCAGCTGTGGGATCGTAATGCCGCCCTTCTCTGACTTACCTTCGCCTTTCAACTCCACTTCGACCAGCACCTCACCGCGCTCATCGAGAGCAACAAATCCCGTCTTAGTCGCCGGATCGATTCCCACAAAGCGCATCCGCTCCAACCTCCCTCTTACCTGTTATCTGCAAACTCCTAGGCCTGCCGCCAGCTGCATTACGTTTGATATAACCTTTCTTCTCTAGCCGTTCCAAATGGCCGTGAACGGTCGAACTGGATGCAAGTCCTACTCCCTCGCCAATTTCGCGTACTGAAGGCGGGTATCCGTTTTTACTTATGAAAGCATTAATGAAATCGAATGTATCGGATTGACGCTTGTTCAGTGGAGTGAGCCCTCTTGCCAGCTGCTGTTGATCAGCCTGCATCTTATCAATCAGATCCCGTTGCACCTGCAACCCACGCTGCATGAGCGATATGTTCATGGCTGTTCCAGTATCAAGGCACTCAGCGACTTGCTGCAGCACTTCATCGTCGGTCATTGTGTCGTAAATCATTTCTCTTTACACTCCTCTGAACTATCCCTTGGTTGAGATAAATGGCCGGCAGCAGGATCACTTCAGCGATCACCTCGCCGCTCGAATCTCTGTAGATTTCGCTAGGTGCCTCTTGATAGTGAGGGTCGAGATTAGCGAGCAGTTGATATCGCCTTCTTATTGCTGCTTTACTCATACCATTTCCTCATGATCATCAACCGTCGTTTGTCGATCAAGGTTAACCATCTTGCCATAGTTTTTCATGAACGCCAGCTCTACCGTCCCGGTCGGGCCGTTCCGCTGTTTTGCGATTATTACCTCGATGATGTTCTTCTTTTCTGATTGCTTGTCATAGTAATCATCCCGATAAAGGAATCCTACGATATCTGCATCTTGCTCAATCGATCCTGATTCCCTGAGATCAGACATCATCGGTCTTTTATCCTGTCGCTGTTCTACACCACGGCTGAGCTGCGAAAGCGCGATAATTGGCACCTCCAACTCCCTGGCAATCTCCTTAAGCGTCCGAGATATTTCCGAAACCTCTTGCTGCCTGTTATCTCCGCCACGACCATTCCCACGGATAAGCTGAAGGTAGTCGATTAAGATCATACCAAGGCCTTTCTCTTTCTTGAGCTCCCGGCATTTCGTGCGGATCTCGCCTACCGTGATGCCTGGCGTATCATCGATCATAATGTTTGCTTCTGCAAGAATTCCGATAGCTCGGGTCATCTTTTCCCAATCGTCTGTTTCGAAATATCCTGTCTTAAGCTTTTCACCGTCAATGTTTCCTTCAGCCGAAATCATCCTTTGTACAAGCTGAGCTGCCGACATTTCAAGGCTAAAGATTGCAACAGTCTCTTTGGCTCTCACTCCAACATGCTGGGCGATGTTAAGAGCGAATGCCGTTTTACCGACGGAAGGGCGGGCAGCAATGATAATAAGGTCACTTCTTTGGAATCCAGCAGTCATCTTGTCCAGGTCTGTCAATCCGCTCGGCAGTCCAGTTATTCCTCGTTTGGTATGACGATTGTTATATTTATCCTCAGTCTGATCGAATACCTGATAGAGCGCGTCCTTGATCGCGACAAATGCTTTAGCTGGCTTGTTCTCTGCAGTTAGCTTTGATATACGCTTCTCAGCCAATGCGACGAACCCGGCTACATTCTGCTCCAACCTTGCATGTTTCTCAAGCTCCTTAGCTATGAGCAGCGATTCCCTCCTCAAGGCCATGTCTATGACGATGTTAGCATAGTAGGTAATGTTTGATGCAGTAGGTACTGAACTGGTCAGTCGCGCAAGATACGAAACGCCCCCAGTTGATTCGAGTTTATCGTCATCTTGCAGAGCAGCACTTACGGTTACAATGTCGATCGGTGCTTTCGTTTCATAGACATCGCACATGGCCTTGTAGATCGTCCGATGTGTTTTGTCATAAAACTTTCGATTGGTAATACGATCCTTCACCTTTTCGAAAGCTTCAGTGCTAAGTAGGATCGAACCGATAATAGCTTGTTCGGCTTCAAGGTTGTAGGGCTCTGCGTCTGGCAATCCTAGATAGCTGCCCTCATAGTCAACAGGAGCTTCATTTGGATAGCTCATGTTCGATCACCCCATATCTTCTTGCGTGTATTCTCCCAATACCCTTCTGGCGCGGGTGCATCACTGCGGATCCAATGCTCCAGGAGGGCGAACTGTTGGCTTGCTTCCAGCCGCAATGATTCATTATTTATTACCGGCTGTAGATCGTATCTTGTGATATTCGCGATTTTTGGAAAGAAATCGTTTGTATCGATATGAAAATCTAAATTAGCTAAGCCCCATTCAAAAGGAACGTTTTTAAGCCTTTCAATCCACACCGCAACCGTTTCTTCTTCTAACTCAAGTTGATTCGGGTAAGCTGCCGATGCTTTGAACAGAAGAAATTCTGCTTGCTCCGGTAACATTGGCGTTCGCCCTCCCCCGCTGCAGGAGCTCTTTGTTTTTACTAAGCTTTGTTTGTTTTTGAGGAACTAGATCAATTGCGACCTTGGGGTAAAAGGTATAAGGGTCCCTATCCGGTAGGAACTTTTCGAAATGTCCCTTCTCTAGAAAATCTAGCAATCCCCATCTAGTATTAAGTTTGTAATTCGGATTATTTAAAATGGCATCATAAGTGCTGATGGACTGAATCATTTCCTCCTCAGAATAGTGATTCAGCTTGTACTTGATTTGCAGATTGATCTGTGGGGTTAAGACCCTATGCTTTACCAAATCTTTGCTCATCCAATGGTCAAAAATACAAGATATAAGATCTTTTAAGTTCTTTTCTTTCTTTACATTC
Source organism: Paenibacillus sp. 01T443 (assembly GCF_056398325.1). NCBI lineage: Bacteria > Bacillati > Bacillota > Bacilli > Caryophanales > Paenibacillaceae > Paenibacillus > Paenibacillus sp. 01T443. The sequence continues at coordinate 90,756 of NZ_JBFTPE010000011.1, forward strand.
TTATTATTGTTTCGCTTCTGTTTCGTCTCTGTTCCAAGTTGTGTTCCAAGTTCCATATTCCGATACCCTCCAAACCCTTGATATTGCTCATAATTTAGCACTGTAAACACTGTTCCAAGTTCATGTTCTTTCGTGCATATCCTCTGCAACCTAACTAACCGATGAATCATGCGATTTATTGTAGCTGTAGAGTACATTTTTACCTGTCTATTTTCGATATATTTCAGGTCTTCCTGCAGCTTTCGAGTTGATCGGAGCCACTCACCGCGCTGGAGGATGAGGTCGTCAGCGACCTTAACACCCTCCTCCGCAAATACCGCTTTTCCGTAGATTAAAAAGAACAATCTAAATTCAACGATGTTTTGCCAGATCGGATTTTCGAATAGCTCCCTGCTTGTTTGAAAAGCACCGCCTGCCATTCCACCTCACCCGTTCAATTAATTTCAGCTTGCTGCAGCATCATTTCATAAACTGCAACGGAAAGTTCACGCTGTCGGCCATTCCAGCCCTCAATCAACTTCTTAACAGCAAGCCGGTTATGATGGTCCCGGTCAATTGGCTGCTTCGGCTCCTCGATCCTGTAGCCATTTACAAGCGCGGAAGCGATTAATTCAGGGTTATCAATTGAAAACTCTCCTAGCCTTCTACGATGATCGCAATGTGAAAGTCTATAAGTCGTTAAAGAGAGTCGAATTATTTCACCGTTATTGATACCAAGGGATTTTAAAAAACCAATTGCTCCTGCCACCTCTTTCGGCAATAAGGCCTTTTTAGGTTCGTTCACTTCTTTTAGCTTCATTGCAAGCTGTCCGCAATTTTCTATAAGGCGAACAATGTTTAGCTCTGCTTCGCCATGTTTCCGAACCGCTTCTTCCTCGTCCTCTTTGGCTATTTTCAACTCAAGATCGAGTGCATCGATATGATTTAATAGCGAGTCAACTACAGGTCCGTTAACATATCCAACACGATTCTGCTGAATCCTAATGGAATCCAATTGAAATTTCAGAAGCTTTTGCATTTAAACCACCGCCTTTTTTTCATATTGCAATTTCACCTCGACCAGTTCGGCATGCTGCGGCGCCCAAGGTGGCGGGCCGAATTTCTTTAGATAACCAAGTTTGTTCAGCCATTCATCAATCGGTTGCTCCGCATGCATTGCTTTCAATACAGCAAGCGTACCCTCTACGTCCGCCAACGCGCGGTGAGCTCCGTTGAGTTCAATGCCATATTTGCCACACATGTCTGTGAGCTTATGAGGAAATGTTGTTCGGTCCCGAGCAATCGTCAGCGTATCAAGGAAGGGATTTGCGAATGTTTTGCTGGCGATCCGGAACATAGCATGGTGTAGGAACTGAAGATCAAACGCTGCATTATGAGCGACAAGCAAGCTGCTAGGACCCATGATGTGACGCAAGCATAGGAATGCTGTCTTTTCCTCCATGCCTCCGACCAGGTCAGCGTCCGTGATTCCCGTCAGCTCTGTAATCTTTGGTTCCAGAACGCCGTCGTATTTTACGAATGTGCTGAAAACAGAAACGGTAATTCCGTTCACGACCCGGATCGCAGCCATTTCGATGACGCGTTCTTTAACCGGATCCAATCCGCTCGTTTCGAAATCAAAAACTGTTATATCATCCGTGACATCAGGCAATTTGGTTCACTCCTTATCTGCCGGCGACATATACAGGCCGTCCGGTCAGTTCTTGTATTTCTCGCTTGAATAACGCTTCATCGCTGTTTGTGTCGCTTAAATGGATAAGACATATTTCCTGAACAGAGTTCATATCGTTGGAACGAATGAATTCCTTCATGTTCTCCAGGCTAAAATGTGAACGGATAAGGCGAGACTTCATCGCCGTCGGCACGCGCCCGGCAATGATGTTCTCGTCCAGAATGTCCAAGCTATAATTGCATTCGATGAGTAGATGAGTGAGGCCGCTGAATTTGTACTTTATATAGAAGGTATCTGTGGCGAATAGTAGCTTGTCTCCATTCCGATTAGCAAGCAGGAAGCCTAGCGGCTCGGCTACGTCATGCTGAACATCGAAAGGTAAAATGGTCCATGATCCGATATTGAATTGCATATGTGCCTCAACGATATTAATGCGGTGCCCGATCAGTCCGGCGGCGCCCGCCGTCCCAGCAGAACAATATATTTCGATCCCGGCTTTCATTACATCCTTTGCACCTTTAACGTGGTCACCATGTTCATGCGTGATAAGACAGCCGGCTAGCTCGCTTGTTCGGTAATTCATAGCGCGCTGTATGTTCTTGAATTGAAGCCCCGCCTCCAGCAGCAAGGCGGTTTCTCCATCCGTAATGTGATAAGCGTTCCCGGCGCTGCTGGAGCCGAGTGGGGTTATATTAATCATTAGAAGTTAGGTCCGCCACTGGTTGCGGGAGTTGTACTGTTAGTATTTGGTGATTCGGATTCAGCATTTGATGAGGGTTCCTCTGAAATGATCTCGGTACCTGCAACAGGATTACCGACCATCTCGTCATCATCATCAATAGGCACGGTTCTAGCTACGAATTCTACGTCGATTGGCTGGCTATTAGCCTGTTCAGAGATTTCATGTCGCGCGGCGGAGTAACCTTCATCAGTAGCTTCACTGTGGACCATTTCCACAAATGCATTTCCGAAGTCTTTAGGGATTTTTTTCACCACGTTGTTTCTCATTTTTCGAATAAGCATCGATTCACGGCTGTGAAACTCTGACCATGCCGGACTAATCCATTGTTGAAGCTCGTTATCGTCCAGGGCTTCCAATCCGAGTTCTGCTGCCTTCTTAAGCACTTCCGTTTTCTTAGCAGCAATTTTTTTCTTCTGATCGGCTGAAGCATCGTATCGACTCGCACAAATCCCGAAAGTTTCGTTCATTAAGCCATTGTTGATGTGAGCGAATAAGTTTTTCGCAACATCTTCACGTTCAGAAATGTAGTATTCAATAATGTCGTTATCTCGAATGATCGGGTAGACTACGCGGATAACATCACCTTTACCTTTGGGCGTCCATTTCGGTGGAGTCATTTCAAGCCCATTGAAAGACGGATATTCGAAATCATCACAGGATCGGACCAACCAGTATTGTCGAACCTCTTTCACGTTCCGACCGAAGCGAGAAAGGATAGCATCGTTTCCATCCCCCTCGACCCCCATTTCGATTACCTTTTTATAAACATCACGGCTGCCTTCTTTCTTTCCAGTCTTCACGTTCCGGACAGTAAAGTACACTTCACGCGGGCTGGCAGCCGCATTGAGCTTTAATGAGGCAATCTGCAGCAAAATGGTCGTTACGTTGCTTTTGTCTAACTGATCGTCCGCGAATGTAAGCTGCTTCGCATCTAGTGCGGAATTAATGGCCGAGAGAGCATTCATAACGCATTGCTTAGCATACTGGTCCATGTTAAGGCCATTGCCCACCAGTTGGCTTTCAATCATCGGGAGAAAAGTGTCATTCACTTTGGTTAATGCTGTGGAATATACCTGTTTGTTCATAATTCTAAATCCTCCATATTTTCATATTCGAATTTGACTTTCTTACCCTTGTGCTCGATCAGGAAACTTTTCAACAAGTAAGCAAAATCTGAGGGCCCGAGCAGATCACGCTCAAGTATTGCGTCCTCCGGGCATTCACTCAGGGGAGCTGCACTCATTGCATGCTGACCATCTATTACAAGGACTTCCTTCCGGAAGCCCTCCCAGCCGGTGCCAGTCAAGACTTTTACAATAACGGTATCACTCATGCGAGAACCTCATTGTCCACGATAATCGGGTTATCCGCTCCGTTAACCGCTGGTTGCGCTACGGTTGGCGTCTCCACTCGCAATTGTGCATTTTTTTTCTTCCATGCCTCTTTGGCTTCAAAATAAGCTGAGTCCCCATCGTATTGAGATATGAGATGTTTCTGCACTTCCAACGGTAAGTTGTCAAAAGCAGGTGGAACGATCAGTCGGATCTGCTGACCTGTCGTTTTCACTGGCTCAGTGACTGCTTCCGCGTTATCGATAAAAATCGGTGCCGAAATTTTGTAGTGCTGGGAAAGCGTCTCTATAATTTCAAGCCCTGAATTAAACTGGGCTGCGCGGTTAAGGCCGCCATTATAAGGAACCAAGTTAGGACCGTAAAGCGTTTCGCATGTATCAGTGACCGCTCCGTTGACCTGAGTTTCAAACAGCTTAAAGCGGACATTACGAAACATCGCATTAATCTTAGACTCGAGGAGATTGGCCTTTGTACGGGTAAACTCTTCGGTTAGGAACAGCTGCCGCTCGAGCTCCTCATACTGCTTTGCAAGAAGCTTCTCTTCTTCCTTAAGTGTTGCAATTCGATTACGCCCGTTCTCGGTAGCAGCGAAAGCGCCGCGCTCACGCTCAAGCTTCTCCGCTTCGTTACGTATGTTTGAGAGCTCAAGGCGAGCAGTTTCAAGAGCCCCGATGCTGGCCGAACGAAGGCTGACAATTTCACGATCGATAGAAGCGATCTCTTGCATCTTGGTAATGTAAGTCGGATCCGCATCTACGTCCTGAATGCCTGCTTCCAGAGTCTCGAGAGCGTTCTTTGCCGCAGCGAGCTCATTTGTAGCAGTCGTCATTTCGTTATTCAGCTGGCTAATCCTGACGTTAAACTTCTCGTTTTCTGCAGCCAGGCGCTCCATTTCTTCTCTTGCCGATACACCTGATTTACCGATAGATTCCAGCTGCTCAGATTTTGATTTATTGAATGACTCCAATGCTTTTAGGTGCGCTGCATCAACTTTCTCGGATGGTAGTGCCTGTCCGCATGATGGGCAATCATCGCTGCCAGTATGTTCAAATTGCTTCCCATTCACATCGTTCCAACGTGCCCGCAGTCGGTCCCGCTCGGCGTTCTTTTCAGAGATGATCTGTGAATTCGTGGATACTTGACGGGTTAACTTATTGAGTTCTGATTCAATATCAGCCTGACGGCTTTGGACCTTGGATACCGCCTGCCGCTGTACGTTCACTTTATCAAGCGAGCCGGATTGGATGCTGTTCTTTAATAGAAGCAACTCACCCGCAACCTCGCGTTTACGATTTTCTTTGACTTCGATCTCTCCGCCTGACTGAATGCGACTGAGCTCTTCTTCCTTGCTTGCGATGCGGCCGCGAATAGCCTCAAGCTGAGCGACTACCGTTTTCTCATCCGCTCCGTTGATTGCTGGCATAGTCTGCTGTATCTCTGAAATGCGTACCGGAATCTCTTTAATTCGATCGTTGATACGCTTCTGATCGCCTTTGATCTTATCGCGGTGCCGGTCAAGCGATCGTCCCTCCATAACCTCCAGCAGCGCCGATAGATCAGGATTGCTGGCAATAACGTCCGCGTCAGAGAGATCACCACAAACGTCCAGCAACAGCTTCCGCCGTTCGTTCTTGTCATACTGCTCATTAAAGTAGGTAGGATTGGTCAGAAGCTTGAAGGTCTTTTCATCAATGAAGGAAGCAATCTCCGCCTCGTATTCATTTTTCTTGAGCGGAGCTCCATCTATAAAATACTCCGTAGAATGTCCGGTAAACTCCGATGTTGTTGTTCCGCGTTTCTTAGTCCACTTCTCCGAAAAGACCTTCCGTAGCGTCCGGCGCTGGCCGTTAACGATTAAAACACCTTCGACTTCATGCTCGAGTTGATGAATGACCTGACCGCTTGCATCGAGCGTCTTGATCCACTTCTCCGGCTGTGCTTTGTCGCGGCTGTCCTTGTCGAACAAGAGATATGAGAAACCATCGAACAAAGTGGTTTTTCCTGCAGCGTTGTCGCCGTACACGTCAAGGTCCTTGCCGTCAGCCTCAAGCTTGTAGTTGACCAGCCCTTTGAAATAACTGAATGCTAATGAAATAAGTACGATTAGATCCAACTTGTCCTACCCCCTCGCTCCGGAATATTTCGAAGGCTTGACGATATGCTCAACACGTATCGGGCTCTCACCGTTAAAAAATCTTTTGAGCTTGGTGATTGGGGAAACAGCCTTCGCGATCATCTTGCGATACCTGCGGTTACACAGAACGCCATAATCCTTGATAATGGCTTCCGATACCGCCGACACGCCAAGTACCGACTTACCTGGAATGTATGGCTGCTTGTCCGATTTCTCCGGTTTAAAACGACGGTTGGCTTTCATTTGAGCCCATTGCTTGGCTGCGCCGGCTTGCTTTGCTGCATTGAAGAAAGATTGCTTAGTATTATGATTCATGAATGATTCCTCCGATAAATGTTTTTTTATTAAGCCGTAACGTCTTCCAGTAAATCAGCTTTGTATTCAAGCTCTTCGCCGCATACACAAGCTTTGAATCGGTTGTAATCTTCTTCTGAGGCGATCTTATTGATCTTCATTGCGGATCCGCATTTGCATTCCCATAAGAACCATTTATCTTTACCGCTCACGATTCCACCCCTTATAATTCTGCTAGTTCTTGCTCCAGCAAAGATATTTCTTCAACGATAAGTTGTTGAAGAGAAGCAGCGATTTTATCAATTAGACGGGGATGATTGTACTGGCCTCGGTTAGCCGATAGTAAGAATAGATTTGAATTGTTTCGATCAACAATTTGCATCGAACAAGTCGCTCCAACTTTCTCAGATTGCTTGAGCAGTGATTCAATCTTGTCAACGATCAGACGAGCTTTGTTTGCTCGTTCCTCCATGTATTCCAAAGTCTTGCGATCCATTTAAGGTCCTCCTTATTTGGCGACTGCAGTTGCACATGCGCCGCAGATTAACTTGCCTTGATGAGTTTTCAAAGCGTCCAAATCTCCGCAAAAGATGCAGCCCGGTTCATATTTCTTGAGCAAGATGTGCTCGCCATCAACAAAGATTTCAAGAGGATCTTTTTCACCAATTCCCAAGCCGCGACGCAATTCCATTGGAATGACGATCCTTCCCAGCTCGTCCACTTTCCTAACAACACCTGTTGCCTTCCTCATTTTCGATGACCTCCTAATAGAATTTGTGTTACACTATCAGTGAATTGTTACGAACGGACCTGACGCGGCTCCTACCCCGCTGTTAGGTCTCTTTCATTAAAATGGCAAGTCGTCGGGCACTTCGCAATTGAATGATTCATCTTCATCGACTACGATCGTTTTCCAACCCACTACGACGGGCATGTACTCAACATGAACAATTGCTTCCCCATCTTCACCCAAGATGTGATATTCACTACCGTGACGACTAACATATTTCTCGATGCGATTTACGACTTGGCTGTTTATTTCCTCACCTACCGTGAAGGTATGCTGCAGGTTTTGGCCCACTGTGATCGATTGGATAATCGTTTCTTTTGGCATTGATTTCACCCCCTCTCAGGCTTCAAAGTCGCTCAAAATCCCGTTTTTGGCAAAAAAATAATAGGGTTAGCTGATATTAGCTATTCACCCGGCCATGGTCTATGCTGCCATCCAACATCAGCGACCGTCACCATTTTCCTTTTCGCCAACTCACGTTTTAACCACTCATCAAACGGAGTTTGAAGAATATGAGGTTGGTTGTGTTTGACATAATCTGAATGATAGAAGAATGAAAGGCGTTCTATAAGTTCACTATCTCCGCCTGCCTCAGCTTCATTGATGATCCGATCGTTCATAGCATGAATCGTTTCTTGCGCCTTGCAATCAGCTACCATGCGAGCTGCTTCATGCCCCTTCATTAGGCTGGTTACAAATACAGGTCCAGCGGTCAGTCCCCGATTTTTAAGCATTTGAGCAAATTGCATATTGTATATCTCCTTCCTTTGACTAATCATTGTATTAACTAAGTGACCTGCAACAATAAGAAAACAATCAAGATATTTTAAGGTGTTTCTAATTAATGTATAAAAGAACATATGTTCCGTTGCGTTAATAATATGGACGCACTATAATGATGCTAATGTGCATTATATGCACACTATAGACACAGTTAATTAGCCCGCAAGGTCGTTGAATAAATCATCAACTGTTGTTCCGAGATAAGAAGCAATTTTGAATGCAAAATGCAATTCTGGATTGGAACGCCCATTCTCAATACTACGAATAAAACTTTCACTAACATGAAGTTCAAGCGATAAACCGCGCTGAGATTTGCCCATCGCTTCGCGGAGTTCTTTAAAGCGTAGCCGCTTTTGAATGATGCGGGGGTCAGACTTACGTTTTCCCATTTGTTCACCCCTTTCGCATAAAAGTGATAACTATTGACTATAATTACAGTGGCGTGCATTTACTGCACATGCAAATAATAGCATGTGCAAATTATGCACGTCAACATATATTTTCCGAGGTGACGATATGAACGAAAAAAGGAATAATGTTGTCGGTGAACGTATCAGAGAAATGCGTAATGGACTAGGATATACACAAGTACAATTAGGCGAAAAAATCGGAGTAGACAGATCAAGTATTGCAAACTACGAAACAGGTAAAGCATCCCCCCCCATGGATATTGCGCTTAAAATGGCTGATGTGTTTAACTGCACAACAGATTATTTAATTGGCAGGATAGAATATAATAATTTTATTGATGATAAAGCTCATACAGATTATAACGTTACCAAAAACTCACTAGTTCCTAAGTCAGCTCCAACTATTGAGATGGTACAAATCCCTATTTACGGTGATATACGTGCCGGATACGATTCATTAGCTGAGCAGCGTATTATCGGCTATGAAGTAGTATCAAAAGACACTGTTAAAGACGGGGAATACTTTTACTTAATTGTAAAAGGAGATTCCATGATTGAAGAGGGCATTCATGAAGGTATGCGTGTGCTTGTTAAAAGCCAAAGTCATTGCGAACATGGAAAGATTGGTGTAGTAATAGTCAATGGTGATGAGGGGACTTTGAAAAGAGTTTATTACGAAGGTGATACAGTCGTTTTACAGGCAGCTAACAGGGACATCCCTCCTCGCATCCTTCCGATCTATGATGTCCGAATTCAAGGACAAGTGAAGAAAGTGGAGTTTGACGTGTGAAAGCGAAATTATCCGTTTACTTTGATTACTTAGAAGCTGAACTAGTTCCTATTTGGATGATTATTAAATTCAAGCTCGGCGGTATAGATTGGAACCAGGAGTGTTTATATATACCTGTTCATTTGCCTTTTCATCGTTATTTGGCAGAAGACTTTGATGATCAAATCATAAGCTTATCTATTGCTCAAACTGAACTTGTCGTAAGTGCGGAACGGACACAACATTTTGGTATCCACTTACCGACAGTAAAGAAGAAAACAAATAAACTGAGAGGCGAAAAGTATGCCCCTCAGTTCCTTTTGTCTGATATTCAACAGTTTGTAATTCAGATCTGTGATATTGAAGAAGTATTACAAATGAACATCAATGATATAATTAATTGGAGATAGAAATGTAGAATTTAATATCATTAATTAAATTGTTAAATATTATAATCGGAGATGTCTTCTGGATTTTCTCCTTTTTTATTTTTTGAATCATTAAGCTCTCTACGTATGAATAATGCTTCTTTACTTACATTCTTCGGAAGTTTACTTCTTCCAAGTTTTATAACAATTACATTTAAAATCACTACTGACAATAACTCTATAACTATAATTTCAATAGCGTGGCCTTCAAATATTCTAAATAAAACATCGAATATAATGTATAACCAAACAAAACTTACTACCATACTTAACAATTGATTTATTTTTGATACTGAAAATGGATATTCTTCTAACAGATTCAAAAACTTTTTGGTAGAAGGATTCAATACTGTCTTATATAAAGGGCCCATTATATCATCTTCTAGATGATCAACATGACTTTCCCAGTTTTTCTGCCAAAACTTACTTCCTCGATTAACTAAATACCAAAAATAAGAAAATATAAAACCTAATATGCTAACTAAAAGAATATCTTTATCCTTAGCCGTCACCCTAGATATGAGCAAAAAATATCCAGCAAAAATTGCAGCGATAAATGCAAAAAAATACGTTGCTCTTTTCCAATATAAATCAATTTCAAATTTTCTTATGTCTAGTGCATTTTTAAGTGCTTCTGACTGTTTAGCAAAAGTTTCTCCAGATTGACCATCATTAGGTACATCTTGAAAACCGCTTAAATACTGATCGTGATTCATAATAGTTGTTGTGCTATTTTTTTTCTCTTCAGTTGACTTATCATTTGAGTACAAAATAAATTTTTTGAATAATCTTGTTAGTAAGAATTTTTCATTACTATTTAGTAATTTGTAAATCAAGGATCTAGTGATCTTATGATCCTTGTTTTCATTAGTTACACTAACATAATTCTTATCAATATTATCAAAACCTCTTACCATTATATAAATAGCTGCTAAAACTGAAAAAACTATAAAGCTTTTATCCTGAACAAAGAAAATACTAAGTAAAGTATATAATCCAACATTAACTTCTAAAGCCCCATATATCCCTACTGTTACATTTGTTTTTCTAAGAGAGAAGAACTCTAGACTTACATAGAAAACTAATAATATGCCAATAAAAAGTAAGCTCACCCTCAAATAAAACGGTTCTACTAATTCCAAGTTATTAAAAAGGAAAATAGGCAGTACAACAGAACCAAAGAAAACAATAAGTATAAAAATTGCAAGTATAATTTGTATCAGTTTATTTTTCAATATTGTTCCACCTTCTTTATTATTGTCCTTACTGCTTTCATTATCCTAAAAATCTAAATTAGGAATAATTGCCCATATGAAGTATAATTCATAATTTTCTAAATTAATAGATCTAAAAAGCAGCAATCATTTCAAACTAGTGCCTCACTCGAGATATATACGATTTAATAAAGTAACGAATGACTTTTAGCGTGGATCAATCACTTTTGGACGAATCGATTGATTTTTTTTACCATCTCTCCTACACTCCCTTGAAACATTCTAAAAGACCTGTTCCCGATATTGTACTTTCCTGCTCCAACAATCCAAACATTAGGAAACATTTTCTTAGCTAAGATCTGCCAGTTCGCATTCTCCCACTCCCCACCCTCATACCTATTCAACTTTTCATTCATCTGTTTCTCCGTATAAACACTCCGTTGAATCTCTATATACCATGGCGCACCCTTCCATATCACAAAGGCGTCCGGCTCCGGCAGCCCTTTTCCGCCGAGCTTTGGATCCACTTCAAACGTTCGTGGATGCTCGATCCTTCTCAGTTGTTTATAGAAATCCATTAGCTAAGAAATGTTTTTTTAAGTATTAAAAATTAAAAGAGGGTACCCTTAAAGCCCATGGCTTTTGGGACACCCCTTGAAGAAAGTTAATTAATTGAGCTTAAATTAGATTTGTGCAATAAATTTTCGCTGTTTAACTTACTATAATATTCGTCCGTATATATTTTCAATTGGTCTTCGAGCGCCCTTATTTGTATCTGAGCACTTCTAGCTGTTTGGAGATCAGTGATTTCCTTTTCTTTTGCATTAAGTTTTCCTTGCAGTTCTTTTCTTTGGCTTTCAGCTTCACGAGAATTATCCATCGAAAGAACTGCTATTTTGTTATTCAATGTCTGTGCCTCATTTTGTAATGAAGTTAATTTATTTGTATATTCATAATCACTCAAATATCCCACAGGACTCTCTCTTCTAATCTGAGTAATTTTTTCATTAATAATGTCTTTTACTTTTTTGTAGTCCGCTTCTATTTTTTGGACAGCTAAGTTGTGCCTTTCTGATTCCGCTTTAATTTTCACGTATGTGTCATTAGTATTGCTGGTTGATGTAGGTTTTACGGTTGCAATTGGCGTTGGTGTTGGAGTTAAAGTCGGCTGCGGAGTTGGTGTAGCTTCAATTATATTAGTTGCCGCAATTGTCACCGTTCCATTATTAAATCCTACATTAAGACCTAAAGATTCTGCTATTGAACGCAAAGGAAGGTACGTTGAGCCATTTACAATAATAGGGCTATTGCTAAATTTCTGAACTTCGCCATTAACGACTATCTTATAGTCTACCACCCTTACATTTAACTCACTTGCAGCATAACCTACGGAACTAAAAAATATTGCACCACACAAAAAAGCTGTTACTAATTTAAATTTCTGCTTCATTTTCCACAATCCCCCAAAATATAATTTCATTCATTTTATCATTATTAAAAATATAGTTCTATAGTATCAGAAAAAATATTTCATCAATAAAAGAGAAACAAAATAAAGCTGATCTTTTTTATCTGGGTCCCGGCAACTTCGTTATAAAACGACTATAACCATCCTTATTCTTAATCAGGTTCAGCGAATGATATCTAGGTAGCTTTAATAAATCTTCCTCTGTATACGGGTACAGTTCACTTTTTAACTCTTCGTAGTTCTTTTTATCGCAGCCGGATATGAGCATGTAGGATGCATTCGCTGAGCGCAGCTCATCTCGAATATGTTTGATTTGATTTAGATAATGCGCCGAGATGATCGGTTTAAGACCAAACTTAGCGTATTGGCTCAGTTTATCCCTCATAAACTGCTCTGTATGTTTGACCTGATAAAGCTCATCAACAACGAGATTAACCTTGACGAATTTACTCCGATCTCCTGCCAAACGTTTAGATCGCATCTGCAAGGTGAGCCATATCTTTGTGCTCCAATAAGTGGTGTATACGTCACGCTCTGAATCAGTCGAGAACATATCGGACGGCATCCGGATGCAAATCAATTGATTTTTTTGCATTTCCTTTACGAGATCAACATTCCCCGAGATTCCCTTATCAAGCATCTTCTCCATATATGCGTTCTGCTCTAGCTGATTCAGACGGTCAATGATACCGACGACATATGTTTCTTTCGTCCCGATCACATTGCCTACCTTATCGCAATCATCGAGCTCCCCCAACCATCGGATATATTTTTTCAGGTTCTCTTTCTGTGCCGTCGGTACTGTTTGTATCAGACGCGCGCGTGTCTCATGGTCCTGCAAGCAGTAAAACATATCCCGAATGCTGCCGCCGCTGATAAACGTCACCAAGGCGGCACTGACTAGATAACGTTGCATTTTAGCTGACAACTTCGTTTCCTCCGCATTAATGGAGTTTACCAGCGTCAGCAGCTGCGTCGTCTGCTTTTTCGCATTATCATAGGCTTCGAACGGATCTGGACTTTTACCAACTTCGTTGTACCCCAAACCCTGTAGCCTGCGAAAGTCGTTGCACTCAATAACAAGAGTCTTATCTGGAGGGATTGCCGCTGCCACTTCTCTGCTCAACTCACACTGTCCGACAAAATCAAAAATAATTGCACATTCTCCAGCCGAAATCGCATCCCGGCACATATTTCCGATYAGCGTTGATTTACCCGCCCGCGTCGGTCCAATTAAGACGTAGGTAAGATTTTGATATTCTCGATCGGTTGACGCATATGCTCGCTGCGCGTTTCCTCGGTACACATTTTCACCAATGCACATGACTCCAGTTTTCAAATCATCAGGAACCTCCGTCTCCTGTGTCTCGACTCGATCAATAAAGTTGTAACGCTCCAATACATCGCGGCCGGCCAGAGCAATGAAATTCTGAGCTTCCAGCTCCCCGATCATATTGCGGTCCGCCCGAATATCCCGATCTGTAAAGTGGAGTTGGCTGCGGTATGGCTTATAAATTAAGCGGTTATCTTCCGTGATCGTATCGAAAGATTGAGCCAATCCGCGGGCAGCGTTTCGTTGCCTTAGTGCATCCGGACTTTCGGCTATGACAACGATTTGTGTATCAATAATTGTGCTGGCCGATTTTTTCGATGTGCTTTCACTAATTTTTCGAGAACCATTCAAACGTTCAATTATGCTCTCAATGACATTGCTATCGCTCATACCTTTCTTCTCTCCGCCAAGGACTTCAGCTACTTCACGGAAAACAAGATCGAGAAATGACAGAGCATATTTAAAAGCGTAGCTGGCGCCGAACTTATTGCGCTCAACAGGAAGCCGGCGGTTCACCTTTGTGATTGTGGCTTTATATATATGCCGCCAGCTGATTTGGCTAACTGGAATAAAGTTGTAAAAGATCCCGAGCCGATCTCCCTCTTCCAGCAGCTCGACAGTGTTCAAGTTACTATTCAGCAATTCATTACTCCTGCGGTCCGTAGCGACGCTCAGCGCATCTTCCTTTTCATAGGTAAGTTGATACTTTGCCGCATGCGCTCCGAACTGCGGCAGCTCCACAACTTCCTCGATCGTTACCGCTCCCCAAACATCCGACATCTTTTCACGCATATAGCTAAGGTGCTGCCTGGGTACGATGAAATAGAATTCTACTTTCTTCTGCTCCATATAAACGAAATAGGCAATCTTGCCAGGCAGTGTATAACGGTACTTTGTGCCGAGAACGAAATCCCGGCCAAATGCCTTAATTAATCGGTGCTCTTCTATTTTCATATTTGTAATCGCCGCTTTGTAAAGCGCGGCAATTGCCCGGGCGATCTTATATGATCCTTGATTGCGGACTGAGTTGTTTGGCTTGATCCGCAAATAAACATATTCAGGACGAACGACTTGAAGGAATTTGCCAAACAACATGGTTTTCATGATGATCCTCCCAACAATAACCTAATGAGTGCGCATGCCCCGAATGTCAGCCCCGACCAGCGGTATCCATCTTTCAAACCCATCGCACCAAGGATGATTAATGTTGCGCAGCCTATCAGCCCTATGGCATAGCTCAGTTCAAACAAAACTTCTCCGGCATCCACTAAGAAGGCTTGGATGTGCTCCTGAATATTTGATTTAACATGTTCTTTCAATGATCCGTCGATTGCTTTCTCAGCTATCCATGTAGCCGGCCCTTTGACTTTGAAAATTCCAGGTCCTGCAATTTCCCCTGAATAGTGTTGTACTGCATCAACCAGTGAAGAAGGATCGGTAAAATGTCCGTCTTTGATTAACCCAAAATGGAGGTGCGGACCTGAGCTGTGGCCGGTGCTTCCGCTTAGACCCAACAGTTCGCCAGCATCAACATGATCCCCGCGATGAACAATTACTTGATCTAAATGACCATATACATGAATGCCCCCGTCCTCACTCAGTATGAAAACCCCATTACCAAGATTCTCCGATCCGTAATTAACCACGCGCTCAACAGTGCCTTCCGCTATGCTGTGCAATTCTGTACCACGCGGCATCGCCAAGTCTATGCCATGATGTACGCGGCCGTTACGGATTTCTTCCAAAACTCCGTACTCTGATGTGACGCGGAATTTCATTGGCACTGAAATCACGTCCCTTCCATTCCATCAAAGAGTATTTCTACCTGACCAAATGCCCAAGGTAATCCAAGAAGGATAATGTACACAAGGAGATATGATAAAAATGATTTTCGAGCCTGAATAAAATCACCTTGAACTGTTGAATTGATTGTGTCGAAGCCGCCTTTAATAATGATCACCCATTTACCGACGCTGATCAGCTTTTTATAAATCTTGCGCGCTCCTTCATCGATGCCGGCTGTTGACGGATCGACGGCATCCGCAGCATGCGCAATCATATCGAATCCCCCTGCGAACAAAACGACTAATGTAGCGGCTCCTATCTGATATGCAATCTTATTCCGCTCTATGTGTTCGACAATAACCTTAGCTCCGGATTTAAGACGGTCAATTAACGAGAGCCGAATCGTCTCAATACATACGGATGGAGCCACTACCTCAAGCATGCCTATCGGCGTTAATCGAAATGTCATCGTGCTCACCGTGAAAAACCTCCTGTGTACTAGCATTTTTTTCGCTCGCCCTGCATATGCTGAGGGTAAACCGCCCGCAGCGCCTTAGTCTATCTGCACCCTAGGCGGTTTTCGTTTTTTTAACGCAATATCTCAAAAGCATTGATGACGTCACCCGCCCCGAAATCAATAGGTAAGCCGGCAATGAAGTAAAGTACACCAGGTAAGCAAACGATAACGAGAGCCCCAACGATAAAATAAACCGCTTGTTTAATAACCTCGAAATATTACTTCTCTCTTTCTCAAAGATTTTCAGTCCTTTCAGCTAAATTTCGACCGTTAATTATTACTTTCATTGTAATCCTCCATTTCTGAAATTAAATAAACCCATCTATGTTAAAATCATCTATAATAGGCACGGATGCCATGGTAGGCATTTGAACAGCTCCAGCCATTCCATGCTCAACATCCCGCTGTACAAGCCGCTTAATATAACCTGACCGGTTTGGGTGGCTTTTCACACGTTCGAATAGTTGCTTCTGGAAAGGATCGAGTACATTAAAACAAACCTGTATAATTGCAATATCCTTAGCCATATAACTTCCTCGCAATCATATAAAATGCACGGACGTTCGCAGTTACCGGCTCAGCACTGATTAACTGAGCTGTACTGAAATACTCCCGAACCGATTCGATTACTGCGCCCGCACCACCACCGCAAAGATAAACCGCATCCTCCTTCTTCCATCCACCAGCAAACGCCTTGAGTGAAATTTGACGAGCAAAAGCATCTGGATCCTTTGAACGAATCGTTTCCATTCCATTACTTAGTGTAAAGCTGCCTTTATCATTAAATCTCCGATCGATCAGCGTACCGAAGTTCACCGTTCCGCTTCCTATATCGATAACGCGTACCATCCCAGCTCCGGGAGCCAGTATGCCCGCTGTGACTCCTTCTGCAGCCACTTCGCAGCGAGTAATTAACAAATTCTTAGTTCGGCCATTCACTGTAACCTCATGCCTGCCAATTACCATTTCTTTGATGAGTTCTTTTTCCTCCTTGGTATGCGTCTTGATCGGCTGACCAACCACGATTTTATGCTCGATACCATCAGTGAATTGGTGCAATGCAATTAAGATCCGGAGAAGTGCATCAGGATGCGCCTTGCTATCCCCCTTACGGCTTTCTGCGCACTCACTCTCATAAATAGCTAGTGTTCCAGCAAAACCGCGCTGCCCTCTATACTCCCATTCAAAATCGTGTTCACCTTGCTGTTCATTTAGATTCCGATCCCGCCAGTCATAACCGATAACCGAAGGGAAACGGTGAAGCTTTTGCCCATCGTAAATCTTCGTTGTGTCTCCACCCGCATCAATTGCCACTATAGTCATGTTGTCGAATCACCCCTTCTATAACCGGTTATGGAAGTAGACTGGCGCCGAAGTCTGTCGTTCTGTATCTGGTTATGGAAGTATTCTATGGGCGCAGCTCGGTCATGTTTCCTAACTCTTTTATATGGGCTTGTATCATTTTTAATAGATTTGTCCAAACTTAAGAGAGCTAGGAATAACGGACGAGGTGATTAGATATGTTTGGATTAGGTAAGGAAAGAAGTAAATTCGGGAGATTTGTTGATAAGCATGGAATATCACATGGAGAATTGGTGAAGAAAAGTGGTGTAAGCAAAGACACAGTCACTAAAGCATGCAATGACGATGAGTGTGCATTAAGGGAAATAAGTAAGAAGGCGTTGGTTGCAGCAGTGAATAATCAGACCGGACAGACGAAAAGCATTAAGGATTTTTGGGGGTGATTGATGAAACAAATAGGCAACGGAGGAAGTATATAGTAAGATGATAGGAAAATCGTGGAAAAGGGGAATTACCTTGGAAGCCAATAAAAAGAAGCCGTTATATAGGAAATGGTGGTTTATATCCATTTCAGCAATCTTCGTTCTATGCGTCTATTCATATCTTGCGATGAGCCCGGAAGAGCGAGCAACATTAGGTACGGAAGATGAAGCAAAGGTTGCTCAAAAAGAAGCCGATATACAAGCTGAACAGGATAAGGTGCAAGCTGCTGAAGCAGAAGCCGCGAAACCCGAGAACGTAGCTCGAGTTGCTCTCCATAAACATTTTGGTAAAACAAACGACTTTGACGAAACCAAGGATAGTATCGCTAAGCTTCAAGACGATGGAACAGGCTCTTTATATATTGAGGTATTCGCGAATGACGCTGTGTTTTCTGAGAAATCAGCAAAAAGGTTGATATGGAAAGATGTCACAGGAGTATTAGAGGATATGAAAGACAATGCAAATATTAAAACCATCAAGTTCGGGATCGTGACACCATTAAGCGATGATCTTGGTAACTCGAAAGTTTACGTTGTTATGAAATTGACATTCAGTCCAGAATTGCGGAGTAAAATTAATTGGGACGGTTTCGATTACTTGAAGATCCCTGACATAGCAGAAGATTATTGGGAACATCCAACTTTCAAAAATTAAAAACTAAAAAGAAGCCCTCGACCAAAAGGTCAAGGGCTTTTTTTCGGTATATATTCCCGTCGATTGCGAAATCCTACAATAAATGAGGTGGGAAAAATGACCATTATGACACTGCCGGCAATCCCTATGGCCCCGGTCACTTCGCCGGATATCCCAACTGGACCTGATTGGGGATACCAAATAAAATGGGACGGCGTACGCACGCTGGTTAGGCTTGACGGTAAAGGTGGCGTGGAGATATTTTCGAAGCGTGTTGAGCCTCGGAACGATAGGTTTCCCGAAATAGTCGAGTTGCTAAGCCCTCTTCGGATAGGAGCTTGTGTACTGGATGGCGAGATCGCATACTTTGACGGCAGCCGGCCAAACTTTCAACGAGTCCTTGTTGGTGTGAACCGCAAGAAGTATGATGACAATCTTATATTTGTCGCATTCGATATGCTATACGATAATGGTCAGGATATCCGTCCTCTCCCTTTCAAAGAGCGATACGGACGGCTTGCTGCAAAGTTTCCAGAAAAGCTGCCACGCGTATTTGTTACTGACTTGGTATTCGATGGCCCTGCGCTTTGGGATTGGGTAAACACTCGGGAGTGGGAAGGAGTTATTTCGAAGAAGCTGGATAGCCCCTACGTGGAAGCTAAAAAGCATAGGTATTGGTTCAAGAAGCGTAAAGAGGTTCGGATCGTTGCGGAAGTGGTCGGAATTAAGCTTAAGGCCGGATATGTTTCAAGCCTTGTTCTAAGATACGAAGATCGCTATATCGGCCATGTGTCGGGTATTGATGCAGAATCTAAGAAGGTGCTACAGCAATTCATGAAGCAGCATCCAGGCGAATGTCCATTTACCAGCAAAAAAAAATGGATTGATGTCGTTTGGCTTGCCGTACCTTTTCCGTGCCGGGTGACGGCTCTGGAGTTTTCAGATGGCGGCATACTGCGGCAGCCTAAACTGATTGGTTTTGGAGAAAAATAATGTTGGAGGTATGATTCATGTGCGGCCGATATACCATTACATCTGAGCTAGATGAGATAATTAACACTTTCTCCGTTGAGGAAACGAACTACGATTACTCCAAACGTTATAATGTAGCCCCAGCACAATTAGTGCCAGGAATAATCAACCGCGACGGTAAACGTGTGTTAGAAGGATTTAAATGGGGGCTTATTCCTTTTTGGAGTAAAGATCCGAAGATTGCCTACAAAATGATAAATGCGCGTGCTGAAGGTATAGAAAAGAAGCCAGCATTCCGTAGTTTAATAAAACGAAATAGAATTCTGATCCCCAGCAATGGATTTTACGAATGGCGTCAGCAAGATGACGGAAAGCAGCCTTATCGGTTCCAATTGAAATCAAAAGGTGTATTTGCTTTCGCTGGCCTTTATGATACTTGGGAGGATCCGAACGGTGAAATCATTCAAAGCTGTACAATAATAACAACAACCCCTAATGAGCTGGTCTCGGATGTTCATAATCGAATGCCTGTAATATTAACCGCGACGGATGCTTGGATGAATCCGGATACCGAAGATGTCTTGAGTTTACTTACAACCTACTCTGCAGATCAAATGATTAAATATCCCGTCTCTAAGGATGTAGGCAACGTAAAAAATTCTAAAGCTTCATTGATTGAGGAAGTCACTTTGAACTCCAAATAAAACTTCTAATGGATTAAAATCATCCCATCGACCGAACATGCCAGTGGTCTTTTATTAAAAAATACCGACCGCACATAGTTAAGTCCTTCCTTACAGTAATCCAAGTTAATTTAATCTGAGACGACCTGAGACACACTTCCGTATAATGGATGATATATAAGAAGGTTCATTCTGCGGCAATTGCCAAACGCGTGGGTCATTCCAACATAAAGATGCTCGAGATTTATATATTTGCATCAGTGGATCATGCTACCGCTGCCGCTTTTGATGATATTAAAAACTGAATATAACCGTTCCTAAAAAATATAGTATTAGACATATTAGAAAAAGCAAGAACCAGTCAGAACACTCAAATAGTGTTAAACTGGTTCTCTTTTTTTCACTACTACATATTAACTCGTGAAAACTGTGGATAATGTCGGTAGAATCTTATGTAACTATCAATTTGCTTTTTAGATTTATTTTCATTTTTATCATAAAAAAATACGAGTTCGTTTTGAATTCTTCTAGAATCAGAGTTAGGTAGAAGTGAATCTATGAATACTCTTTCTTTATGAGTTAGCGTAGGCATTGCTATTTCGATAGGCTCTATTTTATCGCCAATGTAATATTCCCACTGACTTAGACCGCTATCTGCTAAGAAGCCTTCTAAGTTTGCTTTGTTTATTACAATACCAGTAAATGTAATCATTTGATGAATCGTGTCTGTATAGTAAAATGAAGTAATAGGATGGAAGTGCTTATCTATTACAGGAGCTAATGCGGATCCATAGGCAAGTTTTATCGCTTCAAATATAATTCTGCTTAGTGGTTTGTTTGTCATCATATCGGCAGTTATATCCATCTCTTCATCAGGAAAGTTTTCATTGAGACGATCACTTAAAACTTCCAGTCGTGTTTCATACAGTTCTTTTTTGTTATTAGTCATATTTTCATGAAATAAACTATTTGCGTTTGCATTCAAGGTAATCTTTATTACATCATATTCGGTAGATTTTAGAAGTAATTGTTGAAATTCTCTTAATTGTTGTCCTATTTGACTCGGTTCTGTATAATCCAACCAAAAAATCGAGTTTTCCCCTTGTTCARAATCTGTAATGAACTGTCCACTTGTAGTTTTAATTAAATCAATACAACCTACAGGTCTGTTAAACTCCTGTCTTAAGTGGACATCATTGTCGTATTCGATACATGTTAAATTATTCATAGAAAATAATGAATGCATAATCTTGAAATCTTCCATATGAGGAGCTCCAAAACCTATATAGCGGTAATCATTTAATTTTTTTGTCACATTAAATTTCATTAAGAATTCCATGAAAATTGATCTATCTATAAATTTATTTGCCCTAAGATGATAGGGTACAGATCCTCCACTCATTCCTCAATACCCCTTAACATTTGTTCAAAACATTCATTACCAACTTGAGAGGCCGATTTATCTGGACGTTTAAAGAGAAAATTAGAAAGAGTATGGACCTCTGAAATATCCCGACTGAAGTTAATTTGAACTTTAGTACTAGTTACTATTGGTTTTGGCAAAATAGGTTTAAATATTTTTTCTGTTTGCTCTGGTTTATTTACTACTACATTCCATTTGTTTTCAGGAATCGCAGCTTTTACATGATCGATACTAAGGGAGACTACATTCTGCCTTTTTTCTTTCTCCTCATTTCTGAATTTTTTCCAAGTATTAGTATAATCAGTAAATATTTTTATTCCAATCCTCATTTGATTTTTTACATTTAAGTATAATGGGGATGAATGTTCAATACCTCTTTTAGTAGTAGTAAGGGGGAGTTTCTCTGGCGAATTTGATCTAAAGATAACTATTCCATTAATTCCATTGAACTGACCATGAAAATTAGGAACACCGGCTTCTCCCCAACCAGTTAGCATTGTCTTATCTCTGTATAGTACAACTCTATCGTTGCAAACAATTGTGATTCCAGATTCATCTTTAGATTGTTTTGATATTAGATCCTGTTCAATTTCTTCCTCCGATGGCAATTCTCTACTGAAACCAATTTCCAGTAAAACATGTACATCACTAAAAGTTGCTTCGTAAATATAGGGAGCAATGCCCGATTTCTCGTCTATTAACAATGTAAGTGGTACTGGTTCAATAATTTTACCATTTACTTTAATTTGGAATCCTTTAGAAATAATATAGCTGAAATTTTGAGCTACAGATTTTCTGAAATTACTAATAAATGATTTATCTGAAAACCAATCTCGAATCGAATCATAAAGCTCTGTAACCTCGATAGTAGTACCGACCTTATGCTCTGTATTCGAAATTAAAGTAATGGGTATTTTCCACAGTTTATCATTTGATATCCACTCACTATCAATATGTACTTCAAATGCTTCTCTATCCGTATGTGATGTAACTATTGAATTTCTACCCATTTTAAAAAGTGCTCTCTTCATTCCAATTCCGTACATGCCTACAGTAGGTAAATTCTTGTCATCTGTGGCATCCTCACTTCTACCCATCATAAAAGCATATGTTTGTGCTACTTGTAAGGGGATACCACCACAGTTATCCTTTATAGAAAAGCCATCACTGTTCATTTCTATGTCGGCATAAAAACCTTGATATGGTTTCTTTTCTGATATCGGAACACCACCACGCCATTTGGTACGGATAATTCCGTCTACGCAGTTGTCGAGTAGATCAAGGATAGCATCCGGTAGTTCAATGTCTCTAGTAAGCATCTTTACAAAAAAGGTCTTCGCAGGAAACGCATCCGCGAAAAACTCTGATTGATTAAAACCCTCCATATTTGCACCTCATCGAGTTATATTTTCATAGATCTTTTTCATTACATGTTCTGCAACAATGGGTGATACACTATTACCAATTTGCCTAAAACTATGCCATTTAGTTTTGTGAAATTGAAACCAATCTGGAAACCCTTGTAGCCTAGCTGCCTCACGAGGTGTGATTACCCTGTGCTCTGTAGGATGAATTGGCCTTACGGCTTGGTAAGAGCCTTTATCGCTCCCTGTACCAGCTCTTAAAGTAGGACAATATCCGTCTAATCTTAATCTTGGAAATCGTGATATTGTTTCAACACTTCCCTGCTCAACTTTACTAAAACGTAAAACCACTTCATCTTTATGTTTAGTTCCGATCATTCCATTAATTTCAGAATTAATGAGCAGTTTTTCGATTGCCAGACTATCACCCACATTTAGCGGTATATTCTTTGATAGGGCATCAATATAAGTTCCTTCAATCCCTTTTTTGATTTGAACCCATCCATTGACTACATTATCCACGGCTTCAGGCAATCCAAAAAGAGCGTCTTGAACTTTATTTTCAATACACTTTTGTGATGAAAATATTGGATATGATGACATTTGTGAAGATTTTTTTTTATTAAAACCGATAAAAAATACTCTTTTCCTCGATGTAGGCGCACCTACATCTTTTGCATTAATAATCACATGAGGAAGCAGATCAAAATTTTTCTCAACTAATGTGAAGGCTTTATTTCTAACTTCGTCATACTTTTTGTCTAATAAACCTGGTACATTTTCAGCAACAAAAAAATCTGGTTGTAATTCATTAACTAATCTAAAATAATGTAAAAATAACGAGTTTCTGGGATCGTTAACGTCCTGTTTCCCCATAGAACTAAACCCTTGGCATGGAGGTCCGCCAATTACGCCAGTCAACTCACCTTTGGAAAGTTTGAAAGCTTGGTTTAAATCCTCGCCCTTTAATGATGAAATATCATATTGTAAATGTTGTGTATTGGGGAAATTAATCTTATGTGAATTTATCGCAATAGAATCTAACTCGACAGCACCAGCTATAGAAAATCCCGCTTTCGCAGCACCTAAGCTCATGCCACCAACCCCAGCAAATAGATCAATGACTTTCAAATTCTATACCACCTTATCTATTGAAGCAAAATAACATTAGGTCGTTCGCTTGTTTTTTGTAGAAACTGCATAAATCTCCTTAAAAAACATTTAAGGAATATATAAATCAAAACAATCAAATAGCTACGTAAATCGACAACATCCAACAAGAATTCCTTTCGAGCATTATCTAAACAAAAATTATTCGCTATTACATGCTATATTCCTGCTCATTTCGGCTCTATAATGAAAATAATGTTTATTATATAAAAAATGATTAATACTGATATTTCTTTTTACATCTTTATTATAGACATTGGTAATAACCTTATCAAAAACCATCTTTAACTACGATCACACTTATACAAAAATTTCTCCATGTAGAAGATACACCTTACATTATACACAATATGATTTAGGTAAATCAGTTGTTTTTTCTTTGGCAAACTTTTTTCTTCAACTAATTACCTTTCCCAAGTTCCATATTTAAACCATCCGGCTCACACATGTTAGAGATTAATACGCACCTTTGGGGTCAATTAGCAATGTCAATGGGCTTTGTTTTTTATTTTCTTGAGATTGCAATTGTGTTCATCCAAGTCAATTCCGAAATGGTGAGCTGCTTCGTCTTTGCCTTATCCAGCCACGACTGATCCGAAATAACCTTCTCCTTCAGAAGCCTCTCAACACAATCCTCAAGCGTAATCCACTGATAATTTGTAAGATTCAATTTGTCGTCCTCCTCAAGTACATCATATTGGGTCAATTCATTTGAACGGATCAGTGCGATCAGCTTCCCTGCATAAGCCGAATCTGTAGCGTATCCGCAGTCATATAGCATGGCAGCTTGTTGCTTTGGAGTCTTAGCCGCCCGCACCCGGTAGTAACGTGGCAGCAGAAACAGTAAGTCCTGGTCTTTATAAAAATCGTACAGGCTATCGTAGACACGGAAGTTTGCAGTCGTATTAACCTTATGCCCGCCGTACTCTTCCCAAGTCCCTTTATTAATGCTGCGACCTTTCCAGAATCCGTTTGGCTTGCCGCTTCCGACCTTAATTCCGCCGAGATTGTACCAAGGATGAATAACACAACCTGTCTCTAAGATGTTTTGAGCAAGTCGAACGGATGGCAGCAGAGAAGACCCCTCCCCGCGAACACGCTGCACGATTGGCGCAAGCTTAGCAATAAAATCGGCCCTATCAAGCTTGGTCATCTTCCTCAGCCCTCTCCTTGGCCTGCTTAACGATCTGATGTCCGAATACAGCAAATGCCCCAGCAAGAACGCCCTGAATAACCGCCTCAGGGCCCCAACCAATCAGCCACACTGTAAGTCCCAAAGCAGCAGCAGTGACCATATAAACTATGCTCCAGTTCGGTACGCGAGGCGTTTGCTTTAATACATAGCCAAATACCCAACATGCGGCAACAACGATTAATAATTTCGGATCAATTAATTGATAAATAGCGTTCCATTCCATAAAAGAATCATCCTCTCAAATTTAGTTTTGTTTATCTGACCGGTCAAGCCGGTGATGCGCCTGCTTTGCAGACTCCTCAACCCTTGTAACGCGCTCTGCCAATGCATCGAAGCGTTGTCCTTGTACACGCTGCTCGAGTCGCATATCATCAACTCCACGCTTTATATAATCGACATCCGTTTTTAATGCAGCATCACTGCCGGCATCGTTCCGAGTACTTTGTCGAACCATTCGATTTTGACCGATCCACCCGAGGATAATCGCACTAATTATTCCGGCAGATGACAACAGCATCATGATTGATGATTTATCCATGTATTCCTCCTACTCCCGCTCACGTGTCATTGTAATTTTCTTTTGAACGTTATCCCATTGAACAGCCCATCCAGTTAGCTCCGCAACGTCCCGCAGTCCGATCATGTTTCTGCCTGCTAAAAGCTTAGGTGCGGTATAAAGCATGTGCGCTTCGCCGTTCACTGTAGCTATCGCTTTACCGGACCACATTTCAATAACATCACACTTCAGCTCAATTGGGAGCTCGGGCAACCTCAGTACGCCATGGCCTGTCTTTTGATCATAGCCGGCAGCTTCAATGTCCTGAGCATTTGCTATGACGAATTTATAGGTTTCGGAGAACGTGGGCTTCCTCTTGTTATCCTCAATGAATTTCTGCTTCCACAAGGCAATCAAGCCAACAACCCACGGAGCTGCAAAGCTCGTTCCTGTAATACCCATCCAGCCATCGGAAAAACCAGCAGACTGAATGCGAAGGCCATCCGAAAAGCCCATGACATCCAAATCATCGCCGCTGCGGTCCCAGGACGAATATGCTTTACGGTACGGACCGACAACTCCCTCCCACTCTCCCCACTGCACCGAGCCAACGCTTAACCAGGTTTTCTTTCGGCTGAACCCCGTAAGGCTGTCGGTCGCATTCAATCCGTCATTTCCTGCGCAGCAAACAAAAAAGACACCCGCGTCGAGTGCCTTCTGTTCCAATGCATTAAATTCGTCTGTACTGTAATTTCCGGTACCAGAGTAGTTGAAAACATCGATTCCGTTATCAATGCAGTATTGCAAGCTTTCCAGCCAGTTATCGCTCATTAGATGAATTTCGGCAGCTTCGGGAGCGATCAACGATACATCGATAACGCATTGTTGATGAGTATCTAAATTTTCAGAGAATCGAATCCCGAACGGGTCCAGGACGCGCCCACCATAACGCGCCCAATTTTTGCTTGAAACGCCTGCCACCTCTTGGATGGCTATCTTTATACCATGGCCTTTGTAACCGGCAGCGTGCCACTTATCAATGTGACAATAAGCGAGCTCATTTTCGTTCACTATATACACCTCCTATATGATTTTCCCCAGCACGACGCCGCCATGACCGACAACAGCCACAATAACCCGATCGTTTGCTGTTGGCGTATATGATGAAATGTAGGGATATAACCGCGTCCCCGCGACCGTCTCCCCATCGAAAAGAACCGCAGGTCTGCCGCTTGTATAATTCGCCGGTATCTTCCCGAGCAGTAAAGATGCTACAGCTTCGCCTTTATTGATAATTCGCAAAAAGTCCTCTGGCATCATATAAGGACCACTCTCCTTATTTTGTGCTTCATCTTCGATCCTGGACGCAGTTCGAACTCCCATGAAACCTCGCTATACTTCGCGTTCAGACCTAAAGACGAATATTGTAGCGTATAAACATCGCTATCACTATGCATCGGCATGATGGCTGTATCGAAGTCAACCGTTTCATAAACCTGGGATGCTTCGAAAGCTATCCTTTGCGCCAGCGCGTCGATCGTTGATTGATCGGCAGCTTCTTGTTGCTCGCGGTAATCCACAATCGTTCGACCGCGGCTGATAGTACTTGTCAAGCTCGAGCTATTGTTGTTTGTATAGCTGCCGATTAGTGGAGCCCTGTCTGGTTCGGATACGACAAGCACCCATTTATTAGCCACACCGAAGAGATCAAGCGCATGCTCGGCATCCGGAAATATTACGCTCTCTTCATTATCCGCATAAACATATTCACTCGCTCGATCGGCCGGCGACACATAAGGTTGAGCGACCGCAGCTCCATCCTCTGAAAAGAAAAGGGAGCGAAAATTTATCGCTCCAAGCAAATCGTTTATAATTTGCAGCTTCGTCTTTCCAGGATTCCAATCCCGCGCTGCCGGTAACGTTTTGGTCGTACTCGTCAGGTTTGCATCCAGAATACCGGCGCCGGTCAATAAGCTTCTAACCGCAGTAATATAATTCGTTCCGGACGATACCGTATAACGATCCACGACCTTATCATCAACAAGCAACTGCAACAGGTCATACGCTTCAATTTCACGCGTTATCGACCCAACATCGTTCACCTTCCGCGGTGGCGTTGACAAGAGGAACACACCCAGCGGCCACTCGGCCCAGCCGCCGTCAGGCATCCGCAAACGAGCATAAGGCTTGATGTGATCGCTTAAGTAGTTAATGCCGCCATCATCAACCAGTGTGAAACGAGCGGTCCGTTTGATTTGAGCCAGCGCGTTATTTGCGACCGAAGCCTTTAACACGTTCCCTAGTAACCGCTTGACCCGATTTTGATTATCCAACAGCTCATAACGAAAATCCATCGTCCGATTAACGGCATGCAATGCTTTTTTTACGGCATCCGCATCAAAGCCGTTTCTGTCTAATCGCATCATTCCAACATCTCACCTCCTATATTGGTCGAGATACTTTTTTTACTCTCGTATTTTTTCTTCTGTAGAGGAGAAATATTGATCATTATCAAATCAAATGGACTTTTTAAAGCAAAAGGTATTACTCAAAGATTGCTGGCACTGTTAACAGGAATCAGGCACCCAACAATCAGCGAAATGAGATTGAACAAACCAAGTCGTTTCTTGTTGTAAACTTGGACAAAATTTGCAACGATTTGTAAAGCACCATTTCAGAAACTGCCGAATATAAGAAAGAGCCAACGGAGTAATCCGAAGGCTCTTTTTATTCGACTTCATTTTCAGTGCTGGTTCCTTTTCTCAATATCTTTATGTCGTTCCAGAAAACCGAGCGTACTTAATAATACCAATTCGAATTGTTTTTCAGTTCCACAGTACAAATACAAAGATGTGATCGCTTCGTCACTAAGGCGAAAATTAACCATATTACCCAATGTCTTTTTATGGTCTTCTCCGATTGTGGCATCATTTATAAAGTTCAGTGTATAGAACACCGTCTTAAAATATCTATCCAATAACGAATGATGTTCGCGTGTTTCATAAATCCTATTAAAGTTTTGAAGAGGAGTATTTCCCAAATTATTTAGAGTAACTTTAACTACAAGCCATCTAAAATACTTTTCTCCTCTGCCAATTTCTTGATAGTGGTATTCTGATAATTCTTCATTCAAATCGTCTAAGTATTTAACTAGCTGCATTACAGTACCTTCAACCCTTTGCAAATTGAGCAGCTTTCGTTGTTCGTCATGAATATTACCTTGCCGCTCGCTCTCCAGTCTACCAAGTGTTATTTCTTCTTTCTGCTCTTCAAGTAACTTTCTTTGAATGCTTATGTCTTCACGTTGCAGTAAAATTGTAATAATTAACCCTGCGAAGGCAAGCCCAGAAAATAAGGCATTAATTGCACCAAACATATCGCCAAATGTCCCCGCTTGATCTGGTACATCCCACAGAGAAATCATTAACCACGACAGCCCCCATAGGGCAACAACACTGACACCAGCCAAAACAATATGCTTCTTTTTTATCATAAATCCACCATCCCCTTTTTATAAAGAGAAATTCGCCAAATATATCAATATTCCTTTTGTTTCCATTGTCCGTCTGCGACGTTATTCGTTATTTGCTGATTATGCTCCTCTAGTTCTTCATTCAGAGCATTGAGATTGTTTTCAATATTAGGCAATGCTTCACGCAACGTCTGTGCTCCAGTTAAATCCTCTAGGTTAGCTACCAGTTAAACCTCCTCGGTATAATCCAGTTGAATTATTTTAAGTTTAGTCGAGTAACCATAACGTTCGTCCGTTTCAGGTAAATCGGTTATAACACCGAAAACCTTTCTCCCACGTCCATCGCGGTAACAGATTGTTGATCGGCTTCTGGCTAGATTGCGGAGTACTTCAATACTTCCATCGTTCCGCATCAAATCGAGATCAACCGAAACGCTCCCCTCTTCTCCAATACCGAATTCAGCGACCGGCATAGCTCGACCGGCAAACTTCATCAGCTCGAGCTCCGGCTTCCAGGATGCTGACCGCCCTCTCCCATCAAGCGCAAACTTTCGGATTGTGCCGGCAGGATTGCCTAAATCATGCAACCATACACCGCTATCAAGGGTTATACCAAAGCTAGTTATGCTGCTTTGGCTGAAGGATCCATCGCTCGCCAGGGTACGCACGAAATAATTGTAAACGACGCCGGAAGCAACGGTATAATCCGCATACGAACCTCCTAAGAGCAGATTCGTTGCAATGCGAATAAAGTTTATATCGCCTTGCGCTCTACGGTGTATTTCGTTATACGCCACAGCTGGCTGTCCTCCGGTTGGTGCAGGGTTAGTAATATTTAGTTGAACATAACCTCGACAAGCAGTTTTTGAAAGGGAAGACACCGCAGGCGGCGTATAGCTTGTTGAGAATGAACGCGATTTCTGCAGGCTCTGAATGTTCTTCGCATCCCAAACCGTTACTTTTATTTTGTAATTGGAATTATTCGCAAGTGGAAAATCAATCGAACGGCTTCTTGCCACAACGCTCGAAACAACGCCGCTAGTCCATAGGACCTCGTCTCCGACGTTTGTCAGCCAAACTTGATAAGCAGACTGCCCTTCGCCTTCCGCGTCCGTAACGGTCCATTGAGCCGTTAGCGCAGCGGAAATAATAACTGTTTCATCGGTAGCTGGAGTTGTAATCGTAGCAACCGGCGTCGCGCTCGTATAAAACGAAGCATACTGGCTCCAAGGACCGGCTTCATTAGATACATCCCATGTCCGCACGCGCCATTGATATTGCTGCCCATTGACTAGATAGTTAGCAGACAGCGTTCGGCTTGATGTATAAGAAGTTATTTTGCCGGTATCGGTAACAGCGCTATTCGATACCCGCAAAAATTCGATTTGATAGGCCGTTTGTACATCGCCGGGATTAACATCAACAAAAGACCACGAACATAATGCGGTTTGCGTTGCATCAAAATTTGTACGCGCCAAGTTTATCGGTGCTTCCGGTGGATGGTTCACATAAGTCGATGATGCCTTTAAGGTATTTGTCGAAACCGAATCAATAAACAACAATAAAACCGTATCGTTTACATAGGTCGGCGCGTCATAAGCACCACTCGAACCGAAAAAAATCAGAACCGCGGATGACCACGACCCGCCGGATGGAAGCTGCTTCATGTAAAGATTAGTTTTTTTATAATAGACCGATATTCTATCAGCGTAGTCAACAACCGGAAGAGCGATCCCCATCGAGCTGGCATCGCTATCAAATAGCGAAAGTGATATCGCATCATTGAAATTGTTTGTTGATTTGCCGTAAAGGATATGGAGAGAAAAACCGCCAGATTGTGCGTTTATCAACAAATGGATTACTCCAGAGCTATCAATTACACACCTACCTGATCGGACAGCAGTCGCACCGGTCGCTCCTGCAGCTTGCAAAACAGTTGGAGTAATCACGATATTAAATCCCCAGCCCGTATTTCCCCCGGCATAGTTTATATTAGATGCGATCAACGGTGATGTTATAAGTAACTTATCTTTCGAAACACTGACAGTGATCAAGATCGGGCTATTTCCTTTTGCGTCTACCCACCAATCCTCGGTTTCCACATTTGAGGATGAAATGTTATACGCAGTTTTGTACGCGCTCCAAGTTGCACCACTGTCAGTGCTGGAATGATAAGCAATAATAGCCTGACTAGTTGAATGGGATGCATAAAACAGGTGATAAACGCCGTCAGCTGTTTTGCACACACGAATAGATGTATGACGCAGATTACCCGAATCGGCGCCAACCAAAAAGATTTGTCCACTTAAAGCTATATTACTTCGACGGTTAGCGATTTGATCCACATTAGAAACGGTTGTACAATCAATGCGATAAAACCACATGCCACTATCAGACGAAGTGCCGATGTACTTTGCGAAAATAATATAATTTCCATCAGCCCAAATCGAAGCATGCGGAGTGTGAAAATACCCATCATTAGGATGAGTTATAAAGAACAGTTGCGACCAGGTGACGCCATTGTCCATCGATTTATAAAAGTAATTTGTCCCGCTAGTCATATAAATTCCCGTATGGAAACTGGCGATAATCCATCCGTTTGCTAGCCTGGCAGTTGATTGAGGAACAACTTCGTTTATACCTGTTGTCACGGTAACAGTCGGGTCAATAACAATCGGATAATGACGCTCCACATCAGAGATCCACAAATTATTAACCGCGATATTGAATTCAAGTACTCCGTTATCATTCGCCGTTATAATGTACTTCCCACCGGTTGAAGCGCGCTCCGGTATCTTCGAATCAAAAACAACAATCGGTGGAAGAAAGAAAATCATATTCCCAGCGGCGTCAAATAGTTCAATGCTTCCTCCCGTTTCGAAAGGACCAGTTAAAGTTAAGCCATTCGCAACAACAGATAAATCATCATCGAACTCCATCCGGCCACCAAATACAAAGTCGATATTTCCAGACAGCCAGGGCATAGGATCGCGCTGGAATCCCTGCACCAATATTTGATGCTTAATGCGGTTGTTTTCAACAATAAACCAATCATCCACATCCGGCATTGATCGGTTATAACGCGCATAGTTCGCTTTCACTTCCAATGGCGCATCCTCGACCGTATACAAAAGGTCTTCCACACCGGATTCATCAACATACTTCATGTTTAAAGGTTGCCAGGCGAACGATCTCCCCTCGGACATAAAAACGACGCGGTTTCCTGATTGATAAAACTCAGCGGAAGCAAAACCGTTATCGGCTTTGTATTCTCCATCAGCAAGCTCATTTATTGTATTATCCAGTTGTTGATTTTCGATCTCAAAAACATCTGAAGACACAAGCCACACCCCCCAACAATAAAAAAGCGCGACCCTTCAGAGAGTCGCGCCTTCTTTTTAGACTTCGGTTTGTAATACTTCCAGGATTTCACCTGTATAATCAACTGTTAAAACAGAACCATCCTGCAGGGTATATTCAACGATTGGAGGTCTAATCGTCCAAGGCTTCCCGTTCTTATACCAAACGCCTGTCGGTACAAATAAAGTATCTGAGTAGGTATTATGCGAGATAGTAAACACCTTAACCTGATCGAGCGGGACCGCGCTCACGTTTGCATCGCTGACAAAAAAATTAGTTTGACCTCCACGAAGCTTTGAACCGTCCGATAATTGAGCCTGCCACATTGTCGCTATTGCTTGCATAAATATCACCCTCTCGCTCGCGCAGTTTGTTGGAACCTTGCAAAAAAATCATTTATCGATTTCATTTGAGCGATATCCGCGGCCGGGATAATTACCGAGCCAGGCGCGAATTCATAATTGTTTATTATATTAGGAGCAGAAGCTGCAGATATCGAAGCAGAGTCTATTCCTTTCAAATCCGGAACTTGTAACCCTTTCATCACAGGAACAGCGAGCTCGGCCATTGCGACAGCTTGACGTTGAATGTTTTTCAATGAGTTCTCTAAACCTTCAGCTAACCCCATGCCGGCGAAATCTCCGAGTTCCATCTTTACGCGGGAAGGTGAATGGATATCTAAAGCCTTCTGAATCGTTTTACTGACCGCATTGGCGATTTCGCGAGCCTTGGACATTACATCGTTCTTCATACCATCCATGCCATCAATAAGCCCCTGCATGGCCTGTTTGCCGATATCCGGCAGTTCAGCGGTCATGATATTAAACCCGCCGACAGTTCCGGTTCTAATTTCGCGAACCTTGTCTTCGAAAACTTTCTTCAAGCCATCGAGCTGCTTCGATGCTTCCTTTTTCAGCAGTACGATCTGAGCATCCGTATCAGTCCGCAAACCGGTCATTTGATCGAGCGCAGCAAACCGAGCGAGTTCCGTTTTTTCTTTCCATAACGACTGAAAGGTGAATAATTCCGAATCCGTCATGCTGTTTAAAGCAGAAATCTCCGCGTAAGCGTTCGGGCCCATTAAGCGAAGTTCTTCCACAAGGCCTTCATCAATGCCACGCGCGGCCAGTTCATGCAGGTTAACAGCCCATGTTTCTAAATAGCTGATCTGATTCTCCAGATTTGAAATGAGTTGCGAGCCAGCGACGTCAGCCTTCCTCGTCACTTCATCAAATAACCCTGAGAATGAATAGATCGACTTCGCTCTTTCATCCACCGCTTGCGCGTAAACTTCATTGAGCCGGAGTTCTTCGGCTTCAACATTGGCGTTAATTTCTTTAGTCTTCGTTAGAAACTCTTCGCCGGCTTGAGTAAGCGCATTGTATATTTCTTTGCGGACGTTGATTATATTCCTTTCAGCGTCCTCGTGCTCTTTGGTGCCGGCTTTATATCTTTCCTGGACCCGCTCCCAGGCAGCGAGCTCCTGGATCAAAGACAATTGATTGAACTCTTTTTTGTCTTCAACCCACTTTTTAGATGCGTCGAAACTTTTCTTTTGAGCGGCTTCTTCGGCCTTCAGCAGTTCTTGCTTCACGCGGAATATTTCGCGGTCAACAGATTTCCGTTGTTCTGAACCAGCCTTGTACTTGGTAGCTGCGCTGTTCCAAACCTTTAATTCCTCTTCCAAGGTAATCTTGTTGTAATATTTGCGCTCGTCGATCCAATCTTTTGTCGCATCATATGACGCCTTAGCGACCTTCTCTGCTGCTTTGGCAACATCCTTCTCGCCACTCTCAATACCTTTTGCCAATCCTTTAGCGGTGTAATAGCCGAGATCTGTCGTTACCTTCGAAGGAGAATGGATGCCCAAGAAATCACGAATGCCTTCAGGAATAACCTTGGCAATCTTCTCGACTTGTTTCTCAACCGCGCCAACCATCGAATCAATGCCTTTTAGAAGACCATCGATGATGTTCTTACCAATTTCCAATAGATTAATTCCGTGAAACCACCTCTCGGCGTTCCCCCAAATCTTCTTCATGGTATCGAAAGCAGCATCGAACGCGCCCTTCCAATCCCCTTGGAATAGCTTCGCAAACACTCGCACACCGCCAATGATGACATCGAGAGCCGTAGATATAACGAGCTTGATTGTTTCCCATGCAATGCGAATAACGCCTTCAATTACAGCCCAAACCACTCTAATGATCGTTTCTACGGCTGCCATTTGAATTTTTATATAACCGAATATGATGCCGAAAGTAGACTTAACCACAGCCATAATTGCAGCCCCGTGCTCATCCCATACAGCCTTCAGTTCTCCAAGCTGCTCCTGAACAAACGTCATGACTTCGTTAATGATCGGAAGCATGTATGCTTTAATCGCTTCCCAGGTATCTACAAATTTCTTTTTGATTTGATCCCAGGTCCGATCGATGAATTTCCGGAAATCTTCATTCTTGTTATATAGAATGACGATGCCGGCGATGATCGCCGCAATCGCAGCAATGGCAATGCCGATCGGTCCGGTTATCGCAGCAAAGGCTGCACCTAATCCAGCAGCTCCGGTGCCGGCTGCTGCCCCCGCGCCCGCGGCTGCACCGAATGACGCCACCAATCCGCCGATTGCGCTCACGACCGGAGCGAGAATGACAAGCAACGGCCCCAATGCCGCGAGGAACATGCCACCGAATACCACAGTTTGTTGCATGGCCGATCCTAGGCTATCGAACCAGGTCGCCGCGTCCGCGATCGCTGCGCTGATCTTAGGCAGCCATTCATCTGCAAGCTTTAACAGGATCACCCCGACCGCTTCCATATCAGCTTGGAACGTTTGCCAGGTTGACTTTAACCTCGACGCGAAATTATTGTTAAAGTCTTCACCGGCCTTTTGAGTGGAGCGCGTAAATTCAGTTAAACCGCCTTGGATATCGGTAAAGAAGGTTCTGAACTCCGGACCCAAATCCTCCAGCGGTGTACCAAATAGAGCAATTGAATTTTGCGCCCTTGCAGCTGGGTCTTTCACTGAAGCGAGCGCCGCTGTGACTGCAGCAAAGGCACTGTTTGCTGCTTCGCCCCCGCTATTGATGTTTTGTTCAATCTTAGTGAAATCTAACCCCAGCGCCCCGAGAGCCCCGCGCGAAGACTTAGATCCGTCACCAATTCGAATGAAACTTTCTTTTGCTACATCGCCCAATTTATCCAAATTGAAAGCTCCTGCTTTGGCGCCTTTAATGAGGATATCTGCGAACTCTTGCGCCGTATATCCTAATGCATCGAATTGCGGCGCATATTCGCGAAGCGTATCCAGAAGCTCTTCACTGAAATCGCCACCTTGCTGAAACCCGACCGTCATAATATCAAAAGCTTCAATATTAGATATTCCGAAGTTCTTCATCAGTACGCTTGCCGTTGCGATCGTAGCGTTATAATCAGCTTCGAAAACACTTTCTAAAACCTTCGCAGCACGTACCGTCTCATTCACACCCGCGGCCGAATCTTCCCCTAAAACTTGAAAAGCAGTCGAAACAGCTGCAGCGGCATCCTGAGCAGAATCAGCGATGCCATCTCGAAATAAACCTTCAAGAACAGGTTTCAAATCTTCGATGTTATCCCGTGCATAACCGGTCCGAGCTGATATTAAACTCATCGCTCCATCAAAGTCGGTCGCGGCGTTTACAGCGAGCCCACCAAGGGCAGCGAGCGGTGCCGATATGCCAACAGACATCTTACTCCCCACATTATCCATTGCATCTTCGGCTTTTTTAAAGCCGCCACTCGTTGCATCAAGCGTCCGCTGCAGACGTTCCCAAGCGTTCTCGGCCTGGTTTGCCGATGTACGTTGTTCTTCCAGTTCATTTGTCGTTGTTGATAGACGTTGATTTAACTGGTTATATTCGGTTTGCGCTCGAGCCAGCTGTATCGCGAGCCGTTGCGTTTCAGCAGCGTCTTCGCCTTTTTCACGCACAGATTCCTGAAAGGCAGCGTTCAAAACATTTACTCGCTGCTGCTGCAATTGAATCTGACGGTTAAGGTTTGTTGACAGAGCTTCTAGCCGTTCTTCTTCCGAAGAATATGCTCCGAGCGCCGAAGAAGCACTGTCAAATTCCGCTCTTACGAGCTGCATCGAGCGGTTGATTGCTGCCATTGAACTATTCAAGCCAGTATCATCAAAACTAATCCTGGCGACTAGATCGCCAACTTCTATATCGTCTGCCAAATCCTCACCCCCTACAAAAAGCCAATTTCATCAATAAGCGTTAATTTCTCGGCTTTTTCTTTGCCTTCTTTTCCGGCATGGCCGATCACTTCGAAATACCACATAATGTCCATTTCATCGATTTCCTTCAGAGATGACCCATTCTTCATTAGGCTTAAATATAATTCCCTCACGAAGTCGAGCGGGTCCGCTTCAGGATCTATTTCCCGTTTGGGTCCGGTTTAGAGCCAACCGCTTGAGTTGCTTTCTTGACGACCTTATTCAAGCAATCTGAAACGGCGTTGATTACGTTTTCCGCATCGATCCCGTTGTAATATTCATCTCGGGTGAATTGTTTGCCGAATAAATCAACGATATAATCGACCATTAAATCCAAATGATCGTCCTGAGAGCCTTCGGAAAGTGTCTTTTTCATCGCTACTGTTTTTCTAAATGCCATACCGCTGACGAAGTTCTGACGATAAGTTTTCTCTACCAAAACAGGGCCATCCTCATTCACTTCACCTGTTGGCACTTGTAGTTTAAGTTCTAACATTCTCATTACCTCCGAGTTTTTTTTTAAAAATACAAAAAAAGGGCAGCGATTAGCTACCCCGTTTTTGTTGTTTCTACGCTGTTGTAAATTTAGTTACGCTAGGAGCAACAAGAGCATTTCCGGCTTTGTCTCTTACGCCGACCGTTGCGATTGCCATATATTGCGTGGCAGCTGTAAGGGTCGCAGTCGGATCGAAGGTAACGATTTTCATCGTAGCATCAAGCACAAGCGATCCTGCCACTTGGGCGGTACCGTCTGCTTTTTGAACGATAAAGTTCGCTTGAGTAACATCGCTCGGACGAATAACCTCGTTGAACGTCCAAACGATATTAGCACCAACAGCAACAGCAGTCGCGTTGTTAGCCGGCACGATTGTAACTGTAGGAGCAGCAACGTCCACAGCGGAAGTGTAAACAGCATTAAACCAGTTCGTGATTACGGCAGCTGGAACATCAGCATCATCGCTATCAACGCGAGCGCGCCATTGTCCGTCCGTTTGACGCGGCAGGAACGTAGCGGAGATCGTCGGAGTTTGGAACGTAGGTGAATCTTCCTTCGTAGCGAACTCTTCCTCTGCCGGCGAGAATTTGCCTTTATAAAGCCATACATAACGGTATTGTCCGTTTGCTTTCTTGCTGCGGAAACCAAGCGCCACATAAGGTGCGTTGTCGTTTTTGTTATCAACCAGAACTCCATTTGAATCGATGGAAGCTCCGAGCAATGCCGCATGAACCGATTTCGGCAAGTCTTTAACATTCAATTCAACTTCTACCGCGCCCAGTGATGTGGCAACCGTGTCCGCTTGATCATCGGCATACAGCGTCTCGCTGTTAACTTCCGGAGAGATGCTTGCATTAATAGCACCCCAAATGCGTTGTGGTGCGCTGTAGACCTCCAAGACCTCGTCGGTCATAATTGCATAATGCGTCATATCTAATCCTACTCTTGGCACATCTATTCCCCCTCGAATTGCCCACGATAACGCAGGGCTTTGTGATAAATCTTTGTGTCCTGCTCGTAAAAATCAGGTCCACTTGTGCGCGCAAACCCTAATTCCTTCATCGTTTTGTCAACTTCATTTGCAATTGCAAAAGTGCTTGCTCTGCTCCAAACATCAATTTGAACGCTGATGGATGATGCATAAGCTTCATCGTCGGCAAAAGCAGCATCGGCATTATCAATTTCAAAGAAAGTGATTCGCGGGAATTCATCCGCTTGTTTGGCGACCAATTGATAAATCCGATCACCACCGAGCAGAGCAATCAGCTCCGCGTTGTTAAGCAGAGCCGTTCTAATTATTTCTTTTGCATTTATCATCAAGAGCGCAGCCCCTTCCTCAGTTCGTCAGTTATAATCTCCATGGCTTCCTGCTTTTTAGCGTGGAAAGCCGGTTCAATAAAAGGCGACGCTTGCTGATTGGAAGTTCCGAACTCCGAAAAGTGAGAGCGCCATTTGACGCGTTTCTTTGGGCCGACTAAAACAAACTTCTTCCCATCTACCCTTTTGACGCCACTTACGCCAATATTATCCTTGATGTGGATCTTATTTAATTCGGAGATTGGAGCACGAATGATCATATCGTCTGCCATCACTTGACCAGCTGCTTTCAGAGCCTTATTCTCAACGCGTTTAACGGCATTCTCGCCGCGCCTGC
This sequence comes from Paenibacillus sp. 01T443, assembly GCF_056398325.1. Classification (NCBI taxonomy): domain Bacteria; kingdom Bacillati; phylum Bacillota; class Bacilli; order Caryophanales; family Paenibacillaceae; genus Paenibacillus; species Paenibacillus sp. 01T443. The sequence continues at coordinate 129,408 of NZ_JBFTPE010000011.1, forward strand.
GGAGCTCGGCCAGTAACCCATCTATTCCATTAAGGTCTAGTCTGTTAGCCATTTAGAAGCACTTCCTGTGTCATAACATGCAGAATATGATCGCCATAAACGTCTTCCGGTGGAGCAATGATCGAATATATCCGGCCGCCGTCCACCAAGCGCATGCTTGAGTGGACGTCTGAGCGGTACCGGATTTTATATCGAACCGTATTCTCCGCATTCGCCGCGGCAGCAGCGAAGAACTCCCGTCCCTTTAGAGGTTCGCGAGCAGCCCAAACCGTAACGTAATTAGTCCACGATTCAGATACAATCCCTTCGTCGTCCGTATCAGAGGTTTTATTCTGAAACGTTATCCTTCGATCCAGCTTCGCCGGGTTCATCAGCTCCACCGCCCGCCTGTAGTTCCGCTATGGCTTTGATTGCTTTTGCCTTGCCCTTTACTCGAACACCATTCGGGAGCTCGAACACACCGCCTAGATGCGTAATTAGACCCGATTCGTCGGCAACAGGGTCATCATCGCGTTCGCCTTCCACTTCTTCACCTAGGAAGCCGAGATCAAGCAACAGCTTTGCCCTCGCTTCGTTGTGTGGAGTGTGGACGGATCCGACCGCGCAATAATTATGGTTGTCGTATTTATCAAGGAATTCATTAATGACAACATAAGATTTCAAGATTTCACCACCTCACAGAACTATATTTTCAGCTGCATAATGATGCTTTCCAGCGAAGCATTGAAGCCGTCGATCTTAATCGATGGATCGCGGTTCTCGTAATAGAGAGTACAGTACAGCATGATAGCCAGCTTATATCGAGCTTTGTCAGATTCGACCACTCCGGCATCAGTCATATACTCTTTGGCTGCGTCAATTAAAAGAGCCAAGACAAAATCATCCTGGCTCCCATCAATACGAAGATATTCCTTTAATTCTCCAAGCGTTAAATCGAGCATTCACAACCCCCCTATGCGGTCGTATTAGCTGTTACTTGAGAGCTAAACGCCGATTCGATRCCACCTTTAACAGATACAGCGGACACCTTGTATTGGTACGCTGTCGAAGCCGTTAGTCCGGTATTCGTAAAGGTTGTTGTTGCAGACGTTCCGACTTGGACTCCATTCCTGTAAATACGGTATTCCTGAATGCCCCCATCAGCGGTTACAGCACCCCAGCTAAGGGACGCTGTTGTTGCTGTTGTTCCAGTAACCGCTAAATTTTGGGGCGCATTAGGGTGTAACGACAACGTTCGCGATCCGGAATGCCGATTTAAGCTTGATTTTGTGGTCAAGCCAAGATGTAAGTACGAATAATTCGATGCCAGTCTTAACATCTTTATCGCGGTCGTAAAGTTGTTCCGGATCATAGTTGATGTGGGAGTAACGGAAATCACCGATGATCGGTTTAACAGCAGAATCACTGAATTCTACAGGCTTACCAAGAACTTGTTCAGGCTGCGCGCTGTAAAGCGAAGCGTTGCCGTTTGCAAGCGTCTCGATAATTTCCATGTAATCCGAGTATCTCATCATGATCGACGCGTTTTCGCGGTAGTCCTCATGCAGAGCAGCAATCGAGTTTTTGATCGCTTTGTACAGATCAGGGCCGTTAACTTGAGTGATAGCGTTTTGTGTGGAATAGAAAGACATCAATTCCTCGCCAGTAGCCGGAGATGTTGCGAACGCGACTTTCTTTTCTTTGGCTGCAAGGCCGCTTTGCAACGCTTGTTCAACAACTTGAACCAAGTTTGTGTCAGTTGCAGAAAGGATCGTTTCAGAAATCGGAACAAAAACCTTGAATTTGAAGCGGCCGAACGTTACAACATCGCCGTCAGCTTTCAGCTCTTTAGCTGTAGCAGTATCAGCAATGAAATCATCGTTCGTATCGAGAGTGAATCCGATTTTCGGAATTTCCAGGTTCGCAACGTTCGTCACAGTAGAAACGTTACGCAATGGGTTTTTAACAAACGGCTCATGCAACAATTCGTTTGTCATTGTTTTTGGAAGGATTTTCTCGCCGCCAGTGCTGTTTTTGTCACCAAGAGCTGCCTTAATCTCTTGTGGAACACTTTTTCCAGCCATAACCGCACGAACTAGACCTGCTTTTGCTGAATTAACAACATCTTTAGGGTCAATTGTGATCGCAGAAGGTTGCTTATGAAGGTTTTTCAATTGCTCAGCTTCCATTTCGTCATGCTCACGTTGCAAAATTTCGAAGCGAGCTTGCAAACCTTGCTCTTTCGTTTCCAGTGCTTTGATGTTTTCAATCAAAGCATCAGGCTTAGAAGCTTCAACCAGTTTGTCTTGCTTAGCTGCAGCCAGAGCTTTACCAATTGTGATCAAATCATTTTTAACATCGAATAGTGTTTTCATTTAAACGCCCCCAAGGTATGATTTTAGATTTTGTAATTCCAGACTTGCATTTGTAAGGATTTCCAGCCGTTTTTCCTCCGTCAACCCCTTATTTTCGGGTTGAACCGGCTCATCTTTTGGCGCTATGGCTTCAGGGACATTGCGATATTTTGCTAAAATGCCGTCGTTTGCTAAAGCTGCGATCTGCTTCGATTCTCCAACCACGTCAGCAAGGCCTAAATCAAACGCTTCTTGTGCGGTCAACCAGGTTTCAGCTTCCATGAGAGCAATGAGATTGCTTTCATCGAGCGCATCGCCGGCTTTATCGATGTAAGATTGCCGGATAGATGTATCAACCTTTTCGAGCATGTCGGCAGCTTCGCGAAGGTCCGTCGCATTACCGGCAGTAAACATCCAAGCGTTATGGATCATCATCATTGCATTGCTTGGCATGATGATTGTGTCACCCGCCATCGCAATAACTGAAGCGATTGATGCAGCTAGGCCGTCAATATGCACATTTACGTGCGCTTTATTGCGTTTCAGCATGTTATAAATAGCCACACCCTCGAAAACATCGCCGCCAGGAGAATTAATAAAAACATTCAGCGTTGACAACGTGCCCAGCGCGTCCAGTTCCCCTTTAAAGCTCTTAGCGGAATGCGCGGAGTAACCGCCACCCCATGACGCTATCTCCAGGTAAAGGTAAAGGTCGGCTTCATTAGCAGTTTGGTTTTTAAATTCCCAAAATTTCGTATTACTCATTTTTTGTACTCACCCCCTTTCGTTGCTCGACTGGCGTTTCTATAGGGTACAAATCACCGCTAATATACAACTTTTCTCCGCCTGGCATAGGTGGATGATCCTCAAAAGCGCGCGCTTCGTTCGGTGTCATTCCGCCGGATCGAATCATCTTAAAGTAAAAGTCACCGCGCGTTTGTGTGTCCCCACGCAAAAGAGCACCAACATTGAACTTGTAATAAAGTCCAGCGCGGCGCTCCTGTGTAGTAAGCAGCTTTCTATTAAATTCCTGTTCATATTGACGAACGATGGCAAGCAGCGTGTAGGTTACATACTCAAGGCTCATTTGCTCCATGCTTGAATAACTTGCGCCATCCGTCTCACCAAGCATGCTGACAGGCATGTTCAAGACGCTCGCCACGCGTGATCGGGTTATTTTTTCGACCTCAAACACCTTTGTATCGATGAAATTACGTGTTATTGGCTCGATATCAATTCCCGATTCCTGGATCAGCACGCCGCCATTGTCTTTATAGAAGTCCTTGAAGTTAGCAATTACTTCTGCTTTCTTCTCTTTGCTGATATGCGCAGCGTACTTCAGGATGAATGATGCATGAATAGCACCTTCCATCTGACTTAGGCTAAACTGCCGAACCTCTCGATCGAAGTCTATTGTGTTAATCAGGACGTCAATCGGACTGATTCCTTTATAACCATTTTGGAACGTATGGATATGCTTAACGTGGATAATATCGAGATTATGAACGTAATAACGCCCTTTATCACCTTCGACTTCATACCATAGCTCGCCGGAATCAGCTTCAATGATCGGTTCAACGCGGCTTGGATCGAGCACAACCAACTGGTCGAGCTGATGCATGCGGTTGTACATCTTCAGCGCGTAGCCGTTGCCATGAACGTTCCTATGTGTCTCAAGGATCCTGATAAAGTCGAAGCTCGTCATATTGTTATTCGGAGCATTCGAAATCTTATCGCCTTCATCAGTCTCAAACGGTCTGAATTCCTTATATAGCTTCAACGGCAGCGTCGCCATCGAGTTCGACAGCCGAGAAAGGGCTGCAAATATCGTTTCATTGCTTGCTAACTTCCCGCTTGAGCCCCATTGGAAGACGGAACGTCCGCCACGAAACCAGCGCGTAAAATCACCGCTCGTTACTCCGTCGTATTTGTTCCGTACCATTTTCCAAGCTGCTTTAGTTCTCTGCCAAATATTCAATTTTTCATCACCTCCTTAGCAGATCTTTGACTGATACGAAATCCACATCGCCGCTTGCTTGCGGGAGGTCCAATCGTTTCATAATATCGACGTGAGCATTTAAAAAAGCCGCAAAACCGTCAATTTTTCGGTAGCGGCCTTGTTTCGTAGGTAGTCTGTTGCGGTTTCGATCCTCTACCATCTTGACATTGTTCACATACCATCGGAACAAACGGTTATTGTTGAACACGACCTTTCCATCGAGGAAACGTTCCTTCACATCATCCACAGCCGGGCCAAGAGTGACGTAACCTTGCCTCACAATCTCACATTCGAAACCATGTAACTTCAACGATTCGACAAGCCCATATGCCTTAGCAGGGTCATACATAATCTTTTCAATACTGAAACGCTCGGATTGTTCGATAAACCAGTCGAAAATGTACTCTTTCTTCACGTATTCTCCCGGAATGGTCGTCAGCAAGCCAGCTTTCTTATATTCCTCATAGGGTATTTTCTCGTTGTCTTGTTGGACCTTAGTTTCAGGGAGCCAAGAATGCGATAATACAGCTACCCTGCCGTCATCAAGCGGAAACTCTAAGCAAGCCGACGTAAAGTCTTCACTATCAGAAAGGTCGAATGCACCAATACAGCCTTTGCCTTCTAGTTCATTGAAATCTACGTTTCCTGTGTTTCGCTTCAGTACCTCAAACGTCAAGAATGACTGCTCGCTATTGTTAACGAAAAGGTTGAACTGCTTTGTCACCCAGTCGTTATACTCTTGCGGAACATGACGGTCTGTATTAAAATCCTGTACCAACTCAGGGAGGTTGAGCGTGACTCCGATGTTTGGATTCGCCTTGATCCACATTGCCGGATTTTCGATTTCTTTCACATCATCGAGCTCAGCCATGAAATAGAACTTTCGTTCTTGCTCAATAACACCTTCAAGTACATCTTCAGCAATGTCGTAGTATTCCATCAGCGGTCCGTCGAGCTGATATCCGGCTGTTGTAATATAAACGACCATTGGTTGCTTACGTGCCGACCACGACCGCTTAATAACGTTGATGAGCTTGAATCCCTTAAACTCATGGATCTCATCGAAAATGCCAAGGTGCGTATTTAATCCATCTAACTTCTGACTATCAGAAGCCCGCGCTTCGATCGAGCTGAAGGCTTTGTCGAAATAGATGCCCTTTTGATTCTCTCTGATGCGTTTCCTTAGAGCCGGTGACTTCTGTACCATTGCCCGGCTCTCACCAAATAACTCACCGGCCTGCTGCTTGGTGTTAGCCAGTACGTAGACCTTTGCCCCTTGTTCCTTATCTTTTGATAAAGAGAATAGGCTCAGTCCACTGATCTTTGTCGTTTTTCCGTTTTTCCGAGCAATAAAAATAAGCCCTTCGCGAAAGCGACGGACTCCAGTATCTTTATGCACCCAGCCGTAAAGCGAACCGATCGTAAAGTGTTGCCACGGTTGCAAAACAAGTTTTTGAAAATCACCCTTTGATGGTTTACAAAACTTCTCGATAAAGGTGATCGGTCGATGAGCTGCTGCTTCGTTGAAAATGTAAGGAAAGTCATCTGTGCCCTGGCGTTTGAGGTCATTCAGATGTCGCCAGCAGGCTTGAACAACTTTCTTGCTGGCAACTATATCACCTTTGACAACACGCTCGGCATACCAGGTTGTAAGCAGTATTGGTGAGAAATCATCTAGTATATGACGCTTTTCAATCTGTTCACTGCGCCATTTTGCATACCATTTCTCGATTTCAGTTGGACTAGAATGAATCGAAATCGTCATCGTCATCTCCGCCACCTACTCCCGCTTTCTTGCGTTGAGCCGGTGTGAGCCCTAGGGACTTTAGAAGATTGTTTAACGTTTGGACCGTCTTTGTCACCTCGATTGCTAGAGGGTTCTTAATCGTGTTCGTGGCCCCTGCTTTGTTGGTGTGCTCTAGCATCAGCGGCTTTTTCTCGACCTCTTTTTTCAGGCGGCGATAGTATTTATTCGTTTCAATGTAAAGTTGAATAACTTCTTCGTCCGACTCGCGATAGTTATCGCCCAAATACTCACGAATCTTCTTTGCAGTGGGCACCGCCATCATCCATCACCCCTTTCCCTAGGGCACCCCCCTTAATCTAAAATCTATCCGCGGTGCGCACGATGGACCACGCCGGTCCTTAAAGACTTCTAGTTTAAAATTTGAGGGAGGGGGGCTTTCCATGAGTCCGCGTCCCTCCTAAAACGTTAAAAGAAAAACTGATCTTATGTTAGGGATCATTGTGTTCGTTGACACTTATTGGTAACACGAGTTAAAATTTATCATATTTATAAAATCACATTACATTAGGATGGTGGAACAGTGACAACCCCGGATATAAATCTATTCCTTGATACAACTGTATTATTTAACGATCCATTCTTTAAAAAAACTTACAATAGACAATTATTGAAGTTTGCAGATGTATACGGAACACCTCTTATTTTGTCTAAGGTTGTATTTGAGGAAGCCCGAAATAAATTTCTTATAAATGTTCATAAGAGAATGGGTGATTTGGAAAAATCTCTTCAGTCTCTAAGAGACTACTACCCTGAAGAACTTTCAACAGAAAAATTACAGGTCTCTTCATCTGACTTCGAAAGCCAATTTGATGTTTTCTTTAATAATCTGATCGAACAAAAATTGATTCAAGTTGTAGATTATGATAATGCTTTGTTACCTGAGCTTGTTCGCCGTTCAATTAATCGAATTAAACCATTTACCGATAGTAAACAAGAATTCCGTGATGCTATAACATGGCTAACTTATACAAAAAAAGCCGAGGATGAAAATCATGAATATTGCTTCTTTATCACCAATAATAAAAATGACTTCTTAGATTCAAACGGTGATGTGCATCCTCAGTTAAAGGAAGACTCTGATAAATTTAAAGTATATCCTACTAGTAAAGATCTCTTTTTAAATGAGGAAATATTAAAACCACTTATTAGAACAGTTGAACTTGTACAATGGTTAGAAGATAACCCTATTGAACATGATCAAATACTCGTGCTGCTTGAACTCAACTTTGATAATATATATGATCATGCTAACGCCTACATATATGGCAATAATCTCACTAATGAAGAAGATGCTTTTTGCGAACCCTACGCACTAACTATAAATGATATAACTGACTATAAAATTGAAATCATAAATGATGAAATAATTATTTCAGGTTCTTTTACAGCTACTGTCGGTGTTGAGGTATACATCTATAATCCTTATAGAGAGCGAGAAGACGACCATTATATGCACGTAGGAGGTTCAGATGTAGAACTAGAGATACAATTTTCAACTTCATATGATAAGGACAAAGAAGAAATCCACCATCTACAGTTTGAAAAAACCCTTGTCGAAAAAAATGCAAATATCAATCTCCGCAATAATTATGACGAAGAGTAAGCCAATGTTGGTTTCGTTCACAAAACAAGGGGTGGAGATATACCCCTTGTCTTCATACATATTTCAAAATAAACCCGCTACCACCTCTCTCGGTTAGCCTTCGATACAGTGATTATCGCCTTTCTCTTCTTTCTCAGTACCTCTTTCTTCTTCCCTCCGCCCTTCTCCGGATGCACTTTGTTGTGGCAGCTGGGACAGATACTCTCAAGATTCTCGGGATCCAATGCAAGCTCAGGATACTCTTCGAGCGATTTAATATGATGGACAGTATTAGCTCTCTTGAGCTCCTCATCTTGCAAGCACGGCTGACAAAGGTAAGCATCCCGATTAAGAACAAACGCTCTGCACTCTAACCAGGCTTTACTCTTGTAGAATGGGTTGGTAATTTTCAATAGCAATCACCGCAATTCACATTATTTCGAATCCAGCTGAGCGTATACGAAGTGCCGATATATGAGGATAAACAATCACGCGTCGCTGGCCCTCATGACCGCACTTAAACACCACATCGATCGTCTGCACTTCTGGCCTGCTGGTTGGCGTGCTCTTTGGTTTTGCCATGAGCAGCAGCTCCTTTTAGGCAATAAAAAAAGCCGCTCCATTTGGAACGACCTTGTTCTATATAATCTAATACGACGCAGATCAATAGCATGCGGTACGCTGCGCTTCGCATTTTACCGCTAAAGCGGTTATTAATTAACGCACTTTGTAACTTGAGAGTAAGAACAAGGTCATTATAACGATGGTACATTTTTGCGTCAAACTTTCGATTGACCATTTTCGCCACAAAAAACACCTAACACACGTTCGCATTCAATTATACGAGTCCTCAGATTCTTTTTCACAATTCGTTACAAAAGAGTTATGCCTTCGTAACTAAGATGTAATTTATCGAATCCGATCCGTTTGTATAAACGCCCGTCTTTGTCGATGTTGCGAAAACAGAATCAGCAATGGCTTCATCGTACACCACTCGACCGTTCAAATAAGCCTTTAAGCGGCCAACTGCAACAGTCGCACCGACTACCTTCAGACCTGTTGCCGGGAAAGGGAACGTCGCTAATGTAGTCACTACGCCGGCGACCGTTTTGCGAACGCGGACCGTATTGGCCGAGTAATCTACATGCAGATAATTATTTACATCCACATACCGCATCACCACGCCGCCGTTCACATTCGTCGAGATTTCAGCGCTGCAGTCTAGCCAGCCAGTATCAGCGAAAATAGCGCCTGGTGGAGTAGAGGACGATTTCAGCTTGTTACTTTCAATGGCATAGGTCCCGACTGCGACGGTCCAGGCTGTGCCGTCGAGCATAGTGCCAACAGCACCATTTGCCCTTTTAAAATTATCACCTTTGTAATCGTCGCCTTTACTCGCAAGTAGCTTCATTTGAGATTCGACCGCTATAGTCGCCGGCTCCTTGTAATCAATGGCATATACGCTTATATCCTGAAGCGCGAACCGACCAGTGAATCCGGTACTCGCAGCATTGAAGCCTATTCGAGTATTTCTCGGAAGCATCACATCATCAGCGTTCGTATAATTGAATTTCAAATATCCGTTTATAAACACTTTGATGTATTTATTCGTATAACTGACTTCAAAAGTAATAACATCACCTTTTTGCAGCACTTGCCGAATATACAATTTGTTAATCGTATTGGCATTTTTGCGGATCATGCAAATAAGTTTATTTCGTTCGTACCCAAATTGCATCCCTTCCCAATCATTATCAGGTTGGGAATTGACATAAAAAATAGTGCCGAATGTCTTTGACTCATGCGCGATTTCCTCGACTGTCATATTCACTATGTAGTCGTTTACTGGCAGGACCTTATAAACCTTTCCCGTACCTGGCGCGCCGATATTAGAAGCAACACCATCAGCGACAACCAGCAGAGGTGAACCTGTTTGAAGCGACCACTTCGCAAGCGTAGGATCATCGAATGTATCTTGGAAGATCAGTTTCTTGCCTGTAACATTATATTCTGCCTTCCGCTTTGGTTGGATTTTAAGTTCCAAATATCCTAACCAAAACTTACCCGCGCCTTCCGTTACGTTATGCCACAATTTGAATTTAACTCCGTCACCGTCAATCGATGGCAGAAAAGAAGATTTATAAGATGCAGCTCCCCAAGTATCGAACAATGACGATACAGCCGTCGTACATGGGTCCCAAGTGTTTCCGTCAAGCGAACGCGCAAAGTAGGTTTGCCCTGCTGCGCCGGACTGCACCAAATCGCATGTTTGATAAAACATGTAATAAAAACTCGCGATCTTTCGAACCTCGAGATGCCAAATCCGTTCATTAGGCAGCAGTTTAGGCATGAACACAGTGCGTACCTTTGTCCAAGGACCTCTCGCGTCTGTCGCCTTATAGATATCAATCTCGTCTTTGATTGCTAATGGCCCGATCTGGCGAGTAAGGTCCACGGTCCACATCGTATATGTTCCGTCTTCCTCCAGCAATATCGAAGGAGAGAGGAAATCGAAGCTCGCATCCAAGCTTTCCAAGATTACCTGGCGACTGGTCCAGTTAACGCCGTTCGTAGATGAATAAATATACAACTTTCTAAAAGTATCGAAATAATGACGGTTCAATGCGTGTAATGTTTTCCCGTCCTTGTCCAAGAATAAATTTATATCCGATCCATAGCCCCCGCCTGGCGGTATGCCATCGATTGGATTAGTAAGGCCAGGCGGTGGAAACCAAGTAAGACCGTCATGCGAAACAAAGATCGCAGGATTCTCGAAGTTAATGCCGGCATAAGGGTTAATCCCCATCCAGTAATGATAGCCATTCCACTTGCTCTCGAAATAAAGCACGCTTGGATGCACTACCGATCGGCTGCCTGCATTGTACGCTTCAACAGGAATGTGAAGCATTGGCTGCTCATCAGATACTGTGAAGTTTTGAATATCAAATTCAAAAGCAATTTCCTGTCTCGGAACACCACTGCCGCCGGCAACCTTCCCAGGCTTCCATTGACCATTACCGAAAACCAAAGCATCTCCCGCCGCTGGAGCAATTGTTGTAACATCAACATCAGTCAAGCCATCGAGGTTCGTCGCTCCTGAACCCGATCCAGCAGGAAGAGGTTTAAGCTTGACCTCTCCCGATGCTGAATCATACGTCAAGACGTTGCCGCTCACCTTTGCCGAATCATCAACATCATCGATTTGTGACAATGTATGGCGATGGGTTGATGGCGCTTTTTCAGCAATCGAAGCTTTCATCGCAGTATCGTCATAAACTGTCATCTCTTGACCATCCACTATGATCTTTCCGTTTGTTGCCGAATCGGTGACGTTCGTTTTACCGCCGTCGCCCCCTGGATTCCAGGTCATATATACACCCCCTTTATTTAAGCGCGTTGTAGTTCTGCGTCAATTCTAAAGCCGTAAGTGCACGGTTATAATACGCTACATTCTTGAAGGTGATGGTTTTCCCAGCAGCACCAAGGTACATTGGAAGCGTAGAAGCGTTAGTCGAAAGGTTATCTCCGGCTTGATTCACGCCTTCACCCACCTTCACATCATCCACATAAATTTGTAGTAACGGGTTATTTCTCACTATTACTATATGATGTAAAACTGCGTCTGTGTAGTTCGTAACCCCGGTGTCAACAGCTGGGACCGCGCTAGAACTATTGGAGGTATTGATGCCGTATAGCTTAAATGCCAGTTGCCCAGATGTAGCTTTTGTTAGGTTTACTCTGCTATTCGCGTCTTGTCCAAACAACCACCGAGTAAGCAACGCTGTATTTACTGGAGTGTTTACAGTAAAGACCAGTGTGAACTTCTCATTGCTATTAAAGAACCTGTTTGGATTAAAGAATGAAGCAAGGTTTATCGGCCCCTCAGTAAGAAGCAAAAGGCTGGCATCGTTCACGTAACCAGTTGCAGTAAACGCAGAAGTAATCGTCGAATCAGTGACAGTAACCACAGTCGATAAGTTTTGCGCCGCATCTCTTGCTTTTAGCTTGAATGTGTATTCTGTATTCTCAACAAGGCCAATCACTTCAAAAGTCGTTCCCGTCACAGTACCAAGCAGGAAATCATTCGAATCATAAATCAAATATGCATTTGCATCAGGAGAGGCAGAAGCTGTCCAAGACAGCACCATGCTAGTCCCGCGCTTGGTCGTTGCCGCAAAGTTCGTCGGCGCTATTGGTGTTGATTTATCGATTGTAAATGTTTTACTAAGCACTGCAGATTGATTGCCAGAAGCATCAATTGCAATGAAACTATATGATTGTGATGCATTCACGTTTATAGGACCTGTATATTTCGTACTCGCGGCCGTTGGCGTTGGCGGCGTTGTAGCGTGACTCGTATAGTAAATAATTGCAGGCTCATTAGCCGTTACAGTTAACACTTGATCAGTGTTGTATGTCCCATTTGCTGGTGTAGCTGTTAAGGTCGGAATAACTGCATCTGTTACCGTTCCGACAATATACCGGTCTTGATAGATCGGACTTTTGTTGCCGGCAGCATCTTCCGCGAAATATTTGATAATGGTTGGAACAGAAATCGCAATAGCCTCGCTGTAAATCGGACTAGATCCATTTGGTAATGAACCATCGATAGTAAATCGTATTGTTGCGGTTTCACTCGGCGTTAAAGTAACGCTTTGCGCCGATCCATACGTTCCAGCAACAGGCGAAGCAGTAACCGTTGGTGCAATAACATCCGCAACATCAGCGATCGTTGATGCTGTTATTGTAGCAGCGGTCGAACGATTGCCAGCTCCATCGATCGCAACAACGCGAAGCGTATAATTCGTGCTTGCTGTTAAGCCAGTCACTGTATAAGAATATGACGAAGTATTAACTGCTCCGCTCGCAATGGTGAAATTTGTTCCATCTATCGAATAGGCGACCTCTTGCGTCGCAACATCCCCGGCAGGAGAAAGAACCCACGAAAGCGGGATCGTCGATGCCGTTGCTGTTCCTGCTGCCAAGGAAGTGACCGCGCCGGGCGCCGTCGTATCCGGAGCCGCTGTCGTTGCCGTTGTTGTTGCAGTAGTGGAGCGATTATCGGACGTGTCAATCACGACTACTCGCAATGTATAAGCTGTTCCAGGTGTCAGTCCGGTTATGCTGTAAGATGTAGCTCCAGCGGCGACCGCTGCGCTTGCAACCGTGAAGTTCGTCCCATCTGTTGAAAAAGCTACTTCATGCTTCGCCTTATCCGTAGAGCCCGAAGCGGTCCACGATAATGAAATACCGTTAGATGATGGAGTGCCAGCAGTTAATCCAGTAACAGGGTCAGGAGCCGTGCTATCCGGAAGGTTAATAGTGAAATTCACTGTTTGCACCGCGCTCACATTGCCAGCCAAGTCTTTACCGAAGAACTTCAAAGCCCCCGTTGCCGGAATGGGAATAGGAGTCGAATAGGTCGAGCTCGATACATTCGGAGTGCTTCCGTTCGTTGTATAGAAAATCGTTGTATTCGATTCATTGGATGATAGCGTCACCGATTGTGCTGATGTGAATGTACCGCCATTTGGTGTAGCTGTAATAATCGGAGCAGTAACATCGGAAGGCGCCACAGTCGTAATATCTACAGAGACACCGCTCGCTTCGTTATTTGACGTATCGCGAGCTTTAACGATAAGGGAATATGCTGTGCTCGCCATAAGGCCAGTCACACCATACGTCAAGTCTGTGACCGTAGCAAGTAACGTCGATCCGTTATAAATCCGGTAATCTTTGATATCGCCGGAGCTGCTTGCGAGCCAGGTCAATGTAACACCGGACGATGTAGGATTGCTCGACGTTAAGCCAGTTACATTCGCCGGTGGCGTTGTATCGGCAGGCTGCGCGGCAGTTGTGACGACTCTGCTCACACCGGTCGAAACATTGCCCGTTGCGTCCTTCGCCTTGACCGTGAAGGTGTATTGCGTCGCTGCGGACATTCCGGTTGCATCATAGGTCGTTCCAGTTACCGTTGCGAGCAGAGAGCCCGYGCGCCAAACTTCATAAGAAGCAACGTCCTGAGATGTTGAAGCACTCCAGGAAAGTGTCACGCTCGTTTGAGTAACATTTGACTCTGCCAGGTTCGTTACCTCATTCGGCACCGTTGTATCAACCGGAGGAACCACAACAACCGGCATCGATGCTCCAAGCTGTTGCAGCAGATCGATGAAATATTCACCGGTAGCCACGATAATAATTTCTGTGAAAGTCTTTTTAAATATTGCGGTGTATGAAGCTTTCGGCAGAACGGGCCGAGTTTCATCGTTCACCGTAAAGGTCATCATATCCGTTCCGTTATTGAAAATGGAAATCCCATTCATTTCTTCATCGAGCACTTTTGTAATGCTCGTTAATCCGGTGAAGAAGCCAGCAACAACCGTTTGAATTGCTTGTGCATTATAGGCACCGTCAGCCCCCTCAAGCGCTTCGTAATTCCCCATGTCTCCGTCGCCGTTTTCATAGTTCGGATTCCACACTTGCGGTATGATAACCCCGCGCGCATCTCTAAGCATTTCTTTATCATTAGGACTAGACATCTTGCACCCCCACTATTCGAATTTAATAATGATGTAATCTTCGTTAGGAAACGTTTCTCTTCTAGCATCTGGATAAGAAACGATGAACCAAGCCCGCATGCTGCCGGTAAGATCCGTTTCTCCATCTTCAAAGTAATAAGCGACCCGACCATTTTCTTCATCGACGATTGTTGCTTCCTTATCGATCAGAGCCATTAAACCTTTCATCATCACAAACCGCACAGTCGCGCCATGCAAATTAACAGCGTTCCCCGCAGGAGTTAAAAGGTCAGCATCAGGAGCGGTCCGGGTGTCGCCGCGCTTTATCATAACTACCTCCATCACTTGACCTCCTTGTTCTCTGTAACGATTTGATATGGATTAACGAAAGACATTAACGTCTCGACCTTCGTTGCTCGAGCGATAACCGAATTCTTTGTTGGTCGTAACTTAATCGATTTATCCAAAACGGTCCCCCCTTTGTACAATAAAAAAAGCCGCTCATTTGAGCGACTTCAAAATAAAATGCTTATTGAATTATTCTCGAATAAATCCAATTGTTTTTTTCGGTTGCTCAGGTTCTTGTTTAGGCAAGGACACAAGCAAAAAATTGATTTGGCTTACATGCTGCAAAAGCTCAACTGGCGATCCACTATCTGCCAAGTGACCTTTGAATTTTATAAGCTTTTCGCCTTGATATCCAATTCCTGTAATGTTAACAGTAATTGTTTGACCAAATGAAGCGAGCATTACACCTACTTCATGTTGGTCATCAAGGTTACTATTGTAATCATTAGCTGCTTGAATCAGATGTTCAGCAATTGTATCAGCATCATCTTTAAACTTCATTTGCATATTCATAGCACCTATTGCTTCAACATTCTTTCTGATATCCGGAAAATTAAAGTTCATATTTTTTCCACCTCCTTCATAATCAAAATTCGCGATTAGGAAGGAATTTCCTCTTTGTGTGTCGAAAGCACTAGGTATATAGGAGGTGTTACCAATGAGATTCTTAGACGTACTTGGAGATTTTACTTTTAAAAAGATAATACTCCCCGTTGTATTGATAGCAGCAATTTTAACTATACTCAGTGTATTCGCTAAATTATTGGACAATGTTTAAATCCGGCTTCACCCTAACCACCGATGCCCATCTCTCCGCCGCAATGTTTAACCAAACCCCTGTCGTTGCATGGCAGGATGGTGAGATCATTGATTACGGTGGAGTGATCGAGAAGCAAGATGAGCACACCGTAACGATCAATAACATGCATTATATAAAAGCCGCTTGCGAATTCAAGGTTCGCTAACGGCTTTTATTCTAAATGTCCTAAATCGTCGTAGACTTCTTTAAATCTAAATGTGTATCTACAATAACTTTTTTCTTACTATTTCTGATTTTATTGATTATAAATTTTCCTAATGAAATTGACGGTCTCTCGATTAAATAATACATAATTGACGCTACAACAAATGAAAGTACTAATGATATTCCTGAAACTAAAACCATAGATACTTTCCCGCTTAAATAATTTGATACTGAGAGTGCAACGATCAAATGATACAAATATAAGCTGTAAGAGATTTTACCTACAAAACTAATGGGTCTAAGTGTTACCAGTTGTTTAACTACACTTGAGTTTAGGCAGAACAAAATAAAAATAGTTGCGCCAATTGAAATAACCCAATCATTTATAATTACGATGTGAAAAAGTGATACGTCATTAAAAAACCACCAATTATAAGTGTATGCTAGTACTCCAACAAGCAATATTGAAAGCTTTAAAAGCTTGCCCATTTTTGCGTATAAGTTGCTAAAATATTGCCTATTTTTTGCTAATAAAGCACCAATAATAAAAAATGCAATGTAATGCAGAGTATATAAGTAAGACCCTTGCAGTTTCGTCGCATCATAACTAAAAAACTTAAGACAAAATACATATAAAACATAAAATAATATCGATCCTGAAATAGACAATAACAAATTGCGTTTCCAACTGAATTTAATTATTAAAAACATAATAAGCGGGAAAATTATTGAGATTCTCATTTCATGTACGAGTGACCAGATAACCATATTAAATCTATAGCTATCAAACTCGGTGAGCAGTATAGCGTGATTTAACAACAATTGAATCGATATTGGTTTATCGGAAGTATTGAACCAGCCACCTAACATGAAAAAGTCAATTGAGTAAAATAACTTCATGCACAAAATGGCGATAATCACGCTGATCGCGTATGGTAAATAAATTCTACATACTCGCCTTATTAAGTAGTCTTTATAACCTGATCTTTTACCATCGGTGAAAAAAGGAAGCGATAAAACAAAACCACTTAAAATAAAGAATAAGATAACTGCCTCATGTCCAGCCCATAGTAAATGAAATGGTGTTTTGTCTAATTTATTAATTAGCGCGAAATTCGCTAACGGTAATAAATGACACAATACAACAGTCGCGGCTGCTATACCTCTTAACGAGTCTAGTTCTTCATAACGTTTAATCATTCCAATTACCCACCTCAAATTCGTTATAAAGAACATTCTACACACACTTTCATGTTCTATCAACAAGAATTTATAGTTCTTTGGTATGGTAATGATTCGTTATTGTAAGTTTATAGGCCTAAGACACTTAAATAAAAAAGCCGCTCATTTGAGCAGCCTCCTTATCAATCATGATTTATCTTTCATGCCTTCATTGTAAGCCTTCAAAGTCGTTGTAGCCATTTTTAATCCGTCCACAATTCCCTGAAGGTAGAGAGCTGATGGATCGTTTAAGATCTTAGCCAATTCTAATTCTTTCTCATACTTCAATTGGACAGCCTCGTAACTCGCCACAATCTGACCGAGATGGTTGTCTTTTTGTTCATGCAATTTTACAACTGCTTCTTTAAACTCATTTGAAATATCATTCGATCCCATTCTGAACACCTCCCTCGTCACCATTATTCGGCAATAGGAAGGAAATTCCTCTTAAAAGACGAATTATGGTATGAAAGGAGATGTGATAACATGGATGATCGAGATGAAATAGTAAACATCATAAAAGATAATTCAATAATAACCTTTCGACAAGGTGACATCACATATGCTGTTGGAGTTTCGAGGTTCTACGTTATTAATTTGAATAACCATAAAGCACAGACTTACCTTTACAATGAAATTGAATCAATTTCTGCATCATCAAATGGTCCTGCTTATACTGATTTGAAAGCGCCTCAGCCCATCAATACCATTAATATCAGTCTTAAAACAGGCGAAAAAATAGTTATTGAATCTTCTCAAAAAGATTTGACAGACTTTAATGACGCTCTAATTACTTCTCGATATAACGCAGCTGTTAATCATAAGTATGTTTAAATCCGGGTTCATCCTTACCACCGATGCTCATCTATCCGCCGCAATTTTTAACCAAACACCTGTTGTCGCCTGGCAGGATGGCGAGATCATTGATTACGGTGGAGTAATCGAGAAGCAAGATGAGCACACCGTTACAATCAATAACATGCATTATGTAAAAGCCGCTTGCGAATTCAAGGTTCGCTAAGCGGCTTTTTTTCTTCGTTAAATTTCCCGTTATACAAATCGTCCAGCAAATGAGTGAKCATGATCTTCTTAGCAACCCACATCAATATCATTCCGCTGTCGATGCTTTTTGCTTCGTCATAACCATCGATCTTCATGCGCAGCTGCTCAGCATTTGCTTCAAGATGCTCAATTAACTTTTGACGATCAATGCTCAATCTCAGCACCCTCGATATCTCGGATTAAAAACCATTCACCGTCAACCATGAACCGACTTTGATGCTGATCCACTCGATCGACGATTCCATTAATCTCTAGATCCTCAAGTTCATGATACATTTTTAGTTTAATTGGCACGCGGAGTTGCAGTGATTCTGCAACAAAGCGCGATACATCTTCCCATTCCTGCTCATCCAAATAAATTCTTGGACGTTTGTGCTGATCTCTTGACCAGTTATTTAGTGCGACCTTATGTTCAGGCAGCATCATTCGACTGCTTTCCCATATTCCGTTTCCTTCAAGTTTCTTGCGTGATCCTGTCGCCATTTAGAACACCGTCCCTCATATTTGATGTTCTTATTATATGCGAACAAATGTTCTATATTCAAGAGTGAAGAAATGACATCTAATCCGGCATGTCATAGCCGCTGCGAGCACAATCCTTACACCTGCAGTCAATGACCAGGAGGATGAGTCAGCAAACAAGGCAGTTGGGAAATGACAAAACCATACTGTCTTGCAGGATCGGCGTATCCAAATTCGTTCTTTATACAGAATGTGATATTCTAGTAATAATTAATTCTACTTACAAGGAGCGTTAATATGAAAAGTATTTTACAAATTATTATTGGACTCATAATTGCAATTCTACTTTTCTCGCCTCTTATAATGTTGGCACCAGAGAAAAACAATCAATCAGAAATCAAGGTTAATTGGTTCAGTAAAAAAATATACTTATTTAATGATTCAAAAGGATGGCAGGAATATTAGTATCAATATTACTCCGCAGGCTGTGTTACTAGGACGAAGGCGTTCCCCCTCGTCTCGATCTCGGTAGCCAACCGAACCTGCAGAGCTGGCTGAGACGTCGCCGAATCCACGCTGGAGGGTTCGGCAACAAAGTTGGTGACTCTTTACGAAGATTTCAAAACACCGCCAGACGCCCGAGAATCGATTATGAGAAATTTTGGTTTTTGGTGTCCACTTACAAGCAGATAGACCAAACGTTCGTTCTCGTCGTGTTTCTGAGCGCCTGCCGTTAGATAAAGGATCACCTCCTGATAACTTTGCATCGGCTACATTGTTATCGATTAGTGCTTTCATATATTGGTGGCATTCACATGACAAGAAATAGCACTTTTTACTTTAAATTTCCATTTGTGCACCATTACTAACAAATCATTGAAATTATCAAAGAAAAAGAGCAGGAGGAGTAATCCCTCGCTGCTCTTTTTGGTGATTTGCATCAAATTTGCATCAAAATATATTTTGTGTGCTTCAAATTACATCACATTAGAAATATGGTTGCGGACGGTCTTCTCGCTGATGAATAGTTGCTGTGCAATATCTCTTGTTGTCTTATCCTGTACCAACAGCTCGAATACCTCGCGTTCACGATGCGTCAATAAAAACTTGCTCTTATGGTCGCTACCTTTCAATGTTTGTCACCCCTCCTTGCGCGGGTTTTTATGGTTTAACAAGGTTAAGGGATACAGTCAACTTATACTATGAAGGGGCGGTACCATTGGTGCTGTTAAGCGGAGAAAATGGGCTCTATCACTTACATTTTTGCGTGGATGATTAAACGATGCGTTGGGTTCACGATCGGATCGCAAGTGATTAAGGTAAGCAGCTTGTCTTTGTTGTTGTAATTAAGCACGGATACGTCCGTTGGTTTTACAATCGATACTTTATAGACCGTGTAGGTATAGGATTTTTCCTTTGTATCCACGACGATTTTATCACCGACCTCTACCTCGCCAAGCCGGTTAAACAACCTTCCCTTCGACCGCATGCGATGACCTGCGATTGCCGCGTTGCCGATCTGGCCTATCGCGCTTGTTTCCTTTAAATGGGCGGCGGCGGATTTCATGTTTTTCTGGGTAGCTCCTTCGAGGACAGGCAGCTTTAGCTTTATTTTGTCAATCTTAATGGTTGCGATCGGTGTGAGCTTCTGCGCTGCCGGAGCAGCTGATGGGGCATCCGTGGCGGGATCCGTAGGTACAATCGTCGGTTCAGGTTCAGCATCCACAGCCGCGGCTGCCGATTCCTCGTTAAACAGATCCGTCAAATCCTCATACTGCTGCTGTGCCTGCTGCTCTGCCGTTTCATCGAAGCTAGCTTCTTCCCAATCCGCCATCAGCTTATCCTGTTGGCGGTTGTCGTACCATTCGTTCGCTTTTGGATAAAGTAAAATAAGAAGACCCACGATTACTAATGTATAAGATAATATTTTTTTCATTTTTCCCGCCTTTCGTTAGCTGCTCTTTGCTCTCGACCCGCTCACTGCGAAAACCCATTTCTTGCTTCCATAAAAATTCAGCGCCACGGTAATCACCGTTACGATGACCTTGGATACGACCTCGTTCATTCCCCACCACTCTGTAAAGGCGGCAAGAAGCAGCAGTGTAATTCCAAGTAAGAGGGCATTCCACAGGGCGAACCTAAATCCTCTATTGATCTGCTGCGGTTTTGAGACGAGGCCGTCTCTCTTATGAAAGGTATATCGGCTGTTAAGCACGAAGCTGTTAATCATTCCCGCTCCGTAAGCAATGATCTGCGCGATTAAATAATAGGTTCCTAACCATAGAAGAAGGGTGAAAAGCAGAAAATCGATTGCAGTGTTGAGCAGCCCCACTAGATTAAAGGCCAAGAATTGAAAGAAAACCTTTTTGGAAGCCATTTTAGCCATACTCTTTAACCCGTTCCGAGACGTTTGCATTCTCTGGTTGATTCGCATCTTTCTCAGAGTAGCCCTGTACCTCGCGAACGATATAAAGCGGCCTGTTTTTGGATTCATCATAAATCCGGCCAATATATTCGCCGATAATGCCAAGGAGCATCAAAATAATGCCATTAAACAAAAGGTTAACCGCTACGATGGAGGCCCAGCCCGCAATCGTGCTGCCAGTGAACAGCTTCTGAAAAATGACGACCAGCAGGTACAAGAAACTTGTAAACGACAAGGTAAAGCCGATATAGCTTGCAATTTTTAGCGGCTTATAGGAGAACGAGGTAATCCCGTCGATGGCAAAAGCGATCATCTTCTTTAACGGATATTTGGTTTCCCCTGCAAAACGTTCCTCCCGCTCATACTCAACCATCGTCTGGCGGAAGCCGATCCAACTGACCAAGCCACGCACAAAGCGATTTTTCTCCTTTAAGCCACGCAGCACATCGCATACCTTACGGTCAATTAATCGAAAGTCACCCGTATCCACAGGAATTTCAACGTTGGTTAAGCTGCGCAGCGTACGATAGAAAATTTTCGCAGTCAGCTTCTTGAATGCCGTCTCGCCCTTGCGCTTAAGCCGTTTGCCATAAACGACCTCATAGCCTTCCTTCCACTTGGCGATCATATCTAGAATGACCTCAGGCGGATCCTGAAGATCCGCATCAATCACGACGATGGCATCCCCCTGCGCATAGTCCATACCGGCGGAGATCGCGATCTGATGGCCGAAATTGCGGGAGAAATTGATCAGCCGGACGTTCGGATCGAAATCGCAAATCATTGACACTAGTTCAATTGTACGGTCTTTGCTTCCGTCATTGACGAATATCAGCTCATACGGCTCATCAGCATGATCCATAACCATCTTCAGCCGCTCATACGTATGCTCGATAACCTCTTCTTCGTTGAACATCGGGACGATAACACTGTATTTTACAGCTGATTGCTTCATCTATATGCCCCTTTCTCAAGCGTAGACGACTGTCGCCGTCCTTCTGGCAACGCAGTATTTAAAATAACCAGCTCGGAAACCAGCGCAGCACATGCTCTACATACCAGCTTTTCACCGTCATACCGGAGAGCGCAGGATAATAGGTAATAAACAACAGAATGACCGCAGCCAGAAAAATGTTGCGCGCGAGCCTAAAGCTTGGCTGCTTCTCTTCAATCACCTTGAATATATAAACCAAGCTCAAGATAATAAACGGCACCATCGCAAAATAATGATAGAGGAACGTGAGCCGTGTGACCAGCATCCAAGGTACGTACTGTGCCAAGAATGCAATCCATATCGTATACATAGCTTTGTCTTTCCGTTTGATACTGATCCAGATCGTCGCAGCCATTGCGAAGATTCCCGTCCACCAAATAAGCGGATTACCCATCGCAACGATTGTAGACTTTAAGCCTTCGGCCATATTGTCGCCGGAATAATACCATACCGGTCTCTTCATAAATGGCCACTCCCACCAGGATGATGAGAACGGATGTGTCGATACGAGCTGGCTATGATAGCTGAACATATGCTTCTGATAATCGATAAGGCTCTTCAAGGTATAACCGTCATCCATGACGGTCAGTACCGGGATGTAGGACAAGGCATAGATCACAAGCGGTATCGCAATATAGAATACGAGACAAACAGCAAGCGTAATCAGGGTATAGCGCGGAAACACATGAACGATTTGCTGCAGCTTCTCTGAGCTGAAGGTTGCATTTGATGTCATCCCGCCCCGCAGAACCCGCTTCGCGGCTGCATACTCTTTGTATCGTTCAAATAACGAAATTCCGAGCATGATGGCTAAACCCGCGCCGCCATATAACACAATCCATTTGGACGCCACGCCTATTCCGAAGAACAATCCCGCCAAGAACAGCGGCATAAGGGTAACCCCAAGCTTGACTCTGTAAAAGCTGAGAGAATAATATTTGTGCATGAAATAAAACATCAACATAATGAAAAACACGCCGTAAACATCTATTGTCGCAATTCTAGTTTGCGTAAAGTGCATGAAATCAGCGGTAAACAGCGCTGTGGCAAGTCCGGCGTAAACGCTGGTTTTGAACAGCCTTCTAGCGAAAACATACATTAACGGAAGCATCGCTATGCCGAAGAGCGTGCCCGCTATGCGCCAGCCAAACGGATTAAGCCCAAACAGCTTGATGCCGAGCGCAATAATCAGTTTGCCAAGCGGTGGATGCGTATTCTCGTAAGCCACAATATGCTCCAAATGCTCATAAGCCGTACGTGCATGGTAAATTTCATCGAAATACGAGCCATTCATGAAGGTAGCGTCATACTCTGCCAGCTGTTGTTCGTCAAAGAGCAGCGGTACGCTGCCTCTCTTGGCATCCTTCGCCAGCTCATCGTTTATTCCGACGATCTGCAGCGGTATTTTGTTGCTCTGCTCGTAGATCGCAAGCTCATGCATCGAAAAGCCCGTTTGAACGGTAGTGACCTTTACATAACGTGCTGGAAGCGCTGCGGGCTGCGTTGTCCAAGTAAATACGGCAACATGGCTGCTGTCTATTTCCATCACATTGTCCCAATCGGTCCCGTTTTGACTAAATTCATATTTGAATTTCCCGGTTCCGACACCGCCAAAGCTGTTGATTCGGTCAAGCTGTTTGACAGCGCCCAAATCGACATAAAAGCTTTGGCCTGCCGCCGCAGGCTGCCATGCCGTTTGCGGCCCCTTCATATCGCCGAGCTGGAACAAGGCAACAATCGCATATAGGAGTGTGATTGAGCCCATAACGATCCAATCCTTGCGATTGAAACGATTTGCGTTTTGCCTCGCCCGCGAGATGGATTTGGTCTTGAAAGCGGATAGCGTCTCATGATCCCTATCCGTAAGCTCTTTCTCCAATAACGGCTCTACCAGCTTTACCCTTCCGCGTATATATTTATCATATCCGATATAAAGCAAGTAAAGCATTAACCCAATATTTGCTAGCGAGCACAATAAAACAATGCCGTTAAAAGGGACGTTTGTCGTTGTTTTGCTGTAATCCAATACATAAGCAATATTAATGAAGCTGGTCAAGCTAAATCCGTAGAAAATAATAAGCATTCTCCGGTCAAGCGATTGCAAGAATGCAAAGATGCCAAGTAACAGCACCGGAAATAAATAGCGCTCATGCATTTTGGTTACGCCCATAAATACGACAACGATGAGCACCATAGCTATAAAATAAACCCGATTGGAGGAATCGCTGTCCTTCTTGCGCAAGGCGAAAAATGCAGCTAAAGCAACGGCAGCCAAAATAAAGATCGTACCCCAGGTTTGGAAGGAGAACAGCAGCCAGGTTTCGGCGATCGGCTTCCAATTATCATTGCTTAGCGCATAAAGGTTAAATGCATTCAAAGTGGCGTAAGGATAGGAAGATAAGGTTCCTTTGTACAGCTGAAATAGACCCGATAATCCGCCATTCCCCCAAAAGAAAGGAAGAGCGAGTAAAATAAACGCCGCAAAGCCATAAGCGGCACTAACCGCGACCTTCCTCCAGTCTTTGCGATAAACAAACCATAGCAGCAGCACCGGCATGAATATGAACGCCTGCGGCTTAATAAGCGCCGCTATGGCGTACCAAACGGAAGCGCGCTCGATCTTATTTTCAGCAAGTCCATGGATGGACAGCACGAGCGCCAAAGCAAAAATGGAGTCGACTTGGCCCCAAACGGCAGAATCCACAATAACTGCAGGATTGAATAAATAGAACAATGCAAGTCCCAATGATACGGAAAAGCCTGCTTTTCTTTTACCCGTGTGTAAAATAAAATAAGCAGCCGCAAGATCAGCTAAAATTGCTGGCAGCTTGAACAAAAGAAGCGCTGCCTTCGATGCTCCGTCTAAAGAGAGCATGTCCTTGATTAAACCTAAGACATACAGAATATAAATATAGCCGGGCGGGTAATCTACAAACATGCCGGAATGGTAAAACCCGGA
The DNA here is from genome assembly GCF_056398325.1 of Paenibacillus sp. 01T443. Lineage (NCBI taxonomy): Bacteria > Bacillati > Bacillota > Bacilli > Caryophanales > Paenibacillaceae > Paenibacillus > Paenibacillus sp. 01T443. The sequence continues at coordinate 154,082 of NZ_JBFTPE010000011.1, forward strand.
AAGGCCTTCCTTTGCAGCATGGTCAGCCCAGGCCATAAATAACGCAATATCATTGGCATAGCCCGTATTCGTAACTGCAAGCCAAAGCCGCGCCGCAAGAGCGCCAATACATACAAATACGAGTATGATTTTATGTATATGCGGTTTCCCGTCCAATAAGCTTCTCTCTCTTAGAAGCTTCTTATAAATTAAGGCAAACAACAGACTGAACAACGCCGCGAACAAAATCAAGGGCAGCACGGACCCGCCTTTAGTGGCAGCATCGGATGCCTGTCCGGTCTCCGTTGGCGTTAAGCTGAATACCTCAACGCCCGCAGGGGCTTTCGATACTTTCTCTACACTAACATCGTCAAAATAAGCTTTCCCGGTGTTAATTGCCCCGTAACCGCCAAGGCTTGCTCCAAACGTAATGCTATTCTGATCCTTACCCGTTTTTGCATAAAAATGTACATAAGCCCATTTCCCGTTCGTATCCTTCATTTCAGGATAGGCAACAGCAATGCCGTCCACAAAAAAATGAGCACCGGTCGCATCCGCGCCGACTTGTTCCGCTTTTATGTAACCAGATAGCTTATAGGTTGTTTTCGGTTTTACTTTAATCGTCTGCGTCCAGCGCGAATGATTGGCTTCCTTATTCTCGAGCACCGCAGAATACGTACCCGTATGGGCCTCTTTATCCGAAATCGTATACGTGGTAATATGCTCTTCTTTCAAATAGGCGTCATGCTGCCATTCAGTCGGAGCGTTCTCCGTAACGTTCTCAAAACCAGCATTCGTTAATAGATTGCTTGCCGCATGCAAGGTAACAACAGGAACAAAAAGAGTCAAGAAAAGGATAACTGCAAATGCACGGAAAGACAGTTTAATCATCGTTCTATTATTCACCTCATATCGGCATTTGTAAGAGCTTTACATTAAAATTAACTCTATAAGATAATAATACGACGGTCAATGCAATTAACAAAAAAAAGACGCCTATTCGGCGCATGGTTAATCTTTTGGAATAGCCCGGTTTACGATAGGCCGATATTGGCTGGTTCGCGCTACGGTCTTCGCTCTAAGGATCCGAAACGTTCGGGCTGTAACCTTCCACGTATGCTTTTTTTGGTTCCCTCTCCTGAGGGCGGTGAAATTGTACCGGCTGGTGGATCCGATCTTATACCCTTTTTTCAAGCAGTCGTTAAGAAACCTCATATCCGAGCCCTTGCGCAGGTTAGAAAAAACAACCCCGGGATATATCCTTTTCTCGAACATAATGGTCGCGCCGGCTACGAGCCTCTTAGTCGGCATGCTTGCGTGCATAAGCTTATTGCCGCTGTGGAAGTACATATAAAACTTATTTTTCCCGATAATGTTTGCGCCCGTTCGTTCAAATTCCGTCATGGCTTCAGTCAAATAATGCGGAGAGTAATAATCGTCATCATCAAATTTAGCAATAATCTCGTATTTCGCTTTGCTGATGCCGTAGTTTAGACATTTTCCGAGAGAGTATTTCTGAGGCAGCCGATAGACGGACACTTGATCAAAATGCTTGGCATATTTTCTATAACTGTCGATGCTCATGCGATCATTGTTCAATAGAATGATAAGCTCTTTCGCTTTCCAGCGCTGGCGGCTGTAGTTCGTGAACAATTGCTTCATAAATTCCGGTTTATTGGTTGCCGTAATGATGGATACTCCCTTCGGGAGAAGCTTCGTTATTTGGCTCCCTGCTTCTGTCGAATCTATCGTTTCCATCATCTCCTGTGAGTCCGATTGTTCCGGCGAAACCGGTAAAGCCGTTGATTCTAACGTTTCCTGTATCATTGCCTTCTCATCCATATCCGGCTTCTCAAGCATCGTACAACACCTCATTAATTGAAATCTACATTTGCATTGTACGTAATGGCACTTGAACTAGGAACGGCTGTCGTCACGGCACGCAAAAAGTGAATCGCGATTACTTTACATAATTTTTCATAATCTTATTTACCTTCCACTGCTTCGCTACGAAGTTCGTCTTGGACAATAATCTTTGGTTTAATGTGTTTCGTTCATGAACAACAACCATATAGTTTCGTTTTCCGTTTTTGGTCAGTATTTCATGCTTAAGCTTAATAACGGAAGTATGCCCTTTCGGTGTTTTATACCTAAGTCCTTTAAAATAAGCGGAAGTCCTATAGATAAACGTATAGAAAGGCGGGGAAGGCTTCTTAACTGTAGCGACGCGATGGCGCAGGCTGTCATACACGTATCCCGTTTGGTTAATGAGCGCGCGGGTTTTCTGCTTGGGCTTATAATTATGCAATTGTTTGATAAAGGTTTTATGGTACATATCATCACAGTCCAAGCGTACAAGATACAGATACTTATAGCCGCGTGTCAGCTCTTTTTGAACCTTGAGATATTGTCCGTCCGGTACAAATCGAACGTTGCCGGGAAGTGCTTCGTACTTGCTCAATGTCTGCAAGATCGTAGACTCTGAAGAGATTGCATACCGGACAAGGACCGTAAAATTCTGATTGGTTTGATTTTTAAGACTTTGTAAGGTGTATTTCATAAAGATAGACATTCTGTACTCAATCCATTGTCTAGTCAAACCCACCTTCCAGCGATTATTGGGCTTTGACCGGTTATTAAATTCAATTCCAATAATAATTTTTTTATTAGGCATCACTAGTTCCTCCTTGCATTCTTTTCAATCGTCCAAAAAAAAGTAAATCGCCAGGAGAACCTGTTATTGCGTGGATCATGTCCTCTTCGTTCCTTATAAGTCGCTGCGGCTCTTGCTCGATAACGGGTGCTGTCTCTTTGCAAAAGTTTTTGAGAATATGATCCAGTTTGACTCGATTCGATCTGAACACGGCTTTGCGCAGCAAGTTTTGATTTAACGTGTTGCGCTTATGAACAACGATCATATAGTTGCGGTTTCCTTTTCTAGTTAAGATTTCATGCTTTAATTTAATGACGAATCGATGCCCGCCGGGAGTAACATATCTCTTTCCGTTCAGGTAATCCTCAGTCTTGTAGATAAAAATATAGAATGGCGGAGATTGATGGTGAACCGCTGTGAACCGCTGCCTGACGGCATCATATATATATCCCTTTTGATTAATTAATGCTTGAGTGCTAGATTTAGGGCGGTAATCTCTTAACTGCTGCACGATAGATTTATGGTACATATCGTCGCAATCCAAACGAACCAGATATAAGCGGTCGAATCCGGTGATCCATTGCGAAATATGTTCTTGGTATTTGCTTGCCGGAACAAATTGAATGTTTTCCGGAAGCGGATCATATTTGCCGAGTTCAATCTTTATCAAAGACTCCGTGCAATCCGCATATTGAATAAGGGCTACAAAATCTTGATTAGTCTGCTTCTTTAAGCTTTTCATTGTATATTTCATAAATACGGACATTCTGTATTGAATCCAGCCTGCAGTTAATCCGACTCTCCAAGCGGGCTTCGTCGATCTCGAATTGAATTCGATACCGAAGATGATCCTTTTGTTTAACAACTCCCATCACTCCCGTATACGCTGACACACTTCAAATTTAACTCACCTTGATTACGTTTCACCTTTAAAATCCTTCATCATCACATTAGCTTCGTGAAGCGATTCGAAGGTGCCCGCATCAATCCACCAGCCGTTCATGATGTTGAAAGTAAGCGTTCCTTCAGAGGCATAGACGTTGTTAACATCAGTAATTTCCAGTTCCCCGCGATTCGAAGGCTTAATACGCTTGATGACCTCAAATACGCTTCCATGGTACATGTAAATACCAGTAACCGAGTAGGATGATTTGGGATCAGACGGTTTTTCTTCAATTTGAATGATTTTGTTTCCATCAATCACCGGAACCCCATACCTGCGAGGATCGGCAACGTGCTTGAGAAACACTTTAGCGCCTTTTTCCTGATTGCTAAAATCGCTAACCATCTTTATAAGCGATTCGTCGAACAAGTTATCTCCGAGCAGAACGATAAACTTTTCATGCGGTTGAACAAAATCCTCTGCGGTCATCAAGGCTTGGGCGATTCCGCCGGCTTCCTCCTGTATCTTATAGGTGATTTTCACTCCCCATTCTTTGCCGCTTCCCAGTAAGTCGGTAAATAACCCAGCCGATTGTTTTCCCGTCACGATTAAGATGTCTACGATTCCCGCACTTCGCATTTTGTCTATTGCGTAGTAGATCATGGGATATTTTCCGACAGGTATCAAATGCTTGTTTAAGATCTTCGTTAATGGCCAAAGGCGCGTTCCGGTACCTCCAGCAAGTATCACACCCTTCAAAAAAATACCTCCTAACAAAACCAAGTATCCAGCAGAACCTATTAAGACCAAATAATTTACATAAGTAGTGTATGTCTATCATTTAGATTCTGTATGGACGATATACCTTTGCGATCAAAATAGTCTTCAACTTTTTCTCCGTTAAGAGTTTCAGAGCCATTCTCGGATAAGCTTTTCATATCTTCCCCGGACAGACAATCCTTGGCCTCCATGGCATCATTAGAGAGTAAAATGAGTCTATTCATAAGACTATCGCTGCTCTTCTCTACCAGAGTCCTCGGCTTGTTGAAAACGACTTTAGGCCCTTTTCCAAAATCAATTGCCACTTTCCCGGTTAACCGAGCTACTTCAGGCGCCATAACGACAGCATTTACACCGCAGGATATGAGGGCAATATCAAACTGGTCTTTCATTCCCTTCACTTTGTTCAACGTTTTGCTCATTTGCTTAAAATGCGTAAAAATAATGGTTCCAGCTATCACCATTCGATAGGGATCGCTTTGAAGTACTTCTTTTAATTTTTTGGCATGCTCCGTGATGATCAGAATCCTTTTGCCTCTCAGCACTTCCCAAAATTCCGGTTTGCTTGCAAACTCACGATTGATAAAGGCATCGCAAGTAAACCGCGGCCTCAGCTTGTAATAACGAAATATTTTATTCGTTAAGGGGCGTCTTACTCTTTTCGGCGCCTTTATCTTGTCTTTGATTGGCAAAATGCCTACAATATCGGCTTTCCGTATCGAACGAACCATTTGATTTCTTAGCTTTAGGTTGGGAAGCGTCACTCCTTTTTCTTTATGTCCGAGGCGTGCGCTTCGCGTTCTGACCGGATGGTTTGCCCGTTTGGCCCATGGTGTCCTTAATACTTCCCTCAGGCTCCAAACCGATTTTTGGGCCATGATCACATTTTCTCCATCACCGATTCGGATGAGTGAGAAAGGCCGTTGATGATCCAATGCCTCTTTAATCCTTGCGAGCACCTGATCAGAATTTAGCTTTACCATGCTGTTCATTCACCCCTCTATCTGGATTTGCGTTTTTTCAATTTCTTTACGATCAGGTAGCCGCTGCTTGTATGGCCAAATACAGGCTGATGCTTGTTCCCCCATTTTTTCAAATACAGGAGTACGAGTCTTTTTCGGAGTACATTGCGTTTTTTGATGTTTGCCGCGTTTGTAAGCTGACGGCCATGCTTTAACGCGTTATAAAGGTTCCGGTTTACAAAGCGGTGCGGAAAACGATCGATAAGCTTCATGCACATGCGCCGGTCCTCCATGATCCGCCCTTCGTATGGATCATTCACTTCCCACCCGCCCGCAGCTTTAAGAGCAGAAGTTTTATAGCATCTCGGGGTTAACATGAAATCGAAAGTAATAAGAAATTTCATCTTGCTGTATTGCCTATGTCTTATTATTTTCTTCAGCCGCAATTTTCCTTTGTTCTCGAGCCACAGCTTAGAATTCCCGTAGATTAACGCCGCTTCCGGATGTTTGACGCAGGTTTTCGCCAAAATTTCGAGCGCGCGCGGTTCAAGCCAATCATCCGAATCCAATTGGACAAAATAGGGGGTTGTTACATGCTTCAAAGCCATGTTCAGCACTTTCGAAATGCCTACATTCGTATCTAAACTAATAAGGCTTATCGCCTCTTCCGATGTAAAGGCCGAAGCAATGGATGCGGATTTGTCTGTAGATGCGTCATTAATGATCAGTATTTTCCAACCCTTATACGTTTGACGAATGACGCTTTTAATCGCTTTTGCAATATAGGCTTGACGATTATATAAAGGAATAACAACCGTAAATTGAGGTTTTGACTCTGCACTCAAAAATAACCGCTCCTTTTTCTGAAGATGGTTTGGATGAATCAATCATTTTAGCCGTGAAGCAGGTCATACCTTTCCTCGAAGCTGCCAATTTGGAGGGCTAAATCATGATGAAACATAATACAAAGATCACGCAAGGCATCCGCATGATGACCCTGTCGATTATAAATTTCAGATAAATACGCAGAAAAATCGTCCATCTCTTGCATGGTTTCATACGGAATGATTTCTACCTTATGACTGCCATCCGCTGCATTTTTCCGGACACCGACTATTCCGATAGTCGGATCTGCTCGCAGCCACCAGAGCATGCCGTGCAGCCAATTTTTTTTTACTACCGTATTCTCATTTAGCAGGACGATATATTCTCCACTTGCTGCGATTACACCTTGATTCATCGCTTCGAAGCGTTCTTTAGTTACCTCATTCTTAATGACCGTAGACCCTGGAATGGTTTGGATATACTCTGCCGTTCCGTCGGTTGAGCCGTTATCAACCAGAACGAGCTGGGTATTTATCGGTGAGTGCTGCCGGATACTATCGATGCATTCTTTCGTGGATTTCAGGCTGTTTTGATTCAATACGACAACGGAAACCTTTCCGGGAATATACTGCGAGGTGAGCATCTTTAGGTTGTTCTCGGCTGCATTGTTTATTTTCTGATCGCTAAATTTAGAGCTGCCTTTAATCGTCTTTTTTCTGAACACGACATGATGTCCTTTACCGAAATCCATCGCCACTTTTCCGGTTAAACGGGCGATTTCAGGGGCCAAAACCACCGTATTAACCCCACAGGAGATTAGAGCAATATCAAATTTGTCTTTCATCGCATAGGCTTTTTTTAACGCGCTGCCCATTTGCTTATTATTCGAAAATGCGATCGTACCGACAATGTTCATTCTATACGGATCTCGTTGAAGGCTTCTCTTAAGTCTCTCAGYATGCCGCGTGATGATCAGGACTCTTCGGCCCCTCAGCATATCCCAAAATTCCTTTCGTCCTGCCAAAAAACGGTTAACGACGGCATCGCAAGTATAGCGGGGCTTTAGCTTATAATATCGAAATATTTTATTGGTTAGCGGACGCTTCAATCTTCTCGGAGCATAGGTTCTTCTATCTCCCGGTGGAAGAATGCCCACAATGTCAGCCATCTTTATCGATCGGATCATTTGGTCCCGCAGCGTAAGATTCGGAAGCCTCACTCCCTTTTGTCCGCGGTTGGCCCTTTTAGCCCAAGGCTCCCTGAGTACGGAGCTCATTCTCCAAACAGATCTTTGTGCCATGACAATATTCTCTCCGTCTCCTATTCTCACGATGGAAAACGGCTGACGATGGTCCAAAGCATGTTTAATCATAAGCAGTACTTTCTCCCAATTTAAATTCATTCCACCATTTCCCCTCCAGAAAATGTTCTCACTACGACATTATATGAATGATAGTGTTGATGCTCTTGTGCAGGTTTACTCCCATGCGTATGCTCTAGCCCAATTTTGCGCACATTTCGCTTGCGGGAAAATAAAAAAACGACAGCCTCGTTCGCTGCCGTTTACTTTTTTTTCTTTTTAAGTGGAACAAAATGTCGTTTCAGATTAAAAGGCTTCTCTCATTGAGCCACTTTATAATAAATGATGCCCTTCGTGATCTTCCATTTTTTTATAAACCGTTCCTTGTTTTTTGTTTGAATGCTTGTAGGATCCACGCCATTCATCTTTGATGTTATGCGCCCATGATGATGAATAAAAACATCGTCGGCAATCCACAGCTTTTTTCCTGAAATCATCGCACGAATGCATAGATCGCTATCCTCCCCATACGCAGTTTGGACGTTCATCGAAACCGCCTATTTCTTTAAATAAATGGAGTCGAACCACAATACATAAACCGCCCCTTAAATAAGCTGCAAGGAAACCTTTTGATCATCTATTTTTGCATTTTCCTTTTTTTGTGATTTCAGTATATTTATATGAATAACTCACAGGAATTATTGTGCAATACACTAGATCTGCGATCAAAGTCTAATAAAGAAAAATGAAAATGGACGATCTCCGGCATAAAGAAAGGGGAGTGGCACAAGAACTACTGCTGCATCTTTCATATAGTGGAGTAGTGAAAAAACAAATAAGGAGAGGGAATGATTGTGACGAATTTAAAATGGAAGCAGGTATTGAGAAGCATCAAGAATGCTTTAGATAATCATCAGCCTTTCTCCATGGTAAGAATAGGTGACGGTGAAAATATTGTAATGGCGCAAAAATCGGTGTGGAGCATCAAAACCGTACTCAGGGAGCTATGGGCAAAGAAAGCCAATAGAGGAAAAAAGGGCGTAAGGCTTCCAAATTTAAAGCTGAGAAATGAAATGGTCCGATCGATTAAGAAAGCAAATATTGTCGGGATACTTATTCCCGGGGATAAAAGGACGATTGCACATCCCAGAGTGAAGCGGCCGCTTACTAATAAAATATTCCGATATTATAAGCTAAAGCCTCGCTATACTTGCGATGCCGTCGTTAACCGTTTTTTAGCGGGGCGGAAGGAGTTTTGGGAAGTGCTGAGGGGCCGAAGAGTCCTGATCATCACGCGGGAAGCCGAGAGACTCAAAAAAATCCTTCAAAAGGACCCTTATGGGATGGACATTGCCGGAACGATTGTCTTTTCTGATTACACGCAAATGAATAGAACGTTAACGCAGGTAGAAGCAATGAAAACTCAATTTGATATTGCTTTAATCTCCTGTGGCGTTAATTCCGTTGTTTTGGCACCCGCAATTGCCAGTTTAACAGGAAAAGTGGCTATTGATTTCGGAAAAGGACATCTAGTCGTTTTCAAGAAAGGAAAGCGGAAACGAAAACGGAAATGGAAACGCAAAAGCAGAAGATAAGTAACAATTAATTCTAATAAATATAAAGAAAGATAGGGCGTAAAATTTAATACGGATCAAATACAAAAACGACAGCGAGATTGACTATTCCTAAATAGTCAATCTCGCTGTCGTTTTTGGTGAATTCTTAAGATAGAAGATAGCTTCCTTAGTTTGAACCAACAATTTGTGTTATAGAATCTTTCTAACTTCCGCTACAAATTGCTTTGCACGAACTTGAATCGTATGATATTTGCGAATAAAGTTGTAACCTTTTCGTGTAATTCGTGCTCTTGCACGTTTGTTTTTTTGAAAATACAATGCTTTTCTATAAAAATTCTTTCTATTACATGCTACATAGTTCACTTTATCCTTAAAGCCCAAATCCTTCAAATCACGATTCGGCTCCGCCAACATTAAGGTTTTGCACCCTGGAAGTTCAAAAAATTTAGCAACAGGAATCTTTAGGTCACTTCCACAAGTAAATGATATTTTTGATCGGTTGATAACCTTGGCATAATTACTATTAATAAGAAGACCTCGTCTGGCTCGAGCCTTGTGCCCCGGATGCTTAAAGTTAATGAATCCTTTTACTCTCCTCATTCTTCTCAGAACCGCTTTTCTGAATTTATATCGTGGTTGAATCAAGCCTAACAGGGAGAACTTAATATTTTTCCTCAGCTTATAGTCTTTGATTACTTTGGTATTGACCGCAAACGGCGACCATCTAAATTTGGGTTTACATTCAGGAAAAACCTTAAGAAACGGATATTTGCTTGCCGAGAAGATTAAATCCGGTTTCGCGGTTTTATGAAAGTAAGCTCTTCTGAATTTCTTATTCCAGTGAATGTCCAACACATAACAACCTTTTGGTATATTCACCTTATCAAGGTTTGTAATATTTGGAGCAAACGCATAGTTATAAGCAATATCATAATGGAATATAAAATCCGGTTTCATCTTTATTTTCTTTAAAATGTCTAGAATATCTCCATTCCTATGCCAATATTGAACATCCGCAACCTTTTCAATGGCTTTGATAAAATCATATTTGTGCTGATGCTTGGGCATTTTCTTGTTAAATGGCTTTATAAGGATCAGTACCTTTGTTTTTCTTTGCGGAGGTACAGCGGCTTTCTTATCATTCATTTTTTGCAATTGCGCTATGGTAGTATTTTGAATAAGCTGTTCTATATATGAAATGATTTGTTGTGCCTTTGCATTGGATTCAGTCATAGCAGGAGGCAGCAGTCTGACTTTTCCTTCATACTCAGGAAGGCTCATTGCGAAGGAATTATGATTTTCGGTGAAAAAAAGATCGATTTTACGATTTTGGATGTATGTTATTTGGTCCATTTCACTTACATGATCATTAACCGCATAATACCCTGTTGGAATCCCCCCTTCTTCCACTTCGTTAATAACAGAAACAAAATTCACATCTTCCAAATCATAATATAGAATAAAGTCCGGTTTCATATCGATCTGTTTCAATACTTCCAGCATACTTCCGCCTTCGGTCCAATAGCGTATTTCTGCAAAGTGTTCCATAGTCTTCATCGTGTCAAGATTATAATCCAATTCCATGGTATCGTTAGGTTTTGTCATGACTAGAATCTTCAGTTTTCTCTCATTCATAATAGGAGCTTTTACAATCTGTGCTTTTCTTTTTGTTAACTCATTTCTGTGCACGGTTTTTTGAATTCTTCTTTTCGGTTTTCTTACTATTTTCGCTCCTGTTTTTTTCGCTTTTTTAGGATTGCGAGCCTTCAGTGTCCGATTGCGCTTTACTCTCACTCTTTCACCCTCTTCTCCGAAGAAATGTATACCTTATCCTCATTTTTCTATTGGTTTTCCAACCATTGTTCCGGTGGTACATCCCTAATCTTCCGGGCTGGTGAACCCGCAACAATCTCTTTAGATTTCACATTTTTCGTAACGATGCTTCCGGCTGCAACAACGCCGTCTTCCTCAATGGTTTTGCCTGGTAGAATTGTGGCATTTGCGCCTATTCTCCCTCCTTTATTGACCGTAACTCCTTTAAACTTGCCAAAGCGTTCCTTCGTCCGGGCCAAATAATTATCATTTGTCGTAACGACGCAGGGAGCAACGAATACATGATCTTCCAAGGTCGAGAATGCGCAAATATAACAATTCGTTTCAAGCTTGCAGTTTGCTCCGATCGTACAATCATTCTCTACTGCCACCCCTCTACCGATGATCGTTTTCTCTCTGATGACGACCCGTTCCCGAATGGTCGCCAAATCCGCAACAAAAACATCGTTCTCCAAGAAGGCATTCGCATAAATAATAGCAGAGGTTCCAATAATGCATCCATCCCCGATAATTGTCGGGAGCAGATAAACCTGATTGTTTGTCGTCGCGGAATTGTGTGCTTTCATCGGTTTTTTGCCGATTACCGCATGATCGTGAATGACTACCTGGTTGCCGATGACAGTCCCGTCGTATATGACAACATGATGGCCGATCACTGCATCCTCACCAATCGTTACGTTTTCACCAATCACAACATGCTGTCCCATCCTTAGATTTTGATTCATCATACACCTCAACCTTTAGTAAATTGTTGGACTTTCTCGATGATATAGGCTTGTTGGTCTTCCGTTAGGTGTGGAGACATCGGCAATGCCAAGGAGCGTTCACAAACTCTCTCCGTTATCTTGAAATCCCCTGGCTTATATCCCAAATAGGCAAGCGCCTTTTGGAGATGCAGCGGGCAAGGGTAGTAGTGCCCGGTAGAAATGCCGACCTGCTGTAGTTGGTCAGCTAATTGTTCGCGTTTATCACATTCAATAGCATACAAATGAAAGACGTGATCTACATTGGCATCTACAATTGGAATTCTGAGTGTGGTATGTTCTAGGTGCTTGGCATAAAAGGCTGCTTTCTGTTGACGTTTGGCATTCCACTCCTGCAGCTTGCCGAGTTTCACCCGAAGGATGGCGGCCTGCAGAGGATCCAGTCTGCTGTTATAACCGACCACATCGTGATAATATTTGCGTTTACTTCCGTGGTGACTAAGAAGCCTAATCCGATCTGCCAATTCCTCGTCATTCGTAACAACAATGCCTCCGTCTCCATAACCGCCCAAATTTTTCGTTGGGAAAAAGGAAACGCATCCGATCGTTCCAAGAGCGCCAATCGGTTTGCCTTTATATCCGGCGCCCAATGCTTGGCAAGCATCCTCGATAATCGCAAGATTGTGACGTTCAGCCATATCGTTAAAGGCATCCATATCTGCCGGTTGACCGAAAATATGAACCGGAATGATGGCCTTCGTTTTTGATGTGATTTTCTTTTCCGTCTCCTCGGGAGACAGGTTATACGTTCGTTCGTCTATATCCGCGAATACGGGAATTGCACCACGCCGTACGATGGCCTCTGCTGTTGCAAAAAAAGTATATGGCGTTGTTATGACCTCATCACCCAGTCCGACTCCGCATGCTTCCAAAGCCAAAACCAAGGCATCGGTACCGTTTGCGTTGGAAACCGCATATTGGGATTGTGTAATAAATGCTATGTCTTTCTCCAAAGCTTCCACTTCCGGCCCGGATATATAAACCCCGCTATCGAATACCCGCTCTGCCGCCTTTAATATCTCCTTCTTAAGCTCCAGGTACTGGGCATGCAAATCGATTAAAGGAACAATCAACAAATTACCCTCCTTTATTTTTCAATACCATATTTTTCATGTCAAAATGACCGATCGGCATTTGAACCGACTCTCCTTCCGAAATGGACTTGTATATGGCCAGCACAACCTCCAATGAGTCCAACGATGTTTCTACAGAAACCAAGGGAGAGGTTCCTGTTCTGATCGCATGTATAAGGTCTTTATACAATGGGGTGTGGGATATTTCATCCGTTCGTATGAGTACACTTCCACCCTCCAACTGATCATCAGCAAATTTCCAGTTTTTCAATTCGTTTAATCTTCCGCCTTCGAGTGAAACCGATCCCTTATCGCCGAACAAGCTAAGCGAGGTCAACAGGCTTTGAGAATAGACAACGGATGAAGCTTCGATAAGACCGGTAGCTCCGTTTGCGAACTTCAAGACCGCAACTCCCATATTTTCTACATGCAATGGTTGCGCGTACGTTCCTGCTTCCCCGTATACCGAAACAACAGGCCCCATTAACCATTGAAGAAGATCGATGTAATGTATACATTGATTCATGAACAACCCGCCCCCTTTGGTCCATGAATCCCGCCAAGGACTTGCGTTATAATAATCCATATCCCGGTTCCAGCGCATCGAAACGACACCATGAATCAAACTACCAAAGCGCCCCTCGTCGACGGCCTTTTTTATCGCTTGCATTTGTGATAAATATCTGGTTTGCAACGAAACAGCAAGAATAAGACCACGCTGCTTCGCTTCGGCCGCCGCTGTTCGGGCATCTTGAATCGATAAAGCCAGAGGTTTCTCGACGAGAACGTGTTTTCCCGCTTGAAGAGCTGCAATGGTGAGGAGTGCATGGGTGTGACTGCTGGTTGTAATGGCAATCAGATCAACATGATCTCTACTTAGGCAATCTTCAATAGTAGTATAGAGTCGTAGATTCGGATAATGAGGCTTGCATACATCTCTATCAAAACGTTCTAACTGTTGTTTATCTGTATCGCACAGTGCTACCAATTCGGCTTCCTCTCTTATTTCTAATAAAGAACGTACATGCTTTTGTGCGATATAACCGCAACCTATCAATGCAATTCTTACAGGTTGCATAAGGTACCCCCTTTCGCTTAAGCGAAGTCTGACCATCTGCTATTCTCTCAAATTAGTATATGGAAGAACGTTCTTCTTGGTATAGACGATATACAAATATTTGTAATTTAGGTGTATCAATCCAAAAAAATCACAGCTCGCCTTTACAAGTACATTTGCGGGAACTTTATCGAAGGGGAATTATAAATAGCGGTTACTGGAATTTGAGGGTATCTTTTCTCATGCGTCATAAGACTGTCTGAGATGATCGATATCTTGTATGAGGTGATTCATCAGAGGCAATCGGATTAATCAAATTAAATATTTCAACTTCTCATCCACTTCTTATATCCTCTTTTTTCTTCTCAATAAATCCTCTATGGTAGCAACAATTTGCTGTGCCCTTACATTATTTGTGTGATAGGTATGAATAAATTCGTACCCATTTTGTGAAATAYGCTCTCGTTCCTTATGATTCTTTTGGTAATACAATGCTTTTTGTTTGATTTGATCTGCATGGCAAGAGACAAAATTATGTCCGTCTATAAACCCTATTTCTATAATATCCCTGTTAGGTTCCGCCATAAGCATAGAATTACAGCCAGGTCCCTCAAAATATTTTGCAACCGGTATCTCTAAGTTGCTCCCGCAAGTAAAAAAGATTTTTGACCGATTTATTTCTTTGGCGTACCTATCGTTAATTAGAGTATTTCGATTATCGCGTGCACGGTGTCCTGGATGAATATAGTGTTCAAACCCTATCACATCATTCATATGTTTTAATACCTCTTCCCTAAATGGATAGCGGCCGGGAGGACGCAAAAGACCCATTAACGAAAAATCAATTTCTTTATTTCCGTGATAATCTTTTATAATATCCGTATTTACGGCAAAGGGTGACCACACGAATCTTTCTTCACATTCCGGAAAAACTTTTAAAAATGGGTACTTACTGGCAGAGAAAATGAGATCCGGTTTTCCCCCTTTGTCAAAGTAATATTTTCGCTCATGCGGTTTCCAATGAACATCTAGCACATAACACCCTTTCGGGATATCAATTTTTGGTAAGTCAGTTATCAGTGGCGCAAATGAATAATCCCATGAAAAATCATAATGAAAAATGAAATCAGGTTTCATATCTATTTTTTTCAGAATATCCAATATACTTCCGTTTGCAGACCAATATCGGACGTTTGCATATTGTCCAATGGCTCGTATAGTATCAAATTTATGCTTGTGTTTTGGCATCCTTACGTCAAATGCTCTAATCAGTATCAATATATTTAGTTTTCTCTTTTTTACTGCCAGAACGGTATCCTGAATGGACAGATCATCCAAAGATTTCGGCTTTAAGGATGTTATTGGCTTTTTGATAATTGCTTGAGATGAACTGGTACTTCTCCCGGTCGCCCTTGTACCTGCCGCTTTCATACGTATTGGTGTTCTAGTCTTCTTTTTTTTTGATTTTAGAGTGCTACTCTTTACTTTCTTTTTTCGTAAAGATGTATTTATAGTTGGTTTGTTTTTTTTCCTTACTACGATTCTTTTGGTACTTGCCGGTTTGCGTTTTTTCATTAGCCTATCATCTCATCCCTTCTCGAACTTAAAACGTTCAAAGTATTTTCGAGTGACTGGTGAAAAAAAATATTCTACCGCCGTCTTGAACGCGGTACGTTTCAGAGGCGCTGCTACTGACTTGTGAAGACAAGATGGATGCTGATTGACGCTTACTTATTAATCGATTATCGCTTTCGATAATATACAGGAAAGTCATTGAGGGAAAATTCGGCAATTGCCGGAACCTTATGATAATTGGTCGAACTATAAAATACACGCTTGTCTAACAAGGCTGAAGCAATCATAACATGCGCACGGTCTGTATAAATGGTATCATGCATTGCGATAATTTTTAGCCACTGATCTAGACTCTTGCAAGTTTTGGAAATATCATTATTGTTTTTTGGAATGACACCGGACACTTTCTCAGTATCCGTGCGATAAGCATGCAGAGTACCTTTTCCCGAAGTTTTATATGGAGCAACATTAAAGAAAAATGCGCAATCGTAAGCATAATCTGCATTACATAGATCTTTAATTAGTTTAAATGAACTTAATTCCCTGGCAAAAACACGAGCTTTAGTTTGGGACAGAGCACTTTTGACTGAAACTTCTGAAGGATCAAAAGAACTCGGTAAAATAACGACACGTTCAAAATTTTTTTTCTATGATAGGAAGATATGCCCCTACGGTATGAAACGGCTTGCACCAACCTCCACTACCTGTGATGAGTGCTGTATGGCCCTTAAGATCTTTAACGTCCTTTATCARTACTGTTTTGAATTTCTTGTCTACCAAAAGATGTTTGGTTCCTTCCCAGATAAGGTGATCACCAATGTTGCCGCCTGCGATAATGAAAGTTATATCGCTTGAATCCTCGATTGTGCCTAAAATCTTCCTCCTGCTTGTATCTAAACCTATTTTATAATTCGAGAAATCTCCAAAAAAATTGATCATATTTTATTGTGCTCCTCTTCGTTTTTTTTAATAACATACCTCTATTGATGCTTAATGAGCCCTCTAAGAATATCTTTATACTCATGTATAACAAGTGCTCTTTCTTTATCCAGCACGTTCTTTAATCGCTTGGAAATCATATTGCCGTGTATTCGATACTTATACAATGGTGCATTTAAATAATGGATATGGTATTTCATTAATATACGGCACCACATATCATAATCTTGGGCACAGCGGAGATTCTCATTAAAAAAACCGACCTCATCGAATACTTTTTTATTTAACATTACGGTTGCGCCGTTAATCACATTTCCTTTCATCATCGCCGCTAATAATTGATTTTTTGTAAAAGCTTTTATTAAAAATTGATCGATTATTTTTTTTTTAACGTCCATTCGGTAAAAGGCGGTGTGACTCGCCACAGCTCCTTTGGTTTGCATGAAGGATATTTGCTTGGCAACTTTATGGGGATCAATGAGATCATCCGAGCACATCCAAGCAAAAAACTGTCCACGGGAAAGCTTGATACCCGTATTTAACGCACTCGCTATTCCCCCGTTTTTTTTCTCAATGTATCGTATTCTGTCGTAATAGGGTTTGATTTTTTCTTTATGTTTTGTAGATCCGTCGTTGACTACTATTATTTCTTTTCTTAGGTAACTCTGTGCTAGGGCGCTTTCTATGGCATTTGCAATATAGGGACAATTATAAGTGGGAATGACTATGGAAACTAAAGGACATTCTCTCAAAATGTTTCACCTCTCTCCAGGAATTCAATATTCTTCTTGGCATTATATGTTCCATGGACATAAATGGAAATGGACATGTTAACTGAAAATTGAGAAGGTTATGAAAAATCCTCTTTAGGTGGATGTGCCCTTTTCGCYAATGATCTCACTTGCTGCGTAGACTTTTACGTCAAGGAGTATTTGACGCTCACCTATCTACTTCACGTTTCCCTTTGCCCTGCCGAAACTAGCAACCTATGCATATACTAATCGGAGCAAAACAACATTCATTATGGGAGGTAAAAGATGAAGATCTGTTATAGCTGGGAGTCATATTTTCCATTAGATAAGGGGGGAAAAGGAGATATTACACAAATGAAAGAACTGGTTAAAAGCATTGCTGATCAAGGCCATAACGTTTACCTTGTTTGCTTTAAACCGGGGAAAATCAAAAAAATCGGAAAAGCGATTGTGCTTAAAGCACCGATCTACCAAAAAACCGGAAAATTATTTAAAGGAAAAGGAAATAGTAAGGCTTATCAATTAATTCGTTATATTATCAAGTTAAACAGTAAGCACAATTTCGATGCATTTCATTTCCGGTCCCAAGGTTTAGTGTTGGAGGCCAAAAAATATTTACCAAACAAACCGATCTTCTACACCATGGTTCCTTCCTATTTCTCAACTAAAAACAAAGCCGATTTTAAGATGGAACAAAGAGTCCTTCAGGCTTGCGACAAACTCTTTGTCTTTACGGAAGGTTGGAAGGCCTATTATACTGCTACCTATGCAGTACCCTCAAACAAAATTGAACTTATAAGCGTGGGAGTCAATTCACAATTATTTAAACCCCAAACAACCTTGAGAGCATCTACCGGCCAAGTAACTCTCGGATATTTTGGCTCAATTAGAGAAAATTATGGAATTGAGCCCATTATACAAGCTTTATCACTATTGAATAAAAGAGAAAAAAATAATTATCGTCTCTTGATCGCTGGTACGGGCATAGATCTATATATCAAAAAACTAAAAAGTTTAATTAACCATTTGAATATGAATAAACACGTTCATTTTTTGGGTTCACTTGACCGCACAAAGATACCCCATTATTTGGAAAAGTGCGATATTGCGGTAAATCTTCGCTTCAACAGCAGCAGTAACAAAAGTAAGGATTTCAACCTTTCTATTCCTATCAAGATAGTCGAATATATGATGGCAGGTGTGCCGGTTCTCGCGTCAAGAGATGGAGGTATTATGGAGTTATTAGGAAAGAGCTATCCTTTTTTGGTTAATCCGCATAACCCGGAGGAGATCGCAGCGATGGTAAAAAATATAATACAGAACGGGGATTTAAGCAGAAAAGTAATGKAGGACAACTTTTTTCGTGCCATGGACTTCTCTAGCGATACCATTGCCAAGAAGTATATTTCCCAATACGAATCAGTACTCAAAAAAAAAACACCAGCAAGTAATCTAAAACTTAAACGTATTCGCTAATTAATCATTCTCAAAGACTAACTTAGTTTTTCATTTATATTTGGAGAGGTTGAAGCCATGAAGAGCATTCGAAAACGAGCAAGGGCAGTCGTAAAGAAAAAACCTATCAAAACAAAAAAGGTAGTTAGGAGAATTAAAAGAACTTCACCTAAGCGCAAAAAAACGATCAAAACAAAAAAGGTAGTTAGGAGAATTAAAAGAACATCAACTAAGCGCAAAAAACTAGTCAAAAGGACCGTATCTCCCGCAAAACCCGTAAAAAAAAGAAAAAAAAAGCCTTCAACCAAAATGATTCCCCTGCGGTCCCGAATTCGCAGGCTAAATAAACGAACAATATTGATCGAACCTGATCCGGCCGAGAACGGTTTGCTGCTGCCAAATAAAAAAATATTGCATTTGCCGAATGATCCTGCAGGACAAATGAGCACACAAGCAAGCACGTTACGGAGGTTAGGAGTTGCAACTAATTTCTGTTCTTACGTTCAAAGCAAATACCGGTATGCAAACGGAATCGTCTCTCCGATCAAAAACGTCCCGGCCTCCAAGCATGGACATGCCATGATGCGCTTTACCAACAATGCTGCAAGAGCTTATGACATTTTTCATTTTCACGCGGGACAAACATGCACAAAATACTACTACAGGGATTTGCCTTATTTAAAAAAACAGAAGAAAAAATTGGTCATGACTTACTGGGGATCGGAAGCCCGGAGACTATCGATTGCCCTAAAACATAACCCTTATGCAAGAGTTAAACCGGGCCTGAAAGAGCCAGATATTGTATCTATGTTGAACTTCATCACTGCAAATGTTGATGCGGTCATCGTATCCGACTACGAGCTATACGAGAGTGTAAAAGGATTCTGCAATAAGGTTTATCTTGTCAGAATCGCAGTAGACCATCGTAATATTATCCCTTACTTTCCTTCGGAAACAAAAAAGATACCATTAATTGTCCATGCACCAAGCGACCGCTATATCAAAGGAACGGACAATGTAATAAGCGCGATCAAACGTCTGAGAGCTTACGCTGCTTTTGAATATGTACAAGTGGAGAATATGACGAACGCTCAAGCGCTCGAATGGATTAAAAAAGCAGACATTGTCATCGATCAAGTAAGATTAGGAATATATGCAACTCTTTCCATTGAAAGCATGTTGATGGGGAAACCCGTAGTCGCGTATATCCGCGAAGATCTGATCAGCAAATATCCGGAAGGGTTACCCATCGTATCCGCCAATCCGCTTACCCTTGAAAGCAAGCTTTTTGAGCTTATTCAAAATCCGAGCCTTCGCTATGAACTCGGCGTTAAAGGTCGTGAATATGCCGAAATATATCACGACCCGGAACGGATCGCACGGCAATTAATTACGATTTATCGTAGCCTGTAATACCATTCAACTCGCTTTGACTTTTCATCCAAATTAAATACAATAAACCCAGTACCGGCAAAGTACTGGGTTGTTTTTCACAGAAACTGTATTCGTCAATTTACAATGCTCTCTTAGTCCGCGTCATTATTCTGTTTATGAATCGTTTGCTGATACTGTCTGATTCCCCCCTTTCCGTCAGCAATACCGATAATCGTCCTAGGGGTGCCGATACTATCCACTACGATATCCCCCTCCCCCCCGATGATGCCTCCAGCGACATAGGTTTTTCCATCCTCAGTGAATTTACCTGCCGTGAATCTCAAAAATTGCTCTGTAAAAAGCACACTGTCGATGACGTAAGAAAAGACGATTCGGACATCCAAACGAATCATGGACAGTTTTGCATGTCTAGCTGCAGTGATTGCTTCCTCTGTAATCGTGCCGATGCCTCCATCAATAATAAGAGCATCCTCCGCCAAGGATGCTATCATCTTCCCATCAATGACCGGGTGCCCTTGTGTAAATCCAATGAGTACGTCCGCATTTTGTGCAGACAACGCGATGTTATCCTCGCTATAAATCATCCCGGAAGCATAGCGAGTTTTCATCATATTAATAGCTGTGGCAAGAAATTCGGTATTTTTATCCCTGCGGCTGATGTAAACGTTGGCTCCCCTCTCAACGAATGACATGGCGACTTTCAATCCAAGGTTACCAGCTCCGATAATAGAAACTTTCTTTCCTTTCAAATTGCCTTTCAATTCGCTTACCAGCAAGTCGCATGCAAGAGCCGTGATATCATTACCTTTATACGTCTTAATTTTGCTTTTTTTAACATAAACAAGCGCTTCTTCTACCAAACTTAATGCATTTTCCGATTTGTCCTCCGCATCCACCAGAACATAATCCACTCTTCCGTCCGCGAATTCGCAAATTTGTTTCACAAAACGGTTGTCTCGAATAATAAAACTACAGCCTATAAATCGCTCTGACTCCCGAACTGGCCCAATAAGGAATGTCGGATTATTATGCTTGGCCGTCGAACCTATGAAAACAACGGATGCTCTTTTGCTTTCAATGGCCCTTTGAACACATGCTTCTATTGTCTCTCTCAAATCCCCTCGCCCCGCTCCGGCGGGAGAGTGGTTTCATTTCTTATGATGATTTCAAGACACTGCCTCAACTGGGAGTGATCTTGCTCGCTTGTAACCATTTCAAGGCTTTTTACATCCTGAAGCAGCTGGTCCCATTGTATCGGTTTCGGGTTAGTGATGAAAATATACGGATGAGAGCTCGGCAAACTCCGTTCCTCATCGTAAAATAGTGATTCCGAAAGTTTTTCTCCCGGCCGTATGCCCGTATACACAATCTTAATGTCACGCTCCGGTTCATATCCGGCCAACTGGATCAAAGCTTTCGCTAAATCTGCGATTTTGACCGGCTCTCCCATATCTAACACAAAAACTTCACCCCCTCTGGATAATGCCCCGGCTTGCATAACTAGATGTACAGCCTCGGGGATAGTCATAAAATATCTGACCATATCCGGATGAGTAACCGTTACCGGACCTCCCTTCGCAATTTGTTTCTTAAATATGGGAATGACACTTCCGCGGCTTTCCAACACATTGCCGAATCGTACGATTGAAAATTTTGTTGTACCTTTTAAAGAAAAATATTGAATCATCATTTCAGCCACCCGCTTAGTCAGACCCATCACATTAATTGGTTGTACAGCTTTATCAGTCGAAATATATACAAAACGATCTACTCCGAACTTGATTGCGCTCTCAGCCATGTTAATTGTCCCGAACACATTGTTCTTTACAGCTGATCCAGGGTTATGTTCCATTAGCGGTACGTGCTTATGCGCTGCTGCATGAAAGACGACATGGGGCCGATACCGTTGAAATACTTGTTCAACATCACCAAGATTTTGAATATCTGCAATAACACTTTCAACTGCCACATGAGGAAAATGTTCTCTTATCTTCATTTCAATCTGATGGATGCTGTTCTCGCCATGTCCAAACATAATCAAGCGGCGCGGGTTAAACTGTGCAGTTTGGTAGACAAGCTCACCGCCTATTGAACCGCCTGCTCCAGTTATTAGAATAATCCTGTCCTTTAAATAATGCTCCATGTCGGCCGTAGAAGTGATTACCAAGTCTCTTCCAAGCAAATCTTTTACATCAATTTCGCGTATATCATCTGTAGAAACCCGGCCAAGGATCACATCATACATACGAGGTAATATCCTAATACTCGCCGACGTTGTCTTACAGATTTCTACGATTTCTTTTATTGTCTTCTTTGAGGCAGAGGGAATCGCGACAATGATGTCTGTAATCCCATACTCAGCCACAATTCGAGCTATTTTGGTTCTGTCTCCCAGAACGGGCAATCCATTTAATTCAAAATACAGCTTCCTTTGGTCATCATCAATGAAACCGATAGGATTCAATTCCTTCCTATCAGATAAAATAAGTTGTTTGGAGACGATGGTTCCTGCTTCACCCGCTCCTATTATTAACGCTTTTCTATTTAATTTTGATAGTGTCTTATTCTTATATTTATTAACTATTGATCCAACTCTAAATGAACAAAGAAGCAAAATAGCGATTGTGCCCAGAATAAAATATTCAGGGAGCTGACGAGGAGTTTCCATAAAAAGTTGATCGACTACCGCATACAATATCGTCGATAAAAGGATCGATTGAAATACTTTGAACAGTTCCCGAATGCCTGTGTATCGCCTTAAAGCCTTATACGATCTATTAACGGCAAGGATGATATTACTGGAAACAATAAAGATAATGCCGGACATCAAGTTTATCGAGGACCAATCAAACTGAGGAGTTCTTTCGCCGGTTAAATAAATGGAGCATATCAAACTCAAAGCCAATAAGGCGCTATCTGCAATTGCCAAAAGCATTAACTTGATTCTATAATTCATCATTCACTCCTCCCTTTTATATAGAAGTTAGAATTTTACATATCTTGCCAGATGAATTACCATCCCCAAATATTGGCGGAGAATCGGTTGGGATCTGCAGTTCGGATATTAACTTGATAATACGGGTTCCATCAATACCTGCAATCTGATTCCAACCGGCCTCCACTGTTTCCACCCACTCCGTCTCGTTGCGAAGTGTAATGCAAGGGACTTGCAGCATATAAGCTTCTTTCTGAACGCCGCCTGAATCGGTTAAAATTAATTTTGCATTATATTCCAAATTAAGCATATCTAGATAAGAGAGCGGCTTTACGATAATTAAGTTGGAAGCACTCAAGTACTCTTCTAAATGCCATTGCCTGATCAGCTTCTCCGTTCTTGGATGCAGCGGAAAAACAACCTTATGGTCCAACTGCCTTAGGCTGTCTAGAAGATGAGACAACAGAGCGGGATTATCGGTATTTTCCGCTCTGTGAATGGTAGAGAGATAGTAGCTGGAAGGGGATAGCTGTAACTTTTCCAAAATGTCGGAGTGCTGCATGGCTAACTCTTTATATTGCAGTACAGAGTCATACATGACATCGCCTACCAAATGAACTTGTTGTTGAATGCCTTCACGTTGGAGATTTCTCACAGCTACCTCAGTCGGGCAAAAAAGCAATGTAGATAAATGATCGGTAACTACCCGATTAATTTCTTCTGGCATTTTCTTGTTAAAGCTTCTCAGCCCCGACTCAACGTGCGCGATCGGAATACCTAACTTGGATGCGGCTAAACTTGCAGCTAATGTAGAATTTGTATCTCCATAGACTAATAGCAATTGAGGCTGTTCAACGTTCAAAACAGTTTCAATCGCTTCAATCATACGGCCTGTTTGTTTGCCGTGAGTGTCCGAGCCAATACCCAAATGATACTTAGGTGTCGGAAGATCCAGCTGCTTGAAAAAGATGGCTGACATTTCGTCATCATAATGCTGTCCGGTATGAACGATGATTTCTTCTACACAGCCCTTCAGAATTCTACTGATCATTGAAGCTTTGATGAATTGCGGTCGTGCCCCAATAACCGTAACAATCTTCAATAAATCCACCTCTGTTCTTACTTCAAATTAGAATTTATCTGTACAATTTCAAAATTTTTCTGATTCGTTTTCGCTTAACCCTATAA
The DNA here is from genome assembly GCF_056398325.1 of Paenibacillus sp. 01T443. Taxonomy (NCBI): domain Bacteria; kingdom Bacillati; phylum Bacillota; class Bacilli; order Caryophanales; family Paenibacillaceae; genus Paenibacillus; species Paenibacillus sp. 01T443. The sequence goes on from NZ_JBFTPE010000011.1 coordinate 178,007, forward strand.
TCTGTCTTTTTTTGAATTCTGTACCTGGTTGAAGTATTCTTTCCATGAATAACCACCATATAGTTACGCGGCTTTAACTTTTCATGACTGAGCCGAATCACACTTCCATGCCCCTTAAGCGGGTACCGCATTCCTTTTTTAAAATCTTCCGTCTTAAAAATAAGTGTATAAAACGGCGGAGATTTGCGAACGACGGCTGCCAATCTCTTGCGATTGGAATCATACCAGAAGCCTCTTTGATTGATTAAAGCTTTTGTTGACGGTTTCGGCTTAAAAGCGTGGAGCTGTGCAATGAAATTTTTACGGTACATGTCGTCGGAATCGACACGTACAAAATATACATGCTTAAATCCTTCTAAGCAGTCCAGCACTCGCTTATTTCTGTCTGAGATTCGAACAAATTGTATATTGGAGGGAAGCTTCTTATATCTACGCAGCGCTCGTTGAATCAAAGAATTAGACTGATCCGCATAATAAATAAAAGCTTTAAAGTTTTTGTTAGTTTGTTTCATCAAACTTCTGCACGTATACATCATGAAAATCTTTATCCTATAATCGATCCATTTTTTTGTGAATCTTTCTTTTTTGAAACCGTAAGAATTAAAATGAATTTCTACGATCACACTTTTGTTAATCAACGGGCGTATCGGTAGCACCGGTTCGATCGGAGGCTCCAGGAGCATTGGCAGCACCTGGAGAATATCATCCGTATTCTCATTTGCAGTTTCTGAGGGGATTAGAATCGAGGTGTCGTTTGTCTCTTGCTCCTGATGTTCTTCTTCACTTGAATCAACTACCTTCTCGATGTCTTCAGTTTGATGATGCTTTTCTTCAATAGGCTTAGAGAATGGATTCAAGAAGCATCTCCTCCACCTTGGCCTATTATTACAACCGTTCGCTGATCAATATTGTTTTTTGGTATTAAGTCATCACTCATATCCTATTATCCCGCCTTCTTTCTAGTTTGTTACCAAGCTAAAATTAGTATATGAGTTGACTCATAAAGCGGATTGGACGTATTACTAAAATCAAGTCTAGAAAGCGTATAAATATAGAGCGAACAACTTTGTAGGCATTCTGTTTTTAAGAGGCGCTGCTGTGGAAACCGTATGAACAGTAGAAGGAGCGAATTCATCGGCCACCGAGCCTGAAGTCGCTGGTCGAAGGCGAATCGAGTCTCCGTAAGTGCGAGATTGATCCGACTTATTATTGAGTGAATAAGAACGAAAATGCACCTTTGCGATATTAATTGCATTATTTCGATAGCGAAATATCAAAATTTCATAAGAATTAACGTGTGCGCTTTTTCCGAGAAATATAACGTTTTTGTGAGGAACTCTCCTCCGTTTAATCCAATTTTTGTTGTTTGGCTTTCCTTTTGAATGAAGAGGCTTACGGGGGATAGAAATCAAATCATCCTTACCATGTGCTTTGTCCGACTCAACGAAGGAATTAGATAACATTACTTTCATATCCAAGTCCATATAGATTATCCTGAATTTCGAAAGCTCATAGTAATGGTCCTCACTTGCATTGGACGATAGCCGTTTCCTTGTACCTGCTTATGAATAGACTACAAAATGTGATTACTAAACATCGGGACGTGGTAAATGGATGAAAATGAAACGAAAAATACCCGTAAAAAAAAGAACATCCAAAAGAAGAAATGCAAAGAGAAAAAAAATAACTACAGGAGTGAAGAGGAACCGTAGATCCATACGAAAAAAAACTTTCCGTAAACATGTAGTCAAAAAAAAAAGAACATCCAAAAGAAGAAATGTAAAGAGAAAAAAAATAACTAGAGGAGTGAAGAGGAACCGTAGAACCATACGAAAACGAATTCCTAAAACAAAAAAAAGAAAAGCAGCAGTAAAAAAAAGGAATACACAAAAAGCAAATCCTATACAGTTAGTACCTCTTCGTTTTACTATGCGAAATACGAATTTACACAGTAAATTAATTGAACCGAAGCCTGCCAAGGATATAGAGCTAGATGCAGTTGGCATAGGACCTGTTTTACATCTGCCTACGAATCCAGCCGGTCAGATGAGTATCCAAGCCAATACACTTCGAAGGCTTGGCGTTCCTGCATCTTTTTGCTCGTATATAATTTCAACATACAAATACCCTAATGGTTTACCATCTCCAATTAGTAAGCTCCCTGTGCCAAATCAAGGATACTCCATGATGAGTTTCGCCGCAGAATCCGCCAAAAAGTACAATATTTTTCATTTTCATGCAGGCGAAACATTTACTAAATACAACTACACGGACTTACCGTACCTTAGCCTCTTAAATAAGAAGATGGTTATGACCTACTGGGGATCTGAATTAAGGAGAAAGTCGATTGCCGAAAGAAACAACATATTCACGAGGATCAAGCCGGGGAAACTTACAACGGAAACGGAAATTCTTAACAGATTAAACGTTATTTCCCGTTACGTCGACGCAGTGATCGTTTCTGATTATGAATTATTTGAACATTTGAAAGGTTTTTTTAATAAAGTCTATCTCGTTCGTATTGCAGTAGACTACAGCAATCTTTCACCTCATTATCCCTCCCTGACAGTAAAAAAGCCGCTGATCGTTCATGCTCCTAGCAGCCGTTATATCAAAGGAACGGACAACGTCGTTAAAGCAGTGCAACGACTTAAAGCATATGCCGATTTCGAATTTATCCAAGTGGAGAATACGTCAAATGCTGAAACGATTGAACACTTAAAAAAAGCAGATATCGTGATCGACCAGCTCCAGCTGGGCATATATGCAACATTGTCGATCGAAAGCATGCTACTGGGTAAACCTGTAGTGACCTATATTCGGGATGATTTATGGAATAAATATCCAAAAGGATTGCCTATCGTATCAGCAAATCCCAATACAATCGAAAAAGTTCTTTATAAACTGATCTCCGACCCTGAACTTCGATATGAGTTGGGGGTAAAAGGACGTCAATATGCTATCAAACATCATTCGCCTGAAAAAATAGCCCGACAGCTGATTACCCTATACAAAGAGTTATATGCCTAATGATAAGGGAGCTGCATGAATGAAAAAGGTTTTATTTATCAGTTATCACTTTCCGCCGATTGCAATGAGCCAACGAGCACTTAAGTTCGTAAAATATCTTCCGAAATTTGACTGGACACCTATAGTACTTACCCCCAAAAAAACAAACTATCCTATAGATATCACCTTGTTAGAGGAAATACCAAAGCAATGCCAAATCATTAGATTAGACACCTGTAAAAAATGTCCTCCCGCCTTTATTAGTTTATCTGATTTTATAGAGGGTTGGTTCCCGATTACATTAAAAGAGGGAATTAAAGTTATCGAAGAACAGAACATCGATGTCATCTATAGTGTTGCAGCACCTTTTTTATCGCTGGTTAGCGGAGTCGCATTGAAACGTCTAACAGGAAAACCATTAGTCGTTGATTTAAGAGATGAATGGACAACAAATCCTTATTTTCAAAATTTAGATTGGAACTATCAGAATGTGTCCACTAAACAGTTTGAAAAGCAAGTATTAAAGGAAGCCGATGCCGTTATCTCTGTAACGGATGAAATCGTAGGCACGTTGAATAGGCTTTCCGGTGGTCAGCAACGAAGCAAATTCCATACAATTCCTAACGGATTTGACCCTTCGGATTTTGAGCATATAAAGAATACACCCCAAAAAAAGAAGTTTACATTAGGATACATGGGATCCATTTATGGTTTACGGCTAGCAACGGCTAATCAGTTCTTCAAATCACTGAATACTGCTATCCAAAACCAAATAATATCGAGCAGCCAAATTAAAGTACTTTTAATTGGTGGTGATATTCCGAATCTACCCTATCAGAATGTCAACAGAATCATAAGCAGAACCGGATTTGTAAACCATCGTTCTGCCCTATCGCTAGCGGCTTCGTGCGACATACTTTTGCTCTTTATCGATCCGAGGGAAGGAAATCAAATCGTAACAAGCAAAATCTTCGAGTTAATTAATTTGGGGAAGCCTATTATAGCGATCGTTCCACCACAAGGCGTCGCCGCGAATATAATTAGGGAAACCCGAACGGGGTTCGTCATAGATTCTCGATCGCCAGCTTCAGCGATCCCTACTATTGATAAAATTATTCAATCTTGGAAAAAAGGTACCAATCTCATTACTCCGAACACCAAATCAATTCAAAAATACGATAGAAAAAATCAAGCGGGTGCACTTGCGTACATCATGGATCAATTGATAAAGGCTAAATGATAGGTTTAGCACATTAAATACCTATAGAGGCAATCCATCAAACGGAATAAACTGTTTGATGGGTTGCCTTTACTAATCTCTCCTAAACTTAGATTCTTCACTATTTTCGATATTATGAACGACGATATCACCTTTCTCGCCAATGATTCCAGCAACATAAGTCTTTTCGTTCAAAGTTCTTGTTCCCGCGATCAGCAAAATAGATGTAATCCACAGCGCTAGATAAAGTGATGTGGTATGCTTGCTATTCAATAGGAAAGTGTCCAATTTCGCATATACTATCGTAGATAGAGTAATAGACTGGAACACTTTCAACAGGATCATAGATGCATAATTTACAAGTGGAAAAGAGAGAAGTACACCCGCCCTTAATCAGAAACACAGAACAAACACAGCTTGTTAGGGGCAGGATGTTATCAATTAAGGATAAAACCACCATATTTTGTCTGTACTTCGTTAGTCCTTTCAACTTCCCAAGTAGAAGAATTCTTCGAGAATTGACTCAAGAATCTCCTCCTCCCAGCCTCACGATTTTGCCTTTGCCTGTTACACCTTTGGTCACATTCCGCGTGTCATATACAAGTGGCGCGTGTTCCAGTATGAACGCTAGAGGCATGGAGGAATGATCGGTAGCGATGACGACGCAATCCATTTTACTAAGCGCTTCTTCGGTCAGTTCTAAGCTGACGAATTTGTTATCGCCAAGCTGCAGTGAAGGAATGAACGGGTCATGATAGAACACATCTGCCCCTTCAATCTGAAGCATATGCATAAGCTCCAGCGAAGCGGATTCGCGGTAATCGGCGATATCCCGTTTATAGGCAGCCCCATAAACTAATATGCGTGAGCCCGTCAGCGACTTCTGTTCCAGATGTTGTTTAAGCTGCCGCGTGATATACAAAGGCATCATATGATTGACCGCATTTGAAATTTGAATAAAATCAGAACTAATGCCATATTGTTTAATCTTCCATAACAAATAAGAAGGATCCACTGGTATACAGTGTCCCCCGATCCCTGGACCCGGATAAAAGGCTTTAAAGCCGAATGGCTTACTGCTTGCTGCTTCGATAATCTCCCATAAATTCAAGTTGAGAACATCGCAAATCATTGCCAATTCATTGATGAACGATATGTTGATCAGTCTATATGAGTTTTCCAATAGTTTCGTCATTTCAGCTGCGTCTGTTGATGAAATGGGATGGACTTTGATAAATAGCTGACTGTATAACTCTTCTACTCTGCCCAAGCAGCTAGGCGTGATTCCGCTAACTACTTTCGGAATGTTTTCAACCGGAAACTCCTCATTGCCGGGATCCACTCGCTCCGGTGAATAGGCCACAAAGAAATCTGAACCTACCTGAAATCCCGTTTTATTCAAGACAGGCAGCAGCACTTCTCTGGTCGTTCCCGGATAGGTGGAGCTCTCTAAAATGACCAGCTGACCTTTCTGTAATCTTCCGCCAATTTCCGCTGCTGCTTGCGTCAAATAACTCAAATCCGGCGTTCCATACGAGGTTAGCGGCGTGGGAACACAGATAACGATTGCTTCGGCTGCCTCCATAAAGCTGAATTGATCGGTTGGAGTGAACCTGGCAGAGGATATGGCTTCCTGAATATCGCTGTCCGGAATTTCAGTAATATAGCTCTTTCCTTTACGCAGCATTTCAATTTTTCTACGATCCAAATCGATTCCGAGCACATGAAATCCCTTTTTCACAAAGAGAAGCGCTAACGGAAGGCCGACATAGCCCTGGCCTATGATGGCCACCGTTCTCTGCTCTGTATTGGTTTTTGGTTTAAGGTCATCACTCATATCCTATTTTCTCGCCTTCTTTCTAGTTTGTTACTAAGCTAAGAGTAGTATATGAGATGACTCATGAAGCGGTTTGGACGTTCTACTACTATTAAATAGAGAATGCGTGGAATTATATAGATAAAGCTTTCAGCCTTATAAAGCTCTTAGCTAACGAAAATTAAATAGGCATCTACACGAGGGTAGATGCCATCATTTGTATGGGTTTAAATCTTCCATTAACCGTGTCGCCGAATTCGCTTTTTACGGCTAGAGCTGATCCTTTTACGGCTGGCGTTGATCTTTTTTCGTCTTGCTTTTGTTTTTCCGGCTTGAATCACCCGGCGCTGCTTTGGCATTATCTTCTCAGATCGTGCGCGAATGGGTATCATGTCGATGATTTTACGCTTTGGCTCCATATTGAAATAGGCATTGGATAATAAAAAAGGGTTTACAATTTCCGGGTTTTCATAATAATTTTTGAGAAAAATCCTTTTCGTCTCATCATTTATCGGTTCCCCGCTCGAGAAGAAGCCGTAGCTCCACTGTGATATACGTCGATTGCTTTGTTCCAGCTCTTTCATTTCGTTCATATATTGGTGATAGAGATCACTATAAATTTGTCCTTTGTGAGGATCGATCCACGAAGAGGCTTGCAGAAACTGGGGAGAAAATTGAATGCAGCGCAAAGGTTGACCGTTAATGACGTGTATATCCTCGCTGACCCTGTCTATATTCCATCTCTCTAATAAGTTCAAAGATGATATCGTATAGCCGGCATGCCGAAGTGAATATACGTCGTCAAAAAAGTGTTGGGATATATCCAGCCAATCTTGATCGGCAAAGCGATTTTTCTCATGATCGTAATAGCCATGATGATTGCAGAGCTTTGACCACCAGAGCAAATATTTTTCTGCCGCGGGATGCCTATTTAACGCAACAAAGCCCGAATGGTGTATGCCTGCTTTACGTACTTCTTCCAAATGATCGGGATCCAATGTTTCCGGATAAATGAAATGTCCCGTAAGCACTATAGGATGCTTCTCCAGAACGACTGGGAGCTCATCTAAAGGGCTTAATAACTTCATATCCGCGTCCACATAGACCATCATTTTCTCAGCTGCATATTTATAATAAATATACCTCATCACTTGCGCCTTGCATGAACGGATCGCTTCTTGCGTCGTATATTGAAAAAAAAACTTATGGGTATTGGAGCTCCGAAAGATATCTTTCATTAGAATAACTTCATCAAAATAAGGAAAACGGAGCGCCGGTTCCGGAATCTTATCTTCTATGATACCAACAACAACTTTGCTTCCTGGCATATGTTTTTTAACCGATATTGCCATGATCATTGCTCTCGGTAAATAGCCTGCGCTTGTAACCGTTCCAATTATCATGCTGCTCCTCCCAATCTAATTAAAGGTATACCATATCCTATGATTGCCTAATTTCATAGGAAACCCCTATCAAAGCCTATTTTAATTCGCTTTAATCTCTCATCCTTATCCGCTCTTTTGTACAAAAAAACCGGTTCTGAGAGCGACTGCTCAGTAAACCGGTTTCCATCTATTCTATGATATGATTTTATCAGTCGTAAATCATGCGTTTGTTTTTTATACTATAATTTTCGATATTCTTGTCGCCCGATTTCGCTGGGAATATTCGCTCGGCCATAGAATTAAATTCCGCAATAAAGCCCTGAATCGGATGTCCAAGCTTCACATCGTTCATATACGCGTTCATTCTTCCAACAAAATCAGGATTGGCAGATACGTACACATGCTCCACGCTTGGTCTTAAACGTTTGACCTCATTTGCGATATCATCTTTTATTTGTTCGGTGAGCATATCCTGCCCCGTTGATAAGCTGCTCATTCGCCTGCTCATACGGGCGCCTTCTTTGCCCATGTAACCGGTATTTGTACGGCTCATCAATTTCGAGTCACCTGCAGGCTCATTCTCATCAAGAGATACGGCGACATAGGCATTATGGTCGGTGAGCAAGACGTACGACAATTTAACCGCATCCATTTCCGTAATTTGCTCGGCAATTTTCTCGCTCATTTCCATCCGATAATTTTTATGCGACCCGATAACGTTATTGCTGTTCAACCTACGGCCGTTTACTCGGTTCATCTCATTCATCTGATCATCGGCAAAGCGCTTATCCTTCAGTAAATTACCGTTAGCATCATACCTTATGCTGTTTGAACGAATATTTTTATTACCCAGATCCCCTTGGTTTTCCGAACAGCCCACGAGCATTGTACTAAGCAGCACGCCAGCGGATAAAGCAATCATTTTTTTGTGCATTTAGCCATCCTCCATTTCGGTTTGATCAGGCTTCAGGCCCCATCTTAGCGTTCGCCAATCCCTTTTGAACTATTCATGACATTGACAAGAGCGGATCAATGAAGTAAATTAGCATCAGGTACTAGTACTTGATACTAAAAAATTGGGAGGCACTGAGGATGAACGATATAAATCGATCCGATATTCGCTCGAATGCCGTAATTACCGCTATTGGCTCATATGTACCAGAACGGATTTTAACGAATGCCGACTTAGAGAAGCTGGTTGATACGAATGATGAATGGATCGTGCAGCGAACCGGCATTAAGGAACGTCATATAGCGGCTGAGCATCAATTCACGAGCCACCTTTGTTTCGAAGCTGTCCATAACATGATTGAACGCTACAATATTACCGTAACCGATATCGATTATATTATCGTTGCCACCTCTACTCCCGATGCCGTGTTTCCAAGTGTAGCTTCGCAGGTTCAATCTCATTTGGGCATAGAAAACTGCGGAGCAGTTGACTTACAAGCCGCATGCGCCGGATTTACGGCTGCCATACAACTTGCTAACGGTTTATTGGTTTCCGGTGCATATCGCAAGATACTGGTGGTTGGAGCCGAGACATTATCCAAAATTACCGATTATTCTGACCGTACTACATGTATATTATTTGGAGACGGAGCCGGGGCATTCCTAATGGAATCTTCGGATGACGACCGCGGCAATGTGTTGTCTATGTATTCAAAAACAGATGGCTCCCGCGGACATCAGCTATATCGCAGCAGCTTAGCTTCTGCCATCGGAGATCATGCTATTCATACGAACGGAATGATCGTGCAAAATGGCCGGGAAGTGTACCGTTGGGCAGTCAGCCATGTAGCAGAAGGGGTAAAACAGCTAATGGAAAGAAGCAGGCTCTCGGCAGCGGATATTAATTGGTTCATTCCGCATAGCGCGAATATGCGTATTATTGAAGCCCTTTGCGAAAGAACGGGATTCTCGCTTGACCAAACGTTGTCCAGCATCAAACTCTTCGGTAACACTTCCGCTGCATCGATACCGCTCGCCATAGACGAAGCGGTCAAAGCAGGTACAATAAAACATGATCAGATCATGCTGCTTTACGGATTTGGCGGCGGCTTAACGCAATCTGGAATCATTATTCGCTGGTCGCTGTAGGCATACCAAACAGCCCTATATCCTTTCGTTTCAACTTACTTTAGCGAAACAATTATGGATATAAGGCTGTTGCCATACCGGCTCTTACGGCTGCTGCTCATAAGCCAATTGATGTCCTTCCTCAAAGCCTTTTGCAAACCCTGTATTATAACTATTGTTAAAAACCTGACCAATTTGTACGCGTTCATTATTCTTTTGAGAAAGGCGCTTTCTTTGTGCCGGCTTTCTGCGCTGAAGAGACTTTTTCTTACTTATTGCCATTGATTTTGCCTCCTAACGATAAGGAAATTACAAGGCTTGCCGAAGCTTGATCGGTCCAATTATAGGCAATCCATCGGGAACATCTAGAAGCTCTGATTCTAATAAGCTAATCTGCGAGCGACTATTCATGTACCATGCTTCAGCAGCTAATGGACTAACGATTGCTCGTTTCATGCCTTTTTCCATATAATACATACCGCCATCCGCTTTAACGCAGATAGAACCATGCAGTTCGGTATGCTGCCCGCGACCTTGGACAAGATCCAATTTATGCTGAACTTCGTCTTCAATCAAGGCTGGCCCGAATGTCCATCGCCTTAAATCAATTTGAGACAACTGAATGACAGGTCCATCCCATATCCCTTCAATGGCTCTTCGGACACCATCCTCAATCCAGAAAATAGTTTCAGTTAATCCTTTCACTGCAATCGCTTGCGGGTAAAATGCAGTTTCGCCAAGCCTCCGTTCATGCCACTCTGCTGATTGCCGGGCGTCTGTACGGTTTATCCCACTGTTATGTGCCAAGGAATTCAAAACTTCATTCGGTTTATTCCATTTATCAGTGAAATAGAGCAAACCTTTTTTCTTTTCAACTTCTTCATTGCCCGGTATCTTCTCATCGTCAGAAGTCAGATGAACGAAAGCATCACCTGCATAAACCAATGTAAGTCCTAGATTCCTTACTCTGATACAATAATCTTCCTCAACGTATGGTCTTTCTATGCAACCTTCATCCAAAAACCCGACCTTCTCTAGCAGATCGCGGCTAAACAACAAGCATTGGAAGGACAATCTCTCTGAAGTGCTCCATCTAGAAGGATCACTTATATTGTTCAATGTCGCAAATTCCTGCATGTTTTCCAAACTGCTGTAACCATGGTCAATCCGTTGGTCGCCTTTCATACCATTCGATACCGCTCCTACAAGGCCAATGCTAGGATTACTTTGTAAGCAAATAAGCATATTATGAAGCCAATTGTCTGTACAGACAACATTGTTGCTTAACAGTAAAATCGACGTTCCTTTGGCCATCATTAAGCCCCTGTTCAGTGCTCCTGCAAAACCATGATTATGCGATAAAATATGATATCTCACCATTCCGTCCAGTTGCTTCAAATAGTGCTCAATTCCATCGGATGAGTTGTTGTCGACAACGATTATTTCGTAGCTCAAGGTTGTATAATTGATGATACTTTCGATACAACGCTTAACTCTTTCTGCTGCGTTATGGCTCGTAACAACAATACTTGTTCCATCAAAGTACGAATCAAAACTTTTAAAACCTGCTTCTAATCCTTGCTGATAGCCTTCTTCCAAACCTCGGTTGGAATCTGCTAATCGTTTGTTCGCATATTTTTTCAATTCACTTTTTCTTTTAAGACGGTTGGCTATCTTTTTAATTCGTCTCATCGGCGATCACTCCATTTCTGTCAAATGATCGAACAGTTTAACATTATATTGTATGTTGGGTTTTCTTAACCGTAAGGGCATTCGTGTAGATCTCGAAATTAAACCATAGGTTCAATGTCCAACTGCTCCATGAAAAAAGAGGATTTTGACGCTTTTCGCGCACAAAATCCTCGTCTTGTTTCTGTGCCATGCCGATTGCAAACCAGTTAATATCTTCTTTGGGATCATAACTGCTGCGTCTATAGAACCGTTACTTCCGAGCACCAGATCTTCCCTTTTTTCGCTGCCTGTCAGCAGATGCCTTACTCCTACGCTTCTGAGCGCCAGCTCCCTCGTTACGTTTGCTGGCGACAACTGCTTTTCGTTTACTCTTCTGAGCGAGAGCTTGTTCCTTGCTGCGCTCCCCGCTGAAAACTACGCCGAATAACGCAAGTACTTCACCTGAGAGATGCGCTAGCGTAATATTCCCCTTACGAATGTGATGCCCTTCAATTGTTTCTGCCTTCAAGTGCTTGCCCGCTAACGAATCCGGTTGAACATGCTCGCCAATTACCGCACCGTGAACAAGCTTCGCTCCAGTTACTGCACCGTCCTGCAGCTGATTCTCACGTATTGACAGCTCAGCGATTTTGTCGGATGTAATCGCGCCAGCAGCTAAATGCTCCGTCCCTACAGCTTCTGGCTTCAGTGCCGCAGCCCCAACAACACCATTCTGCAGCTGTTTTTCACCTACGCTGCCCTCCGACAGCTTCTCCGAAGTAACGGAATTATCCACCAAATGAGCGCCGCGTATGCTACTCTCGCTCAGGTGGGTACCAAGCACAGAACCACCCGCCAGCTTACTGCTTGTGACTGACTCATTGGCTAACTGCGCCATCCCTATTGCCCCATAACTAATATGCTCCTCAAGAACCGCATGCGGCGCAAGCTTATCTTTATTAATAATTCTGTCTTGCAAATGATTGCTCTCAATTGCATTCTTCGACAGGTGCTTCGTTGATACCGAGTGATCGGATAACTTCGCCGACGTTACTGATTGATTAACGAGATGATCGCTGTTGATTTGCCCTTTTCCGAGATGTGCGCTTTGAACTGACTCTTCCTGCAGGTGGGATGAAGAAACCGAGTTGTTTGCTAATTTTTCTGATTCGACTGCGCCTGCTTTCAGCTCCCTTGTTCCTACTGCCCCTTCTGCCAAGTGCTCGGCCTTGATTTCGCCTAAGGTCATATGCTTTCCCTGAATGATACCTGGCGCAACATGCTCGGCTAGCAGTAAGCCCGGCTTCAAATGAACGGAATCTAATGCTTCCTTAGCAATCTTATCGCCTGTAACGGCTCCATCGCGCAGCTTCGACTCCGTAACCGCGCCGTCTGCGAGCTTCGAATTGTTAATGGCATCATTAGCTAAGTTTTCTGGGCGTATCTCTCCGATTTTTATTTTTTCTGATGTAATCGACTGTTCGGCCAACAGCTCCGTTGTAATCGCAAATGGCTTCAAATGTTTGGAGTCAATTGAGCCCAAAGCTATTTTGTGCGCGCTAATCGTGCGGTCAGCGAGCTTCTCCGAAGTAATGCTTCCATTCTGCAGCTTGCTTCCATTGATAGAGAGGTCCAAAATTTTATCTCCGGATATCGCGTTATTCGTCAAATGGTCCCCGGTAATCGTATGATTCGCAATTTTAGAAGAGTAAATGGCGCCATCCGCAATATGAATGTTCTCAACTGCATAATCGGCAATGGCGCCCGATTGAACGCTTCCTGCTCTGAGCTTACTGCTGTCGATCGCACTAGGAGCAATTTTGTCTGTGGTAACCGCTAAGTCTGCCAAATCGTCCGTATAAATAAATGGAATTGGCGCATCTAGGCTTTTCTTTTTCTCAACTCTTTCCAGCTTCTCTTTCAAGGTAGGCTCTATTACATCTTGAACCATTTTCTGAGGGTCCTCAAGATCCTCAAGATCCTCAAGATCCTCAAGATCTTCAAATTCAAGCAAATCCGGATGCTCTGCTTTTATCGCTCGTTTGTCTGCCATACTTTTCACACTTGGTTTCCGTTTGTTCAAATCATCCAGCATCTTTAACTCGGAAGTATTCGGATTTTCAACATAAAAAAGCGGCTTCCGCCCTCYCGGGCTATTCCCTTTTCTGCTTTTTTCCATTTTTTTCTCCTTCTTCCTCCAGATTTGTCAATAGCCTCTCGGCTTGTGCCGAGGCAAATGGAAAAGGGATTCCTTGTTGCGTCCAACATACCTTCCTTTTGTGGGAGGGTTTTTATTTCAACCACGACCCAAATTGGAGAACTCATGCCTGCAATCGGTCTGCTTCATCCCCGACATGGATTCTCACCTGCAAGGCGTGCTTCCTAGTACGTTTAATAGTCCTTACGGATTAAAGCCCATATTATCAATTATCGGGTCTACAGAGTCACTTGAAACTAATTTTCCCTGATCATTACAGTTTGGTTCTGCTCATACATGAAACATCCTCCCTTAGTAGTTATATGAGGAGGGACAATAGTCGGTATAGATAAATATCCATTAATAAAAGCCCATTTTGTCATTGCTTACGAAACATGAACAGGATAGAAACTAAGTTGTTTTACAAAAAGCCTGTTATCTCTCATTTTCTTGGAAGCTTTGGATCGACAAATAGACGTGTTGATCCATCATTCTAGCGATGGTCAAGTAAGCGTCAAAATAATCACGACCTTCTGAGAGGATGGGACTATTTGATATAAACTAAATAATAGACACGGATTATATTGAATTCAGATCATGAATCGATGGAACTATTGTGTTGTGAATAAGCACTTTGGAACGGATTGAAGCTATTTTGATATGTAATTCACTGAACTTTTGTTAAATTACAGCGGGAGGTTTTCGAACGATATACTACCATTTTCCCCTAATTTATTCACTGTGCAATGTCACTAGAAAAAGGTATAAAGAGGCTAGAAACTGATGGTAGAGGCAATGATAGAAAAGATTACGATTGATAAACAAGAGTTTTTCCCGAAAAACTGCTCATTAAAAAAGAGGATTCTGACACATTATGCGCACAAAATCCTCTTTTTGTTTCTATGCTCTGCCGATTGCAATCCAGTTAATGTCTCCACTGGGATCATGACTGATGCGCGTACGAATTACGGTAATTGTTGCTTGTTCGGCCGTTTTGGATAGTATGACTGCATAACAAGCGGGATTATCAATCGTCGCTGTCAGTACGTAACGATCGTCCGTGAAAGGCTCTTCGAACGAAATAACGACTTGAATCTGCTCTTCTTGAGAAGTGAAGCTAAAGGGCGACAATCCGAACTGTTGCTTAGCGACTCCGCTCCTTGAAGTCGATATAACCGGAGAAAAACTTAATCTAGATAGCTCAATCGGCGTTTGCTGCAATGGCAGAATTGATCCTTGGTCAAAAATATACTCTTGCAGCAGGCCTGGTGCGAGCTTATCTGCTGTCACACTGCCCGCAGCTAGCTGCTCGTGTCCCACACTTCCATGCGCTAACTTCGTCGTCGTTACACTGCCATCCGTCAGTTGCTCTGTTCCTACGCTTCCATACGCCAGCTTCTCCGTCGTTACGCTGCCATCTGTCAGCTGTTCTGTTCCTACGCTTCCAAGCTCCAGCTTCTCCGTCGTTACGCTGCCATCTGTCAGCTGTTCCGTTCCTACGCTTCCAAGCTCCAGCTTCTCCGTCGTTACGCTGCCATCTGTCAGCTGTTCCGTTCCTACGCTTCCAAGCTCCAGCTTCTTCGTCGTTACGCTGCCGTCTGACAACTGCTCAGAACTTACACTTCCAAGCGCTAACTTCTTCGACGTTACGCTGCCATCCGTCAGTTGCTCTGTTCCTACGCTTCCAAACGCCAGCTTCTCCTTCGTTACACTGCCATCTGTCAGCTGTTCCGTTCCTACGCTTCCGAGCGCCAGCTTTTCCTTCGTTACGCTGCCGTCTGACAACTGCTCAGAACTTACACTTCCAAACGCTAACTTCATCGTCGTTACGCTGCCATCCGTCAGCTGCTCAGAACCTACGCTTCCATGCGCCAGCTTCTCCGTCGTTACGCTGCCGTCTGACAACTGCTCCGAATTTACACTTCCAAACGCTAACTTCACCGTCGTTACACTGCCATCCGTCAGTTGTTCAGTTCCTACGCTTCCGAGCGCCAGCTTTTCCTTCGTTACGCTGCCATCCGTCAGTTGCTCTGTTCCTACGCTTCCGAGCGCCAGCTTTTCCTTCGTTACGCTGCCTTCATACAGATGCTCCGTTCCTACACTTCCATGTTCCAGCTTCGATGCAGTCACGCTGCCCATGGACAATTGCTCTGTCCCTACGCTCCCAAGCGCCAGCTTTTCCATCGTTACGCTGCCATCAGAAAGCTGCTCTTCCCCTACGCTTCCAAGCGCCAGCTTTTCCGTCGTTACGCTTCCTGCCGACAGCTGCTCTTCCCCTACGCTTCCAAGCGCCAGCTTTTCTGTCGTTACACTTCCTGCCGACAGCTGCTCTTCTCCTACGCTACCAAGCGCCAGCTTTTCTGTCGTTACGCTTCCTGCCCACAGCTGCTCTTCTCTTACGCTTCCAAGCGCCAGCTTTACCGTCGTTACACTTCCTGCCGACAGCTGCTCTTCTCTTACGCTTCCTATCGCCAGCTTTTCCGTCGTTACGATTCCTGCCGACAGCTGCTCTTCTCTTACGCTTCCTATCGCCAGCTTTTCTGTTGTTACACTTCCTGCCGACAGCTGCTCTTCTCCTACGCTACCAAGCGCCAGCTTTTCTGTCGTTACGCTTCCTGCCGACAGCTGCTCTTCTCTTACACTTCCTATCGCCAGCTTTTCCGTCGTTACGCTTCCTGCCGACAGCTGCTCTTCCCCTACGCTACCAAGCACCAGTTTTTCCGTCGTTACGCTTCCTGCTGACAACTGCTCTTCTCTTACGCTTCCCTGCGCCAGCTTTTCCGTCGTTACGCTTCCTGCTGATAGCTGCTCTTCTCTTACGCTTCCCTGCGCCAGCTTTTCCGTCGTTACGCTTCCTGCCGACAGCTGCTCTTCTCTTACGCTTCCCTGCGCCAGCTTTTCCGTCGTTACGCTTCCTGCCGACAGCTGCTCCTCTCTTACGCTTCCCTGCGCCAGCTTCTCTGTCGTTACGCTGCCCTCCGACAACTGCTCTTCTCCTACGCTACCAAGCGCCAGCTTTTCTGTCGTTACACTTCCTGCCGACAACTGTTCCTCTCTTACGCTTCCAATCGCCAGCTTATCCGTTGTTACGCTTCCTGCCGACAGCTGCTCTTCTCTTACGCTTCCAAGTGCCAGCTTTTCCGTCGTTACGCTTCCTGCCGACAGCTGCTCTTCACCTACACTTCCATGCGCAAGCTTTTCCGTCGTTACGCTGCCTGCCGACAGCTGCTCTTCACCTACGCTTCCCTGCGCCAGCTTTTCCGTCGTTACACTGCCCGCCAAGAGTTGTTTTGATCCCACACTTCCGAGTGCCAGCTTCTCTATCGTTACGCTGCCCTCCGACAATTGCTCTTCTCCTACACTTCCAATCGCAAGATTTTCAGTCGTTACACTGCCCGCCGAGAGTTGCTTCGTTCCAACGCTTCCAAATGCCAGCTTTTCCTTCGTTACGCTGCCGGCCGACAATTGCTTCGTTCCAACGCTTCCGAAGGTCAGCTTATCGGAGGTTACACTCCCTGCCAAAAGCTGCCTCGATCCAATGCTTCCCTGCGCCAGCTTCTCCGTTGTTACGCTGCCGGCCGACAGCTGCTCCGTACCCACGCTTCCATGATCCAATTGCTCGGCTTTCACGCTTCTCAGTGCTAGCTTCTCCGTCGTTACACTGCCTTGTGAGAGCTGCTCCATTCCGACGCTTCCATGCGCCAATTTCTCTGTCGTTACACTGCCGACTGACAGTTGCTCCTCGCCTACGCTTCCAAATGCCAGTTTATCCTTCGTTACGCTGCCTGTCGAAAGCTGTTCCTCACCTACGCTTCCATGCGCCAACTTCTCTGAAGTCACACTGCCCGTCGACAGTTGCTCTGCTTTTATACTTCCTAATGCCAGCTTTTCCGAAGTTACGCTGCCGTCTGACAACTGCTCATTTCCAACGCTTCCGAGCCCTAACTTCTCTTGACTTACGCTTCCTGCTGCCAGCTTTTCCTCGCTTATGCAGCCATTTGCAACTTTCTCCGTCGTTACGCTGCTTGGAGCAAGCTGATCCGAGCCTACGCTTTCAAACGCCAGCTTTTCCGTCGTTACGCTGCCTGCTATCAGCTTCTCCGTACTTACGCTGCCGGGCGCCAGTATCTCTTCAATCACGCTTCCGGGCGCCAGCTTCTCTTCCGTAACGCTTCTTGCGGACAGCTGCTCCTCGCCTACGCTTCTAAGCGCCAACTTCTCGGTCGTTACGCTGCCTGCAGAAAGCTGTTCCTCACCTACGCTTCTGAGAGCCAGCTTCTCCATTGTTACGCTGCCGGCTTCCAGTTGTTCTGCTCCTACGCTTTCGAGCGCCAGCTTCTCGGTCGTTACGCTGCCTGACGTAAGCTGTTCCTCACCTACGCTTCTGTGAGCCAGCTTCTCCATTGTTACGCTGCCGGCTTCCAATTGTTCTGCCCCTACGCTTTCGAGCGCAAGCTTCTCCTTCGTTACACTGCCTGCCGAGAGCTGCTCTGTGCGTACGCTGCCGATTGCCAGCTTTTCAGTCGTTACTCCGTAATCTTCCAGCTGGTCTGCTCCTACGCTCCTGAGCTCCAGCTTCTCCTTCGTGACGCTGCCAACAGCCAGCTGTTCTGTCCGGACTGCACCCGTTTCGATTTGCTCACTGCCAACCGCAGCTGCGAACAACTTCTCACGTGTGACAGCACCTGAAACGAGCTGAACCGTTCCTACGCTGTTTTCTGCCAATTGCTTTTGGCTAACTGAACCCTGCCTAACTTTGCTGCCGGGAATCGTATCATCCGATATTTTCTCGAAAGCAAGCACTTCGTCAGCAAGATGACCAAGCGTAATCGTCCCCTTGCGAATGTGATAACCTTGAATCGTATCGGCCTTAAAATGCTTACCCGCTAACGATTCCAGCTGCACGTGCTCTGCCGACACCGCCCCGAAATCAATCTTCTCCCCAGTTACTGCTCCAGCCTGAATGGCCGACTCGCTTACGCTCTCCGCATCCAAATTCGCCGCCCTCACAGCGCCTGGCTGTAAATGCTTCGAGCTGATTGACAGTTCCGTCAGTTTATCGGACGTAATTGTACCGTCTGCTATGTGCTCTGTGCTAACAGCACCTTGCTGCAATGCTGCAGCTCCGACTGAACCGATTTGCAGCTGTTTTTTTCCTACGCTGTCAGCAGAGAGCTTCTCCTGGGTAATCGATTCTTCTGCAATATGGGCACTGTGCACACTATTTTCACCTAAGTGAATACCAAGCACCGAAGCATTAGCCAAATGCCGGCTCTTCACGGCTTCATCTGCGATTTGCTTTGACTGGACAGAACCAGTTGATAACTTCTCTGCGTTTATGACGCCATCCTGCAGCGCATCTGTACCAATCGATTGGGCAATTAGATGATTGGTTCCAATAATACGATCCTGCAAATGCGATGAACCAATCGCACCATGTCCAATATGCTTAGCTTTTACGGATTCATCCGCTAAATGGTCAGATTGAACCGAGTTCGGAGCGATTTTTTCGCTTATCACGCTTCCATCCGCTAGCTTCGAGGTTAAAACACTTAAATCAGCCAGCTTATCAGCAGTTACAGATTCCGGGGACAGCTTGAGTGAATTGACGATATGATCGGCCAAATGATGTGAAAATACGACACCAGGTCCGATATAACTCTCCGTCACAGCGCCGTAAGCCAGTTTACTGCTCGTTACTGCTCCGTCCTGCAGATTTTCCGTGTCGATTGCATTAACCGCCAGATGGCTATTGTCTATAAGGCCTGGCTGAAGATGCTCCCCGTTTACTGCTTTCGGCGAAATGGACTCTTCCGTCACGGCCCCTGCGGAAAAATGATATGCTCTTAACGCTTCTGGAGCTATTTTCTGAAACGTAATGCTGTCATCCTTCACATGTCTCGATTCTACAGAGCCGTTCGCCAAGCTGGATGAGGTCACTGCCCCTTCGGTTAGCTTGGACTTGGTTACGGACTCATCGGCTAATTGCATCATGCCAACAGCTGCCTTAGCGATATGTTCTTTCCGAACAGACTGCAGCGCAAGCTTATCTTCGTTAATAATGCCATCCTGCACATGCTCTCTCATAATGGCATTCGGCGCAATCTGCTCCGTCGATATCGATTCGGCTGCCAGATGCCATTGCAGGATTTGAGCTTCGGCAATTTTGTCTGATGTAACGCTGAAACGTCCCAGATGACGATTATGCACCGCATCGTTAGACAGTTTTTGCCCGTTGACGCTTTGGTCTGACAGCTTTGATAAAGTAATGGCATGGTCGACGATTTTGATCGTCGATACCGATTGATCGGCTAGCTTCGCGGATGTAACGGAAAGGTCAGCCAGTTTACTGCTGTTGATTTGTTCCGCACCGATGTGACTGTTCTGAACGGCTCCCGCTTGAAGATGTACCCCAGCTACCGACCCAGAGGATAAGTGCTTGGCTTTGACGGCATCCGTCCGCAGCTCTCTGGCACCTACTGATCCCTCGGCCAAATGATTGGCGTAAATTTCCCCCTGCGCTAAATGTTTACCCTTAATGGCGCCTGGCGCAACATGATCGGCAAGCATTAAGCCTGGTTTCAAATGGATGGCGTCAATCGACGCGGGCGCAATCTTCTCGCCCGTAACCGCCTCGTCGCGCAGCTTTGAGCTTGTAACGGCAGCATCGCCCAGTTTGGAGTTGTTAATGATGTCATTAGACAAATTTTCTGCACGAATCGTACCGCTTTGTATTTTGTCCGACGTAATTGATTGGTCTTCAAGCAGATCTGAGGTAATAATGAGCGATTTTAAATGTCTGGCTTCGATCGAACCATCGGCTATTTTGTGTGAGCTGATCGTACGATTTGCCAACTTCTCTGACGAAATGCTTCCGTCCTGCAGCTTGCTGCCGCTGATCGAGTGATCCAAAATTTTATCTCCGGAAATCGAGTGATCCGTCAAATGGAATCCCGTTACCGATTCCGGCGCGATTTTAGCGGATGTAACGGCGCCGTCCTCGATATGGATATTTTTTACGGCGTAATCTGCAATGACTTCCGATTGGACGCTGCCAGCTCCGAGCTTGCTGCTTTCGATTGCGCCTGCTGCAATTTTCTCGGTGGTAACGGAGTAGTTGACCAAATCATCCGTATAAATAAACGGAGTAGGCCCTTCCGGGTATTTCTTTTCCTCCAGCTTCGCCATCTTCTCTTCTTGGCTCATTTCCTCATCATCCACTATTTCATAAATCTCATCGATTTCAGACGCATCAATCTCGAGCAAATCAGGCTGCTCTTCGTCTGAAACTTCTGCTTCGGCGCTCTCCATTTCCAAAGTAGCGCTTGCCGCATGGATTGTAATCGTGGCTTCTTCCTCATCTATGGCATTGACCGTTCGCTCTACTGCCGGCGGATTAGGTGAAGCAACTTTCTTCGTTTTAGACTGATCCAGCCACTTTAACTCGGAAGTATTCGGATTATCAACATAAAAAAGCGGCTTTCGCCCCTTCGGGCTTTTCCCTTTTCTGTTATTTTTCATAGTCCTCTCCTTCTTCCACCTGAAATGTCATAGGTAATATATGCAGGTACCCATAGGCACGCTACAAGGAGAGGCGACGAAAAAGGCTATCCAGCTCTACTTCAAACAAAAACCGCGGAAGCATACTGCTCTCCGCGGTTTTAAAGAAGCTGTTTATTTGGATCTGGATAACAAATATAAGAAATAAGGTGCGCCGATGACTGCGACGACGATACCGGTCGGAATCTCATTAGGCTGAAACGCCCAACGTGCGAGCGTATCCGCTACGATGACGAGCAAAGCCCCGACGAATGCCGATGCCGGAATTAACACCTGATGCTGCGGACCGACTAACCTTCTTGCCAAATGCGGCGCGATTAGTCCCACGAACCCAATGCCGCCGCCGACGGCGACGCAGGAGCCTGCCAGCCCCACGGCTGCCGCAAGCAGCCATGCCCGCTCTTTATTCACCTCGGCGCCCAGGCCGACAGCCATTTGATCGCCAAGATTTAATGCATTCAATGATTTCGCCTTATATTGAGCAAACGGTAAAATAATGATTAACCATGGCAGCAGAGCCAGTACGTATTTCCAGTTCGTTCCCCAAATGCTGCCTGCCATCCATACGGCAAAATACTGGTATTTTTCCGGTGAAAGGCGCAAAATCAATATTTGCATGGCTGCGCTAATCCCCGCCGCTACCGCAATACCGACAAGTATCATCCGAGTAGGCAGTAATCCGCGGTGCCGCTTATAGGATAAGACAAAGATAAGCAGCGCCGTCAGTGAGGCACCGATCAATGCCAGAAAAGGCATTAAGAAAATCGATCCCTTTTCCGTCGTAGGATAAAAAGAAATAAACAGAATGACGGCCAGACCTGCCCCGGCGTTAATCCCAAGCAGTCCCGGATCAGAAAGCGGATTGCGGGACAAACCTTGAATAATGCAGCCCGATACGGCAAAACCTGCTCCGATCAGGATGGAAATAACGATCCGCGGTAAGCGAAAATCAAATAAGATAAGCTCTTGCTTGGCTGTACCTGCACCGAACAACGTTTTGATCACATCGATTGGCGCTAAACGTATATGGCCTGTATTCATGCTTATGATGAAAGACGCTAAAATTAACGCGCTTAGCACGGTCATCACAGTAACCGCACGTTTTCTTCTGCGCAGCTCTGTAGCTGTAATGAATAAATTATCCACGGTTACTCCCCCTTCATTCTTGTTACGAGATAGAGGAAGTAAGGAACGCCGAGAACCGCGATAATAATGCCGATCGCTACTTCCTGCGGCGGATTAATAATTCGCCCGCCAATATCTGCAAGAACCATCAGGAGGCTGCCGAGAACAGCCGAGGACGGAATGATCCATCTATAGTCGACGCCGACTAGAAAACGTGAGATATGAGGAATGATCAAACCAACAAACCCTATGGAGCCCACCGCAGATACAGCCGTGCCAGCGAGAAGCAGAACGATAATGACGCCTGCCGCCTTTACCAGCCCCGTTCGCTGGCCAAGACCTGCCGCTACGTCATCTCCTAAGCTAAGCAGTGTGATTGAACGAGATAATGCAATGGCGCCGAGCAAACCGCCGATGACCCAGGGCGACACAATTTGAATTTGCTCCCATTTTGTTCCTGCAACGCCGCCTGCATACCAGAAAGCCAAATCCTGACCGATTTTGTAGTAGAGAGCGATGCCCTCCGTAAGCGCCAGCAGCAGCGCGCCGACAGCAGCACCGGCTAACGTTAGCCGGACTGGCGTTAAACCGCCTTTGGCCATCGATCCGATTCCGTAGACGAGTCCCATGGAAACAGCAGCACCGGCAAAACATACAAACATAAGTCCCATATAGGAAATGGACGGAAAAAACGCAAAGCAAAGTGCCAGCATAAAACCTGCGCCTGCGTTAATGCCGAGCAAGCTTGAATCCGCGAGCGGATTCCGGGTCATTCCCTGCATAATCGAACCGGCTACTGCAAATGCCGCGCCAACCAAAGCAGCCGCCAGCGCACGCGGCATACGAAGCTCCTTGATAATCTGATGCTGAATATTATCTGCGTCGAAATGGAATACGCCTTCCCATACGGTAGCGAGACTTATATCCACTGCACCTACTGAGATAGATAGCGCGAGGGACAATAAAAGCGCTGCTATCCCGCCAAACAAAATAATCGTGGCCATTAATGGCCGTGTGCGCAGCTTGGAGCCTGCCAGCGCTTTCGCATTTAATGGAGAAGACATCATCTAACTACCCTTCTATATGTATACTTTGGATTAAAATAAACGGACTAATCGCAGCTGCCGCAAAGGAGTCACAAGGGTAAGATTCTTATGGCATAAAAAAAAATCCGCTTCATTGATAACGATTCTCGTTTTCAATATAGCAGATTTTATATGAATTTTCAATGCAAGAATGAAGCCATTTCGTGACGAAATGGCTTCATTCTATTTCATGGCGTGGGCCTTCATCCGATTCGCCGCGGTCGTAAAACGATTTGGAGCGAATCGGCTAATAGATGGCTTAACCTCTTTCCCCTCCAAAATGTCTGCGGTAAGCAGCGCCGTAATCGGACTTAACAAAATGCCATTGCGATAATGTCCCGATGCCATAATAACGGAAGGCATTCCGGAGATTTGCCCGAGAAGAGGCTGTCCGTCTTTGGTTGCGGGACGCAGGCCTGCCCAGCGATGTGCGGTTGACTTGCCCTCGAGAAATGGGAATAACCGATTGCTGCTGCGAATGAGGCGTCCGATTCCACGCTCCGTCACGCTTGTCTCGAAGCCTGCAACATCCTCGGATGCGCCGCAAACGAGGCGTGCATTATTTTTGCCAACCCAATAGGCTTGACTGGAAAAAACCATATGGCGAACTTCGGCAGCCTGATGCTCAAAAGAGCAAATTTGGCCGCGAATCGGGTGAATCGGAATCGTTAGCCCGAACCATCTCTCATAGGCGCCCGACCAGGCTCCCGCGCATATTACCAGCCGATCCGCATGTACGAGACTCTTTAAGGCTTGGGCGCGTACCGAAACCCCGCCGCTCTGATGCACTGACACATCCTCTATTTGACCGGCATGCTCAAGTATGCGAACGCCTAGATTTCGGCAGGCTGCTTCAAGCGATGCTACAATCTTAGGTGCGTACACGTGGCTCTCATTTGGCGTGAATACACCGGCAACCGCCGAATGCGCAATCATCGGCTCCAGCTTCCGAAGCTGAGCCGTATCGACAAGCTGGGCCTCGGCTCCCCATTCATTTTGCCAATCCAGCCTGGACTGAATGGGAAGAACATCCGCTTCATGCATAAACACATTCACGCTGCCGCTTTGTACCCATTCCGCCGACATGCCCGAGGACTCCTCGACGGCTTTTATCCACTCCGGATAGCATCGGAGACTGCTTAAGCAAAGATGAAAGAAATCATCCGGCTGCTCCGTATTTTCTGAATAGGGGGCAAGCATGCCGGCAGCTGCTCCGGATGCTTGCCCGCCCAAACCGTTTGGCTCAATAATCGTTACAAGCATTCCTCTACGTGCCGCTTCGAAGGCGCAGGACAAGCCGATAATGCCGCCCCCGAGCACGATTACCGATTGAGGCATTACTGCTCCCCTCCGCTGCCAGCCGCTGCTTCAAACAAAGAGCCGGCCCAATCACTGCTTGCCGATGCGTAACGTTTCTTCGGAATACGGCCTGCCAGCTTCGCTAGGCGTCCCGCTTCAATGGCTAAACGGAATGCGCGGGCCATCATGACCGGATCCTGCGCTTTTGCGATTGGCGTATTCGCTAATATGCCGTCCGCGCCCAGCTCCATCGCTTCGGCAGCATCCTTGGCCGACCCAATGCCGGCATCAATAATAACGGGAACACCCGCCTGCTCTGTAATAAGACCTAAATTATAAGAATTCAGCAAGCCGAGACCCGATCCGATCGGTGATCCGCCTGGCATGATCGCAGAAGCTCCCGCTTCCTCAAGCCTCCTGCAAAGCATCGGATCGTCCGATGTATAAGGAAGCACTATAAAACCTTCTTTGGCGAGCTGCTCCGTTGCGCGCAGCGTTTCTATGGGTTCAGGCAGCAGCGTACGGTGATCGCCGCTGATCTCAACCTTGATCCAGTTGCCAAGACCTGCTTCACGTGCCAGATGCGCAATTCTTACGGCTTCCTCAGCCGTTCTGGCTCCCGAGGTATTCGGTAAATAAATAATAGATCTGTCTTCAAAATGCTGCAGCACAGAATCGTCTTCCACGCTTTCGAGATTAACCCTTCTCACCGCGAACGTAATGACCTCCGAGCCCGATGCTTCAAGCGCTTCTTGCAGCACCGCTGGGCTTGGAAACCGACCCGTCCCGAACAAAAAACGCGATTGCAGCTTATGCCCGCCAATAACTAGCGAATCATCGCTTATCCAATCTTTCAACCCTCTCAGCCCCCTCCGACAAAATGAACCAGCTCGATAGACGCATCTTCAAGCAGCTCCGTTTGTGACCATAACGCACGCTGTATGATTACGCCGTTAAGCTCGACGACAAGCCTCTTATTCTGTTGTCCAAGCTGTATTACCAGCTCCTCAACATCCTTGGCACTAGTCAATTCCTCACGGCCGTTGATTTTAACCATCTTCGTTTCATTGGCTGACCCGTGCACGGCAGCTTCAATCCTCTCCAGTAATGCACGGCATATGCTCGCCGGATCTGCATGGCCGACAATCGCCGAAACCGCACAAATTCGCTCGGCACCCGCTGAAAGCACGGCATCAACATTGTTAAGCGTAATGCCCCCGATCGCGACAAAAGGAATCGAAATATGACGGGCTGCTTCCTTTACATAGCTTGTCGTGACAGCGGCACGGCCTGGCTTGGTGTCGGTCGGAAACACCGGTCCTACGCCGATGTAGTCCGCACCATCTTGTTCAGCAGCCAGCGCCTGTTGTAAATTATGCGTGGATATGCCAATAATGCGGTCAGGTCCGAGCATAGCTCTAGCTTCGCTGATCGGCATATCGTCTTGCCCTAAATGAACGCCATCCGCATCAACCTCAAGGACAATATCCGGGTAATCATTGATAATGAATGGCACATGAAATTTCCTAGTCAACTCGCGCAGCGCCTTTGCCTGCTCCAGTACTTCTTCCCTCTTGCCTGTCTTATTGCGAAGCTGCAAAATCTGGGCTCCTCCAAGCAAGGCTTGCTCCATCACTTCCACGACCGATTTTCCAGGGTGGTTGGATTCCGCTGTGATCGCATACAGCCGAAAATCCTGCCATGAAGGTCTACTCATCCTCTCACGCACCTCACTTTCATCAAAATCATTATTCAGCCCTGCAATAAATACGTTTTGCAAAGTTTAATTGCATTCTCAGCATCCGCCGTTCCTTGCACGAGCACACGTCCATCCGGGAAAAGAATGAGCAGCTCACCGCTTGGAAGCTCCGCTTTTATTAAGTAGCGATTCACGGTAAGCCGGCAGCCACGCCCGCCTAACGAATCCTCCAAAACGCCAAGAAGGAGCGGCATGCCTAATGTGACCTGCACCGTATCTCTCCCGCATAATACGGTTGAGACCATTGCTTCTTCCCGATACGGAGCCGCTTCTGCCGCTGTCCGGTCCACTCGCATTTCATGTCCCTGGCCGCAGTGCGAACAATCAGCATTTCCTGCAGGCAGCTCCGATTCTCTTAGCTTAAACTTCCATAAGTCAACGCTTAACCATGTTCCGCGAATCGCTGCTTGATTGCCGGAAAGCCATTTAATGGCTTCGCCTGCTTGCAGGGAGGCAATGAATTCGACAGCTGGCGCAAGCACGCCAACTGTATCGCAGGTGTCTCCCTCGCTTCCCGAATCCTCGGAGCCGATCAAGCAGCGCAAACAGGAGGTCTTCCCGGGTATAAGCGCAGCCTGCATGCCTTGTGCGCCTGCTACCCCGCCGTAAACAAACGGAATGGCTTGTTTAAAGCATATATCGCTAAGCAGCAGCCTAGTCGCTGCATTGTCTGTTCCGTCAAGCACGAGACTTACGTCTCTCGCCAGCATTTCGATATTCGATGCATTAACATCCGCAACGGTAGCTGCCACATGTACGCTGCTGTTGATTTTCCTCAGCTTATTAGCGGCCGCAGCTGCCTTCGGCAAAACAGCTATCGCATCCGCCTCATCAAACAGCATCTGCCGCTGCAGGTTACTGGGCTCGACGAAGTCCCGATCGACCAGTCTGACCTCGCCTACGCCTGCCCGCACCATATGCTGAGCCAGCGATGCGCCGAGCGCGCCAACACCGACGATGAGCACCGTGGCGGCTGCCAGCTTTCGCTGGCCCGCCTCTCCGATCGGAGCAAATCTCGTTTGCCTGGAATATCGATCCGTCATGGGGAACTCGGCGATATCAGCCATAAATCATACTCCCAGAAGCCTTGAATGCATCCGATTTTTCCTTCATACCCGCCTCAATTGCCTCTGTCGTTTCCATTCCGTTCTGCGCCGCATACTCCCTAATATCCTGTGTTATGCGCATGCTGCAAAACTTTGGCCCGCACATGGAGCAGAAATGGGCTGATTTCGCAGCATCCGCAGGAAGCGTCTCATCGTGATAAGCCATTGCACGCTCTGGATCAAGCGACAGATGGAACTGATCGCGCCACCGGAATTCGAATCGCGCCTTGGACAACGCATCATCGCGCAGTTTCGCCCTCGGATGACCTTTTGCGAGGTCTGCCGCATGGGCAGCGATTTTATACGTAATCACGCCTTCCTTCACATCCTCCTTGTTCGGAAGACCCAGATGCTCCTTCGGTGTTACGTAGCAAAGCATTGCTGTACCGAACCATCCGATCATCGCGGCGCCGATCGCCGAAGTAATATGATCATAGCCTGGAGCAATGTCCGTTGTAAGCGGGCCTAGCGTATAGAAGGGAGCTTCGTCACAAACCTCAAGCTGGCGGTCCATATTTTCTTTAATAAGATGCATCGGCACATGCCCTGGGCCTTCGATCATGACCTGTACATCATGTTTCCAAGCGATTTTTGTCAGCTCACCCAGCGTATCGAGCTCGGCAAACTGTGCGGCATCATTGGCATCGGCAATCGATCCCGGTCTCAGTCCGTCGCCAAGCGAGAACGAAACGTCGTACGCCTTCATAATTTCACATATCTCTTCAAAATGCGTATACAGGAAATTTTCTTTATGGTGGGCCAAACACCAAGCGGCCATAATCGATCCGCCTCGCGATACGATTCCTGTCACGCGCTTAGCCGTAAGCGGTATGTAACGCAGAAGCACGCCCGCATGTATTGTAAAGTAATCAACGCCCTGCTCGGCTTGCTCGATAAGCGTATCGCGGAAGACTTCCCAGCAAAGATCCTCTGCTTTGCCGTTTACCTTCTCCAGAGCTTGATAGATCGGCACGGTCCCTACCGGAACCGGCGAGTTGCGGACGATCCATTCTCTGGTCGTATGAATATTTTTTCCCGTGGACAAATCCATTATGGTATCAGCACCCCAGCGGGTGGCCCATGTCATCTTCTCTACTTCCTCTTCGATGGAGGATGCAACAGCTGAGTTGCCGATATTCGCATTTATTTTGACATGAAAGTTCCGCCCGATAATCATCGGCTCACTCTCTGGATGGTTGATGTTAGTCGGAATGATCGCTCGGCCGACTGCAATTTCACTCCGGACGAATTCCGCGCTCATCCCTTCGCGTATAGCGATATATTCCATTTCCGAAGTAATAATCCCCTTGCGCGCATAATGAAGCTGCGTCACGTTTTGCCCGGCTTTTGCTCGCAGCGGTTTTCGTGACAGGCCCGGGAACAATTCTGCTCCCCGCTCCTTCACTTTATCCTCCGATATAAAGCCGTTATCCTCTGGCTTTATTTCACGGCCTTCATAAGCCTCTACATCGCCGCGCTCCTGAATCCATTCGTTGCGGAAGGCAGGCAAGCCGCGCCTTACGTCGGCCTCATGGCCATCTTCGGTATAGGGGCCGCTCGCGTCATAAACCCTAATTGGCTCATTTGGCAGCTCTTCGCCATTTCTTCCCGAGCTTGCCTCGAGCGCGATTTCTCTCATCGGAACACGAATGCTTTCCTTGGAGCCAGTCACATAGACCTTGCGGCTGCCCGGAAGCGGAGTGGTAATAATTGACATTAAAAAAACCTCCCAAGTGGATAATTTAGAATTTCTCCTGGAGGCATACACAAGCATATAAGAAAGTTTAAAGCACCGCTGCTTTACACGCAGCCACTGGCTGCATGAGCTGCAATCGCTGGAGCGGGTTAAGCTACTTTGCAGCCCCTCCTTGGAGAAGCCCCACAGTCTGCCCAACAAAAAAAACCGCTCCAGCGAAGGAGCGGTCGAAGTGTGTCGTCATGCGAGTGTGACCTAGCCAAGGAACCCTTGGACAGATCTGCTCTGCTAATCTTAGATAATCGAGCTGACGAAGCAGCTGATTTCCGCAGAGCATTCACGCGCTGTTGCTTAAACGCACAATCCCACTTTCCTACGCTGGCATAACCCAGATCAGGTTCAAAGGGACCAAAGCGTTTCGCTTTATCTCAGCCATGACGGCGCCCCTAGTGGATTTCCTTGTTTGACTATAACGTTTTGTTAAGAAATGTGTCAACCCTCAATTTCCCAAAAGCCAATAAATACACCTAGCTACAGGTTGCTTTCCTTTAAAAGCTTTACCCACCGATCGGCCGTATGCCGCCATGTGAATGTTTGCTCTACCCGCTCACGGCTAAGCCGGCCCAGCTTCTGACGAAGCTGCTTATCACCAAGCAGCTCATGGAGCCTTTCCTTCAGCTCACGCTCGATATTGGATTGATTTACCAAATATCCAGTTTCCCCGTTTCGAATAATTTCTTTCATTCCTCCGGCACGCGTTGCAATAACGGGAACGCCGCATGACATTGCCTCGACGTTTACAAGCCCGAATGCCTCGCGGGCTCCGGAGGGAACAACCACTACGTCGGCAACCAGCATCCAGCTTGGCACCTTCGTATAAGGAACATAGGGAACAAAACGAACATGGCCCGGGCATTTACGACCCATGCGTTCAAGCTTGCGCGCATAGCCCGTTTTACGGTGCGAGCCGTAAAACGGGCTGCCCACAATGACGACAACGAGATCAGGATGTTTTTTTACCAGCTGCGGCACGATGTTGAGGAGATGGTGTACGCCTTTTAGCGGAATAAGTCTTCCCATAAACAGCACGACCTTTTTACCGCTCAGTCCGCGTTTCTTTCTCAGGCTTTCTCTTTTGGCAGACCCCTCGCCCGAGAATTGCGAAGGGAATCGGAACGTGTCCACACCTGGATATACGACACACACCTTTGATGCGACTTCAGGTGCTTTGGATACGACGATCCGCCGGAGAAACTCGCTGTTGACGATGATTTTATCTGCGGCCTGCAAGCACTTATGCAAGAGGGAAGATGAAATATAGGGAGATGAGATGAAGGTGGATGAATGCAAATAAAGCCAGACGAGTTTGCCTGGGTTCATTCGCTTCATCGTTAGGACAAATTGAGGGCGGTTCTCGACATCGATGACCTGAGGAGAATATCGCCGCACAGCGCGTCCTACTTCATGAATATATCGCTGCTTGCTGCCGGCTGCAAACCGTTCGCATACAACGCCTTTAAACTGTCCCTTGCGGGGCAATCGCTTACTTAATCTTCCAAAGATCCGCGGTTCGGCATAAGGCTTCAGCAGCGGAGCAAATTTCTCTACCACCCGCTCTACAGAGCTGCTTCCGGGCGATGGGATCGGGAAAGAGCCGGGGGTGACAATCGCCACTTTTATAGGTGCCATTTAATAAGATGCCTCCTAATGACCTGCTTTTTTGCAGTATCATACGCATCTTATTATGGCTTTGTTACGACACCCCGCCATCCGTCTAGAGCTTGAATTTCATTTGAAATAAGCCTGCTTTACGCGCCGCCATATAAATGATGACGACCAGCGGTCCGATAAATACTCCGATAACGCCGACTAGCTTAAAGCCAACATATAAACTTATTAGCGCTGACAATGAACCGATGCCAACGGAATCGCCAAGAATTTTCGGCTCAACAATACGGCGGAATACTGTAATGACGAGAAAGAGCACGATAAGCCCTACTCCCATATACAAATTACCCGTAATGATTAAATAGCTTCCCCATGGCACAAGCACGGAGCCCGTTCCAAGGATCGGCATAATATCAACGACGATGATAAGCAGCGCAATGGCCAGCGGATACTTGACGTTAAGGACCAGAAGGCCGATTAATGAAATAATGTATGTAAGAGCGCTCAAAATAAACTGAGAACGCAGGAAGCCAAAAATTGACTTCTTTAGATTATTTAATAATGCATTTACCTGCGGCTGCGATTTCTCATCGAATAAAGAAAGGACAGTCGCCTTCATCGTATTCAAGCTAAAGCTCATCATATACACCGCAACCAAAAAGACGACGAAAAAGATAAACATTCCCGGAATGCTTGAAGCGAAAGCTATCACGGTATTCGATAAGGTGCCGACCATTTTCGTTAATGTGCTTGTAAGCCCCATCAACCAATTTTCCAGTGTTTCAATTGTATCCGGCGGGAAGTTTTGATAAAGCGATTGTGCTTGGAGCATCAAATCGTCTACCATGCTATTGGCATTTTCAAAATAATTAGGCACCTTCTTAAAGAAGGCAATTAACTCCGCAACAACCTTAACACCTAGCAGCGCAATTAGACCAATAAGGATGATCGTAAATAGACTGCTGGATATCGTGGCAGCGAGAAGCCTATTCATTCGGAATTTCTTCATAAACAACTGATTGACCGGCTCGAGAAAAATAGCTACGACAAGCGCCAGCAAAAACGGTGCACCTACCGTAAAAAACAAATAGAGCAGCAGTAATCCTACAGCAATAAACACGATTGTCTTGATCGACAACAGCTTCTCCTCCTCTCTTTACTTTTATATGCTGCTTATTCCGCGGTTAAGCCTGAAGAACCTGCTTTCTGTAAGCTAATCCATCACAGCGCTTTGCTCATGGAAATTAACGTCCTTATAGTACATATCCTTTACAAGCAGATTTGGTCCGCAGCATGCTGCCGCTGGGCAATGGCAATTTACACTCTGAGCAAGAGAATGGTCCAGCCACTTATCAAAGAGCTCCTCAAGCTTGGAAGAATAGATGCTGCCAAAAGCAGGCACATCCGAAAAGTCGGTTACAAAAACGTCGCCCGTAAACAAATTGACATTAAGTCGGTTCCGGCCGTCAGGATCGTTGCGTACCGTCACATTCGGCTCATTCGCTAATCTTCTAAGCAGCTTGCGCTCAGATAGGTTATCACTGCATTGATAGAATGGCAGCGTTCCGAATAACATCCAGACTGATTTGTCTCTTGTCTTCAGCAGTCGTTCAATCGCTTCCAGCATCTGCTCTCGCGAAAGGACCGGCAAATCCTTGGCAAAGGAGCTTGGGTACATAGGATGAACCTCATGCCGCTGACATCCCATTTCAACGATCAGCCGATGAATCTCGTCTATTTTGTCATACGTTCTGTAATTAATCATCGATTCTGCAGAAACAAGTACGCCAGTCTCACTTAGCCGACGCGCATTCTCGATCATTCTCTCATAAAGCTTTGTTGCGGTTTCAAGTGAAACCTGATGTCCTGCTCTCGCAAATCCGATTTGGTGAAAATCCTCTGCGGAAGTATAGTTGAACGAAATATGCATGACGTCTAGATAGGGAGCAAGCTGCTCATATCGACTATATGGCAGAGTCACATTTGAATTGATTTGGGAGCGGATTCCCCTGCTGCGGGCATATTGAAGCAACGGCACCATGTACTCACGGACCGTTCGGTCGGAGAATGAGGGCTCCCCGCCTGTTATGCTGATCGTTTCAAGATGCTCCACTTCGTCCAATCGGTCCAGCATCTGCTTAAGCGGCAGCTTGGCGGGTTCAGATAATACGAGTGTGTCTCCAACGGCGCAATGCTCACATCGCATATTGCACAGGTTAGATACGGTCATTTCTACGCTAGTTAATCGATGTCTTCCATATTGCTGCAGCGAACGAATAGGATCCCATGGATCATTCGTTGGCGAAAGTACGGATAATGGTTTTCTTGCTTGCTGCAAATCTATCGTGTTCATTTTTTTCAGCACCTGACTTATGATCTGGAATGAAACATTCTATATTTATTGTAATGCGCGACCGCAAAGGAAGCAAATAAAACGGTGAAAAAAGAAGCAAAAAGGAGCCTCGGCGGCTCCTAACTCTTAAGTCTTTAAATACCCGCAGCATGCTGTACTTCGTTGGAATCGTCATTCACGCTGACGATCATCATCGTAAGCTGCTTCGACAAGTCAATCTCATACGGCAATTTCAGTTCCTCGCCCGCTTCATTATACAAGATGCGGATAATCGGTCGATGCGGATAGGAGTGGTTTAAATCTGCAACGACTCCTGATTCTCCCGTCTGCAGCTTAACCGTTATCCCGATTGGATAAATGGCGACCTTGTCACGGAACAGTTGTAGCATTTGCTGCTCATAAAGTGTTCCAGTCCCGGCATACAGCCGCTCGATCGCATGATGCGGCAGCATCGGTGCGCTATAGACACGATTAGTCGTCATGGCATCGTACGAATCGACTAGCCCGATCCATTTGGCGTAATCGTGAATCTCATTCCCCTTAATACCTCGCGGATAACCGCTTCCGTCTATGCGCTCGTGATGCTGGAACGCGCAGTGGGCTACAAGCAGCGGCAGGTTAGGCTCATCCTTAAGCAGTTCATAGCCTATTCTGGCATGCTGCTTCATAGCCTCAAATTCCTCTTTCGAGAGCGAGCCCGGCTTCCTAAGCACATCGATCGAAATTTGGGTCTTGCCTATATCATGCAGCAGCGCCCCCATGCCGAGCGTCGTAAGCTCCTCCTTCGTATAACCGTTCGACATGCCCAGCAGCGTTGTATACACGCATACATTCAAGGAATGCTGGAACAAATAGTGGTCAACGGAGCTCATATCCATCAGCATGATCATCGCATCCTTGTGACTGGAAAGATCATCGATAATCATATTCATCATTTGTTTTAACGGCTGCGCTATATAAGGATAAGTAACACCTTTCTTACGCTTTGGGCGATCCATCATCTCGCGGAAATTCGTACGAATTTCTTTAATTGCGAGTTGCATCGTTTCCTCGCTGATTAAGGTGGGCGGTACAATATCTTCCGTTTTCGGATCGGCTATATAAACATATTGTATTCCACACTGCTCCAAGCGGGAAATTAGTCTTTCAGTCAGCTCTATGTTTTCGCCAAGAAGGACTAGGCCCTCTTGCGAAAATATTTTTTTGGCCAGCTTCATGCCAGGCCTGCATTTCGCAATTGGAAACAAACGCATTTTCTCGATCCTTCCCCATAAAAAGATATCTTAACTATTACATCGGAAAAAGCCGTTCGTAATGTTAATGTACGGGAAATTCACGAAAATCGCAACCATTTTATACTATTTTTTTCGACATTATTTGTCGAGATTATTCATAATTTTTGTTATATTGATTCATTTCGCCACCGCAGCCGGCGACTTTCGATAATAGCTGACGGATACTGCAGCTGCACTCCGATAACGTCCCGTATGAATTCAGGCAAATAATATTGGTATTGGACGGCATTGGCCAGTGTCTCGTATCCGGCTTTGAAGCTGAACATATCAATCGTGCCGAGCTTATACAGGCGCTCGTCTTCCAGCGGCTCACCGTTGACGGAAACTTGGGTGAGCTTGCTCATCGGAGGTTTGGCGGAATCATAAGAGATGGATAAGCCGTCTACCGCAAGAGTTCCGAGAACAAAGCCCCGGAAGCCGTAGCCCTTAATCGGCTTATGGATAAATTCAGGCAGCAGCGCTTGCTCCAGCGCTGTGCGAATATCCGTGCCGGAAATCGTCATCAGGCACGGATTAATAGGAGACGGGCAGAGGGCATGCAGTTCGCCCGCTGTCACGTCCCCCTGCGCAAGGCCGCCGAGCAGCTGCCCCGTGTTGACCATGCCGATCTCGGCATCGGTCCAGCGGCGCAAGCCAGCGGCCAGCAGGTTGCCGAGCGGTGATTCCCGCTCGTCTCTGGCGGGCAGCGGCGAATCGAGCCGGGCAACGACCCGGCTCAGCCGCTGCTGTCCCGATACGCGGTAGCTGCTAATGATGGCGGCGGCTTCAGGATGCTCCGCCAATGCAGCCGTTGGCACGCAGGTTCCGCGGAACATAGGGCGGGCAATCTCCTCATCGAACCCGATCTCCACTCGCCCGAGATACTCGCCGAATTTCCCGGCCGCACAAATCGTGGTGCTTCCGAGAACGATCGGCTCCTCCAATAAATGATGGGAATGCGCGCCTAGGATGAGGTCGATGCCGTCAAGCTTCTCCGCCATCAATCGATCGGAGGTTATCCCAAGATGCGACATGATCACCAATACGTCAACTTGCTCACGCAGCAAGCTGACCTGCGCTCTCACTGCTTCAAATGGATCGGTAACCTGCCACCCAAGCAAGGAATAAAAATCAACAAAGGGCGCGGTAACGCCGATTAACCCGATCCGCAGCCCATTTTTGTCAACGATGGTGCTCGGCAGCAGCCATTCAGGCTGCTCCCTCGTCGCAGAATCCAGCATATTCGCGCATACGATCGCAAATCTTGCACGGTTAACATAAGCATCTGCTATCGTTTGGGAAGAATAGGTAAGACCCTCATTATTTCCAAGCGTTATAACTTCATATCCCGCGTTATTCAACAGTTCTACATTTACGATACCGTCGCTGCCTTCCGTTTCAACGCGCATCCGGTCCATATGATCGCCGCAGTCTACGGCAAGCACGAGATCGCTGCCGTAAGAGCGGCGCTCCTCCGCGATAAGCGTTGCGATTTGGGCGGCATGCTCGAGACGGCTATGTATATCATTGCTATGAAGAAGTACCACTCGTGTATGAAAGCTGTCCGTCAAATTCATGCACGCCTCCTTATTCCGTATTACAAGCGGAGCAAGCCACCTTATTTGTTTTTACGCAATTCATCAGCAGAAAATGTATGTTTAAATCCATAAGTCGCTTCTTCCGTACCGTTCGCTGCATTGTGCCCAATCCTAAGCTTTACGATGCTCTTCACATTTAAGCATTTGCTGCTTCCATTCGGCACGTATAAGCGAATAGGCCCAGTCTTTTGCAGCGGCTCTCCGTTTTGCCGGTAAAGAACGGCTGCTTCTCCCAGTTGATCCCAGGGAATGAAAGCCTGGAAAGTATCAGCTGCTTCTACTGTCAGTTGTGAGGGGGCAGGAACGGCATCAGCACCGCTGACCTTCTCGATCCATGCCGAGTACCAAAGTTGCCAATCAAAAGCTTCCCCGACCGCACCAGGAACTCTGTGTGCGATGGGGAAGCTTACACCTGCCAGTATGGCCATCTCTTCCGGGCTCGTTGTGAATGAGCCCAGCTTGAAATGCTCGATCTTGATTTCATGCATACGTATTCGTCAGCCTCCTATTTGAGACATGCGACGCTCCGTAGGGACGTGTGTTTGCGCGCCGTCTGCCAGCTTTGCCGCCATCTCGTGATTTTCCGGCTTAATGTCCATCGCTCGAAGCAGCAGGCGCTGCATTTCTTCCGGATGGCCAAAAGCATCCTTCACATTTAACTCATCCACCCAGTACAGACACGGCTTAATCGATCCGTCTGCGGTTAAGCGCAGCCGATTGCAATTGCTGCAGAAGTGATCGCTTATCGGATGAATCAAGCCAAACGATCCGCGCGCCCCCTTCATCTGCCAGTCATCGGAAGGACCATTGCCATGCACATTCGTCCTTCGGCTAATTTCATAGCCTTCTCGCTCTGCTACTTCAAGAACCCGGGTTAAAGGTAAATAGTGCTTTTTCCAATTTTCATCGGCATGCCCGATTGGCATATATTCGATAAACCGAACATGCATCGGCTGATCGTAAGCCAGCTTTAAAAAATCGGCTATTTCGTCCTCATTCACTTCTTTAAGCAGCACGCAATTCAGCTTAATTGGATCGAATCCGACGGCTGCTGCCGCTTCGATCCCTTCCATTACTCGTTTTAATTCGCCGCGCCGCGCAATAAATCGAAATCTGGATGAATCTAAAGTATCCAGGCTAATATTCACACGGTTCAAACCAGCCGCTTTAAGCGCCTCGGCCTGCTTTGCGAGAAAAATGCCATTCGTAGTTAATGCTATATCTCGAATCCCGTTAATTGCAGATAATCTACTAATTAATCCATCGAGTCCCGGCCGAATAAGGGGCTCGCCGCCTGTGATGCGCAGCTTCGTAATACCAAGAGCCGCACCGGCTTCCACGACCTCGACAATTTGATCATACGACATCAAATTCTCGGATTCCGTGAAGTCCATTCCTTCTTCAGGCATGCAATACAAGCATCGCAAATTACACCGATCGGTTACAGAAATACGCAAATAATCGTGTACCCGTCCAAAACGATCCGTCAATGTAGGCATGAAACTCACTCCCTTTCTGTCTATGTATTAGCATAACATTTTTTTGTGAATTATGATATTCTATAAACAGCTTTGAGCCTAAATGATGAGAGGTTTTATATCATGACATGTAACTGGTCTATTAAACTATTTGCCGGCCTTCCCGAACGCTTGGGAGTCCCTTCTATAAATCTGCAAGCCGAATCCGATCAAATGAGCGTTGCTGATTTGAAGGCCGCGATATCTGCGCAATACCCGGATCATAAAGCATTAATACAAATCGCATTTATTGCACGCAACCATGCTTATGCAGCCGAGGATGCGATCTTGCTTGCTTCGGACGAACTTGCCCTTCTCCCTCCCGTCTCCGGAGGCGAGGAAGCTGCTCAGCCTGTTAATGAGCCTGTGGAACGCTATGTCATTACATCCGAAGTGATTAGTTCGGACGAAGTGCTTGCAAAAGTGATCGTACCCGAGCATGGAGCGGCCATATCTTTTGTAGGCACGACGCGCGAATGGACGCATGGACAGCGTACGGTAAGATTGGAATATGAAGCCTACGCTCCTATGGCTGTTGCGACGATGCGCCAGATTGGCGATGAAATCTCCGAGCGCTGGCCMAATGCTTTATGTGCGATCAGCCACCGTATCGGCGTAGTTGGACTGGCTGAAACCAGCGTCGTTATCGCCGTATCTGCTCCTCATCGAGACAGCTGCTACGAGGCAAGCAGATACGCGATTGAACGCCTCAAACAAATCGTACCGATATGGAAGAAAGAAATCTGGGAGGACGGCTCGGAATGGAAAGGACATCAACTCGGACCTTGGAATCCAACCGAACAGCTAACTGATTTTTAGTTTTTCCGATCGGGTTGGCCTCATTCAGCAAGCATCGAAGGAGAAATAAAAGATGAACAATTTTGATAATAAAGCAATCGCTTMTCCCAGCCAAGCTCTTCAAAGTTCGGCACGCTATGCCAGGCAAGCCCGATTTGCTCCCATCGGAGAGAATGGCCAGCAGCTTCTTTCAAGCAGCCGCGCGGCAGTCGTTGGTATGGGGGCGCTCGGCTCTGTCATCGCCCAGCATCTAGTTCGATCGGGCGTCGGATACGTACGGATCATTGACCGCGATATTATTGAATGGAGTAATCTGCAAAGGCAAATGCTATATACCGAACAAGATGTCCTAGCCTTGCTGCCAAAGGCACAGGCCGCGGCAGTTCATTTGCAGGAAATAAACAGCTCGGTAACGATCGAGCCGGTAATTGCTGATTTAACGGCCGCAAATGCAGAGGATCTGCTTGCTGACGTTGACGTTATCATTGATGGCAGCGATAACTTCTCCGTTAGATATCTTATTAATGATTATAGCGTGATGCACAATATTCCTTGGATTTATGGGGGAGCAGTCGGAGCATCCGGCATGACTTTGACGATTATTCCGGATAAAACCCCCTGCTACCGCTGCCTGTTTAATGAACCACCTCCGCCTGGCACGACCGATACATGCGAGACGGCAGGCGTGATTTCGCCTATCGTAGACATAATCGGGTCTCTTCAGGCCGCTGAGGCGATTAAGCTGCTTTCCGGCAACGTTAACGCGCTGCACGGTACATTGTTTCAAATCGATCTCTGGAACCATGCTTGGCTTCCTGTTTCCGTTTCGAATGCCAAAAAAGCCGAATGTCTCTGCTGCGGCCAGCGCCGTTTCGAATTTCTGGATGAACGCGTAACGGATCCTTCGGCAGCCTCTCTTTGCGGGAGAAATTCCGTTCAAATTACGCCTGGTCAACCCGTTATGCTCAATTTGACTGAGCTTTCTCAAAGACTAAAGCCTATTGGGGCAATAACCGTTAATCGTTTCTTGTTAAGGATCGAACTAACAGACGAAATAACTTTTGTCTTATTCAGCGATGGCCGCGCTATCGTTCAAGGTACCGATGAACTGACGAAAGCAAGATCAATTTACGCAGAAATATTAGGTAATTAGACCCTATTTCAAAATCCTCTTATTGCCATTCCGATCATTCATTGCTACTATTGTAGGTATATATCTCTACTACAATCAATTGGGGTGTCTCGATGAGGGTTCATGTTACAGACTTAATAGATGGAGACCGTTTAAGCAATGATACGTTTAACGAATACGGTCTTCACGTACTCTCCAAAGGAACAGTACTCAATAACCAAGAAATATCAAGATTGTTTCAGCATCGAATTGATTATGTTGATATCGAACAAAGGGTTTCTGATGCTGCAAAAGGCCGGACACTTGAATCGACGGTAAATCCCAAGTGGCTTCCTACAGTGCAGCCCCTTTACGAAAACGCTGTCAAAAACTTCGAAGGCTTGTTCACGAAAGCATCTGCCGACGGGAAAATCGACGATGCCGAGGTATCGAACATATTCCAGCCGCTCCTTAATAATCTTCAGATGGAGCGCGATGTCGTCTCCATGCTGCTCTTGCTGAACACAAAGGACGATTACACTTATCAACATTCTGTGCAAGTAGGTATGCTCTCCTACTATCTGGCCACCTGGGTCGGCTATACGAATGAAGATGCTATGAGAATTGGCAAATCTGGTTTTCTTCACGATATCGGAAAATGCCGTATTGATGATCTTATCTTAAATAAACCTGGCAAGCTTACCCAGGAAGAATACGAAGAAGTGAAGAAACACACGATATATGGGCATGATATTATTTCCAAATCAACCGATGAACCGTTCATCGCTTTTGGAGCGCTGCAGCATCATGAACGTAATGACGGCTCTGGGTACCCCTATGGGTTAACCGGTGATAAAATACATCCCGTATCCAAAATCATTGCTGTCGTCGATATCTATAGCGCGATGATATCACAGCGTGTCTATCAGCAGAAACGTGACTTGTTATTCGTTTTGAAAGAATTGTACAAACTAAGCTTCAAAGAGCTTGATCCCTTTACGACGCACACATTTATTAAACACATGATGCCAAATTTCATTGGCAAGCGTGTTGAGCTTGTGAGCGGCGAAAGTGGAATAATCGTAATGACGCATCCGACTGAGTTTTTCCGTCCTCTTATCCAAATTGGAGAAAGCTTTATTGATATGGCTACAGATCGTGACTACGAAATCCATCAGGTCTTTCTATAACGATTCCTTAAGAAACTCGACTCCGATATTTTATCGTGGTTGAGTTTTTTTATCCATTCGACCAGCCTCTCATAGCAACAAAAGCTTAATTTATATCGTTAAGATGGTAAGAGATGCCAGCGGTATCCAAAACGTCTTGAGGTGAATACATTGCGAAGCATTATTCTGATTATATCCGTTGCTGTCCTGCTTGCTGGCTGCCGTACTGAATCCACAACCGTTAATCTTGAACAACCAAGTCTTAAGCCAACCACTATTTTGGCTGATGAGCCTCCTGCTGATCCTAAGAGCGAAGAAGTTCTCATCACTCCATTGGAAGACGATAGCGATCACCAAGGCGAAGCTGATTCTACTTTGTTGAAGCTCACGGATTCTGATTTAGTTAATGTATTTAAAACAGCCTTTCAAGACGTTGAACCGATACATGGCATTGTGAAGAGCAAAGCACCCTCCCATAAGGTCTTAATCAATAAAACGGAATATGATTTATGGATTGATGATGGAAAAACAGGTACGATTGCCCGTGCAGAAGAAAGCCACACGCTGTATTCGATGTCCCTTACCGCGACCTTGAAGATCAAAGAGATCTTATCTTGGTCAGAGCCTCAAAAACCCGTTCAAGGACTCGTTATGGACAAAGAAATCCATGATGTTTCGCTGCGTATTTTAGTTGCGACAAATTGGACTGGCCATACACAAAATATTTCAATGGATGATATGATTAAGAAATCCTACAAAACGAATGAACTCGCATGGTACACAGTATCCCAAGAGTTTTATGTTCAAGCTCATATAGGGCAGCAGGTTTCAATCATTGCAGCAGCCCAGCAGTTGGAGTCTAATCCGCCGATTCGATACTCGATCACCGCTCGGCTTATTGAACCGCTGATTAACAAATCCAGCTTTTATTTAAAGCTCGTAGAAGAGCAACTTAACAAGCAGCAATTAATCCTCACCTCTATTGATATAGAGAATGAATGGGTTTTGGAAGGCATCACGCCAAGCAGATATACAGTCGATCATGTTAAAAATGATAACAAGTCTGCAAACCATGAACAGCTTTCCATATACGTATTCAATTCTGAGCAGCATCTTGAAGCCGGTCTCGATGATTTTCACAAGCAAACCGCTTTAATGAATATGCTTTACCCCCGCATCTATAAAATCAACAATGTCATGTTATTCTATTGGGCACGCGGCGACATGGATAAGCAGGCAATCTTTGGACCCTCTTTCGACAAAGCAGCCGAGCAGCTCTTATTGAAGTAATTAAAAATAAACACAAAAAAGCCCCTTTGCAGGGGCTTTTTCTAGTTAAGCAGGCGGTTATTAACCGATACTGCCTTCCATTTCGAATTTGATCAAACGGTTCATCTCAACCGCGTATTCCATTGGAAGCTCTTTCGTGAACGGCTCGATGAAGCCCATTACGATCATTTGCGTTGCTTCTGCTTCGCTAAGACCACGGCTCATCAAGTAGAACAATTGATCTTCAGAAACCTTCGATACGGTTGCTTCATGCTCAAGCGTGATGTTGTCGTTCAAAATCTCGTTATAAGGAATCGTATCCGAAGTCGATTCGTTATCAAGAATGAGCGTATCACATTTGATGTTCGCTTTCGCGCCGTCAGAGTTGCGTCCGAAGGAAGCAAGACCACGGTACGTTACTTTACCGCCATGTTTACTGATTGATTTCGAAATGATCATGGAGCTGGTATCCGGTGCAAGGTGAGTCATTTTCGCTCCTGCATCCTGATGCTGGCCTTTACCGGCAACGGCAATGGACAATACCATGCCTTTCGCGCCGCGGCCGCGCAATACGACAGCTGGGTACTTCATTGTCAGCTTAGAGCCGATGTTTCCGTCTACCCACTCCATCGTTGCATTCTCGTCCGCAACTGCACGTTTCGTAACCAGGTTATAAATATTCGGTGCCCAGTTTTGAATCGTCGTATAACGAACGCGTGCATTTTTCTTAACCAAAATCTCAACTACTGCGCTGTGCAGTGAGTTTGTGCTGTATACCGGAGCCGTACAGCCTTCAACATAGTGAACGGAGCTGTCTTCGTCAGCGATAATTAGCGTACGCTCGAATTGACCCATGTTCTCGGAGTTGATACGGAAATAGGCTTGCAATGGAACCTCACATTTAACGCCCTTAGGAACGTAGATGAAGCTTCCGCCTGACCATACCGCACTGTTCAAAGCTGCAAATTTATTGTCATTCGGAGGAATAATCGTTCCGAAATATTCTTTCATCAGCTCAGGGTACTCGCGAAGCGCCGTGTCCGTATCCGTGAAGATTACGCCTTGCTTCTCAAGATCCTCTTGCATGCTGTGGTAAACGACCTCGGACTCGTATTGAGCCGATACGCCGGCAAGAAACTTTTGCTCAGCCTCTGGGATACCAAGCTTGTCAAACGTTTCTTTAATTTCGGAAGGAACCTCTTCCCAAGTCTTGCCTTGCTTATCCGATGCACGAACATAATATTGAATGTCGTCGAAATCGAGCTCATCCATATTGCCGCCCCATTTAGGCATCGGCATTTTGAAAAACTGCGCTAGCGATTTCAAACGGAAATCCAGCATCCACTCAGGCTCGCCTTTAATTTCCGAAATCGTGCGTACGATCTCTTCCGTTAACCCTTTGCCTGATTCGAATACGGCTTTATGCTCGTCACGGAAACCATACTTATAATCTTCCATTTCCGGCATTGATTTAGCCATGGTCATTCACGCTCCTCATTAATCTCGTTTTAATGTGATTCTTGCTGCTGCTCGATCCCCTTGCGCAAGGCGTTCCACGCGAGCGTCGCGCATTTGATCCGTGCAGGAAATTTGTTTACACCCGAAAGTGCATCCAGCTCCTCATATTCATCAAATTCGACCGGTTCGCCTTTCATAAGGGCTGAGAACTTCTCAGCCATTGCAAGCGCCTCGTCAAACGTTTTGCCTTTAACCGCCTCTGTCATCATCGATGCGGAGCTCATGCTGATCGAACAGCCTTCTCCGCTAAACTTTGCATCCGTTACTTTACCTTCAACAACCTGGAGCTGAAGCGATATCCGATCGCCGCAAGTAGGGTTATTTAAGTTAATCGTAACTGATTCTTCATTCATTGTACCGCGATTCCGAGGATTTTTATAATGATCCATTATAACTCTGCGATATAAATCATCCAATTGCATGACCGAAGAACTCCTTTGTTTGTAATAAGGCATCGGCTAAGCGGTCAATTTCATCTTCAGTATTATATAAATAAAAGCTTGCTCTCGCTGTCGCAGATACGTTTAACCACCGCATGAGCGGCTGGCAGCAATGATGGCCTGCACGTATTGCGATGCCTTTGGAATCCAGTACGGTTGCCACATCATGCGGATGTACATCCTCCAAATTGAAGGTCACGAGCCCTACACGATTTTGCTTTGGTCCGTACAGCGTAATGCCTTCAAGCGAAGACAATTTCTCATAGGCATAAGTGGCCAAGCGTCGCTCATGCTGATCTATCTCATCAAGCCCAATTTCCTGTAAAAAGTCAATTGCAGCGCCAAGTCCGACAGCGCCGGCAATAATTGGTGTTCCGCCTTCGAAGCGGTACGGAATCTCTTTCCAGGTAGACTCGTAAAGATCAACAAAATCGATCATCTCGCCGCCGTATTCAATCGGCTCCATCTTATTGAGCAGCGACTTCTTGCCATACAATGCGCCGATGCCCGTAGGACCACACATTTTATGACCGGAAAAAGCATAAAAATCTACGTCCAAATCTTGTAGATCAATTTTCATATGCGGTGTGCTTTGTGCACCGTCAACAACCATAATAGCGCCGTTTCGATGAGCGATTTGAGTAATTTCCTTGATCGGATTAATAAGCCCGAGCACATTCGAGACGTAGGTCACAGATACAACCTTCGTTTGCGGCGTGATCGTTTTCTCAACATCCTCCAAAGAAATCGTGCCATCCGGCTGCAGCGGTATATACTTCAAGGTTGCGCCTGTGGCTTTCGCTGCTTGCTGCCATGGAATCAAGTTGCTGTGATGCTCCATTGGCGTAATGACGATTTCGTCGCCTTCGCCGCACATCGACCGAGCATAGCTCGATGCAACCAAGTTCAGTGCTGTCGTCGTGCCGCGTGTAAATATAATTTGCTCCGGTGCTCCCGCATTCAGAAATTTCGCTACCTTCTCGCGCGCTCCCTCATAGGCATCAGTCGCCCTGGAGCCAAGTGTATGCACACCGCGATGAACGTTCGCGTTATCCAGCTCATAGTACCGATTAACCGCATCAATGACGGAGCGCGGCTTCTGCGAAGATGCCGCGCTGTCCAGATAAACGAGCGGATGCCCGTTTATTTCTTG
The DNA here is from genome assembly GCF_056398325.1 of Paenibacillus sp. 01T443. Lineage (NCBI taxonomy): Bacteria > Bacillati > Bacillota > Bacilli > Caryophanales > Paenibacillaceae > Paenibacillus > Paenibacillus sp. 01T443. The sequence goes on from NZ_JBFTPE010000011.1 coordinate 222,881, forward strand.
ATGCAATATCGGGAATTGCTCCCGAATCGCATTTATATTCATCCCTCTAGCTTCCTTTCGAGCAAACGCTGAAGCTGACCGCGAACCGCCTCGACTGGAATTTCCGATACGACCGGTGCCAAGAAGCCGTAAATAATTAAACGTTCAGCGTCTTGCTTAGATATACCGCGTGACATCAGGTAATAGACCTGCTCCGGGTTAACTTGCCCTACGCTTGCCGCATGACCGGCAGTTACATCATCTTCATCGATAAGCAAAATCGGGTTGGCGTCGCCGCGCGCTTTCGGGCTAAGCATTAGCACCTTCTCGGTTTGTACACCGTTCGCTTTCGTCGCACCTTTCTCGATCTTCGTAATTCCGTTAATAATCGCCGAAGCAGAATCCTTCATAACTGCGCGGGTTACCATGTTGCTGTCCGAGCTTTTGCCAAAATGAACGGCTTGCGTCGTCAAGCTGTTTTGCTGTGCGTTTTTGCCTACGCTGATAACCTTCGCATCCGAAGTGGAGCCTGTGCCTCTCAGCATGGATTTAGTGTCAGACAACGTATTTCCGTCGTTCAAATCACCGATAATCCATTCCATTTGACCGTCATTCTCAATAACCGAACGGCGGATCGACATATCCACACCTGTCTCGCCCATATGATGGATCGAGCTGAAACGAACGTGAGCGCCTGGCTTAACGAACACTTCAACGACAGACGGGTGTACGAATGGCGCACTGTTTGCTCCCGGCTCGGAAACAACGCAATCCACGTATGTCACTCGGCTATTATTATCCGCAACGATCAGGATATGCGGAGCAAAAGTCGCTTCGGCATTGTCGTTGTAGAAAATAGCCTGCAGCGGCAGTTCTACTTCTACATTTTTAGGAACATAGACGAATACGCCGCCGTTCCAAATTGCTGCATGAAGCGCCGTTAGCTTATCTTCATTCTTTGCTACGGCTTGGAACAAATATTTCTGAACGAGCTCGCCATGCTCCTTGCATGCGGTCTCCAAATCTGTAAAAATAACACCTTTGCTTGCATAGTCGCTTGAAAATTGATTCCATACGATACCGGAATTGCGCTGTACCAGCAAATTTTCAGTTCCTTCTGCTACCAATTCGCGAACAACCTCTGGAAGCTCGCTGATTGCTCCAACCGTTGACGGCTGCTCGTAGCTGCCTACTGCTGTCAGATTCCATCTTTCGATACGAACCTTTTCTGGCTTTGGCCAACCGAGTGTTCCGGCAAGCTCTGCCGCTTCTCCGCGCAGTTCAACAAGCCAATTTGGCTCGCCTTTGCTGCGTGCCAGTGCTTCTGCAGCTTGACGGTTTGTCGGAGTAGTTAGTTGTGTACTCATCCGTTATGCCCCCTTCTCCGCTTAAGCCTGGCCGACTGTTTCATCTACGATGCCAAGTTCTTCTTTAACCCAATCATAACCTTCGTTTTCCAAACGTTCTGCAAGTTCAGGACCACCGGATTTAACGATGCGGCCTTGCATCATTACATGTACGAAATCCGGAGTAATATAGTTAAGCAACCGTTGATAGTGAGTAATAATCAGGAAACCGCGATCTTCCGAACGCATAGCGTTTACGCCTTGCGATACGATACGAAGTGCATCAATGTCAAGACCGGAGTCAATTTCATCAAGCACAACAATTTTAGGATCAAGCAGCATCATTTGCAAAATCTCGTTACGTTTTTTCTCGCCGCCTGAGAAGCCTTCATTCAGGTAACGGTGAGCGAACTCAGCGTTCATTTCCAGTTCCTTCATCTTGCTTTCCATTTTGCGAATGAATTTGATCAACGAAATTTCGTTGCCTTCGCCAAGGCGTGCATTCAATGCGCTGCGAAGAAAATCAGAATTCGTTACGCCTGGAATTTCGCTTGGGTATTGCATTGCAAGAAACAAACCGGCAAGCGCACGCTCGTCAACGCCCATTTCAAGGATATCTTCGCCGTTCAATACTGCTTTGCCTTCGGTTACTTCATATTTAGGATGTCCCATCAAAGCGGATGCCAGCGTGGATTTACCAGTACCGTTAGGGCCCATGATTGCGTGAATTTCTCCACCTTTAATGTCAAGATTGATTCCTTTTAAAATCTCTTTTCCGTCGATTGCCGCTTTCAGGCCTTCGATGACAAAATGCGTTGCCATAATATGCTGATCCCTCCAAGGTTGGTTTAATTCGGTCAGTCACTTCTATATAGAATAGGCTTACTATTATAGAGTGATTCTCAATGATTCTCAATAATCATTTTAATATAGTTTTTGTTATAAATCAATGCGAGATGTCTTTGTTTCGCTGATTTTGTCTTATTTCAGCAAATAAATACCGACATTCCCCTTCTTCCATCATCTAATATTTTCCAAGAAAACCGAAAAAGTTTATCGTTCATTCTCAATCAACCGTAGACCTTGCATGCTATCTCGCTTATTAGGCTAATGCCTGTTTAATCTTTTCCACTTCAGTCTGAAACGCTTCGTCATCCAATACGGGAATCCTTACCGATAATCCGATTTCCTCTTCCAGTCTTACCCAAGATTTACATCCGTTATAAGCGGGAACCATGGGTAATTCGAAAGGCTTCTCTAATCGGTATACGCGGAGCACCAAAACATGCAGAGGTTTGGTTTTCTTCCAGCGCAATCTTTCCTCCGCAAATGTATCTGTCCATATATGTAAATCACGCAGGCGATCAAGCGTCTGCTGGTCCGTTATTTCGATATCCATGGCAACCTCGGCATAAGCTTCAAGCTTAACCGTATCCATGTCCAAAGACCAGCCTGCCAGCGTTTCGTCCAAATCATCCGTGAATTCATCCTTCAAAAGATGCTTTTTCTGATGCTCAAAAGCGGGCATTAAGTAAAAGCTTGGGCTCACCAGTTGAAAATCCCGTGTTTCTTCAATGATTCCGCCCTTGCGCATGACGATAATTTGCTTTCCCTCTGCGAGTGCTTTAACGCTGACGGCCCATTCTTTCAAAGCGATGTTTTGCAGCACATTTTGTGTAGTCATTAAGCTTCCTCCATCCTACTCGTCAATAAACTTGTCTCTATTTGATAACATTATATCAAACGAAGGTATTCCAAGGCGAAATAATATACATTATACTATGTTGAGATGAATACTGGGCATTGCTGCCCGACTACTATAACCGGAGGTGGACAGCCATGTCTGCATATCATCCATTAACAGAACAAGAAGCCATTCAAATAGCCCTTTCCCTTGACGGTTTTTTTCCGCAAGGAGCAGCGCTTACGAGCCGCGAGATTGGCGACGGCAATTTAAACCTGGTGTTTCATATCACGGACTCTGCCAGCGGAAAAAGCCTCATTATGAAACAAGCCCTGCCTTATGCTAAAGTTGTAGGCGAGTCTTGGCCGTTGACGCTTGACCGTGCACGGATCGAGAGCGAGAAGCTTATTTTGGAAGGAACACTTGCTCCAGGACTTGTCCCAAGCGTATATAAGTATGATCCAGAGCTGTATCTGACCATTATGGAGGATCTAAGCGATCACATCATTATGCGTCAAGGTTTAATCGGTGGAACACGGTATCCAAAGTTCGCGGATGATATTTCAACCTTTATGGCTCGTACGTTGTTTTTCACTTCCGATCTAGGAATGAACCAGYAGGAAAAGAAGCTTCAAGTAAAAGCTTTTATTAATCCCGAGCTGTGCAAAATAACAGAAGATCTTATTTTTGACGATCCGTATACCGATTCACCTAACAACAGCTTTGACCCGGCCATTCGTGATGCAGCGGAAGCGCTATGGCAGGATCAAGAGCTCCATCTGGAAGTCGCTATTCTTCGTGATAAATTTTTAACAAATGCTCAAGCATTGCTTCACGGGGACCTTCATACGGGTAGTGTATTCGTAACGCCGGAATCGACAAAAGTCATCGATCCCGAGTTTGCTTATTACGGACCGATCGGTTTTGACATTGGTGCCGTTATCGCGAATCTTCTTCTAAATTTCGCCGGTCAAGAGCATTGGATCGCAGATGCGGACAAGAGAAACGATTTCCGTCAATATCTAACCACTACCGTACGCGATGTATGGAACTTGTTTGACCAAAAATTCCGTGCGCTTTGGAATGAACATGGACTGGATCGCCTTGCTTCTTCTACGCCGGCATTTCAAGACTACTACATGGACCGCTTGCTTCAGGATGCCGTTGGGTTTGCCGGCTGCAAAATGGTGCGCCGCATCGTCGGCTTGTCACATGTTGTTGATATTGATCGTATTCCGGATGCTGCCGCGAAAGAGAAAGCACAGCGCTTAGCTCTTGCTATCGGAACAACACTTATACGGAACAACCGCAAGGCGCAGTCCATTGAGGAAGTAATCGATGCGGCCTTATCCCAAGCAAATAATTGATAGACACAGAAAGGAATTGACATCATGACAAAGAATTACGCTGGTTTGCAATCTGTGATTTGGACCCAGGACAGACTTGACCTGCTTGATCAGAGGCTGCTGCCCGAGGAGATCGTATATTTGCCTTTATTGACAGCAGAGGATGTATGGGAAGCCATTCGCCATCTAAAGGTAAGAGGAGCACCGGCAATCGGAATATCCGCAGCTTACGGGGTTGTGCTCGGCAGTCGGGATGAGCAGTCATCCGAAGCTTGGCTTGCCAAAGTGGTCAAACAAGCAGAGTATCTCGCTACTTCCAGACCAACTGCTGTTAACTTGTTTTGGGCGCTTGACCGCATGAAAGCCGCTGCTGCTTCTTTCGTTGAACAGGGCATGTCTCTGGAAGCAAGCAAAGCCGCTTTGCTTACAGAAGCGATCGCGATCCAAAGCGAGGACGAAGAAACGAATCGATTGATCGGGGAGCATGCGTTGTCGCTGTTCAAGGACGATATGGGTGTTCTCACCCATTGTAACGCCGGCGGTTTGGCGACTGCGAAATACGGTACGGCACTCGCTCCCTTCTATTTGGCTTTAGAACGAGGCATTACGCTTCGCGTATATGCCGATGAGACGCGGCCAGTCCTACAAGGAGCTCGCCTTACTGCTTTCGAACTACAACAGGCAGGCGTAGACGTAACGCTAATTTGCGATAACATGGCTGGCATGATCATGGCCAAAGGCTGGGTCGACGCAGTCATCGTCGGTACGGACCGTGTTGCGGCTAATGGCGATGTCGCTAACAAAATCGGCACGTACAGCGTAGCTGTCTTGGCTAAAGCGCATGGCATCCCTTTTTATGTAGCGAGCCCGCTTTCTACCATCGATTTAAACACGCCAACGGGTTCAGAAATACCGATTGAAGAGCGTAATGCCGAAGAAATCACAGAAGGCTTTGGCAAACGTACAGCGCCGCAAGGCATTAAAGTGTATAATCCAGCTTTTGATGTTACGCCAAATGAATATGTTACAGCCATTATTACGGAGAAAGGCATCGTGCAAGCACCTTACGATGTCAACCTGCGCAAGCTGTTTGAGTAAACAACAGATGGCAAGCGTAAATGGCGTTTCCGTCTATTAGCAGCAGAAGCATCCGTTTCGCGGATAATAAATAAGCAGATTTATAAGTAAAAGCTTATAATCCTTATTAATTAAAAGAAGCCCTAATCTGATGTGCAAGCTCTTGTTTGCCTGCACAGAGGTTAGGGCTCTTTTCCTTTCCGTTAAAGCATCAATTGGAGCGCTTCCGAACCCTTCATGCCTACAACGACGCCTATTGACTCTGCAGACGTTGTGACAGACTCCAAAGGAGCTGCCATAAGCTCCTCCAACGTCCGTACGCCGACAGCGCGGCCGGCCAATATTTCCCGGTCCTTGAGACGCTCGTTCAGCAGAGAAACATCTAGCGCTCCGCACATAATATATCCTTTATCAGTCATAATCGCGAGCAAAGTAGTTTTGGGCAGCTTCACTTCAACGCCAAGAACGGTTTCTCCATTCTCAAGTATGAAAGGAACCATCCGCATCATACGGGATCCACCCCCTTCGTTTCACATAATAATAGGCAATGCACTGCAACATCATTATATGCACAAAATATTTTGGCAGTGTTGGATAATTGCTTATTTATATCCCTACATGAAAGCTTAATTTAGTGGTATATTAGTACTACATCACTCAGTTCGGAGGTACTATGGAAAAACATCGCTCAGCCCAAGACCAATCTTCCTTTGTTTTTAACATCGAGGTGCTTGTTGAAGGGAAAAATAATGCTGCAGCTTTGGAACAATTGCTTCATTCGCTAAATCGTTCAGGCTTCATTGATTTTCGCATCTTATCCGGCATCCAGTTGGGTGAACAAATCGATCAGCGTAGAACGAATGCACAGACCRTTCGAGAGATACCCATACCATCGGTTCAGACTGAAAACGTTATCATTCCGAATCAGAAAAGTACGCGAGCCGACGAAAAAAACGATAAGGGAAATGTCAAACCGGTAGACAAGCCTGCAGCTGAATCCGAATCATTGGAAGCATTAAGCTATTTCGATAAAATAAAAACGATCATGAAGAACAACACTCTCATTCGGTTAATCGTAAACAAAGGGCTCGGCATAAAGCTCAGCATCCCATGCAGAATCATTAATTTGGATGAAACGGATAATATCATTACGGTCTACCATGTCGACGAGAAGCAAGTATATACGTTCCGGTTAAATGAAATTGAAGACTTCTCCTATTGATGAAGCGTCAAAATGCATAAAAAACCGTTCAATTGACTGTTTGACAGTCAATGAACGGTTTTTTTATGCATAACCCGGTGTGAGCATCTGTTCAATATTTTCACTTGATACAGGCGGACTCCAGAAGTAACCTTGCATTTCATCGCATTTGTGCTTTCGTAAAAAAGCCATCTGTTCTTCTGTTTCAACGCCCTCTGCTATAACTTGGATATTAAGGTTGTGGGCCATCGCAATAATAGCCGCAACGATTTCTGCATCACTCGGATCCTGCTGAATATCCCGTACGAAGGAACGGTCGATTTTCAAGCGATCAATCGGGAAATTTTTCAAATAATGAAATGAGCTATAGCCGGTACCGAAATCATCGACGCTAATATTGACGCCTAAATCCGTTAAGTCTAATAAGCATCTGGATACATGGCTGACATCCATTGTCATGGACTCTGTAATCTCTAGATCGAGGTATTTAGCATCGAGGCCCGTCTTCTCCAGCACGGCGGATACCTTGCTTGCCAAATCATTTTGAACGAATTGTCTAATCGATAAGTTCACGGAAACGGGTATTAAGGGCAGCCCCGCATCTTGCCATGCTTTGTTTTGACGGCATGCCTCTTCGAGTACCCAATCGCCGATTTGCACGATCATACCGCTTTCTTCTGCTAATGGGATAAAGTTTCCTGGCGGGATCATGCCTTTTTGGGGGTGATTCCACCGCACAAGAGCTTCAACACCAACCATTGTCCCTGATACTAAGTCATATTGGGGCTGATAATGCAGGATAAACTCGCTTCGCTGTATGGCGCGGTACATTTCATGCTGAAGGGTAAGCCGTTCAAGCGACGAGTTGCTCCAGCTGTCCGAATACAGCATGCAATCATTTTTCCCGCTTTCCTTTACCTTTACGAGTGCCATATCGGCTTTCTTAATTAGCGCGTAACTATCGTCATTCTCATCACGGTTGGTAACCAAACCGATACTTGCAGTAATATGTAGCGGAAAGCCGCTTAATTCATAAGGTTCTTCGATTGATTTAAGAAGCTGCCTCGACAATTCGAGCAAATGCTTCTCCGATTGCAGGTTGCAATATAATAAGGCGAATTCATCGCCTTCCATTCGGGCTGCAAAATCATTGTCCGAAAAATCACGGTTCAGCCTCTCAGCGACCTGCATCAGAAGAATGTCGCCGAATTCGCGTCCGAAGGATGCATTGACAAGCTTAAAGCGATCCAAATCCAAATAACAGATGCCTACAACCCGCTCCTCTTCCTTAGCTCTAGCAAGCGTTTCGGTCAGCTTCATTTGAAACAATGTGCGATTGGGCAAGCCGGTCATGTCATCGTAATAAGCCATGTAGCGAATCCGTTCTACGTTCCGTTTGCGATCGCTTAAATCCTGGCTAATGATTACGGTGCCGATAACTTCATCCTCTTGCAGCATCGGTGAGCAAACGACTTGGAGCTCTAACGGAAAACCGGAACCATGGGTAATATTAATATTGATCTGCTTCGTTTCGCCTATCAGCGCCTGCTCGAACGTTTCATTCAGCAATGGCCGGCTTCCAGGATCGACGATTCTTAATATCGGCTCGCCAATAAGCTCCGTTCGGTGATAGCCGAGCGTGCGGCTCGAAGCTTCGTTCATCTCGATTACCATTCCGCTTTTATCCAGGACCGCCAGGGGTACTGCGTCAGAGCGAAGTAAGGTTTCAACAATAGCAGTATGGTAGTTTTGGAGGTTGAACGTCTCACTTCGTTTTATATAAACAATTACTGCGGTTACGAATAACGACGCCGCAATGGCTGCAGCCGTCCATTTATACATCGTATTGGAAATAAGCAAAAAGGATACGGTGATCCAAACCAGCGCGAGTGCTGCCAGAAGGCTGCTAATCATCAATGATCCGTTAAACGTTTGTTTGAGCTGCTTTGTTTTTTCAGGAAAACCATCCATCCGTTTCGTCACGCACAAACGTCCTTCCCCTATTTCGAGTCAAGTGAGTGTTCGCTTTATTATAAACGATGTATGCCTTCTGGTATAGAAATATTTACTAAACCTTATTATTTTTTCATTGCATAACAGATATTTATGACTTCATTCCTTTTAATGTCATTTTGTAATCTTCATTTTTTTATACGCTGCAATTATTACGCATGTCCAGCCCGCAAGGATAGCTACGCCGCCTATAGGCGTAATCATGCCTAGCTTGCTAAAGCCGCTAACCGCAAGGACATACAGGCTTCCGCTGAAAATGATCATGCCCGTTAGGATAAGCCTTCCGCCGTTTAATGCCAGCTTGCCTGCTTCAATCTGCTTGGCAAATAGAGCAATGAGCATTAATCCGAGGGCGTTATACATATGATATCTAACGCCCGTTTCGAAGATATCAAGGTAATGCTCAGTCAATTTCTGTTCTAATCCATGTGCGCCGAAAGCACCCAGAGCGATCGCTATTGCAGCGTTTATTGCGCCTATTGCAAAATATTTTGGAAACATGTAGTTTTCAACCCTTTCAAATTTGTGTATAATTTTACCGTAATTAGTAAAGGAGACGATAAATATGGAAAATGAATCAAATAACTTTGCCAACCAGCCTTCCCAGAACGAACCTTACGGAACGAAGCCGATTTTTTCAAACGAACCTACGCTCAATAACGGTCCAAAGAAGCAATCTGGGCTTGGCATTGCTGCTTTCATCATTGGTTTGGTTTCGGTCGTGTTGCTAATTATTGCATTCGTTTCAGGCAGCAGCTTCGCTGATCAAATTGCGGATTCCAATCTCACCTTAGCTGATCCAGAGGATACCGCGGCATTTCAAGCATCGATCGAAGCACTCGGAGAAACCGTGCTCGCTTCTTTTGTAGTAGCCATCGCATGTATCTTTGGGGCAGGCTTCATCGCGTTTATTGCCCTTATTCTATCCATCGTTGCTGCTTGCTCCAGCAAGCGCCGCAGACTATTCGGCGTGATCGGCATCGTACTTAATGTTTTGGTTATCGTCGGTGCGATCAGCTTGTTTTTTGCCGGCATCAGTGCCATTGCAGCAAACGTTGCAACATTATAAATCCTTATTCATAAAGTCTGCTTCTGCCGCTTTCAGGCGCTTGAAGCAGACTATTTTTATGCTCTGATATTTTACCTCACTATCATTTTCGTGCGGCTGAAGCCTTCTTTCGTCTTGTTGACCTCAAGGCAGGCTGGGAATGCGTCCTTCAGTTCCTGCACATGCGATATGACTCCGATCATTCTTCCTGCCTTCTGCAGATCCACAAGCGCAGTAATCGCCTTTTGCAGCGACTCCTCATCCAGAGAACCGAAGCCTTCATCAATAAACATCATTTCAATCGTTACGCCGCCCATATGGGACTGTATGACGTCAGTCATGCCTAGCGCCAAGCAAAGTGATGCATTAAATTTCTCGCCGCCGGATAACGTTTTTACATCACGGTTTTGCCCTGTGTAAGCATCGTAGACATCTAAGCCCAAACCGCTTTGTTTGCCCCGATTTTCTAGACGATCGCTTCTTTGCAAAGAAAACTGACCGTTTGATAGATCATGCAGACGGGCATTGGCAGCGAATAGAATTTGCTCTAAAAACTCAATGAGGATATACCGCTCGAACGAAATTTTGAGTGCATTATCGCCCTTCAGCATATGGAATACATCCATAACCTCCTCAAGCTTAGCTTCAAACATTTTCACTTGTCCATTGGCCCGTCCTATTGATGCCGCTAGGCGCTGAGCGACTTGAGCGGTTCGCACCGCTGTCTGTGCCGCAGCCATTACTTGCTCCTGCTGCTGTTTGAGCGCCGAGAGCTCCTCTTGGAGCTGAACAAGCACCACTCGCGGTTTGCCAGCCAGCTCCATTTGGAGATCAGTCAATTGCTGCATCAGTGCTGAAAGCATCGTTCGATAAGACGCAATATCTTTCCTTAGGCGCTCTCTTTCGATCTCGCCCATAACAGCATCCTCATAATGCCGAACCGTACTAAAGCCCGCTTTCAAAAGCTCTTCCAGCAGCCTCTGCTCAGCAAGCTGTTTATGGTTCTCCGCTTCCTTCAACTGGCGCTCTGCTTGATCTGCGTAAGCTCTTTGCTCAGCAAGCTTCGTAGTCTTCCGTTGAAGCTCCTCCTGCACAGAGACCCAAGCTGCTGTCATTCGATCCGAGACGGCTTGCCGCTCATTCAGCTTGGCTTTTAGGCTCTCCGGCGTTCGAATCGCCTCAGGTATACGAACCAGCTCCTGCTGCAGCGCTGACTGCTGTGAGGTTCTTTCAATCATAAGACGCTGCCTCTCTTGCTGAAGCTGGTCTTTTGATAGCATATATTTCTCCAAAAGCTGCTCCTGGCGCTCAAAGAGCTGCTTTAACTCCGGCAGCTGCTTCGCTTTCAAGATCAGCTTATCGGTCTCATCCTTTAATACTCGCCATTGCAGCAGCAGCTGAGATCGCTGCTCTTCCAGCTTCACGGCCTGCAATCCGAACTCAGCCAGCTCTTTTGCCCCTTCCTCCCTTGTGGCTCTTGCAGCTGCCGCCTGCGCGCGCGCTTCCAGCCATTCGCGCTCTACCGCGGTAAGCTGCGCCTTTGCCTCTTGGAGACGCTCCCTGGAAGGAACTTCAGCAAGGGTATTCGCCTTAACCTTATGTTCTTCGCTGCCGCATACCGGACAAGGCTTACCATCATGCAAATGAGCGGCAAGCAGCGATGCCTGCCCTTCAATCCAAGAAGACTCAAGCCGGTCATGCTCTTCCTTTGCTTTGGTAAACAATTGCGCGAATTCCTTCTCAAGCTGTCCGATGCGCGTCATTTCCTTCTCTACGTCGACTAAACGCTTCAACTGCTTCCCTTGCTGCTCCACGAGGCGAAGCTTGTCCAGCTTCTCGGCCAGTTCAGCCGTTTCAAGCTCCGTTTCTTTGATTTGAGCATACGAGGCTTGCCGTGCTTCGCGGAGCTGCATGAGCTCGGCCTCTAAAGCTTCCTGCTTAACGGTGCATCTCCGTTCCTCCTGCACAAGCTTATCAATAGCCTGCTGCTGACCTGCAAGCGTCCTTACCGCAGGCACAAGCTCCAGCAATCTGGTCAGCTCCCGCTCAGCTTCACGGCGCTCCTCTCCGCGCTGCTCCTCTGCAGTATACCGTTCAGCAGACAGTACATGCTCACGCTCAGCAGCTTCAAGCTCGGCGCGTCTGGCAGCCAACTGATTTTCCTTTGCGGCCTTATCCACCATCGTCCGCTCAGCTTGCTCCTTGTATGGAGTCAAAGCAGCAGCCTTCTCCGCAAGCTCGAGACGCTGTTCCTTATCTGCATAATCCAGCTTCTGAACATCCAACTGCTCGAGCTGAGCCTTCTTTCGGTCATGCTCCTCATGCTTGCTATTAAGCGCCGCGGCTAATCGGAGCTTCATCTCCTGCGCATCGAGCTGAACCGCGATCGCTGCTTTCTGGTCTCCCGCTTCAGCTGCAAGCTGATTATAAAATACAAATTCCTGCTCCAAGGCCTCTGTCACTTGCGCGGCGCTGTAAACCTCTTGTTTGAGGGTAATCGACAGCGGACTGCCCTCCCGCTCCGGCAGCGCCTCCTGCACTTGCTTCAGATAGGCATTTTCCGTCGCCTTTGCTTCCTTTAGCTGGTCCTGCAGTCCGCGATGCATTTGTTGAAAACGGCCCTCCAGCCGTTCATAAAGCTCCGTTCGAAAAATGCGTCGCAATATTTCTTCTTTATTATCGGTATCCGAAGTGAGCAGCTTGCGGAATTCACCCTGCGGCAGCATCACGATTTGGCTGAACTGCTCCTTAGTCAAGCCGATGATTTGTTCAAGCTTCGCGTTTACGTCTGAAACGATAAAACGGTCGACTGCGGGTATCGCTTCGCCGCTGGTCATCTCGTAGAGCTCGGCTTTGCCTCCGGTTTCGCTTTTGTTCCCGCCCTTTCGGTGAGGCATTTGTCTAATCACCATAAAGCTTCTGCGGCCAACCGCAAACTCGAAATGGACGGAGGTATGCGTGTCTTCCGCCGCAAAATGGCTGCGAAGCATTCGAGAATCAGCTCTGTCCTCACCGCTAGCAGCCCCATAAAACGCGAAACATATCGCATCGAAAATCGATGTTTTGCCCGCTCCCGTGTTGCCGGAGATAACGAATAAGCGCCGGTGCTCCAGTAAGCTGAAATCAATCGTTTCCGAATCCCGATAAGAGCCAAACGCCGTCATTGTTAGCTTAATCGGCCTCATATTGCGCCACCCTCCTCACGCAGCAGCTCTGCGTACGTATGCGCGAACAGCTGTTTTTTCGTTTCGGAAAGCGGCTGTCCCTTGACCTCTTGATAAAAGGCGGCAAACAGCTCAACCGGATCGGCTTCCCGCCTTCTTGCTGCGCTGCTTGGATCTGCTGCCGATCCGTCTGCGGATGCGGCGCCCGCAAGCGCTGTGCGGCGCTCAACATGGAGCGCATTCGGATAGACCGCCCTTACTTTTTCCATGGGAAACAAGACCGGATTATCATTAAGCAGCGTAACGAATACATAATCCTCATTAACCTCGTGCTTCTCTATTTCCTCTATCGACGCAGCGATACGGCGCATATTCCGAAGCGGCTTCAGCTCACGTTTCTCGATCGCAGCTGTGCCGGTTTCATCGAGCTCGATCACCAAATAACCCTTTATGTGGTTTTCCTCTGAGATTGAATACTTAAGCGGTGAGCCCGAATACCTTATCGTATTGTCCCGAACGAAATGCGCCTGATGCAAATGACCGAGCGCTGTATAATGAAAACGCTCAAAATAAGCTGCGCTCACATGCTCGGCTCCGCCAACGGACAACGGCCTTTCGGAATCGCTCGTATTTAGCTCCGGCTCGCCAGTTGCCGTCACAAAAGCATGCCCGATGAGCACATGACGTGCTGCGGGGACCATCGACGCTTTAATTTTATGCGTTATCACCCGCATGGCGTCATCGTGTGATTTTATCGAATCGTCGTTTAACTCATAGCGCACCAGGGCAGGGTCGGCATAGGGCACTAAATGAAAATGCACCTCGCCAAACTCGTCGCGAAGAACGACCGGTTCCATATCCCCGCGCAGCTGTCCAGCCAGATACAAACCTCTATTCTCCATCATCTTTGTGCCGAAATTGATACGGTCCGGACTATCATGGTTACCGGAAATGGCAAGCACCGGCGTTTTCAAATCAATGACAATACGACTCAGCAGCTCGTCCAGCAGCTCAACAGCCTCCGTTGGCGGCACGGCCCGGTCATAGAGATCGCCTGCAATAATAACAGCGTCAGGCCTCTCTGATTCGATTGCCTGCAGCAGCTGCTCCAGCACGTAGCGCTGGTCCTCTGTCATATATACGCCTTGCACGAGCTTGCCCAAATGCCAGTCCGCCGTATGAAATAACTTCATTCGTTCCATACACCCTTTCCTCGCACATCGAAATCTAGTCGAAGCATGCTATTATTCTATCCTTTTATATTACCATTGGTCTAAGCACATCGCATAGTATAGCGCATGCACCTGCAGGTTGGAGCGCAGTAGGTCTACAGCAAAAAAACAGCGACCTTCATCGCTGCAGCTCTCACAGCAAGGAAGGTCGCTGTTTTTTTGAAACTAACCCGATATCGCCTGCAAACATTCACTCAGCTCCGCGCAGCTCAGCCCATGCGAGGCGGCTACCGCCTCGCAGGTAACATGACCTGCTATCGTATTGACTCCTTTGCTTAATGCAGCATTACTAAGCAGCGCTTTCTTCAAGCCAGCATTGGCAAGAGCGAGAACATACGGGATCGTTGCATTCGTCAAGGCTGCTGTCGCTGTTTGCGGCACGGCTCCCGGCATATTGGCTACGGCGTAATGAAGGACGCCGAACTTCTCGTAAGTCGGCGAAGCATGCGTTGTAATACGATCAATCGTTTCGAATATGCCGCCTTGATCAATAGCTACATCGATAACTACCGAACCGCTGCACATTGCGCGAACCGTCGATTCATTTACAAGTTTAGGCGCTCGCGCGCCCGGAATGAGCACTGCACCAATAACCAAATCGGATTGTTGCACCGTTTCTACCACTTGATTCGAGGTCGATGCAAGCGTGTGGACTCTTCCCCCGAATCGTTCGTCTAAATAACGAAGGCGATTGGCATCGGTATCCATAATCGTCACATCGGCGCCTAAGCCTGCCGCAATTTGCGCAGCCCCTGTCCCGACAACGCCGCCCCCGATAATCGACACCCGTCCTTTCCGTACCCCCGGCACTCCGCCTAGCAAAATGCCCCGGCCTCCATATGTCTTCTCCAAAAACTGCGCCCCGATCTGCGCAGCCATACGTCCAGCAATATCGCTCATCGGCGTCAAGAGAGGCAGCTGTCCGCCGGCAAGCTGCACCGTTTCATAAGCGATAGCCGTCACCTTATGGCGAATTAGCGCCTCTGTCAGCTCGGGCTCGGCTGCTAGATGCAAATACGTAAACAAAAGCATATTTTCGTGAAAATAGCGGTATTCCTCCAGCAGCGGCTCCTTCACCTTCAGCACCAGCTGCTTATTCCAAGCATCTTCTGGATAAGGCACGACAACCGCTCCCGCCGCTATGAACTGCTCATCAGCAATGCCTGATCCGCCCCCTGCTCCGCTCTCAATAAACACAACATGTCCATGTCGCGATAATTCATAAACGCCGCCCGGCGTAATGGCGATACGGTTTTCTTGGCTTTTCAACTCTTTGGGAATTCCGATCTCCATCGCAGCTCGCCTCCCCAATCCATTAGAAGTATCTGGACGTAATCATTTTTTTCTTCGTATAAAACTCCACCCCGTCCTTGCCGTTCGCATGCAAATCTCCGTAGAACGAATCCTTCCAACCCGAAAAAGGAAAAAAAGCCATTGGCGCGGGTACGCCTACGTTAACGCCAAGCATCCCGGCTTCAGCTTCCTCACGGAACTGGCGCACCGCCTTTGCGTTCTCGGTATAAATAACCGCCGAATTTCCAAATCTGGAGCTGTTGACGATTGCAAGCGCCTCGTCTAGGTCGGCAGCACGCAGGACGGATAATACGGGTCCGAAAATTTCTTCCCTCGCAATCGTCATATCCGGTTTCACAAGGTCAAAGATGGTCGGGCCAAGAAAATAACCGTCTCCGCTGCGCTCAGCTGCCAATCTGCCGTCAAGCAGCAGCTCAGCGCCCTCAGCCGATCCCCGCTCAATGTACTTCTCTACCCGTGCGCGATGCTCCTCGCGGATGACCGGCGTCAGCGTAACCTCGTCCCGCATGCCTGAGCCGAGGACCAACGCTCCTGCCGCAGCTTGGAGCGCCATCATAAATTCACTGGAATCACCAACCGTAACGACCGCTGAGCAGGCCATGCAGCGCTCGCCAGCGCTCCCGAAGGAGGAGGCAATGATATTCTCGACGGTTTTCTCCACTTGTGCATCGGGCATGACAATATGGATGTTTTTGGCCCCTGCGAGCGCTTGGACCCTTTTGCCGTACGATGAAGCACGCTCATACACATACTTGGCGACAGGCTGCGAGCCAACGAAGGATATCGCTTTAACGCCCTGGCTGCTCGTCAAGGAATCCACGACGGCATGAGCGCCATGAACCACATTTAGGACACCGTCCGGCAATCCTGCCTCCTGCAGCAGCTGCGCAAGCTTATTCGCTGTGAGCGGCGTTCTCTCCGACGGCTTTAGCACGAAGGTATTACCCAGTGCAATGGCAAGCGGGAACATCCAGCAGGGCACCATCATTGGGAAGTTAAACGGCGTGATGCCGCCAGTAACGCCGAGCGGAACACGGAAAAGCTCCGAATCCAGATCGGTTGCGATATTAGCCAGCGTCGCGCCCATCATATGCGTGGGAGCTCCTGCCGCAAACTCCACGTTCTCGATGCCCCGCTGCACTTCGCCGTAGGCTTCCTTGTAGCTTTTTCCATTCTCTGACGTAATGATCTCAGCGAGCTCCTCTGCATGCTCCTGAAGCAGCTGCCAGTAACGGAACAACACCCTTGCCCTGCGTGGAACGGGGGTTTTGCTCCATGCCGGAAAGGCATGCCCGGCGGCAAGCACGGCCGCTTCGACATCAGCCTCAGCCGATAGTGGTACATAAGCAAGCACTGCGCCAGTCGCCGGATTTAACACTTTGTCTAGTTGTTTACTCGTCGATTCCACCCATACGCCATTGATGAAATTACGCAATTTCTGCGTTTCCTGCCCTGCACTCGGATCGATGGCCATCCACTCAGCTCCTGACTGCGTAAATTTTCCACATATTGTTTTGGACATCTTGTATAATCAGTAAAAAGCGTTACAAATCCAGTTTGGACGGTGACTGCCTATGGTAAAGACGGTGCTGCAGCTAACGGTTAGAGAGATTTTGGAGCGTCCCCTATTTCAGAACGCGGAGGCCATCGCCAGCGAAGAAGCGTTGAACAGAACCGTAAAATGGGTACATATCATGGAAGTAACCCAAGTTGGACATTTATTAAACGGCCATGAGCTCATTCTGAGCACCGGCATAGGCTGGCATGATGACGAAGAGCTAAGCCTGTCTTTCCTTCGGCAGCTGATCGACAGCGGAGCCTCTGGCCTATGCATTGAGCTAGGGCTGTACGCCAAGCAGCCCTTTGACAAAATGAAAGAGCTGGCGCTGAGCGAGAGCTTTCCTCTTATTTTTTTCCACGAAGAAGTCCGCTACATCGATATTACGCAGGATCTGCATGCCCACTTCATTCATCAGCATCATCGCATGGTTTCCGAGCTGGAGTCGCTGTCAACGGAGCTCAACCAGCTGCTCCTCTCCGGTAAAGGCTTGATGTCTCTCCTGCGTCTGCTTCATCAAACGACTGGCGCTCAAGTCGCCTTCTTCCCATTAGGCGCCGAAGCCCATTTTATCCCGCATATGCCAAGAGCCAAGGCTGACAGCTTCTATGAACAGTGGATTTACGGCAAAATGTTTGCGGAACCCCAGCAGAAGCGAATGATCGCCCATCGCCCGATTTTGGCTCTCGACCATTTGTTTGCCGATTTGCTGCTGCAAGGTAAGCTTGAGCTTAGCGAATTTCAAATACTAGCCTTAGACCGCGCTGCAACAGCCATTGCCCAGGAAATGATGCGGACCAAATATATGGAGGAGCGGCGCCGCCATAAGGAGGATCTATGGTCGATAGATTGGCTGGGCGGCAAGCATTCCGCCAATGATATCCGGGACTATATCCGCTCCATCAAACCCTCTGCCAAGCTGACAGGCGTAACGGTGTGCCTATTCGACATTGGCGATGCGTCCAAAGCAATAACCGGCAAAGATGACGATACCCTCATCATTCAGAAAAACATGGTTGCCCGCGCTATTTTTGAAGGGGAAGGTTTCCTGCTCCTGCCTCTGGTGCTCCATGACCACATTGTTTTCATCGTGCTCGACCAGCTTGGCGCCGTTCAATTTCAGGAACGGCTGCTGCGCGCCATCGGCCGTCTGCAAAAGACCGAGCAGCATCTAGAGCCTGCCTTTTTCTCCTCGCATATCGGCATCGGCAGTTATATCTCGCAATTAACGAATGTGCAGGAGAGCTACGAGACAGCCAAAGAAACGATCGCGATTCAAAAGGATATTGGTCCGCTACCCTCCCCTTTCTATCATGATTTGCATCTTCATAAAATTATTTATACGCTTAAAAAAGCAGATGCCCTCCCGGCTTTAATGGAGGAATATATCGGCCCGGTAGTCGCCAGCGAYCTGGAAAAGGGCGGACAGCTGCTGCTCACTTTAAACATCTATTTGCAGTGCTCAGGTTCCAAGCAGGAAACAGCCAAAGCACTGTTCATCGCAAGGCAGACTCTCTATCACAGGCTGGATAAGCTCGCTGCGCTGCTTGGCGATAATTTTATGGAGCCCGAAAAAAGATTAACCATCGAGCTTGCGCTTTGCGCTTACCAATATATGCATGGGCCCATCCATTAAGGCGGGAGGGACTGTTTGAGCAGCAGGTTGACAAAATATTTGCGGGCATCCGCCGTTTCAATGAGCAGAGATGCTTCATCTCCTCCGGGATGCTTTAGCTCCAGCCAATCGCCGCTTAAGCCCTCGCGCACACCAGTAATGACATACTGCTGCTTCATATAGGAATCAATCTTGCCTTTCTCTTCGGCATATTGCTCATAAGCGGACATGGCTACCCCTCCTCCTGAGTCACTGCTTTCCCCTCTCTACTGGATCAACTATTTCTGCGGGCGCCGCCGAATTCAGCGGCGTGTAAGGCGCCCTTTTTAAGTAGTTCCCTGCTCCTTGTGAGCCGACGAATTGACGGTCCCGCACCACGAACTCGCCGCGCGAGAGCACGCTTACCGGCAAACCGGTAACTGTCATCCCTTCAAACGGATTGTAGTCCACGTTCATATGATGCGATGCAGCCGACAGCGTCCGCTGCGCTAAAGGATCAAAGATAACGATATCCGCATCGCTGCCGATTGCGATCGTCCCCTTCTGCGGGAAAAGGCCGAACAGCTTCGCGCTGCGCGTTGCTGCGATATCAACAAATTGGTTAAGCGTAATACGCCCTTTATTTACGCCTTCCGAGTACAGCAGCGAGAAGCGGTCCTCAATCACAGGCCCGCCATTCGGGATTTTACTGAAATCGCCGAGGCCCAAATCCTTCTGCCCGTCAAAATTAAAGGAGCAATGATCCGATCCCAGCGTTTGCAGCTGGCCGCTCTTCAGCGCGTTCCATAGCACCTCCTGATGGAAGCTCTCGCGAAGCGGAGGCGACCATACGTACTTCGCCCCTTCAAAGTCCGGCTTCTCCAAGAACGACTGATCGAGCACCAAATATTGCGGACAGGTTTCTCCCCAGACATCTACGCCCTGCATGCGCGCTTCTGCGATCTGCTGCACGGCTTCCGCGCATGTCACGTGAACGACATACAACCTTGCACCGGCAAGCGCCGCCAGCTTTGCCGCCCGTCCCGTAGCTTCCCCTTCAAGGACTGACGGTCTCGTAAGCGCATGATAAATCGGATCCGTATGGCCTTCCTCAAGCGCCTTCTGGATGAGAAAATCAATGACGTCGCCATTCTCGGCGTGTACCATCACCATCGCGCCGAGCTCCTTTGCAGCCAGCATCGTCCGGAATAATGTGCCGTCATCGGCTTGAAATACGTTTTTATAGGCCATGAATACCTTTAATGAGGTAATGCCTTCTTCCTTGACAATGGAAGGAAGCTCAGCCAGCACCTCGTCATTTATTTCCCCGATCATCAGATGAAAGCCATAATCGATCACTGCTTTTCCATCGGCTTTCTTATGCCAGGCGGCAATCGATTCACTGAGCGGTTTTCCTTTGGTCGTTAAGCAGAAATCGACGATGGTTGTCGTGCCTCCGAAGGCTGCGGCGGTTGTTCCGGTTGCAAAATCATCGGCCGTCACCGTTCCGCCAAAGGGCATTTCGAGATGGGTATGCGGGTCAACACCGCCTGGAAACACAAATTTGCCAGACGCATCAATTATTTCATCTGCTTCCGTTTCAATAGCCTTGCCGATCTGAGCGATCATGCCGTTCTTGATCAGCAGATCGGCCGTATACGTATCCGATGCCGTAACAATCGTCCCATTCTTAATGAGCTTCGTAGTCACCTACACCGCCTCCTTTTTATCGCTGCCGTCTGAATCCTTCCCTTTCCCTACTGCAGCAATAGCCGCTTGCCGCTGATTCCAGCTCAGAGGCATTTCGGTCGCCGGGATTTCAATCATAGAAATCGCCCCTTCCACTGGACAAACGATCGAACACAGGTTGCAGCCAACGCAATCCTCCTCGCGCACCTTGAGATACGCAGCGCCGTTTTCGTCCGTATGCCGCTCGATACACTGATGCGAAGTATCCTCGCAAGCAATATGGCATTTATTGCATACGATGCAGGTATCCTGCTCGATTCTGGCGACGACCGCATAATTCAGGTCAAGATCACCCCAATCTGAATAACGCGCTACCGATTTGCCTATCAGCTCATTCACCGATTTGAGACCCTTATCGTCCAAGTAATTGTTGAGACCGTCGATCATATCCTCCACGATGCTGAAGCCGTGATGCATCGCTGCTGTACACACCTGTACGCCTGTCGAGCCCATAAGCAAAAACTCGACCGCGTCCCGCCAGTTCGAAATACCTCCGATTCCGGATATCGGAACGCTGACTAACGGGTTTCGAGCGCATTCCGCTACCATATTCAGCGCGATCGGTTTAACAGCCGGGCCGCAATAGCCGCCATGCGCTCCCTTGCCGCCTACATGCGGAATCGTGTTCCACGTATCGATGTCTACCCCAGCCAGCGAGTTTATCGTATTGATCAGCGAAATCGCATCCGCTCCGCCCCGGACGGCCGCTTTGGCAGTCGCCGTAATGTCTGTAATGTTGGGCGTGAGCTTAACGATAACCGGCGTTTTAGCAACCTCTTTGACCCACATCGTCTGCATTTCAACCAAATCCGGCTGCTGACCGGAAGCGGCGCCCATTCCCCGCTCCGCCATGCCATGCGGGCAGCCGAAGTTCAGCTCCAGCCCGTCTACGCCGATATCCTCGACTCTTTTTACGATTTCATGCCATTTCTCGCGCTTCGGTTCTACCATCAACGATACGACAACCGCATGCCCAGGAAACCTCTTTTTTGTTTCGTATATTTCCTTCAGGTTAACCTCCAGCGGTCGATCCGTAATCAGCTCAATGTTATTGAAGCCCGCCACACGCTGGCCGTTAAAATGTACGGCCGCAAACCGAGAGGAGGTATTAATAATGGGATCGCCCAGCGTTTTCCACACCGCACCGCCCCAGCCCGCTTCAAATGCGCGCTGTACCTGGTAACCTGTATTCGTTGGCGGCGCCGAAGCGAGCCAAAACGGATTGGGTGAAGAAATGCCCGCCAATTGGATTCTGAGATCAGCCATACATTTCCCTCCTCGCTCCGATTGTTTTGTAAATAGATAATGCCGCCAGCTTCCCTTGCTGTGCCGCAGATACGACCATGGCTTCGCCTTGCCCCTCGCCAAAAACCACGTCTCCAGCTGCATATACACGAGGATTAGAGGTTTGATACGTTTCCTTATTGACTGTCACGATCCCCCGCTTATGATCCAAGCCAAGCTGTTCGATCAGCGGCAAATGCCGCGTCTGCCCAATGGCCTTAATGACGGCTTCCACCTCCAGCAGATAAGTGGAGCCTTCTACCGGAACGGGCTTTGCTCTTCCTCCCGCTTCATCTGCTTCAAGCTTCATCACTTGGCATTCGAGCGCCTTAACGTTTCCATCCGCATCCCCGATAATCCGGCTTGGAGCGCTCAGCCACTCAAACTCCACGCCGTCCTGCTTGGCGAACTCGAATTCGAAATCGTATGCGGTCATTTCTTCTTTTGTCCGCCGGTAAACCATCTTCACGTTGGACGCTCCCAATCTGACTGAACAGGTTGCTGCATCAACCGCCGTATTTCCCGCTCCGATTACCGCGACCCTTTTGCCGATAAAATCTGATTTAATTTCGGTTTTGGTCGCTTCTACAAAATCAATCGCGTCATATACGCCAGTTAATTGCTCACCCTCTATGCCGAGGTTAGGCACCTTGGACATGCCGATTGCAAGAACAATAACGTCATACTGCTCTAATAAATCATCAACACCGACATCGATGCCGACCTTCGTGCTCGTCCGAATCTCAACGCCCAGTTTCTGCACCTGTTCGACCTCCCAGAGCGAAATGCGCTGAGGTAACCGGAACGATACGATGCCAAACGTGTCCAAGCCGCCTGCCTGCTCCTTTGCTTCGTAGATCGTGACCGCAAAGCCGAATCGCGCAAGCTCGCGCGCTGCCGACAGCCCTGCGGGACCGCCGCCGATGATCGCTGCAGACTTGCCGTTGCTTTGACCGGCTGTGAACAAATTCTGCTCATTCTTAATAGCCCAATCCGTCGCATAGCGCTGAAGCTCCCCGATCATGATCGGCTTAGAGGAATGGTTAAGTACGCATGCTCCCTCGCATAGCTCCTCCGTCGGACAAACCCGCGCGCAGGTAGCGCCAACGGGATTTGCGTCCATAATGGCGCGCGCCGATCCTTTCATATTGCCGGAAGCAATTTTTTTTATGAAGGAAGGGATATTAATGCCTGTCGGGCACGCCTTGATACAAGGTGCATCATAGCAATACAAACAGCGATTAGATTCCTCAATCGCTTCCTTTGGGCGCATTCCCGCCTTCACCTCGGCGAAGTTCCGCCTCAGCGCATCGACTGGAATAAACGCCGCATTAACCGTCATGCCCATGCCCGTTCCTCCTTATAAACTTACGATTTCATTATAGGTTTCCGGTCTGCGATCTCGATAAAATTGCCATACGTCCCTAACCTCGCGAATGAGCTCTTTATTCATTTCACCGATAATGACCTCGTCTCGGTCCCTGCTGCCGATAGCCACAATGGTCCCTCGCGGATCAACCAAATACGATTGGCCGTAAAATTCGCCCATATTCCAAGGGGCCTCCATACCCACCCGGTTGATGGCAGCAACATAATAACCGTTGGCCACCGCATGCGCCGGCTGCTCGAGCTTCCACAAATACTCCGAAGTGCCTGCGACCGTAGCCGATGGGTTAAAGACGATTTCGGCACCATTTAACCCGAGCGCCCGTGCTCCTTCCGGAAAGTGACGGTCATAGCAAATATATACACCAACCTTTGCGAAGGCCGTATCGAAGACCGGGTAACCCAGATTGCCCGGCTTAAAATAATACTTCTCCCAAAAGCCGCAGGTGCCGCCGCCAGCCGCTACTTGCGGGATATGATGCTTGCGGTATTTGCCGAGATAAGTACCGTCTGCATCGATAACGGCAGCCGTATTATAGTAGGTAGCGATCCCCTCCCGCTCATAAATAGGAAGAATGATAACGACGCCAAGCTCTCCCGCCAGCTCCTGAAACAGCCTCGTTGTAGGCCCGTTCGGTATTTCCTCTGCCGCGGCATACCATTTCGTCTGCTGCTCCGAGCAAAAGTAAGGCCCATAAAATATTTCCTGCAGGGAGATGATTTGAGCCCCCTTGGCTGCGGCTTCGCGGACGAGCCCGATATGCTTCTCGATTGCCGACCGCTTATGGGCATCAACCGGTTCATCCCCATGCAAATCATTCGACGCTTGAATTAATCCAACCCTTACGACGCTCATCTCCCATCCTCCTCTCCTATTCCGTTAATTTAAGGGCCGTCCGGTAGAGTAGCTCCACGCCCAGCTCGATATCCTCCGGCGATGAATACTCTTTTGGATTGTGGCTGATCCCTTCCTTGCAGCGAACGAAAATCATGCCGTAATCGCATACATACGACATCGTTAAAGAATCATGGAAAGGACCGCTCATCAGCTCCGGTGGATCGAGCCCCATCTCTGCGGCCTGCTCCTGCATGAGTGCTCTCAGCTCCGGCGCGCAGTAGCGCGGATCGCTTTTGGTATCCTCGCGAATTGAATAGGTCAAGCCATGCTCCAAGCATGTCACTTCGATAAGGGAGAGAAGCTGTTTCTCTAACTCGTTTCTGCGCGCCAGATCCATGTCGCGAAAATCAACCGTAAAGCTCACCTTCTCCGGGATGATGTTCCTTGAATCAGGAAACACAGTCAATGAGCCGACTGTCCCGACCGTTGGTGCTCCGGGTTCCTTGCTCGCTAATGCGTTCAATCCCACTATGACCTTTGCACTCCCTACCAGCGCGTCCTGGCGCATCGCCATCGGCACTGATCCTGCATGCCCTGCGAATCCGGTCATTTCAACTGTCCACCAAACAGGGCCGGATATGCCGCTCACGATTCCGATCGGCTCACCGAGCGCCTCCAGCACGGGGCCCTGCTCAATATGCAGCTCTAGGAAAGCGCCGATTCTCCCTTCCTCAAACGCATAATCAGCGAATAAGGCAGGATCGCATCCGAAGGAAATCAACGCTTCTCTGCGCGAAACGCCATTCCTATCCGTCCGTTCCAGCTCGCCCTCTTCAAGCTTCCCCGTCATGCCCCGGACGCCGAACAACCCCTTATTGAACCGGCAGCCTTCTTCATCGCAGAAAGCGACTACCTCGATATTCCTCGATGGCCGAAAGCCCGATTCGACCATCGATTGAACTGCTTCGATTGCGCCTAGTACACCAATAACACCGTCATATCGGCCGCCATAGGGCTGCGAATCAATATGCGATCCAAGCATCAGCACGGGAGCGGCCTTATCCTCCCCTTCCAGCACCCCGATCAAATTGCCGAACGGATCGATCCGCGCTTTCATGCCTGCCTCTGACATCCAGCCCCTAACCAGCTCTACGCCTGCCCGGTCTTCCTTCGATAAAGCCAAGCGGCATACGCCCGTATCCGCAATTTTACCGATTTGCGCTAATTCAAAAATACGACCATGCAGCCTTTGGGAATCAATTCCCGCATCCCCGTTCAACTTCATTTGTCCTCCTCCTCTCCGCTATCAGCCTCCAAAAACCTGAAGCAGCGTATCGGCGATAAATACAATCTCATCATCCGTCGTCGATAAGGGCGGGCTAAGCGTCAAAATATTCATAAAGCCCGGTACTGTGTCGCCATTTTTGCCGATCAGAAGTCCCTTTTGCTTGCAGCCCGCTAGGATTTCCGCCATTCTCGCAGCAGAGGCTGGCTCCTTCGTATGCTTATCTTCCACCAGTTCAATGCCGATTGCCGATCCAAAAAAACGAATTTCACCGACATGCGGATGCGCCTTTAGTGTCTTTATTCGGCGCAGCAACTCTTTTCCTATATGCGCAGAGCGGCTGACTAAATTTTCCCGCTCCAATATTTCAATGTTCTTTAATGCCACCGCGCAGGAGACAGGGTTGCCGCCAAACGTATTTACATGCCTGAAATGGCTGTCCGGGCCGCTATCTTTGAAGCTCTCATACATTTCAGCCGATACAGCCGTAGCCGATAACGGGGAATACGCGCTGGTCAGTCCTTTTGCCATTGTTACCATATCAGGCCGTACCCCATAGTTCTGATGTCCGAACCGCTCTCCCGAGCGTCCAAATCCGCAAATTACCTCATCCACAATGAGCAGCACATCATGCTTATCGCAAATCTTACGCAGTTTAGCCAAATAATCGTCGGGCGGCACGATCATCCCGCCTCCAGTAATGACCGGCTCAACGATAATGCCGGCCACGGAATCCGCTCCTTCCCAAACAATGGCATCTTCATAGGCTTGCGCACACTGCGTCTCGCAGGAACCCTTGGTTTGGCCAAAGGGACAGCGATAGCAATAAGGTGGCGGCACATGGGAAAAGCCGACGCCGAGCGGCTCGTACTTCAGCTTGCGCTGCGCTTGCCCGGTCGCCCCAAGCGCGCCCATTGAATTGCCATGATACGCCCGATGTCGAGAGATAAACTTATGCTTGGCGGGTTTCCCTCGCTGGTGATGATATTGACGGCCAATTTTGAACGCTACCTCGTTGGCATCCGAGCCTGAGTTGGAGAAAAAAATCCGGTATTCTCCTTCCAGCCACTCATTAAGCTTGGCAGCAAGCTCAATGGCGGGAACATGGGATTGAATGAGTGTAGAGTATGCTATTTTCTTCATTTGTTCGGCAGCCGCATCGGCGATCTCCGCACGCCCATGCCCTACGTTCACGCACCATAACCCGGACATTCCGTCCAAATAACGGTTTCCGTCGATATCGGTAATCCAGCTTCCTTCTCCCGATACGATAACCATCGGATTCTCATTATGGGGAGATATATGATGCCATAAATATTTGCGGTCCTTCTCGAGCAGCGCTTCCTTCGCTTCCGCATCCATTGCTGTCTCCTTCACGCCCATAGACTGCTTCTCCTCCTTCGCGGCTGCCGCTTCTATAGTAGAACAGACCGCGAATGTGACCATCCGCGATCCTTATAGACTAGCGTATGCGGCTACTTCGCCGCATCTTCCAAAATTGTTTTGTCGACTGCCGCTGCCAGGTCCGGAGCCTTCTTAATCAGCTCGTATTTGAGCGCAATATCAACGGTCCGCTGCACCGCCTCGTCAACAAACGACCCTACCTGCGCCTCCGTGAAGCCCTCAGGCTTTACGAGCTTCGCCATTTCCATCAGCATCGTCGTCTGATGCTCCTTCGTCGTGCTTCCCTCCGTTACCGCGCTCATCACGATATCCACCGATTCCGCTTGATTCGCAATCGCATAATTCCAGCCCTTCATTGTTGCCCTGATCGCTTTTACCGCGGTTTCACGATTGTTTTTCAGCCATTCGTCCTTCACGATGAGCGTATCCTCCAGCATACCGACGCCGGCATCCTCGAAATCATATACATATAAATCCTCTTCCTTCACGCCGCTCTCAAGCACAACATGATATTCGTTGTAAATCGTAGAAACGGCAACATCCAGCTGTTTATTGAAAAATTGATCCATCGTAAACCCTTGCTTTACAAGCTCAACATCTTTTTTGGGATCAAGCCCGTTTTTCTCCATGAAAGCAAGCACCTGGAATTGCTGGCTGCCCGTCCACATCCCAACCTTCTTTCCTTTCATCTTCGCCGGCTCGTCAATGCCGGACGCCTTGCTCGCTACGAAGCGGTAGGAGCTCTTCTGCAGCACCTGCGCAATGGATACGAGCGGCAGTCCGTTATCGCGGTTCACAAGCAAGCTGTCAAAGCTGGTCACCCCAATGTCTGCTGCTCCATTTACGACCTGCTGCTCAATCACGACATCCGGTCCTCCGGGAATGATCTCGACATCCAGACCTTCATCCTCGTAAAAGCCTTTCTCCTTCGCCACGAAAATACCGGCAAACTGTGCCTGCGGCACCCATTTCAGCTGGATCTTCACTTTCTGGAGCGGCTCGGCCGCCGGCTCATCCGACGCCGCCGAATCGTTCGCTGAGGCTGCCGGCTCATTGGTTGATGCAGCAGGCTCATTGGTATTTCCGCAGGCAGCAACGAGCAGCAGCGCGAGCGCCAGCGTCACGGTTAAAACGGTTTGCCGCTTCAGGCTTCTCTTTTTCATGCAGACCATTCCTCTCCATTTTCAATTCTCTATTTAAAAGCTGCTGTCAGCCCCTGATGATGCATGTATGCGTGCATGTATTCCGGGATATACTCCAAATCGACTACAGCTTTCGCTGCGCGGCATGCCATGGAATAATCAAACGTTCCGATAACTGGACCAAATAATACAGCAGGATGCCAAGCACGGCGGCAATTGCGATGCAGGCCCAAGCAAGCGGCATATTGCCCAGCTTGATCTGATCGGAGAGCAGGAACCCGAGTCCGCGCGAGGATATAAAAAATTCCCCGACAATCGCTCCAATCATGCTCGTAGACATATTGATTCTCAAAGCGGTAAATAAATACGGAAGCGCGGCTCGCAGGCGAAGCTTTATGAACACCTGGAATTTCCCAGCAGCATACGCATGCATGAGCTCTATCGATGTGGGGTCGATCGAACGCAGCCCCTTGAAGGCAATCACTGCCATCGTAGCCATCGTCATGACCGACACGATGGCTATTTTCGACGCGATGCCGGCACCGAACCAATTATTCATCACAGGAGCAAGTGCAACGATGGGCACCGCGTTTAAGGAAGCCATGATCGTAATTCCGCCTTTGCCCGTTCCAGGAAACCATGTAGCAGCTGCTGCGGCTAAGAGGCCAAGAAACGATCCAATTAGGCAGCCGCTAAGCATCTCGCTTCCTGTATATAAAGAATAACTCCATAGTAAAGCGGAGTTGTCGCGAATGGAGGTCGCTATCGAAGAAGGAATCGGCAGCTGATAGAGCTCCAAATGAAACAGCCAGTGAAAGCCCTTCAGCTGCCAAACGGCGAGGAACAGCAATCCAAATCCTAAAGGGAGCAAAAACACGGGTCTCTTGCTCTTGAGGCCGGCTTTGGTGTTCATTAAAGCAGGCTTGGAGCGGATGCTGTCAATCGATCTCGATGCAAGCATTTCCTTCATCCGCCGTCCCTCCCCTTCGAGCGAAACTCCGGCTGCCAAGGGGTAATCCGTCTCTCCAGCAAACCGATCAATAAAAACAGGCTTAATCCGATGCCCATGCTAACCAGAACAGTTGACCAAAACATATAAACCTGCGAAGTGCCGTAATACAAAGAGCTGATCATGAGAACGCCAATACCGTCCGGCGCGCCCATCAGTTCGACGATAATTGAAGCCGTTATCGCCAGCGGAGCCGACAGCTTTAACCCGGCAAGAAGTCCCGGCAGCGCAGCTTTCAGCTTCAGCTTCGTATATAAGGTCCATGTGGAAGCCGCATAGGATCGCATCAGCTCGAGCTGCTCAGGCTTAATGCTGTGCAAGCCGCGCAGCATATTTATTGTGACAGGAAAAAAAGTAACGTAGCTGGCCATCAGAATGCGGGATAACGCAGCATCATGGATAATGCCGTAGATTATAGGCGCGAGCCCAATGATCGGAATCATTTGTGAGGCAACCATATAGGGCGAAAGCGTATTTTCAACCGTTCGGGACAGGCTCATAAGGATGGCCAGCAAAAAACCGATTGCAGAACCTAACGCAAAACCTGTAATCGAATTGCCGAAGGTAATCATGCCTTGCTCCAGTAAAGTCGGAAAATGCTTCATCATGCTTCCAATGACCAGATGCAGATAAGGCAGCTTTGAAGCAGGGTTAATCAGCTCAGCAACGTTAGCAACAAACCACGCCGATGCCTCCCACAGCAGGAGAACCCCCCCAGCCCAAAGCACAATCGCAGCAGCGTCGCTGTTTCTTCTAAACCATCTGCTCATCAAGGAAGCCACTCTCCTCGTAAAAGCATTTTCTAACCTTCCTTGTTACTTCATGAAAGTACTCGGTATCGCGAAAGCGCGTAGAATCGCTCTCTTCACGAGTAATATCCACAATAGAATGTACCTTGCCGGGATGCGCCGAAAGCACAATGACGCGATTGGATAGGAAAACGGCCTCGGGGATGCTGTGCGTGACGAATACAATGGTTTTATTCGTTTTTTGCTTAATGTCCAGCAGCTCTAGCTGCAGCTTCTCCTTCGTAAACTCATCGAGCGCGGAGAAGGGTTCATCCATGAATAATATAGGCGGGTCTAAAGCTAGGGCGCGGGCAATTGCAACGCGCTGCTGCATCCCGCCGCTTAACTGCCAGGGATAATAATGCTTGAAGGCGGTCAGTCCTACTAATTCGATAAGCTGCTCGGTCAACGCAAGGTACTGCGACTTTTTTTGGCCAAGCACTTCGAGCGGGAGTTCAATATTTTGTTTAACTGTTCTCCATTCGAACAAGGTGGGGTTTTGAAATACAATGCCGAACTTTCGGCGGAGGCGAACTTCTCGAGGATGCTCATTTTGAATCGTAATACGCCCTTCCGTCGGCTCAAGCAAATCGGCCATTAACCGAAGCAGCGTGGATTTGCCGCAGCCCGATGGACCTAGGAGAGATACAAATTCATTCTGGTAGATTTCGAAGCTGACTTGCTGAAGTGCCGTCATCTCATGACCTTTTTTCCCAAAACGCATAGACACTTGATCGACAATGATTTCTGCCTTATTCGCAGTATCGGACAGCTCCATTTCATCCCTCCTCATTGTTTTTGCACTTAAATGTAAGGTATGAGATAGTTTTTCGTTTCTTATATGTTATATTATATAACATCGAATTTTAATTACATTATACAAACTGGTTAAAAAATAGGCGAACGAATAGACACAATGTCAAGTAGAGCTGTCCAAGCTCTTCGATAGATTAATAGAAATGGACTAATTTTCATTCACATAACCGCTCGGCTCTTGAATATATTGAGTAACAGACAAGAAAAAAGTGAAAAGCAGCATTGGCTACAAGCATACCGCAACGTTAACTTCTTGGAATGAGGTGAGGGAAATGGAGTCAGAGCCGCTGTTTGTTGTGTCAAGGGAGGATTGGTCACTCCACCGCAAAGGCTATGAGGATCAAGCACGACATCAGGAGAAGGTACAAGAAGCAATTAAGCAAAACCTTCCCGATCTGGTTTCCGACGAAAGCATCGTTCTATCCGATGGAAGGCGTACGATTAAGGTTCCCATTAAAAGTCTCGACGAATCCCACTTCATATACAACTACAACAAGAAGCAGCACGTCGGACAAGGAGACGGCGATTCACAGGTTGGCGACGTGCTCGGCGTCGACCCACAAGCCGCTAAGGGACCGGGTAAAGGTCAAGATGCAGGCGATCAACCAGGCGAGGATGTCGTCGATACGGAAATAAGCATTGATCAGCTCGAGGATATGCTGTTCGAAGAGCTGGAGCTTCCGAATTTGGAGCAGAAGCAAAAAGATCAGCTGCAAACGACTGAAATTGTTTTTCACGATATTCGGAAAAAAGGCATTATGTCCAACATTGATAAGAAACGGACATTAATTGAGAATCTTCGCCGCAATGCCAATGCGGGCAAATCCGGGATTGGCGGCATATCGCCTGATGATCTACGCTACAAAACGTGGAACGAAATCGTAAAACCTCAATCCAACGCCGTGATCCTGGCGCTTATGGATACATCGGGCAGTATGGGCTCGTTCGAGAAATATTGCGCACGCAGCTTCTTTTTCTGGATGACCCGTTTCCTGCGCCGCAAGTATGAGCATGTGGAGATCGTATTTATCGCGCATCATACCGAGGCCAAAGAGGTCACGGAGGAAGAGTTCTTCAACCGCGGTGAAAGCGGTGGCACAATCTGCTCGTCCGCTTATCAGAAAGCAATTGAGATTATCGACAGCCGTTATCCGACATCCAATTGGAACATTTATCCGTTTCACTTCTCGGATGGCGACAACCTAACCTCCGATAATGAACGATGTGTCAAACTGATCGGGCAGCTCATGGAGCGGAGCAATATGTTCGGATACGGCGAAGTTAACCAATACAATCGCAGCAGTACGCTGATGTCCGCGTATAAGCATATCAGCCATAAGAAATTCATGTACTCGGTCATAAAGGAGAAGGGCGAGGTTTACAAAGCGCTCAAAACCTTCTTCTCCAAACAAGTGACCGGTGCTTAATAAGCAAATCCCGCCTAGCTGCTTCTTAGCAGGGCGGGATTTTTTGCTTTAAAGCTTAATGAGGATATGCAGCATACGGTCAGCCGACCTGAGCGACAGCTTCTTTATCCGGGTCCGTCCCTTTTGTCTCTTTCCCAAAAAACAGCACAGCAAGCGCTCCGACAATGATCGTAACAAAGAAAATCATAAAAATATAATGAATCTCCATCTTTCTTGCCACCAGCATTCCTACCAAATAAGGGCCAATAATGCCGCC
Source organism: Paenibacillus sp. 01T443 (assembly GCF_056398325.1). NCBI lineage: Bacteria > Bacillati > Bacillota > Bacilli > Caryophanales > Paenibacillaceae > Paenibacillus > Paenibacillus sp. 01T443. The sequence continues at coordinate 254,821 of NZ_JBFTPE010000011.1, forward strand.
AATACGCCCAAAGGAAGCAGCGAACCCAACACCGGTTCCGCGCACGGCAATCGGATATAGCTCCGGCGTATACGCATACATGCCTCCCCATGCGCCGAGGTTAAAGAAGGATAGACATATGCCCGATGCAATCAGCATCCCCTCTGATTCGGCATTGCCGAACCATAACGCGCTCCCGGCCGTCAGCAAAAGAAAAGTTACGAGCACGAACTTGCGGCCGAACTTTTCAATAAAATACGCAGCCGTGAAATAGCCGGGCAGCTGCGCGAGCGACATGATCAATACGTATTGGAAGCTTTTTACCAGACCAAAGCCTTTTAGCACCATGACGGAAGGCAGCCATAGAAACATCCCATAATAAGAAAATACGACCGTGAACCACAAAATCCATAGGGTGGCCGTCGCCCGGCGATGCTTTGTTGACCATATGGATGATATCCGCTCCGTTAACGAGAGCTTTATGCTCTGCTGCGCAGTGAAGCTTGGCGCGTCTTGTATGGCTCGTCTTAAGTACAATGCATACAAGGCAGGCGCTGCCCCGATTAAAAAAGCCATTCTCCAGCCATAATGCGGAATAATGAAGTAGGCGATTAACGCCGCGGCAATCCAGCCGCATGCCCAGAAGCTCTCGAGCAGCACGACGGCGCGCCCTCTCTCCTTGGTGGGCATCGACTCCGAAACAAGCGTTGATGCGACCGGCAGCTCGCCGCCCAGACCGAATCCCGCAGCGAACCGCAGCACGCAAAGCGCGATAAACCCTGTTGCCAATGCGGATAGACCGCTCGCAATGGAGAAAATTAACAGAGTCCACAGCAATATCGCCCGCCGTCCGTACCGGTCTGCCAGCAAGCCAGCTATTGCCGCTCCGGCAGCCATGCCTATTGAATTAATGGCCATCAGTAAGCCTACCTGCTGCGCGCCAAGCTGCCAATCCACAGCGAGTGCAGCCACAATGAATGAGATCATCCCGACCTCCATCGCATCGAACATCCAGCTGAGTCCCGCACTGAACAGTAGCTTCCTCTGTTTTGACTCACGAAGTAAAGACATATTTCTCATAGGAAGACTCCTTGTTTGTTTATCCGTTTGGTTTACCTCTATTTATCACCTTTGCACGAATTTGAATCTATGCGGTCACACTTAGTCTTGCCCTTCTAAGACAGCTTTAGAAGACAAGATGTATTTTTCTTACTCAAATAAGAAAAAAGTGCTCAAAATGAACCTCCATTAGCATCATTGGTAATGTGTTTGTCGCCGCAGACGAAAGCTTCCGTCTATGCTTCAGCAGCTTCAGGGCAGCTTATTAAATACTTTCAAAACGATTCATCTAAATCATACGTTATCGCTCCGCAAGCGGATAGACAAATAACAATAAAAAAAACCTTAGCCCAGGTTTTGGGTTAAGGTCGATACTGCTGTTTTTTCTTGTTACTCGCTTCGGATAAGCTGATCCAAGCTCTTGAATTCATAGCCTTGGCGGCGTGCTTCATCAACGATTCTGCCTAGCGCCTCCGTATTGTCCTTTGACACCGAATGCAGCAAAATGATCGCACCGGGATGCAGCTGTTTCACAACCTCGCTGTACGCATATTGTGAGCCCCTTTGCGCATTCACATCCCAGTCTTTATAAGCAACGGACCAGAATACATTCGTGTATCCGAATTGCTTGCTCGCTGCAAGCACCCGTTCACTAAAAATACCTCTAGGCGGACGTAGATATTTCATCTCCTTCTGCCCTGTAAGGACCTCGACATGCTCCCTTACCTTATCAAGCTCCGTCTTGATACTGCCTTCCGAGAGCTGTGACATATCCGGATGGCTCCAAGAGTGATTCCCTACGATATGGCCCTCGGCAGCCATTCGCTTAATGAGCTCTGGCTGATCCTTTACATAATGGCCCGTGACAAAAAAAGCAGCCGGCACGTTTTTCTCCTTTAAGACATCGAGTATTCGCGGCGTATAACCATTTTCGTAGCCATTATCGAACGTAAGATAAAGCTCCTTCTGACTTGTATCCCCTAAAAAAAGCGCTCCGTGCTTCGTCACGATATTTTTGAAGCCTTCTTCATCTATCGAGGGCAAACGTCCTTCCACGCTTTTCTTAAATCCAAAATGATACACACCTGGCTGTCCAAATACAGCRTCAGGACTAATTAAGCACCATATGATCACAGCAAACGATGCAAAAATTCTCATACTAAGCTTCAACAGCAAAGCCCTCCTTATTCCATTGAAATATATGGCGCATAACGGCATATTGCGATTATAATTCCCAATTGCGGCATAAAAAAACCGCTATCTTCAAAGTCCGATGGACTATGAGAATAGCGGTTTTATATGTATTTCATTATTTAAAAAATGGTCGGGACGACACGATTTGAACATGCGACCCCCTGGTCCCAAACCAGGTGCTCTACCAAGCTGAGCTACGTCCCGAGAAAAGATGGTGCCGTCGAGAGGACTTGAACCCCCAACCTACTGATTACAAGTCAGTTGCTCTACCAGTTGAGCTACAACGGCACATCGATTATGTCCGCCTGCATGTGGCGGTTTGCGATGCCGATCTTGAAAGAAAATCGAGCATCTTAAGAAAAAGTGGTGCCGTCGAGAGGACTTGAACCCCCAACCTACTGATTACAAGTCAGTTGCTCTACCAGTTGAGCTACAACGGCATATGGATGGTTATTCACCATTAAAAGGTGATTGGTTGCGGGGGCAGGATTTGAACCTGCGGCCTTCGGGTTATGAGCCCGACGAGCTACCGGGCTGCTCCACCCCGCGTCGTTAAAAAATATTGGTGACCCGTAGGGGACTCGAACCCCTGTTACCTCCGTGAAAGGGAGGTGTCTTAACCACTTGACCAACGGGCCTTGAAAAAATAGAGAACGGAGAGAGAGGGATTCGAACCCTCGCACCACTTACGCAGTCTAACCCCTTAGCAGAGGGTCCCCTTGAGCCACTTGGGTATCTCTCCAAACTTGGCTCCCCGAACAGGACTCGAACCTGTGACAACTCGATTAACAGTCGAGTGCTCTACCAACTGAGCTATCAGGGAAAATATGGTGGGCCCTAGTGGACTCGAACCACCGACCTCACCCTTATCAGGGGTGCGCTCTAACCAGCTGAGCTAAGGGCCCTAAGCATAAACATAAATCTTATGTAAGATCTTTAGTTTAAGCACAGGCAGGCAAATTGCGCCCTGAAAACTGGATACGAAAGTTAGGTTTGCTGAAACCTTATATAGCTGCTGTCTGCCGGATGTATGGGTCCGGGGCAAACTTAAGCGTATGCTTACGATGTAAGTTTGCTTCTCAAACTTTTTAGGATAAGCCCTCGACCGATTAGTATTCGTCAGCTRCACACATTGCTGTGCTTCCACCCCGAACCTATCAACCTCGTCGTCTTCAAGGGGTCTTACATACTGGGAAATCTCATCTTGAGGGGGGCTTCACGCTTAGATGCTTTCAGCGCTTATCCCGTCCGTACTTGGCTACCCAGCGGTGCTCC
>NZ_JBFTPE010000012.1:0-171655 GCF_056398325.1 Paenibacillus sp. 01T443
GCACGCCGCCAGCGTTCGTCCTGAGCCAGGATCAAACTCTCCAAATTGGTGTTTGAAATGCTCATTACTTTTTATCGCTTTTTCGCTTATCCCGAAGGATTTGCGAGGCAGTTATTACTCGTTGTTCAGTTTTCAAAGAGCAATCTTTTTCTTTCGTTCCGGTGTGTTTCTTGGCCAGAATAAGAATATACCATGGACAAGACTAGTAATGCAAGTGTTTTTTAAAATTAATTTCAATAAGACTCCTTTCCCCCATAATAAAGGGGATTGCCCCTTCTATTCCTCATCAGAATAACCGAATGTGGATTCCTTCAAACATTCAAATCTCTTAGCTTGCCTGTTATTTGTATTTAGCCATAATCGCAGCCACAATCTGCTTCATACGTTCAATCAGCTCGGTGGGCTCTTTAACAGTAGCTTCATCTCCTAATCCCATAAAGAACTTTGCAAAAAACGGCAGATCAACCTTACGAACCTGTCCATCCAAACGGCCTGTGCCGTCCTCATAAATATGTAGCTTAGGCGTTGGCCACAGCTCAGATTCGCAGCGCTGAACACCTTCTCTGCTCAAATCCACATTTATGCCGATATACTCCTCCTTCGTTTGAAAAAACGCATCTCGATTTTCAAGATTCACATCCCGCAAATCCATCGGCTTTAAATCGGATGTATCATACTCAGCCGATTTCATTCTGTCACAGCGGAACAACCGCAGCTCCGCCCGCAGAAAACAGTAAGCTGGACAATACCATAAACCGTTGCTGGCATATATGCCGATCGGTTGAATTTGCCGGCTAGATTTGCCTTCCCGCGATTCATATTCAATGAGCAATACTTTCTGATGAATAGACGCTTCCAGCAGGATAGATAAATAAGAAACCTTTGATTGCCTCTCGGGTGTGAAAATATCAACACGGTTCTTCATTTGATCGATGCGATCGCGGACATCGCCAGGCATATAAAAGTAAAACTTGCTGAGTGCCGAAGAGGCTTCTGTCTCAAAGGGAAGATATAAATAGTGCCTGAGGGCATGGCTTGCAAAAAATATCGCTACTGCCTCTTCCTCCGTAAAAGCGATAGGCGGTAAAATTCTTTCCTTCAGTACCTGATAGCCGCCGTGAGGCCCGACCTCGGAATATAAAGGAACGCCAAGCTCGCTTAATTCCTGTAAATCTCGCAATATCGTTCGTGTTGATACTCCAAACTCATGGGCAAGCTCCCTGACGGTGAACTTCCGCATTCTATTGACTGTCATCATCAATTCGATAAGCCGCTTCGATTTAGACATCGCTATGCTCCAATTCTTTTTTATAATTATGACAACTATTGTCACTATTATAGGCTACTATTGGTGTTGAGCCTAATTAAGCAATCAACATCACTACATTTGATGAACGGAGTGAACAAACATGCCTGCTGTTAACGAAGTCAAAGATTTGCTTCTTGAGGAATTGGAGCATATCGTCAAAACATCCTCGAATCTCATTCTCAAAATTTCACCGGAACACTGGGATTTCAAGCCCCATGACAATATGAGGTCATTGCTGGAGCTTGTGGAGCATCTTGTATCGGTCCCGTCCTCTGATCTGCTTATTCTTCAAGAAAATAGCGAACCGGTGATTCGCAAGCTCGAAGCTGATATTGCAGCTAATCGCGACAAGGAACGTCTAATCGAATGGATGACTGCGGGATTTAATGAAGTAAAAGCGTATATGGAAGGACTCCATGAGGAAGATTTCCTGCACAAGAAAACAAAGCCCTTTTATTTGGAGCAGGGCTCAGTTCAGGCAAAATGGCTGATTGAAATAACAACGCATGCCCAGCACCACCGCGCACAGCTGTTTACTTACTTGAAAATGCAAGGCTATGCCGTCAACATGTTCGATCTGTACTAAGCAACGCAGCATGCGCAGCACATAGAAATAAGCTCTCCACTGCCAGCGGACAGTGAGAGCTTATTTTTTTGCTTCAATAAAGAGCAAGCTATGATCCTATTCCTTTACACCTATGCTACACGCTTTTCTTTTCCCGAATAATCCCTTGATACCCCTCAGGTATCTTGATATTTACTTTAACTGATTCTGGGTAGTGAACGGAAATTTCGATAACCTGCTCTGCGAGGAGCTTCCACGATACATCGATTCGTCCTGAATCCGAAAGCGGCACGCTCCCCTTCGCCCAAGTCAATCCACATGGATTAGGCATGATGTCCACCTCGCTCCATCCGATTGCCGCACTGCGAATCCCAAGCACCTCACGCCCGAGGAAATAGGCAGGCGCAGAGGACCAAGCATGGCAATGGCTTCTCGTCAGCATATTGGGGTTCGCCCGGTTCTCCGTGAAATTCGGATACATCTCCCAGCAGGTTGTAGCATCATGCTCAATCATTTGCCCGTAATTATGGCGGATGTCATCGACGATCGTTGAGATCTGCCCGGACTCAGACAAGGCTTCATAATAGAAGAAGGACATGAACGGACTGCCGATTTGCACAAAATGAGCAGGCGAATCCAGCAAATAACGCTCCATCACGCTTCTCCGTCCGCCTTGCGCAACACCAGTCAAATAAGCGACAACCTGCGTTTGCACGGAGAAGATATCTGACCTTCGGCTATCCACGTGAATACAATCGAGATAAGCGGATTGCTCCTCTGACCACAGATGCGCATTGATAGCAACTTGAAGGTCATCTGCCGCCTGTGCAAACTTCCGCTGCCCTTCCGTATCGCCCGAGAAGACCGCCATCTCGGAGGCGACTCGCAAGGTTTTCACCAAAAAGCAGTTCTGATGAGTTACAATGCCGTCATTCGGCTGATCAATCGGCGACCAATCGAGCAGGTTCCAGCCTTTAATCGCCAGCAGGCCATCCTCATTGATCTCCTTTAAGTAATGCTCGAGCGTAAAGCGGATATGCGGATACATTTCTTTGGCAAAGCTTAAATCCGCCGTCTGCTCCACATACTCACGGCAAGCTATCGCCCAGAAAAATGTCCAGTTCGGTATTACGCTGCTCCACCCGCTCGGAACCTGGTCGGCATACAACGGCGTTTGATCCTTTGAACCCGGCACAAGACGGAGGCAGCGCTTCACGATATCATTTACGCCGAACAAATAATTGCTGACCAGCGCCTCATTGCGGCTATCGCCCACCCAGAACACCTGCTCATAGGCTGGACAATCCACAAACGTATCCTCCATGCAGAGCTTCGTTGTATGGCGGCTGATCTCCCAAATATCATTGAGGAGCGGATCAGAGCACTGGAACCTGCCGATTTCGGCCACCGGATAATGATTTGCCATATAATGAACGTTGATCAGCTTAACCGGTTTCACCGCATTGCGGACAGTCAACATCAAATAACGCAGTCCTCTCCGAACGGGGGACACATACCGCTGCCTGCCTTCCCTGCAAACATAACGAAGCGTATTGTCGAGTCCGAACGTATCCTGCCTATAATCCTCCGTCAGATACTCGAAGCCGTAAAAATCTAAAATCGTTCCCGCTTCTGCCTCAACCTCGAAGGACAGATAGCCTGTAAGCTCCTTGCTGAAATCGATAACGATTTCGGTGTCGAAACCCGGATAAACTGGAATAACGCCAGCCGAGGCATTTGGAATCAATGCATTTTGCAGAGCTGTCGGAATCGTGCGGGAGATACTTTCTTTCTTCCAGATGGACAGACCGAATACATCCGCTTCACTCACGTAGCTCTCGTCGATTGCACGAATATAAGATGAATACGCTATCAAGTCATCAATTGAAGCTACCTTGTCTATCACTTCTCTATATCGTTGGTCTTCAAAATCAATTTCTCTCGACTGCTGATGATCCAAATAATAGGTGCATTCAAAGGGACCAATCGTAATGAAAGCAGAAGCCCCCTGCTGCTCAGCCGCTTCGATTAGCGGAGCTCGAAGCTCGACTGGCGCATCGCTGAAAATACCCAAATGCAGCTTACCCGTATGCATTTGTCCGCTTACATCGATTAACAATAAATTGTCGCCTTTGCTTAGCGTAACTGCCGCATAGCGCTCAGGCAGGACACCCGTAAATCGATCCTCGCCCAGCTTAACTCCGTTCAACGATACCGAACCCACACATTCTCCGGCATTTGGGAATCCAAGAATGATTTCGGTCTCCTCACTTACACTCAAAACCGTTGCCGCATACCCGGTAAACCCTACAACATTGGCATGCTCCTCGCTGCCTTCAACCATTTGATTCCGCATATCAATGGCTGTGGAGTACGTGAAGGATTGAACGCTGTTCAAGGTTAAAATGCGTGATGGATATACWGGGTACTCAGCCAAAAGAGGAATATCCCGCTCTAATAACGTCGTCCACGGCCCCGTACCGACAGGCCCTATGATCTTCGACTTCTCCCATCGCGCATCTTGATATGCAGTTTCAATCCAGTCTTCCCCCCACAAGCCAGCATCCACATATTCGGAGAAGCCTTGCTGACAGGACATACGCGGCGAGCGTGTATGATATCCCTCATGTACGGAGGTATTCCAGGTTTCATCCGTAGCTAGAAGTGTTTTCGATTCCGTACCGGTTTCGTTGCCGTTGTCTAATTGAACGAGCAAGCCGCCGCGGCCGCGTAGATAATAGAAGGTAGATACTCCAAAATGAAGCACCAGCACTGCAATCGTGTTTACTTGTCCCGGCACCAGCAGATGGCCCACCTCATACACATCATAAAATTGCTCGACGGTCCAAGAACGCACAGGCCCTCTTCCAACTTGCTTGCCGTTGATATAAAGAACGTAACGAGAATCCGCACTGATTCGCAAGGTAGTATTTGAAGTCGAGGTTATACCGTCAGTCGATTGATCAACAACAAAGCTTTTCCTAAAGCAGCGCCATTCATTGCGTGGGCTTACAGCTTCTCCGCCCCAAATCCAGCTCGCATTCCAATCGTTATTCACCATGTGTCATTCTGCTCCTTTTATGCCAGCTATAGTGTGCTTGCCCGTGCATTCTATCTCTTATTATAGTAAAATCAAGGTACTCATTTACCCCTATTTCGGACATTTAATCCCTGAAAAGCGACATTCAGTGAAAGGGTCGATCACATCATGCCGAGCAAGCCTACGCAGTTGCACAAGGTCGAGCAATATTTTCAAAAAAACGACGACGTTATCTTTGTAAACCGCGCCACCGAAAACTTTCAGCTTCCGCTGCATAATCATGATTTCATCGAACTCGCCTATGTAGCTGAGGGCAAAGGCTTCCATCATATCGGAGAAGAGGTGGTCCCGGTATACAAAGGCTTATTGTTTATTTTGCCTCCCGGAGTCTCGCATGTCTTCCGGCCTTCAACGCCTTCTCGAACCAGTCCTCCGTTAATTGTATATAATTGCATCTTCCTGCCGTCTCTGCTCGTCTCTCTTAAAGAATGGATTGGCGGTGAGCCGCCGATTGTCGATTTTCTCGAAAAACAGCTGACCCTGCCATCGGCGTTTCAATCCGTATTTGACTCCAACGGCCAAATCGATAGTTTGATTCGAAGCATGCTGCGCGAATATGAGCAGCCGCAAAACGGATCGCCCGCTTATCTTCAGGCGCTGCTCGTACAGCTGCTCGTATCTATCTATCGCTTGATGCGAGAAACGAACAAACCTTTATTAGAAGGAAAAGCTGCTGTCCCCTTTCAACAGATACTCAGCGAATTGGAGCTGCATGCGCACGAAAGCATGACAGTAGGGCAGCTTGCTGCCCGGTGCGAGTGGAGCGAGCGGCATTTCAGCCGCGTGTTCAAGCAGCATACCGGACAGTCCTTTCTCCATTATCTTCAGCATCTGCGCATCAAAAAAAGCTGCGAGCTATTAAGAAGCTCGCAGCAGAAAATCAGCGCTATTGCGGAAGAGGTAGGTTACAAAAATATCGATGCCTTTCTCACCCATTTCAAACGAATTGCCGGTATGACGCCTCGCGAATATCGCCGGGTGATACAAGAACAGAAACAATAGCCAATTCGTCCCAGTCCCGCTCACGCTTCTCGTTTGTCCATCAGGATATGGCCTTCTTCCAGCTCAATTTCATAAAAGCCTGCCATTTCCTTATGATCAAAATCGATAGCTTTGCAGCTTCCTACTATAATAATATTTCTTATATCCGCGATATGCTCAGCAGGCAGCGAAAACACTTTGACATAAGCATAGGCTGCTCCCAGCGTCGTATAAATGGCATTCATTATTTTGTCATTTTTCACTTTGCCCATCAGATTCAAAATAATCGAGCCATTGGCGTTCAGCTTATCTTTGGCCAATTCGAAAAAGCCCAAGGTCGTTAAATGATAAGGTGTGCCTGCCTCCGTGAAGGCGTCCAAAATAATAAAATCGAACTCACTCCGCTCCTGCTCGCATAGCAGCCGGCGACCGTCTCCGATCCGAACATTATCCGTGCGGTAATGGAAGTACGCTCTGCTTAGCTCTACTACCGTCTCGTCGATTTCCGCTACGATAAATCGTTTATCCGGGTAATTCGCGGGGATGGTTCCGATTCCGTGACCGATCATAAAAACATTTTCGAAGGCTGGATTGTTCCTCTCCATCAAGTGTATAACCGCCCTGGGATATTCCAGCACGATTCGCTTGGGGTTCTTCAAGTCAATCGCCCCCTGAATCGCATGATCCGAAAATTGCAAGAAACGATATTTCCCGATCTCCCCATATAACTGATTGGCTTCGTACACGGAAATCTCTTGAGAGCCGCTGATTGCCTTCACTAATAGCTGCAATGATTCGTTCTCCTTCTGCCCAAGTAAATATATAGCTTATCGTATCATCTTTTTGAAAGAAGTAATYGACAGGCGGTCTTCCACCAGAAAAACTTCCGTTTCCGCAAAACCGCTTTGCTTATAAAAGCTTACGGCCGGGGCGTTTTGTGATCCCGTTGCAACCACAATTGTACCTCCGCTGCCCGCAAGACCTTCTACATACTGCAGCAGCTCCTTAGCTATTCCTTTTCGGAAATGCTTCGGGTGAACCATCAAGCGATGAATATCGATAGTGCCGGCTTCCCTTATTATCGCTATGGCCCCGCATAGCTCACCGCCAAAGTAATAGCCGTAGAAGGTTTCTTCGCAATCGCACAGCGTTTCCACGGTATCTTTTAGAGGGGGCAGCTCCTCAAAACGAATCAGCTCGGCCTCTATCTTGTAAGAAGGTATTTGAATGCCAAGCACTTCCTTTGCGATGCGCGGATCAGTTATATCGATTTTTTCAATCATGATGGCAAGCACGCTTCCTTCTGAGCTTATTCAGTCAATTTTGCATCTGTCCTCACTTCGCCCTCAATCGGCATGATAAGAACATGCGCAAACTCTGGATTCTTATAGCGGTCAACGATGGCCAACTCCGTACTTTTTCCGGTGCTGTCGACCGTTCCGTAATGCAGCAAATCCGCCATTAGATTATTCATAAAATAAACGGATTCGCCAAATGCTTTCGGTTCTTGGCCCGTTTCGCCATTTTTCCCTATCGTATCTTTTTGCCATTTGATCTCGGCTATGCCATTTTCGTTGACTTCCACATAAGTCACTAAACCTCTATATTCCATTATATAACGGAGTGCTTCTCCTATCGGGAACGTGTAAATGGTCGTAAAGCCTTCCCCATAGGGTTGAATTTCTTTTCCGTAGTTTAACTCCGGAAGACCGAGTGCAGCGACGCGCGCTTTATCGAGTTCACCGCTCATAAGTGTTTTGAACTGCTCTTCACCCGTAGGTGTCCGGACAATAACTTGCTTTGCAGCGTTATTATAGGCGACCGTACCGCCAAGCGTCTCCGTTACAAAGCGGACAGGCACGTAGGTCCGCCCCCGCTTCACCGTAACCGGCGCATCTAATGCGATTTTCTTGCCATTGATGTCAGCCGTTTTCAAGCCGTCCTTCAAACGTACCGTTATTTTGTTAACCGGATTTTTGATAATAACGGTCTTCGTAGCCGACTCGTAGGAATAGCTAATTTTAGCAGGATCATGAAAAGCTTTCAATTGGACCATCGTTCTGCCATTCACATTTAAAACATCGTCCTGGTATAAACCGTTAATAAACATTTTGACGGGTATCGGTGAGATAGGTGCAGCCATAACCGCAGAGCCAGCACTTAACACTCCCGCTACGGTTAGTGCAGCCGCCGCCGTTTTCATCCATTTTTTCATTATGAATTCCTCCCCTAATCATCGCATGTTATTGTGAATTCTCGCTTTTCCCCATGAAAAAAACACCGTTTCCCCTTTTGTAGACCATCTCGGTGAGTGGAGTTCCGTGCGTAACGATTTCTCTTTCCTTTGGCTCGTAGTTACGAAGGCGTTCATCCGCCTCGATGATTTGCAGCAGCTCAGCTGTTGCAGCCTTTGTAAGGACATACCCTTGATGAGTGTCCATGACATCCATAATCATGCCTTGTTCACTGCCTGGTTCAATCCAAAGATGAAAATCTTGTTTTTGCAGCTGACGCTTTACAGTAAGCTCGTAACGGGGCGCCGTCACGTTCAATAATCCAGGCAGCGCTTCTGCTGTTTGAATGGCGCGTTCTATGATGTCCAGCTTATCATTTTCCGAAAATACGACGGCATCGTTTCGTTCTCCCGATATTTTGGATAGGGAAATTTCTTGTACTCCATTTATTTGCAATGAACTGGCATGCTTTTTGTTAAACGACTCTGTTTGACTAACTTGAACAACGATCGGCTCCTGTCCACTCGTACCCTTGATCCTCGTCGTTTCAGCAGTGCAGCCAGTGAGAAGAAGCGCTGTCAGTGCCGCTAATGCGAGCATACTCTTCATATTTCATACCAGTCCTCTCCTAATAAAACCATATCTTATGGCAATCCTCACGTATAAGACGTCATCTCTGACAAAAAAGTTTCGCCTCGGTTTATTTCATATCTTTCGTGTAAAGCAGGATAAACATGGGAATTACTAGAATAATAGAGTAACCTACTTTAGGAGTGAAAACATGAGTATTACAACGTATCCGGAGTTCGTACAGCTTGTTGATCAATATAAGATTTTTCCATTTTCCGATCTGATTCCCGAGCATCCTTCGCTTACCTCCGTCGTGCCGAGCGACAGCTGGCATACCGATACCGAACTGGACCCTTGGCTGTGGCGCGTCAAGATCGTAAAGGATGAGCATGCGGCATACGGAAAGTTTTTCGGAACCAAAGCTTCCTTCATTCATGTAGACTTGTTTCCGTTTATTCCGATGCTGCTTTCCCAAGGCAAAAGCGTAGAAGAGAGATACAGCAGCGGTTTGCTGTCTCAGGACGCTCGAAACATTTATCGAATCATTAAGGAAGCCGGCAATATCGATTCGCGGAACTTGCGCAAAGAATCCCAATTAACGGCCAAGGAACAAAAAAAGGATTACGAGCGGGCGCTCGTTGACCTTCAAAACTACGCTGATATTGTCATTACTGGCGCGCAAGAGAGTGATTTCGAGGGCGGCTGGAGCAGCATGTGCTTTGAGAGCTCCGACCATTGGCTTTATGAAACGCTCAGCGAAGCACCGGAAGCGCCTCGCCATTTAGCAGAAGCAAAAACGGTCGCCAAAGCGGAGCTAAGCGCGATATGTACGGAAAAAGCGCTGAAATATTTGGATAAGAAGCTGCGGTTTTCGCTTTAGATTAACTATAAAGGGAGATGCACCAGGTTAGCGCAGGCTAACGGGCATCTCCCCTTTTATGTGTTATTCGATTATTTTCTGATAGCTGGCAATATCCAATCTTCTTCCGAACTTAAAGCCAATCTCTTTGAAATGCGCACATTTCGTATAGCCGTGTCTCTCGAACAAACGGATGCTTCTTTCGTTCTCGGTGCAGACGGTTGCGATCAATACGCGAAAGCCGCCCGCTCTTCCTTGTTTTTCGAGAAAGGCGATTGCCTTGCTCCCAATGCCGTGGCCTAGCTGTTCCGGGTCCAAATAGATCGTTACCTCGGCTGTGACATCGTAAGCTTGCTTATTTTTATGCTGGGTGATGAGAACATACCCCTTGAACATGCCCCCGTCTAAAATAACGAAGGATTTGTATTTGGGACTTTGATGTATCACATTGTTCCTAATCTCCTCAAGGGTTAGCGGTYCCGTATGAAAAGAGATCGTTGTATGTTCAACGTAATAATTGTAGGTGCGCATAATCGCAGGCAGATGCTGTTCCTGAATTTCTTCGAAAACTAACGTTTCAATCATCATGCTCTCCTTTGTGCCCTCTATGCCGTTCCATCCAACTTACCGCGTAATCGACTAATTCCTTTACCGGCATGAGCAGCGCGGCAGCATGGCCAACCGTACCTCTCCGTACTTTTCCCGTATCCCGTTCAAATGCTTCGCCCAGCTGTTCAAAATCATCCGAGTTAAAATCAATGTCTTGAAAATCAGCCCATTTTCGCACGCCTTCTTCAAGTATAGGGGCATGGTTTGTCATTTCGGACTTACCCACATACTGCGAGCGATATTCCGCCAAATGCAGGGATGTATTGCGGTTATGGCCCACGCCGAGCAAGAGCACCCAGCCCTCCTCCTCATATAGTCTAGCGATGGGAGATTGTTCACTCAGGCTGTATGCCAGACTATGATTCGCTGTAATGCTCTCTTTTTTGGCGCCCCAAGCAGCAAAGGATACCTGGGGATGGTTGCTGCGCACAACCCCGTTTTGTTTTCTAAAGCTTTCGTTTATAATCCCCATGCCTCTGCACGGAGTAAGGTCGGCGGAAAAGGCCGGCATCGAATCTCTTAGGGGTTGCCACCATGACTCCCGGACGGGAGGATAGCGCCAGTGCTCCGGGTCGGATAAATCTCCCGTATGGGTCGGCATAACGAGGGTTCCGCTCTCGCCCAGGCACTCTTCTATCGCCAAAATGACGGCAACCGGCCCTCCAGCAACATAGCCGCCGATCGACTTCATCGAGCTGTGCATGATGACCGTCATCTCTGGCTTGATGCCCAGCTTTTTGAAATCTTCCTTCAATGATTCGGGCGTCCAAAGCTCTCCCTGTATTTCTTCCATAGGTATCACACCTTTATATTCGTTCTTATTCGTTTAACCATTCATTTAACAGTTCATTTAACAAATCATTTTATCATAAAAACCGCTGTCCTCATCCTACACTGCAGTTTGTGCAATAGAATGCCATATTGAGCGAAAAGTACCGCGCTACGCTGCAGTTTGTGCAATAGAATCAGCAGCTAATGAGCTCCTACGGCGCTTATTGGGCTATCCCATTGTATAAACTGCAATCTGGCTCACCATTGGTGCTCTTATGTAAGGTTTCTGTTGTATAATCTGCAACGTAGGCTTGAAAAACCGAATGGAAGTTAATGGGTTTAACTACCCGGAGCGACAGCACGGAACACATAATTTGTGCAATAGAATCAGCAGCTAATGGGCTCCTACGGCGCTCATTGGGCTATCCCATTGTATAAACTGCAATCTGGCTCACCATTGGAACTCTTATGTAAGGTTTCCGTTGTATAATCTGCAACGTAGGCTTGAAAAACCGAATGGAAGTTAATGGGTTTAACTACCCGGAGCGACAGCACGGAACACATAATTTGTGCAATAGAATCAGCAGCTAATGGGCTCCGATGGCGCTCATGGAGCTATCCCATTGTACAAACTGCAATCTAGCCCACCATTGGACCTCATATGTAAGGTGTCCGTTGTACAATATGCAGTGTAGGCTTGAAACACATAATGGTAGTTAATAGATTTAACTACCATTGCGGCAGCACGGAACACGAGGTAGTTAAGGGACTTAACAACCATGAGCGCCAGCATTGAAAAACACACAAATATGGGCTGGTATCAGCGCTCTGCAAACCGGGGCTTCTTCTTTACACTCTACACCGCCGTTTGTGCAATAGACAACTATAACAGAACTATTTTTCCATCGAGCTGATGAACGCCGCTGCTTCTTCCAAACGCTCCGTCTTCAGCACAAGCTTCTCTGTGTCGAATACGAGAAACACAGGGAGGGCTTCGAGACTAAATGCTTTTTTCACATCCATCACGTAGCGCGGGTTATGCTCCATCCAGCCGCAGCCCCCATTAAGAACAATCTTAGCGTCCTTCTCGATCTCCTCCACGGGATACGGCTGAGGCTTGCCTTTCTCGTATACAACCGTCGTTTTGTAGCTGCCCTTTTTGCTGGCAAGCAATCCCGCTCTCGCAAGCAGCTCTTCATTCGGCATAGTCAAAATAATAAGCTCATCAGGCGTTTCCGTTTTCTTCTCGGTTATCGAAGGATTGATTTGCACCTTCTGCCCTTGCCTCAAATCCCCCCAGCTCAGCTTCTCGCCTGCTTCATTAGTAATTTTCGTGCTTGGGAGCACGCGCGCCTCGTAACCCGCTCCCCAATCAGCTATATCCGGACCCGGTTCATCGCGTTTCGACCATTCCGAGATATTAAAGCCGACTGTCTGCTCCTGCTCGTTCAAAGTGTCTATGAAACCGATCATTTGATCATCCCGATAATGACCGTACGGCTTATTGCTGCAGGCGGTTAGAAGCATTCCAGCAGTCAGTAAAAGGATGAACGCGGCTCTCCTCATTCGTATCATTTTCCATCTCCCCTTATTACTACTAAAAACGTTTAGCGCCCAGCATTTGTTTCAATCTCTTCCAAAAATGCAAAACATTTCGCATCCTGCGCCAATCGTTTCCTCATTTCCGCCCTTGCTATATAATAGAGGAAGTCAGCAACCGACCTTGAACAATGAAAATGCAGCAAAACTTTAAGGAGAAATCATATGGATATTATTGAAATTGTAACGGATTTAATAGACGAGGATACCGATCAGCCCAGGTACCAGTTCGACGAGGAAGCACTGCAGGAATTAATGAAAAGCATCGACGAAATCGGCCTGCTCTCCCCCATTAAAGTAAGAACGACGAGCAACGGACGCTATAAAATCATTTACGGCAACCGCCGCTATAAAGCTAGCAAAATGCTTGGAAAGCCGACCATCCCTTGTATCGTCTCCACCGTGACGGACGAGATGGAGATTTATTTGGAGCAGATAGCAGAAAATTTGACGCGCGAGGGCTTCTCGCCGATTGAGGAAGCCGAAGCATTCAATAAACTGCTGAATGATTCGAAGTTCAGAAGCTCAACCAAATTTTTATCCGGCAAGCTCGGCAAGCCCGAATCCTATATCAAGAACAAATGCGAGCTGCTGAAATTCAGCAATGCGGTGAAGAAACTGATTGTCAGCGGCACAGAGATTAAGAAAGATAAGCTGACCGAGGACCAATTGCTTCCGCTGAAGGATCTGCCGATGGAGCATCGCGATCCGCTTGCGCTGATTGCAGCGCGGGATGAGCTGCCTGTAAGCGACGTGAAAAAAATAGCCAAGCTGTTTAAAGACAAAACCATTTCTGACAGCACCAAGGACAAGCTGCTCTTCAAAACAGGAAGCGGACTCATAGAGACCTGGTCGACCCATGAGCAGAACAAAGCGGAGCGTGCCAAACCAGCCGCTGAACCCAAACCTGCTGCCCCGAAGGTTGAGAAACCCGTTAAGCCGGAAGCTGCCGAAACGCAGAAGCTAAGCCCGTCTGCCGCTCCAGCTACTCCCGTTGAGGATGCTCTTTATCGGCTCGCTGCCGCTCTTCCTGCTCACAATGCGCTAACAGCGGATACACTTCAATCCGTTGCTTTAATCCAAGCGGGCGGACAGGTTCCTTTTATCCAAGGCGTAAATGGATTAATCCAGCAGCTCGAGAGCCATTTGGCCGAGTGGCGAAGCGTTCGCGAATTTGCAAGCAGCCGCTTGCAAACGGTCGCCTCGTCCGAATAAACGAATGACCGGTTAAAGATTCATTGCACCAAATTAGTAAGACCAGTTCAACGCGGGCATGCCGCAGTGGACTGGTCTTTTAACGTTCATAGGCAGCTGATATGGCTTTATTATAGGAATGAGGCATGTTCATACAAGTTTACGAGCCGGCATGAAGTGTCTTGAACAAATTGACGAACCTGCTGTTCTGTAATGTACCTAGGTTCAATACCTGGTTCTTTGGCGCTATCGCCAAACCAATGGAGGGTTATGTACCATCGGCAGCGGCATAAAAAATAAACACACCTTTCTCTCCCTGTTTAAATACCGGTTCAATGGCCTAGTCACTTCCCGCTCGCTCTTTCGTCAAATACAAAACTAAATCATGACCAACCCGCACATAGCTGCCGGGCTCGACCTGCTTATCCTCATACATAACTCCTCTACCGTCTGGTATGTAGCCCCTTTTCGCATAGAGCCGCTGCGCGTTGCCGTAATCATAAAACAGCCCCACACCGATTCCGACAATTCCGTGCTTATCCAACGCAATTTGTTCCACGGCATCCATCAGCGCGTTTCCGATACCGCGCCGGCGAAGCGTAGGCACAACATCGAAATTGTTAATCTCGGGTATCGCCTGCTCTGCAAAATAAGGATAGCTGGAATTGGATAAAAGATGCAGCCAACCGGCAAACTGGCTATCGTATGAAGCGATTAGCGTAATTCGCTCACCGGTTATGTTCTGCTCCCAGCAGCGCTTTATGTACTCCAGCGGTTTTCCAATTCCGTGCGCCTCAAGAGCCTGAAAAACCAATTCGACATCCGATTGAATCATTTGACGGATTTGCATGAGATCGTTCATTTTCGTTCTCCTTCATCGGTTATTTGCTGCCACGGATGGATTGACGTATCCGGTTAGCTTAACGCAATTTTAGCAAGTTCTCCTAAATCATCGATGATTCCATCTGCTACAGCAGCATCAAAAGAATCAATAGGCGAATTCCGTTTCCATACGGCTTTCATTCCTACGGCACGGCTGGCTTTGATGTCATTATCTAGATGGTCGCCAACAAAAATAGCTTCTTCGGCTTCCACTCCGAGTCTGGATAGGGCCCGCAAAAAAATCGCCGGGTCGGGCTTTCGCAGCTCCTCCCACTCCGATATCAGCACCTCGTCAAATAAATGGTTGATGCCCAGCGACTCGAAATTATCAAATTGAAATTGTCCATAGCCGTTGGAGATTAGCGCGATCTTTAGCTCGCGGCTTTTTAGCTCTGTAAGCATACGCATTAGATTCGGAAAACCGATGCAAAACCTTTTGAAGCCATTCAAATAATCATTTAAAAGCGTCTGCCATTCCAGTCCCGTAATAGAGAACTCTTCGATAAGCTGCTGGTAAACCTTGTCTTTCCAGACATATCCGTGATCATCGAGCTCGATAAAGCGCTGAACAAAAATTTCTTTTCTTACGGCTTGCAGCTGAGGAATCCGCTCATATTGATCGCTAACAAATAAGGCAAGTGAAGCATCCCTGTCTAACAATGTACCGTCTAAATCAAAGAGTATCGCTTTTATTGCCATCATGCTCAGCCCTTTCATGAACGACTCTACTCAGCTCTTCGGGAAGGCTAATAAATAATATTTCTGCCCTGTGCCCTCAGATCCTGCATCCTTCCATTTACAGCCCTCGATATAATAGCGAATATCTGTTTCTATTTCCTCTTTGCCGAATCCCGTACAAACGGTATCCCTCACACCCCTAAAACCGCCCGCTAAGTCGTCTCGTGAATTATCGTAGCGATGAATGATTTTATGGCCGTCATAGATTAGCTCCGTAATAAGGAGATCACCCTCGTCCGTGTTGGATAGCAATCTTAACTCGCTCTCCCTCTTAGCATTTATATCATCGATAAAGCGGTCTAGTTGATTGACATTCGAGAGAGCCATGCCTGGATCCTCGGTAGTAATATCGCCTTCTTTGGATGTTTCAAGGCTTTTTTCGTTTTTCGATGCATAAATGTAGGCGCATGATAGCACCAAAGCAATCGCTATTCCAATGATAACGCTTTTTACCCTCGTCCTATTCTCCATCGGCCCGCCTCCTTTTTCACATCAAAGAAATGATCAATCAGAGCATAGAGCAGTCCGGCCGACGCGAAGATCAGGACTGAACTGCTTAGTTGAAGACCGTACCCCCGGACGAAGTAATCATCATATAGACGGTCGAAAATCCAAATGCCGCTCGCTCCCCCAGCAACGGAATAAATAAAAATGCGGACAAGTAAAGAGGATACAAATTTATAAACAAGCATTGAAAAAGGCGCCACCGCAATGGGGTATACAGCAGCTGCGCCTAGAAACATCATAGCAATGAAAGCAAAGCCTAAATTGCGGAGGCCGTAATATTCGGTTGTCGTTATTTTATTGCCCTCCCATAATTCCAAGCCCCATGCCGCAGCAGTAAATAAAAGGATAAAGGGAATCCACAAGATCGAGTACCTGACTACGAGCAAAATAACACCGCCTTAAGGTTAGATAACCTATTAGACGGTGTTTCTTCCTATATGTTTCACTAGGCTGCTACTTCAACCACCCCGGCGCCCACCAGTTCCATTTTCCGAACAGCATCATTAAGGACGGCACGAGTACCATTCGGACAATGGTCGCATCAATGAAGATAGCAGCTGCTATGCCGATACCCAGCTGCTTCACCCCAACTACCTCACCGAATGCGAAGGGCGCGGTAACGGCTATCATGATGGCTGCGGCTGCTGTAATAATGCTGCTTACGGAAGCCAGTCCCTTACGAACAGCCTGTTCATTATTGCCCGTTCTGTCATATTCCTCTCTAATCCGCGAGAAGAGGAACACGCCGTAATCCATACTGATGCCAAATACTAGGCCAAAAATAAACACCGGAATCATAATCGCGATACTGCTCGGCTCCATCCCCCATCGTCCATCGGTGAAAATCCACGTCAATATACCGAAGGAAGCCCCTATGCTTAGAAGATTCAGCAGAACCGTCTTAACCGCAATCAACACGGAACGAAAGGCGAAGAAAAGGACAATGAAATTTGAAAGCAGCAAAAATAGAAGTACGCTGCCCAAGCTGCCAAAAACAAGGTCGTTAACCTCCTGCTGGTATTTCGCTTCGCCGCCCAGCGTAAAATCCAGCGGTGATGACGGCGCTCTTTGCTCCCATTCCCTCACCCACTTCATGGCTGCATCCGAGGACGGCTCGTCCGCAAGGACAACCTGCATCAGCAGCAGGTTCCCGCTAAGAAAAGGCTGGAGCTCCGCATCGTATTTCCTCTTCTGCAGCGGCCTCTGGACAATTGTCGATAACTGCTCCGGGGAGAGCTTAAGCTCCGAGAATACGGAGTTGACCTTTAGCACTTCCGGGTCACGCTGAAATCTTTCCGTTAGGGCAAAGGCTTCCGTCCAATCCGATTGTTTCAGAAACATAGCGTCTCCCTCGACGACAACCCAAACCTTCGAATGGGACGGCTGCTCAAAGATGGCCGCGTAGGCTTCCGCGGCCAACCGTGATTCGTAGCTTTGAGGCAAAGAGGTCTCATTAGGAATAGAGGCATTCATGCTGCTCAAAGGCAGTAAGCATAGCATAAGCAAGCCTACTGCAAACAAGCCCGTAACAGCTGGCCGTTTCATGACAAAGCGTGCAAACCCCTCCCAAAATCCAATTTGGATGGATTTTTTCTTGCTTCTATTTACTTTATACAAAGCGGGCAGGCATACGGCAAAAAGAGCCGGCAGCAGTGAAAATGCCAGCAGCAGAGATACGGCAACCACGGTCATCGCACTGAGCGCAATGGAAGAAAACATCGGCAGCGGAATCCAGATGAAGCTAAGCAGACCCAATAACACGCTGACCGCCGATACGAAAACCGCCCTTCCCGCAGTCTTCATCGTTACCGTTAGCGCCTCGACCGGGGCAGCGTTTCCTTGCAGCTCCGAGCGGAACCGGCTGACAAGCATAAGCGCAAAATCAATGCTCAAAGCGAGACCTACCATCGGAATGACATTTAAGACAAAGTTAGATAATGCCAGCTTCGTACCCATTCCGTATAGGAGCCCCATCGCAATGGGCACACCCGTCACTCCAATCGCAATAGGGAGCAGCGCTGTCGCGATTCTTCGAAATACGAACCACAAAACCAGAAATGCCAGCGGTATGCCGACAAGCTCAGCTTTAGCCAGGTCTTTATGGCTTGCTTCATTCACATCCGCTTGGATGACGGACTTTCCGGTAATCTTGACTGAAATTCCGCTATATGTCGGCAGACGCTCCTCCAGCTGCTTCAGTGCGGCATTCATCCGATAAGCAGGATATGAGAAAGAAAGGAGCGCGTACGCATGGTTTTCTTCCAGCATCCCGTGCTGCTCTAGCGGAGACACCAGCTCCTTTAACCCTTCAAGCCCTTCAACCCGCAGCAGCGCTTGCTCGATAAACCGAAGAAAACGAGACTTGGAAATGCCGTTTTCCTTCTCGAAGAGCAGYAGGACTGGAGCATTGGGGATTTTGAAGTCAGCTGCCAGCACCTGCTGCACCTGCGCATAGGAGCCATCCTGCGGATATAAGCCGTGATCCTTAACGACAGCATCCAGCTTCAATGCAAAAGTGCCCATGAACAAAAGTACGGCCGCCCAGATGAAAATGAACAACCTCGGAAACCGGAAGGAAAGTAGCGCTAAGCGATGCATCCCCATAAACCTGCTCCTTCCGGCGTTAATCATATCCCTTTATAGTCGGTATGGTTTTAGTCTGGTTGCCCGTACAAGCGCCTGCGCTATTCCGGGAGAAAGCCTTGCGGCATGCGGCATCCAGCTTTCTGCATTCGGCATGCTGAACAGCCATTGCAGAAGACCGCCCCAGCGCAGCACACCAGCAAACTCCCGATTAACGAGCTTCGTGTAAGCCTGCTGCCACCCAGACATAGACAGCTCACCGCGCAGGAAGCGGTCCCCAAGCGGCGCACATAGGACAGCCGACCGCAGCGCCATCGACATTCCATCGCCGCAAAGCGGCGGAATCATCGAAGCCGCATCGCCGAGCAGCGGCAGCTGATCCCATGACAGCGGCTTGCGGTTCAAATAGATCGGCGAGACAGCTGCCTGTGACCCGGATACAGGCTGCGCATGCACCAGCTTCCGCTGCAGCTTCGGGTTACGCCTCGCCGCGRCTTGAATAATCGTTAGAATCGTTTTGCCCGCATTGACAAAAGCATCCCGTTGCAGCAGCGCCGACGCATTTACCAGCCCTCCTTCGATCGGACATAACCCTAAATATCCGCCCCGAAAAAAATACAGCTCAATGACAGGCTCCATAACCAAACCCTGAAAATGGGTTTTCACCCCCATGTATGAAGGCTTGGCCGATTCTACTTGCCGATAGCCAGGCAGTCCCGCCCGCTGGCTCGCTCCCCATGCAGCAATAACAGTCCTTGCCTCAACCGTGCCAATCTGCCCATTCTTCTTGATATCGATGCTAAATCCATGCTTTGCGGGACGAACTGCCGTTACCGTTGTCCCCGTTTCCAGCCTCGCGCCTGCTTGCTGGGCAGCCAAGTGAATAGCGGAATCCAGGGCGAAGCGGCTCAGTCCCGACGCTTTCCCGGGCAGCGGTATTTCCACCTCGGCCCCATTTTCAAAAATTAACCGTATCCGCTCTATTCTGCTCGGCCCCAATGCCTTAATAGAGTCGCTTAAGCCCAGCGCTTGCAGCGTGCTTTGTGACTCCGGAGACAGAAACTCGCCGCATACTTTATGCCTTGGGAAATGCTGACGGTCAAGCAGCAGCGTGTCCCATCCCTTATCAGCGAGCGACTTCGCTATGCTGCTCCCAGCCAGGCCCGCGCCGAGTACAGCTGCGTCATGAATCGTTGACATTCCGCTCAACTCCATCGGCTCTGTTTGCCTGCTCCTTGCTAATGACGACTGCATAACGAAACAAAGGTCTCCACTTGTAAGAAAGATCGGGAATTCCGAGCGTACGGCCAAGTTTCTGCCAATCCTGCGCGCGAAAGCCTTTGGCCACCGAAAGCGGGCCGTCGTTTAGAATATAACGATTGGAAGAAATTAGCCGAGTCGTCAGCCATACTGCCGCCCACGCGATCCAGTGGCGGTGGATATCATTAATGACAACGCCCAGCCTCGAAGCATTCAACATGCTTCGGACGGCAATCGGCAGCTCCGCTTCGTCAAAATGATGGAGAAACTGTGTTCCTGTCACGATATCCGAACTTTCCCCTGGCATAGCAAACAAGTCTCCCTGCTTTACCTGTACTCGCGGCTCATCCTGAAAAATGAGCCTCGCTTCCTCGCAAGCCTCTTCGGTTACATCCACGAGCCGAATCGTGAGCTCAATCCGCTGCTCATCCGCCCACTTTAACAGCTGCTTGTTCACATCGCCGGAGCCGGCGCCGATATCCAAGATGGTTAAGCCTCCCGGCTTACCCGCTTGTATCCATAACTTTTTTACGCCATGCACCGTCGGTGCAGAAGCTGCAAATATTCGATTTAGCCGGCGAAGATGCCGCAGCGCTTCCCGAAGCTCTGGGCCTCCTTCTGAAAAATCATCCATTAATTCCGCGTCCGCTGCCCTATTACGCAGCCCGCTAGACATACGCCCCATCCGCAGCCTGCTCCTGCCCTTTCTCAAGAACGGCGGGGACGTAAGCAATCTTGATCATCTCCGCCGTGAGGCCTGGACCAAATGCCAAAGCGATGCCGCTTGCCGGTCCTGAGCCTGTCTCCTCAAGATGAAGCCTCATGGCGTGTAGCACAAAAAGAATCGTTGCCGAGGATACGTTGCCATAATCGCGCAGCACCCCAAGGCTGTGCGCCGTTTGCTCATCCGTAAGCCCGAATTTTTTTTGCAAAATATCAATAATGCCCTTACCGCCCGGATGGATCGCCCACAGCTCTAAATCTTCCTCGCTGCATAGCCGCTCCACCTCGGCAGGAATGAAATCGCCGATCAGCTTCGGAATATTCTGGGATAGATAGAGGTCAAAGCCATGATTGCCTACCTCCCATACCATCTCTTCGGCACAATCAGGCAGCAGGACAGACCGTTCCTGCCCGAGGGTGAACATAGGCTTATGGAAAGGCTTGGACGCTCCTATGACACAGGCAGATGCCCCGTCTCCAAAGAAGGAGGCGGCAAATAACGACTCTCTGTCGCCTGAAGGCTGGATATGCAGCGTACACAGCTCGACGCAAACAATTAATACATGGGCGGCGCTGTCGTTTGCCACGATTTGGCGGGATAAGCCGATGGCTTTGAGACCGGCAGCGCAGCCGAGAAAGTTAAGCGGAATACGCGTTATCACAGGCGATAACCCCAATTCGCGGATAATCGCTGCATCCATTCCAGGCAAAAACTGTCCCGTGCAGCTGACCGTTATGAGATGCGTCACGTCAGCCGGCTCAACCTCGCCATCAGACAAAGCTTGTCTCGCCGCATGCAGACCGAGCGGAACGGATTCCCGCTTATAGACGCCCATTCGTTCGGCCGTCGAAGGAGCTGCCTCGGCCGAAGCGCTTGGCAGATAGCGGCATTCGGCGGCTTCCGCCAGCAGGTTCGGCTCACAGGTATAGCGGCTTTGCACGCCGCATTGCTTAAAAATCCTTCTGCCCCAGCGGGCGGAATCCGGCTTATCACTCAGCGCATCGACCAGCCTCCGCGCCGTATCGGCTTGATCGACCAAATAAGGCGGCACCGCGGTGCCTATTCCCAAAATCGCAATTCCCGATTGTGTATTTTTCATATCGTCATCCTTCATCCTCTCTGATAAGCGTGTTCGGACAAGTTTTCTGCTTTTAACAAGTCTATTCCGCGCCTCTTCGTG
Organism: Paenibacillus sp. 01T443; assembly: GCF_056398325.1. Classification (NCBI taxonomy): domain Bacteria; kingdom Bacillati; phylum Bacillota; class Bacilli; order Caryophanales; family Paenibacillaceae; genus Paenibacillus; species Paenibacillus sp. 01T443. The sequence continues at coordinate 21,666 of NZ_JBFTPE010000012.1, forward strand.
ATATGCATGCGAATTTTACAGGTATTTCCAATCATTTGTAATAAACATGAAATCTAATTTTCATCTCGTTTTAATGAAGACCGCCTATAATAAAAACAACCCCCTTTTGTAATATATATAATGAAGACCCACAGCACCGAATGCTGTGGGTCTCTTTTTGTCCAAATGGACGGTTACTTTATGCCGTAGAGCCTAGCCATATTTTTAATATGACGGGTCAGCTCTTCAATTAAATCGGAAGGCTCTATAACCGTGACAAAGCTGCTATAGCTTAAAATATTCCGAACCGCCCGCTCCGTAGAGGAATAATGAGTGATGACCGACATGGTGCCATCCGGATTATCAATCACTTTGTCATAGCCGAATTCATCTCTTACCCTTGTCTTCACCTCTGGATCAAAACGCAGCACTGCCCTCACCTTTGTAAAATTAGCCTTCCCCATGAACTGCTGTTCGACATCCTGAAGCGTGTAGGGGCGTCTAACAAACGTATGAGGCAAGCTGCCCAGATTGAGCATACGCGAGAGCCTGAACACGCGAATGTCGGACCGAGTAAGGCAATAGCCGTATAGATACCATACATAACCTTTTAGAAAAAGCCCCATCGGCTCAATCATCCGCTCTGTTTCATTTCCCTTGTTGTCTAGATAGTCAAAGCGAACCAAATACAGTTCCTTAATCGCCTTTTGCAGCGGTTCAATCTTTTCCTTGTCATTAGGAACAGGAGTAAAGTCCAAATCCACATTCCCCGTGCCGTTTGTACTTGACGAAGCTGGCATTAAAGCGCCTATTCGCTCCAGCAGCCCATTAATATCCGAGCTGTCCGTAGCCGATTGTGCTCCCCTCAGCGCTGTAATAATGGATGAAAAATCATCAAGGGACAAGATTTGTTTGTCTATGCGGTAGCCCGACATAATCTCATACCCTCCGTCTGAGCCGGGAAACGAAACGATCGGAATGCCTGCTTGGTTGATCGATTCCATATCCCGATAGATGGTTCGCAGGGAAACCTCGAAGCGCTCAGCCAGCTCGGTCGCACTGACGCGGGGTTGATTCAGTAATGTCATGGTAATGGAAAGCAGCCGATCCAGCTTCACTCGAGGTTCCTCCCTGCCAAAATATTCTGCTCTTTGTTCCAATACTTTCTACGCTTAGCTGTCTGAATCCTTTTTCGCTGATTCTTATCGGAAGCGGCGGAAGAAAGCTTGCAGCTCGGAAGCAAGTAGATCCGGCGCGTCCAAAGCAGCAAAATGGGTGCCTCGCTCAAACTCCGACCACTGCACAATATTCGTGTTATCACGATTGGCAAAACGCTTCATGGATTTAAAATCATGGCCAAACACCGCTACTCCCGTCGCCGTCCCATTCACGTCTTGCGAAGCTTGCTCCTGATTATGGACATTCTCATAATAGAGGCGGGCAGATGATTCTGCCGTATTGGTCAGCCAGTAAATCATCACATTCGTGAGCAGAGCATCACGGTCGATATGATCGATATGGTCGCCAAAACCATTAAACAGCTCGGCAATCCAAGCGAGCTGGCCTGTCGGGGAATCAGCAAGACCGTAAGAGAGCGTCTGCGGACGCGTTTGCTGTATGGCGTTGAAGCCCGCGCGCTCATGGAAATTAGCTAGAAATTGTAGACGGCTTTGATCATCTTCAGACAGGTCTGCCATTTCTGCCGGATCGCCGGATGGGAAGGAGAACAATTGCAGTACTTGAATGGCGAGAAGCCCCTCCGGCTTTTGAATGCCCATCTCACGGGATACCAGGGCGCCGCAATCGCTGCCGTGGGCGCCGTATTTGTCATAGCCTAGTCGGCTCATAAGTTCTGCCCAAGCTTTAGCGATGCGGCTAATATTCCAGCCCGGCTCAAGCGCTGAGCCTGAGAACCCGAAGCCCGGAACAGAAGGAATGACGAGACTAAAGGCGTTTGCCGGATCGCCTCCGTGAGCGCGCGGATCGGTAAGCGGACCAATGAGATCCCAGAACTCTACGATCGAGCTCGGCCAGCCATGCGTAAGTAAAAGCGGAAAAGCATCAGGCTCAGGTGAACGAACATGCATGAAATGAATATTAGCTCCGTCAATGGTCGTAGCAAACTGCGGGAATTCATTCAAGCGAGCTTCATGCTTGCGCCAGTCATATTCGTTTATCCAATAGTTAGTCAGCTCTTTCACATATGCGGAAGATGTCCCGTATTTCCAGCCAGCTTCCTGTAACGCATCCGGCCAGCGGGTATGCGTTAAGCGATATTGCAGGTCATCTAGCTCCGTCTGAGGAATGTCGATGCGAAAGGGGCGGATTTCTGTATCTATAGCGTTAGCGGATGGGATTGTTTTAAAGGTTTTCATTTAAATAGCCTCCTCGATTTTGGGTTGCTTCGTTGTTCTTCTCTACATTTCTTATAATAAAACATCCACCCTGACAGCATTATGTCAGGGTTCCAAAGGCATGCGAAATATTTAAAAAATCATTTCTTTACAAGCGAACATATATTCGCTATTATAAACATGGGTATATTTTCCATATAACAAGGAGGCGTATAAAGTTGAATGCTTACCAAACCGATGTAATGGAAAGAGAAGAGCTCAAGCTGATTGGTTTTTCGATAACTGAAAGCTTAAACCATGTTTTGCAATCGAAAATCGTAGGAGCTTTACGCGAAGGCTTGGAGCAGCGAATGACTGAAATTGAAAATAGAATAGGAACAGGCATTTATTTAATTCAAATTTATCCGCAAGACGGCCAATGGACTCCCGATGTGCCCTATCAGCATGTAATCGCCTTCGAAGTGTCCTCGATTGATAAAATTCCTACTGGCATGATCACTCATACCGTACCATCCGGCCGTTTCATCAAAATTGTACATAAAGGCTTAGAATCACAGATTGCTGCTACTTATGATTTTATAAATAATACGTATGGCGGCAGACCGATTGATATCGAATATTGGAACGATATTCATACGCTTGAAAGTGAAGAAGGCCAAATTGATATCTATATACCCGCGCAATAAATAAAAAGACCCGCCGATGCTCCGGCGGGTTTTTATTTATTGTCTCGATCGAGTTAAGCAGTCCCTAGATTCGATGCATGTATTAATTCGCTGTTAAATCAATGCCGTAATCTTTCGCGAATACCAAATGGGTATCGACCTTGACATCGTTACCGGCAGCCTGCAAATTGTACACCCGGGCACCGCGCAGTCTATTGCGCTCAGCCCCTTCAAGTCCGTAAGCACCGAAACCTGTACTTCCGCAGTAACCGAGCATAACGCCGTAATAATTGCCGTAATACGTGTTAACATGGTCATGTCCGCAAAATACGCCTTTGACGTCGCCGCGTTCGAGAATCGCGGAGAACATGCCGCTGTTAATCGGGCCCGGGCATTCCTCCTCGTTCCGCTCGCCTACGATGCCATGCTTGGCTACGGCTCTGGCATGATCGGCTTCCGTTCTGCCATCTACGCTGGCGAACCACATAAAACGGTATTCCCACAGCGGGATATGGATGAACATGAGTGACGGAATTTTCCGGCCGTACTGCTTCTCGAGTGCCTCGGACGTTTCGTAGTACCAGTTGACTTGGTTTTGTTTCAGCCAATCCCAGGTTGGATATCCTTCAAAATCTTGACCGGCAATCTCCTTCGGCGCGTATCGGCCGCTGTCCAGCAGCCACATGTTAAATACGGGGTTTTTACTGCCATGTCCGCCGATCAGCAGATTCATATTGCCCGTACCGGTGAGGCCTTTCTCACCGATCTCATTCCGATTGTATTTATAGGCGCGGTAAATTTGAAGCATCGCTTCTTCATTTATGCCGCTGTTTGGCGTGGAATCCTCATCATGGTTACCAAAGGTGATTGCCCAAGGGATTCCGCGTTCCTCCATTGGCACCGCTATATTATTAATAGCTTTCTTTACTTCGGCTGGTGTATCGGTTCCGCCGGTAATGTTATCCCCGTTTAAAACGACAAACCCCGGTTTTTCCTCATCCAGCACCCGTTCCATAAGCTGCACCGTACGCGGGTCAATATCCTCGTCGTCCTGCGTGTCGTTGAACTGAACAATTTTGAACGTGCCGTCAGAATTAAAATGAAGCTTGGCTTCCCCATTCGGCTTAGCATTCGGTTTGTCATTCTCTTTCGCGAAAACCGTTCCGGAAAATAGATCCCCTGGAACTCCTGCCGCCCCAGCCGTTAGTGCCAGCGCGCTCAAACCGCCGATTTTCAAAAATTCCTTCCGATTCATGCCCTTCTGTTCATTACCGCTGCTCAAATGAATACCTCCCGAAAAAGTTGTTCACCACCATTCCATCTTAGTCGTTAAAATCTATGAAAATGTTTTCGTCGTGATAAGTTCGTGTAAATCGCCAAAAATGAGTCGAAGGCCGCAGGTCCCGAGACGCAAAAACACACCGGTCCTATGATCTTCTATGAACTTGCTTGGTTGCCCTAACGTACACTGAACAAAAATCAATAGCACAGCAATAAAGCCGCAGCCTTACCAAATTGGAATAGGCCGCGGCTTTTTTGTCTTAATAGGCTCACTGTTTATGATTTCCGGCTGATACCACTCGGCCTTCTTACCATAAAACGCTCCGCATTATGCTTAAATCCGTATTTTTCATACAAGCCGTGAGCATCCAGCGTGCCGAGCAAGCCCAAAATCCCTTCATATTCTTCGGTTATTAATTGGATTAACTTCTTCCCGACGCCTGTGCCCCGATATTCCTCATCTATAAAAACATCGCATAAGTAATAAACCGTTGCCCAATCCGTTACGACACGGGCATAGCCAATCTGCTTATCCCCATGATAAACACCATAGGTAACCGAATGATTAATGGACTTAACTATGGTCTCTACAGATCTTTGGTTGGCCCAATAGCTGCGGGAAAGAAAAGCGGATATCGAATCCAGCTTTAAAAGTTCTTTATTATCGCTAATGAAATAGTCCCCATAAAGATGCTCGATTCCAATCACATCCTATTCACTTTTTCTCGTAGCCAATTACTTTTCCGACGATTTCATCTTTAACAAATGCAGCCGACTCCGATTGACTGTCATTAAACCCTCTCCAGCGCACATCCGCCAAAATAAAGTACTCCTCATCGCTTAAGTGTAACGGCTTAGCCATAGAATCATTTTTCACGGAAGTGGAATCCTCTCCATAGAAGGCGTCCAGCTTTTTCCCGTCAATATACACCGTTCCTTTTTTGACCTGGACGGTTTCACCTGGCAAACCTACGATCCTAGCGATATCGGAAGGAAAACCGATTTTGTTTTTTGTTTTGAACACGACGATATCTCCGCGAGAAATCTCATTGCTGACGTAATACTCCGTATCCACCCATACTTCATTTCCCATGCTAAAAGGATGCTGCCCGCCATAATCGATATCGGCCAGCATGCCGTCTGTTTTTATTTCTTCTTTTATGTATGATGGGTCAGGGTTCTCCAGCTCAGATATTTTTTGTTCCGTATTCGTATCAACGATCTTTGCCGTACATCCGTTCAGGAGCATGGCACCGGCCAGAATGAGAATAAAAATAACCAATCTGTTGTTCATCCCTGCACCTCCTTAGCCACCGCTTACCCAAAAAATATATCACAACCAAAGGATTGTTGAATATGAAATCATCTGATGCAAAATAACGAAAAAAAACATTCGTTGAGCGGTAATTTAGCACTAGGCTTCCTCACCGCTCAACGAATGTTCTGTTTTGCCACTGTTTGTTATTTGTATAAAACCTTTTCCACATTGTACTTCGCTCTGAATTTATTGATGATGTAGGTTTCGTAAATCTCCCGTTCGACAGGATCCTCATTGAGATAAATCTCAATTTTGGCAACCTCATCCCGGTAGTTCTTCATGACCGAAACGCTGTCCTCAAAATGCTTCTTGATTCTTGGTCTCAGCTTTCTCGCTTTGCCGACAAAGAGCAGTTCGTCCTTGTCATTGTAAAACATAAAGAAACCGCCCTTATCTCTGGAAATCAGGATAAAATCAGTAAAACCATAAATATGGCTTAGCTGGGGATTTCTCTGCTTGGTAATGGTTACATCCGGTTCCGGAATCGTAATATTGATCACTGTCATTCACGTCCTCTTTCGATATAGGACTAAATCTTAACACATCGGACAAGTTAAAACCAATCTATTGGGTAATAGAAGCAGCGCTGCTCTCAGCTGTGAGCTCAACCAGCACGACCTCCGGCCGGTTAAACAAACGCTGCGGAATGATACTGTTGCCGAGTCCGCGGCTAACGATCATCGTGGTTTCACCCTCTTTATATTTGCCACCGTCATATCTCGGCAGGAAGCCTTGGCCCGGCGCAACCAATCCCCCGAAGAACGGCAGGCGAACCTGTCCGCCGTGGGCATGGCCGGAGAAGGTCAAATCGAATTGGTTACGCACATATTCCGAAAATAGCTCTGGACGATGGGACAATAAAATCGTGTACCGCTCTTTGGATCGGTCCGTTCCGTCAAGAGCTGCCGCAATATGCTCATTTATTCTTTCTACATCCCCATCTGCCTCATGATTAAAGGTCGGATCATCTACGCCTGTGATGCGAATTTCCCCGTCTCCGAGCTTCACGAGCTCGCTTGTGTTGCGCATGATATGGACGCCTAGCTCCTTGAGCCCTTTCGCTAATGCCGGAAACCTGGAGCCCCATTCATGATTTCCTGTCACGTAATACACAGGCGCAAGCTCGGTCATTTTGCGCATGAGCGTAAGGCTGATCTCCGCGTTGTATCTTCTGCTGTCCACCAAATCGCCGGTCATTACGATAAGATCTGGCTTCAGCTTTTTGACCTTACTTGTAATTACGCTCTGCTCCTTGCCGAAGGACTTGCTGTGCAAATCCGTCAACTGTACGATGCGGTAGGAGTCAAATCCGCCCGGCAGCTTATCCGAGCTCAGCTGATATCTCGTAATGCCAATAGCGTTGTTCTCATAATAGAGAAAAGCAATAACGGCTAAAATAATCACCGGTATAAGGATCAGCCGTCGTTTTTTGGTCATACGCATGAGTTCATAGCTCCTTGCTGTTCATCTATTAAGCTTCTATTCTATTTTATATAATAAACTTTTAGTGGCAGCAAGCTGCCACAGCATAATGAATAACCTCTCTTCATCATCTTACTTCGCTCTCTGCTTCGATAAATTCCAGGATTGCCACTTTGTATGCCGGTGCGCCTGATCCTGCAGTTGTTCAATCACTTCTTGAAGTCCTGCTAGCTTCGGATGTTCCGCGTGCAGCTTACGCAGCGCCGGCATCGCATCCGTTGATAACGTGCCGAGATAAGCGACATCGATTTTCTGCGTCCGCTCGTACCGTTCGCTGTTGTTTGCGGCAATCCGGGCATCCAAGTTGACGTAGTTCATGAGGACGAATGCAATGATGGAGACGCAGATATAAGCCTTGCCCATAGAGAAACGATCTTTCCATATCCGAATCATCGCAATGACGAGCAGTACGCCCAGGTACAGCATAAACCCGTGCACCAGCAATCTCGTTTGCGTGAATCCGTAGGCTTCTTCATATAATGAGAGCCTGCTGTACGCCGACACAAGCATAACGATCGTACAGCCAATCAGCACGGTAAGCGACAGCTTGCGAATCCGCTCCGCCGCTGCGCCGGTTCGCCGAATCAGATGCAGCCCGCACATGAGCAATACCAGATTGATGAGCGCAACCATAATTAACTCTGCAAACCCTCTGCGCGCATATTCGGCATATGCAGCCCCATCCGGAAGCAGCCCGTTCGCTGCACCGAATAAATACGAGAACTGGATGACAACAAAAAGAACGTAAACCAAATTTATGCTTATCAGCAGCGTACCTGCCGTAATGGGATCAAGCTCAATTCGACCGATTGGCTGAATTGCGCCTGTGCCCTGCGTCGAAGTCGAATCTTCGGCTCCCTTATTAACTGCGGAAGCGGCTTTATTGAACAGCAAGCCCCATATGTAGCAAAAAGCATAAAAAGCGAAAAACAAAGCTACGATAATCCGCCAGAGCCCGTTTCCTAAGGAGAACCGTGCCATCACATTTGGGATTTCTAGCAGCCACGACAGAAAAATTTCATCCGCTGACGCCAGCAAAGCGATGACGACAATCAGGATGGGCGCCGAGAGCAAAAGCCCCAGTGATATTTTGCGAAGCTTGCTTCTCGTCCCGGTTTCTCCATCCTCTTTCCCTTTCCAGCGCTCGTTAAGCAGGCTGAAAGGTACGCCTATAAATGCAAAAGGCTTAATGAGGGCTAGAAATAACAGCTCTGTGTAAAAAACTCCCCTGTACCAGGGCTTCACGCTGCTGCTCGTCATAAGCACCGTTTGAGAAACGATTAAAGCAAACAACGCGAATAGATTAAGCTGCCGAAACAGCTGGTTATTATATAACGAATAGGTTAGCGTAAGCAGAAAAATAGGAATGAACAGCAGCCAGCCCGAGCTTACCTGCCCCTGCCATTTCTCAAATCCGCCCATTCTCCCCTTAATGGAATAGAAAAACAAGCCGTAAAAACCAAGCACGAACACCATAACCGAAATGCCGGCAGACGCGCCTACAAACAAATACTGACTAACTAGACCGAACAAAAGGGCAAGGATAAACATTTTTTCATACCTTTTTTGCCATGGCGCCGGATCTCCCATGTTACACACTCCATTTTCAAACTTAATTTGTTAATTTCCTCCTTTTATTGTAACCTAGAAAACAAGAACAAAAAGTGTAAGTTATAATTGGAAAATTTCATGTTTTACAAAAGGAGTCTTTTGCATGAAAATACGTCGGCATTATTTAGCGCTTAGGCGCTCTTACCCGAGTATTCAAGAGAATATCCCCTTTGAAGTGACCACGCAGGAGCTTGCAGATTTGCTGGATTGCACACATCGGAATATGGTACTTCTGCTTAAGCGAATGCAGCAAGAAGAATGGCTGATCTGGGAACCGAAGCGAGGGCGCGGTAATCGCTCCGCGCTCTCTTTCCTTGTGAGCAAGGAGCAGATCGCGCTGCAGGAAGCACAGGAAATGATGCAAAGGCAGGATCTGCATTCCGCGCTTGAGCTGCTGCAGCAGATCGAAGAGTCTCCTCAGCTGCGCGATCAATTTCAGGACTGGCTCTCCGGCCAATTCGGCTTTCATTCCGAGGTGCAGGGCAAACGGCGCACCGATATTTTGCGGTTTCCGCTTCCGCAGACGATCTACTCGCTCGATCCGGCAGCGATTCATTATACGGGGGAGTCTCATCTCGTCAATCAGCTCTTCGACGGGCTCGTCCGCATCGACCCGAGGGGCGAGCAGATTTTGCCGCAGCTTGCGCATGCGTGGGAGGTTGATGAATCGCGTACGCGCTGGACGTTTTATTTACGTAAAGGCGTTCTCTTTCATCATGGACGAGAGCTGGATTCCTCCGACGTCAAATATTCGTTGGAGCGGCTCAAACGGCTCGCGCCGCAAGGGCTCTACAGCTGGGTGTACTCCGCTATCATCGCGATGGATACACCCGATGACACCACCATCCGCATTCAATTATCCGAGCCTAACGAAGCGTTCCTCGCTTTTCTTACGACGAATCGCGCCTCCATCGTCCCGCAAGATGCTTGCGCTGCGGCAGGTGCGCTTTTTGGCACGAAGCCAATCGGCACCGGGCCGTTTCGATTCGGCGGCAATGAGCAAGGGGTTTGGATTTTGGAGGCTTTTGCGCCTTATTTTCAGGGCAGGGCCTTTCTGGACCGGGTCGAGGTATGGACGCTCGCGGAGGAGGCAACGCAGGAGAATCAAGCAGAGCTGCAATCGTTCCAGATTATGCATAATGCGAGACTCTCCGATATGGCAGCCGAACGGTGGCAGCAGGTCCGGCAATCAGGCATGACTTGCAAGTTCATTACGGTAAACGAACTAAAGGAAGGGCTGCTAGGAAATCCATCCATTCGAGCGGCCATTGATTTCGCTATCGAGCGGACGGAGCTTCTGAAGCTGCTGTCTGGGGATGTTATAGAAGGCGTGAACAGCTTTTGGCCGGATTTGGAGGCTACACAGCAGGATGAGGCAGCTGAGCCGGATTGGGCCGCCATCAAAAACAGCCTTGCACGCTCCGGTTATCAAGGGGAAACCCTTGTACTGGCTACGATTCCGCAGTACGCATCCGACGCGGAAATGATCCGGCAGGTATGTGAGAGATCCGGCATTGCGCTGCAAATCAGCCTTATCCCTGCCGAGCAATTCAAGGGGACCGCGCGCATGTCGGCCGATCTGCTGCTCTTCGCCGTCATGCTGGATGAGCACCGCGAGCTCAGGCTTATCGACTTGTACAAAAGCATGCAGCAGCATGCGCTGCCAGAGGTGCATGATATGCTGGAGCGCAGCATTCAATCGATTTTGAGCGAGCCCGACCGAACGCTGCGGGCAGCCATATTCAAAGATATTGAAGCGGAGCTCAAAGCAAAGAACAGCCTGATTTTCCTTTACCGCAAGCATTTAAAAACCGCTTTCCACCCTTCGGTACGAGGGATTTCGCTTGAATCGCTGGGCTGGGTCAGGTTCCGCGACATCTGGTTTACTTGAGCATTCACAGCGGATCGCATAAGATTCTGCTTTGTGCTAAAGCTATATTGTCTGCGAATCTGTGAAAAAGAACGGAGGTTCTTCCTATGAAGGAACAATCATTAAATGGAAATACGATGCGCTTGTTCGTCGCCATCCCCGTCCCTCGCCCCATTGCAGAGGAGCTGGAGAGATGGACTTTAGACCATAAGGACAAGCTCCCCTTTCGAAAATGGGCCCACCCGCGTGATTATCACATTACGCTTCAATTTCTGGGCGAAACGACTGCTGCCCAGTATCAAGAGCTGCAGTCGTCATTGAAGGAAGTCCGTTCGCTGCCGCTTTCGTTAGCTTTGGATGGAATAGGCACCTTCGGTCCCCCAAAATCTCCCCGCGTGCTTTGGGGTGCAGTATCCGGAGATCTAGAAGGATTATCCGCGCTTTACGGCAAGATCATTGCAGAAACCCGCAAAGCGGGCTTCGAACCGGAAGATCGTCCCTATTCGCCTCATATCACCCTTGCCAGAGGTTTCGCCGGCGGCGGAGAAGGCAAGTACATAGAAGCGCTGCCTTCTGCTCCCGCCGTGTACAATTGGGTGGCTGATTATTTCGTGCTCATGCGCACTCATATGCATGCATCACCCATGTATGAGATTATCGGCAGCTTTCCTTTGACTAGCCATTAATGTATCCGCCCGACGGCTTGCTGTTAGCTGTCCTTTTTTTTGAATAAAGCGATAACCGTCAGCAGCAGCAAGGGAATTACAAATGCCACAAATGTCCATACGGGATGGATCGTCGTAACGATGCGTCCCCACTCCGTCGCCCCATCAATAGTAACCAGTCCCATGATGAAACCGATCAATGCCAAAGGCATAACTAAGGCCTGATTATTTTGAAAACGAAACAGCTGACTCAAATATAAATTAAGCACATATAGCGTTATGGTTGTTTTCATGAATGAGCCCAAAATCAGAGACATTCCTATAATCGACTCGATTCGTTGTATGATTTCCTGGAATTCGACGATCCGAGCCAGCGTAAATAGCACATAAGGCTTCTCACCAGCGAAGCTTCCATAAATCATGATGGAGCACACAGTAGACAAACAAAGCACCAAAATATTAGTACCCAGTGCAAACAGCATCGTCTTCGATAGCTTGCCGGTCGGGCCTTCGTTGACAAACGGCAGCAGCATGGAGAACAAGAATACCTCCACATAGGGAAAGCCGAAGGTGAAAAATGCCCCATGCAGCACGGGCTTGATCCCTTTCGGCATGATCGGGAGCAATAAAGAAGGATTATAGTCTGGGATCGCAATGATTAGTACAAAAAGGATACTTAGGGCTGTCAAAATCATCGTCAATGTAAACATTCTCGCCATGACCTCAAGTCCCGCGCGTACCGTTAAAGCCGATATGGCGAATATGAGGGAAGTAAAAGCATACATCGGTGTTTCTCTTAACATGGAGCTGACCATAAACAGGCCAACGTCGGTTACGATGGCCGATTGCATTTGAATGAGAAAGGATACCGTAAAAACAGAAAAGAGGATCGTAAGCGGTGTCCCCATTAAATGGCGGCTATATTCTACAAAGGTCATTTTTGGATATCGCCTGTGCAAGAATAGAATACAGGCTAAAATAAGAAAACCTATACCTCCGGATAGGAGCAGTGAGAGCCAAGCTCCGTTATTTGCCTTGCTTATCAGCGGACCTGGAATATTGATAATGGAAGAACCAGTCATAAATACGAATAACAGTACGCCCATCTGGTATGCACTTACCGTTTGCTTATCGATGCTTTTCTCCTCCCTTATCCGCTGTCATGCATTCACATTTAAGAAATCATCAATTGCTTTGGATATATCATCATACGTAGGAATCATTAAATCGAAATAATCAAACCAATCCCTATTTACGACAAAGTCCATGCCCATGTATAAGCAAATGAAGCAGGCAATGGCATATATGCCTTTCTCACGCTTGTTGACTTTTTTCAAAGTCAATAAGTCGTACAGCAGCATACTGCCAAAAGCCACAACGATGACGAGAATTCGCTCCGCCATGCCAACTCACCTTTCTTTGTCTAACCCGCCGGTTTACTGGATATCGTTCCGCTTGTAACAAGTCTCAATTTCACCTTAACCGTAAACGGGAGTTCAGAGAATTGCGTATCCCAATTCTTTTTTAACTGCTCCCATTTCCGAGGATTCGAGCGATAGATCGCATCTGCAAGTCCAAGCACTTCAATCTTGTTCGACTGAAGGAATTTAATCGTGCTTTTAATCTGCTCCGACAGTTTATCCTCCACTTTCTTAATGAATGCCATTTCAGCTTTGGCATCGATTATCTTGCTGCATTTAAGCTCTCCGATCGCGATATCGCCAACCAGCGTGCTGTTGATAGAAATTTGATCCCCTTTGATCCGAGGCTTTGTTTTAACTTTAAGCGAGAGAACCTCCACCGTTTCAAATTCTCCATTCTTTCCGGGGCATTTGATCTCAATGACACCGGTTTGATAAGAATTGCGAAGCATAAGCAGCCCTTCCACTTTGGTAGAAGGCAGAACGGCCTTCATTTTCCCATCTTTTAAGAGGGCAAGTCCTGCCGCTGAAAATATATCCTTTAATTTTTTGTCCTCATACACAAAGGGAACAATAGCTTCGCCGTTGGCGCTTCGCAGCTGGAGCAACAAATCAAGCATATTAAAATCTACCGTTTTGGCTGAGGTGATGTAGGAGGATTCTTTCGCTCTTAAATACTGCTGCGCTGTAGTCTGCTCAATTAAGGGTTTCTTCTCAAACAGCTTGCCGGCATTTCCCTTCGAGATCATGAGGGATACACTGCTTCTTGGCTCATGATCCCGATAAAATAGATCCAGCAGATGGCCGAGATTATGGGTCCTAGCCAGCTTCTCCCCCACAATAATGACACGGAGATGGCTCCATTGCGCCTTCCTTCCCAAGTGAATGGGAATATCACGAATTGCTTCCATTACCGAGTCATCTCTGGTATTAATGTTAATGCTGGAGGCGTTGGTTGAGACGGCAGACATCGTCTGCGTAGAGGCTGGGCGGTAAATTTGTGTAGTTAACTCAATCTTCCCATCCTCGCCTTGGTCCAGAGCGACACCCATTACGAATCCCCTTTCTGTCAGCTCAAATTTACTCCAACAACCGGAGACCATAAATAAGCTAAGCAGCAAAGCTAAACAAAGAATTCCTTTTTTCATGATTCCTCAATCCTCATTCTTTCGGTGATACAGCGGTTTGTGCTTAAGATGATTTCGAGGAGAACGAAGCAGCGTCTTGAGCGGCGCTCTCATGATAACATCCCTCAGCTCCATTATTCGAAACGGCGCGAGCGGAGCCATGTAAGGCTGCCCAAGCGTGCGCAGCTTGCAAACATGGAGCAGAATGAACAATAAACAAATCATCATGCCGAACCCGCCCAAGAGAGCTGCGCTTACCATGAGCGGAAACCTCAGAATTCGCAATGCGATTGCAATGTTATATTGCGGAATCGCAAAGGAGGCAATGCCCGTTAAGGAAACAACGATAACCATGATTGGCGAAGCAATCCCTGCGCTTATCGCTGCATCTCCAATAACAAGAGCTCCTACAATACTAACGGCGGAGCCTACCGGCCTAGGCAGCCTTACGCCCGCCTCGCGCATCAGCTCGAAGAAAAACTCCATGAGCAGCGCCTCAAAAAATGCTGGCAGCGGTATCCCTTCGCGTGCGTTAAGAACCGCCAGAAGCAAAACCGTAGGGATCAGCTCCGGGTGAAAGGTCGAGAGCGCAATGTAGATGCTCGGCAAGGTTAACGCAATAATAAAAGCCACGATTCGAAGCCAACGCACCAAAGTTGCGATGAGCGTGCGCTGGTAATAATCCTCGCTGGATTGAAAAAATTCGGTAAATAGGCCCGGGCATAACAAAATGCCTCCCGTGCCTTGGCTGAGCACCGCAATTTTACCAGCGAGCAGACCGGCTACTGCCATATCGGTCCTCTCCGTGTAGCGGTGCTGCGGAAATGGCGAATAAGTAGAGTCCTCGATCAACTGCTCGATATAGGAGGTTTCCAAAATTTCAAGCTCCCTGATTTGCTCGATCCTTTTTTTGAACTCCGCCAGCACTTCTGCATCGACGGCATCTTCAACATAGCCGTAGACAACTGTCGTTTTCGTTTCTCCGCCTGAGGTAATTCTTTCTAGTTTGAATTTTGGCGTTTTTAGACGCAGACGCAGCAAACCTAAATTTTTCTGTAAATTTTCGACCGTACTTTCCCTTGGGCCCTGTACGACGGATTCATTTACAGACTCATTGACTTGTCTCGTCTCCACGGATTCCGCTTTAAAGCTTAACGCTTTATCCCATTGATCAAACAAAATGATGAGACGGCCATTCGAGATTTCTTCAACGACCAGCTCCAAATCATTTATAACGACTGCTTTTTTCGACGATACGCCGTCATGCTCAAAAAATGAACGGATATCCTGCGGCGTAACATCCATGCCTGGACCAATCTCATGCGTGGCTAGGTCCTGCAGCGAAATTTTCATGTAATTAACGGTATCTTCCTGAACGAGCGATTCATAATATACCGAACATGCGGCAAATTTCAGCTCAGGACCGTAGTTCCAATGCCTGAAAATAATATCCGTGCTATTAGAAAAAGTCTTTTCTAAATAATCAAGATTATCCTGCAGCTGTTCGGAAATGATTTTTTCCGGCGTGTTAGTCGTACTATTACTGTTCGTCGCTATTATTCCACTGGAACCTGCTGTCCCGGATTGCGTTACTCCTGAAGTACTGTTCGTCATGAAGAAACCACCTTGTTTCAGTTGGTTCCATTATTCCCCACCAGCGTAACCATATACAAAAAGAGCCAAGAATCAGCAGGTCGAAAGTCCTGCCGCCTCTTAGCCCTTCTAGAAAATCATAAGCAGCACTAAGCTACCGTTAAAATAATTGGCTTATCCTTCGTTATAATAATCGTATGCTCATGCTGAGCTGCGAAGCTTCTGTCCGGCGTGCGCAGCGTCCAGCCATCCTGCTGCTCGACAACGTAATCCGCGCCCATGGAGAGAAACGGCTCAATCGTAATAACCAGGCCTTCCTTCAGCGTACGTTTATCATGCTTATTATACGTTGGCGGTATTTGCGGCCATTCATGAACGGATTTCCCTACGCCGTGACTGCATAAATCATTGATGACCTTATATCCGCCCCGCTCCGCTTCACTCTGAATAATCCTGCCGATCTCGTTGATTTTCACGCCATGCTTCAAAGAAGAAATAACCTTCATCATCGTATAGTGCGTATAACGGCACAACCGGGTTACGGTCTCGCTGTAAGGAGCGATTTGAAAGGAGTGGCCCGTATCGGCTACGAAGCCGTCTTTTTCTGCGCACACATCGATATTGATTAAATCACCAGACTTTAATACCCGGTTGCCGGGAATGCCGTGGGCAACCTCGTCATTGACACTGATGCATGTATGTCCAGGGAATTGAAAAGCGATATGAGGCGCAGAAAACGCTCCATGGCTCGACAATATACGTCCCCCTAGCTCATCAAGCTCCTTCGTCGTCATGCCCGCCTTTGTTTGCCTCTTCATTTCATTCATCGTCAAAGCGACGATCCGTCCAATCTCTTTCAGACCGTCTATGTCCTTCTGTGAACCCACTGTCATTTGTCAGCCTCCTCCATACATCTACATTTAGCACTAGCCGCTCATTCATATACATAGTAAACTTAACTACATTAAAAGAAAATATTGGAGGAAAAGGTTTATGAATGGATTTGGATTCCCGTTCAACTTTATGTTTACGCTTATCCCCGTGCTTGTGGTCATCGTTTTCGTCATTGTTATTGGAGGTATTATCTATAGCATCGTCAACTATGCAAGAAACGCTAAAGCTCCTAAAGAAACCACATACGCCCGCATCGTCTCCAAACGTATGGACGTCAGTCATCATCATACGAATCATGCTAACCAAAATGGTATCGGACATTCAAACCATTCATCCCGCACTTATTATTACATCACGCTTGAGTTCGATAACGGCGAGCGCAAGGAGTATGTCGACGTTAAAAACTTATACGGCTTGGTCGTGGAGGGCGATACCGGCTTCGCTGCTGTCCAAGGCGAATGGATCATTGCTTTTGAGCGAAATACGGGTGCTTAAACGGGCAGTCGGTATAATGCGAAAGGTTCTCCGTGCCGATAGGGGCTGCTGATGAGGTCCAGCTCCTTTTTGGTTTCAGCGGTATGCTCGAGGGATACGCTTTTCAGATTTTCTTCAAGCTGCTCCATCTTTGTCGCGCCAACGATCACCGTGGATACGACTGGCTGCTGGATCAGCCAAGACAGCGACAACACACTTGTCGTCGTGTCGAGCTGGCTCGCAAGATCGGTTACCTTTTCCCCTAACGCAATCGTTTGACTATTAATAAATCTCTTGAAATTGGGATCGGTCTGCGCGCGCGAGCCCTGCGGCGCCAAATCCGCTGACCTGTATTTCCCCGACAAGATACCGCCTGCCAGCGGGAAATAAGGGATAATGCCCACACCTTGATCCAAGCACATCGGGATAAGCTCCTGCTCCGGCGTACGATCCGCCAAAGAATAGCTGACTTGGGTCGATACGAACCGGTTTAGCCCTAACCGATCACTAATGCCAAGCGACTTCATAAGCTCCCATGCAAAATAATTCGAAGCGCCGATATAGCGCACCTTGCCTGAACGCACCATGTCCTCAAGCGTCCGAAGTGTCTCCTCCAGCGGTGTTTCCGGATCAAAAGTATGAATCTGATAAAGATCAACATAATCGGTTTTTAATCGCTTCAGACTGTTTTCCAGCTCCGTCTGCAAATGAAACCGGGATGAGCCCCGCTCGTTCACTCCTGCTCCACGCACTAATCCCGCCTTCGTCGCTAACACAACGTTTTGACGCTTCCCCTGCAAAGCCTGTCCAATGATTTTCTCCGATTCCGTCCCGGCATAAATATTAGCCGTATCCATAAAGTTAATTCCGCTATCTATCGCGTAATCGATGATTTTCTTCGAAGCCTCATAATCGGCTCGTTTACCGAAAGCATTGGTGCCTAAACCGAGCGCGGACACTTTGAGGCCGCTATTGCCAAGGCGGCGATATTGCATATCATTCAGCTCCTTCTTTCTCTTGTGATCATGTTTATTACCTATATTATAGCAGTAGAGTTTGAACTTAAAAATGAAACAAATAACGCTTGCCGTTACTACGGAGAGGGCTTGGGCTTCCAGTCGCTGTTGTCTCCCTATTTCTTCGAATATACCGCTGCCTGCGGTAGAAATAGGGAGACAAAAGCGAACGCTGTCACTCCTCCAGTCCTCCAGTTCCAAACCGCTCCACTAGTACCAGACCGCTCCATTCGTTCGAAAACCCTCCATCAGAACCAAAACCGCCTCTACCAGTACCAAACCGCTCCTTTGTTTCTTCCAAGCGCTTATTCTATTCTTTTATGCAGCTGCTATTTCATGTTCCGATAAACAATAGCGGTAGAACATGGCGTTAATCATCCTATTTCGAACTTACTAACCAAATAGCGGTAAAATATGGCGTTAATCTCGTTGATTTCGGGCCTACCAACCAATTAACAGTAATTTTTGGCGCTATTTCTCGCGTTAACTTGAATTAACAAGCTCTCAGCCCGATATAACGCCGTTTTTTACCGCTATATAGGTTAAATTATGATTATTCATGAAATTAGCGCCACATTTTACCGTTATTTCAAACGACTTCTCCAAAGCGCGCTCCTACTCCTCACATCTCTACAGCCCCGAACTAAACCTGATGAAAAGGTCCACACCATCCCCCCATCATGTCATATCCATAATAAATCGACTGGACAAGCACTCTCCATAAACCATTTATCGCTCGCTTGTTATGTAATAAAAGCGGCAGCCTTGGACGAGAAAAAAGTCCTAGACTGCCGCTATGTGCCGCGTCAACCGATATAAACGACCGCGCCCCCGCGCCGATACGCGCTCGGCAGCTTGCTCTCCAGCAGCTCCAGCCTGTGCAGCATATGCTCCTGATTGTCACCGCTCATGTTGGCGCGTACCCAATCCTTCAATTTCGCAATCTCTTTCAGAACTTCGGGAGCATCCTCTTTCTCCACATCCGTGCCGCCTTGGAATAAAGCGGCCCACTGGAGACCCAGCTCTTCAACCGCCGGCTCCCAATACTTTTTATAAAAAGCCTCTGTCGCGATCGGCAGCATGAATGAGCGTTCGAACTCATCTTCGGGATCAATGATAATGGCACTAATCGACATCTTAATTCACTCCAAATCGAATTTTAAATGTATAATCCGGGAATTCCTGACGCAGACGGTTCAGGCTGTTCTCTGCCGCGGCGCGCAGCTCCGGCGAGTCTCCATCCAGCTGAAACTCGAAGTCGCGGATCCCTTTGATCTCATCCAGGGTCGGAATTTCCGTTGTTCCATCCGGCGTCGTCCGTGTTCCCACCGCCTTTTCCATCAGATTGTTGATCCGCGTCCTTGTTTTCTGATAGAGCTGTTTATCCGTAAACTGCTGCGGCGTCTGCTGCGGCTTGCCAGTTTTGGGATGAATGCGATCCAATCCTTGGGCTGACTTTGCTTCATAGAAAATACCGTTCTCGATATCGATACCGTCGAATTCTCCAAGTGCTCCATTACGGCTGTCGTAAAGCTCTACGCCTTTGTACTTCGCATGACTCCAGTGTACATAATCGTCTGATTCCTTCGGTGGGGCCTGCTCTTCGGCATCGGGTTTCTTGCTGGTATCTTCCCCATCTGGCTTACGGGGACCGTCTGGGTCCGGTTTTTTAGGTACATCAGGATCCGGTTTTTTGGGTACGTCTGGGTCCGGCTTGGTCCGGCGTTTGAGCAGCTTATCCAGCCAATCTTTAAGCCGGTCTCCGCCTTTCTTGACTAACCGGTCTGCCAGACGCCCAAACGGTACACGGCTGAGCGCAAGAGCCAGTAAAGCCGCGATGGCATTCTCAGGCGTGAGCAGCCGCTTGGGATCCCGGATGTTCTGTGCGATCTCGTGTCCGCTGCCCGGAATGCTCGCCGCAGTCAATGCGATTCCAAGCGCCGGCCAGAAGCCGACGAACAACAGGGAGAGTGCGAACGCCCCGAGCACGATTGCTCCCTTTTCCCCGAAGCTAAGACGGTCCCACCAATTTTGGAGTGAGTCGAACATGCAGGAGAAGCAGGCGGTGTCGGCAGGATGAACGGCAGACTGCCAATAAGCTGCGCATCCCGCAAGCAGGCCTGCCCCGACCAGCAGCGCAATCAGTCCAGCTGCCATCCGGTAATGCAGATTCATCCGGCCGTTCAGATCTTCCTGCACAGAAGCCGCTTCGGCATTGCCGTACAGCAAAGAGAAACCCATCTCCCGGCGCTCTCTCGTCCAGGCCATTACGCTTGCGAACCTCTCCCTCCTTTGCAGAAAAGCTGCCATCATATGCCTCAGTTCCGTGATCGGGTCGATAAACCGCTCGCCCCCCATCATCGGGAGCTGGCTCCTTACCCGGTTAAGTGCGATATAATCCAAGATGAGCCCCGCGACTAACATCCAGAGAAAGATGCTCTTCGTCTGATAGCCACTCCCGGTCCATTCGTGGAACTTCATGATCCAGTCCGGCAGAGAGTTCTGTCCGTTATACGCGGCATGGTCTAGGATTGACCAAGCCAGCAGCAGGGCAGGCAGGGCGAAGATAGCATTCGTCAGCCTCCTGCGGCCGCGTATGGCCATCCCCAGTCCCAAAGCGATCAACGCCGTGTGCACGGGATGGCTGACCGTCATGAGGGTAGGAAAAAAACTCTCTTCGAACCGCCCGGGAAATAAAGTCCAAAAATCCCAGTGGATCGTCTCTCCTCCCAGCATCGTCGTGCTGTAACCGAAAGTCCGCCCGAGCAAACCTGAGTTCAGCCACCTGCGGCTCAGCTCCTCCATGAGCTGGAAACCGACTCCTGCGGCTGCTCCCGCCAGAGTATAGTCAGCTAGGCTCATCGCCGATGCCCGGCGCGAGAAGAGCAGATACAGCCCCAGTGGAAGCAGCTTCCACACCTCCTCCACGATCGGAGTGAGTACCGCGGTCGACCAGGTATCTGATGTCCGTCCGCCAAACAAGCCGTGTACCGCCAAAAGCGTCCCCGCCGTAAGCGGGATCACGAGGACGATGCCGAGCAGCATGAATATCGCAGTCTGCTTCCAGGTAAATGTCTTACTCCGGCATAACAGCCAGAACTGCAGCATCACATAGAACGACCACAAATACTGCACCAGCATCGTTCTCGAATCCCGGTACAGGAACAGGCCTACAATAAACAGCAGCAGCGAGAGCCAGCACCATATCGTGTAAATGGTTTTGAGCCACGGATAGCGCTTGGGTACTTCCCTTACGAAGTGGTACGCAGCTTCAGCGTAGTCTCTGACCTCGCTTCGGATCCGCCATATCTTATTCGTATTGTTCCCTCCTTAAACCAGCTTTCCGACTTTCCAAATCATACCCGATAATTCAGTCATAGACACATAAAAATGGATAGATTGAACAAAAATTGGACTTTATCCCTATCCAAGTCGAACTATGAATGTAAAAGGGACTGCCCCATAAGTCATCGGGACCATGGCCTGGAGAAAAAAGGCTGTTACATACAGCTTATGTGCTTTCGATTATGACCTTGCCCATTAATTCTGATATGATAGGACTAACTTATAAAATCGGAACAAACGTTTCCGTTTGCGGAAAGGAATTAGGCAATGAGTACTCACTTGTCCCGGCGAATCATTAAATTACTTTGCGGCGACACCTTCTATGAGCGAGGGGAAGCATTCAATAGAGATGGAAATGTAACGTTAACAAGCTCCAATCCGCAGGCGGGCAGCTATTCGGCTATCATACACGGCAATAAACGCTATGAGGTTACCATTGAAGTAGAGCGTAACGGAGACGTCGAAGCGGCATGCACCTGCCTCGCTTTCAGCAGCTACGATAAATATTGCATGCATGTGGCTGCTGCGCTTCTCCAAATCCTTGATGCTCAGGAGCAAGGCGACAAGCCCGCTCGCGTCTACCCCTCCCTCTTGCATCCGGAGGATAGACCCTACGAGGATGACGAAGACGCGGAGGAATCCGATTCCTTGCAGCTTCAACCGCGCTTTGCTAATCCCGCAGGGCTCGAAGCAGCCGATACTCGTCTAGCTGCCAGCATGCTGGGTCTATTCGGAGGCAGGCCTGCCCGCTCTAGCGGCAGAAGTTCGCTTTTTGACACACGTACTCCCCTTGAAGTAGAGATTTCGTGCAAGCTGCACCCATACGGCTACCGGAAGTATATGTTTGGCATCGAGCTGAGGATTGGGCCTAAGCGGTTATATATCGTTCAGCGAATCCGGGAGTTTCTGGAGAAGGCGGAGCGCCGGGAACCGTACGTTTTTTCGAAGCATTTTACGTATGACCCGAGCATTCACAGCTTCCAGCCCGAGAACGATGCCGTTATTCGGCAGCTCTATCAAATCTATCGTCATGAAATGCTGTTTCGCCAATCCTCAAACCGATTCTACCAAGCAGAAACGCCTGCTGGCGGCGAACGGCTGCTGCTTATTCCTCCATTTTCTTGGGGGGAGCTGCTCCCCCTGCTGATGGCCGCTCCAACGGTCCAGCTGCATATTGGCAATCAAACGTTTAATGGAATAACGGTAAGCGATGAAGCGATTCCGCTTCACTTTGCGTTCGATCAAGCGGCGGGTGAAGGGTATCAATTGGAGATTCAAGGCCTCGAGCAGATGACCTTAATGGAGGAATACGAGCTTGTTATAACAGAAGGCAAGCTGCTTCGGCTGAAACCGGATTCCTGTAATCGGCTTGCGGAGCTCAAGCAGCTGATCGACACCTCGCGCAAGCCCAAAATCCAAATTGCGCCTGAGCAAATGGAGCCTTTCATGGAGAGGGTCATACCCGGCTTAATGAAGCTTGGGAGCGTAAGGATCGCGGAAACCATCTCCGACCGCGTCCTGCATACGCAGCTTAAAGCAAAGCTTTATCTGGATCGGATCAGAGACCGACTGGTTGCCGGACTTGAATTCCAATACGGCGATATCATAATTAATCCGTTAGAAGGCAGCGATAAGAGCCGCGGCACCGACCGGATCCTGATGCGCGACGGGGAACAGGAGCGTCAAATATTGGAGCTGATGGAGCTGGTACCCTTCGCGAAGACAGAAGCTGGTTATTTTCTGGACGACGAGGATACCGAATTTGAATTTCTTCACAACGTCATCCCGCTGCTCGAGAAGCTGCTGACCGTATACGCTACCTCCGCTGTGAAGGTACGGATCGTGACCAAGCATGCTCCTCCCACGGTGACAGTTAACGTGGATGAACGAACCGATTGGCTTGAATTCAAATTCGCGATGGACGGTATTCCGGAATCTGAAATCCGCAATCTCTTAACGTCCCTGGAGGTAAAGCGCAAATATCACCGTCTGCCGGACGGCTCGTTATTACCGCTTGAAGGCGCCGAATTTCAAGAAATTATTCGCTTCTTAAATGATGTAGGGCTTCGCAAAGGTGATATCCAAGGCGCGGAATTCCGCGTGCCTGCCGTTCGCGGCCTGCATCTCATTGATTCGAGCGAGAACAGTAAAGCGATAAAGCTGGGCAAATCATTCCGGCGGCTGCTCGAAAATATGCGAAACCCGGATAATCTGGAATTCTCGGTTCCTGGCAGCCTTGCCCCCGTGCTTCGCGATTATCAGAAGTACGGCTATCAATGGATGAAGACACTCGCGCATTATCATTTTGGCGGAATTCTCGCAGACGATATGGGACTTGGAAAAACAGTGCAGGCAATCGCTTTTATCGTCTCCGTTCTGCC
Source organism: Paenibacillus sp. 01T443 (assembly GCF_056398325.1). Classification (NCBI taxonomy): domain Bacteria; kingdom Bacillati; phylum Bacillota; class Bacilli; order Caryophanales; family Paenibacillaceae; genus Paenibacillus; species Paenibacillus sp. 01T443. The sequence goes on from NZ_JBFTPE010000012.1 coordinate 45,142, forward strand.
TGAGATCCGGAAGCGTGAGCAGCCCGCTTTGATCGTTTCTCCCGCTTCTCTCGTCTACAACTGGTTGAACGAGATCAAAAAATTCGCTCCCGAAATTCGCGCCGTAATTGCGGACGGAACCAAAGCAGAACGCAGCGGCGTGCTGGCTGGCGGCTTGGAGGCGGATGTCATCATCACCTCCTACCCTTTGCTTCGAAGGGATATCACGCAGTATGCGAAGCAAAGCTTCCATACGCTGATTATGGACGAAGCGCAGTATTTCAAAAATCATACGACCCAGACCGCGCAAGCGGTCAAGGCTCTCGAAGCAGGATATCGCTTTGCTTTGACCGGAACGCCCGTCGAAAATAAGCTGGAAGAGCTTTGGTCGATATTTGGCGCCGTATTTCCCGAGTTATTCCCGAGCAGGCAAGCGTTTAACGAGCTTACCCGGGAGACTGTCGCGAAGCGTGTCCGCCCCTTCCTGCTGCGCAGGCTGAAGAGCGACGTACTGCAAGAGCTGCCAGAGAAAATCGAATCGATACAGGCATCCGAGCTGTTGCCCGAGCAGAAGCAGCTGTATGTCGGCTTCTTGGCGAAGCTGCAGCAGGAAACGGTGAAGCATTTGAACGAGGAAAGCTTCCATCAAAATCGGATCAGGATTTTGGCAGGCATTACAAGGCTTCGCCAGCTCTGCTGCCATCCCGTGCTCTTTGTCGAGGACTATAAGGGCAGCTCTGCCAAATTCGAGCAGCTCCTCGAGATTATCGAGGAATGCCAGAGCGCTGGCAAGCGTCTGCTTATTTTTTCCCAGTTTACCGAAATGCTCGGTTTAATCGGCCGCGAGCTTGGTTACCGAGGCATCAGCTACTTCTATTTGGATGGGCAAACGAAGGCCTCCGAGCGCGTCGAGCTCTGCAACCGATTCAATGACGGCGAGCGCGAGCTTTTTCTGCTCTCCTTAAAGGCCGGCGGTACGGGGCTAAACCTGACGGGCGCCGACACGGTTATACTTTATGACTTATGGTGGAACCCTGCCGTTGAGCAGCAAGCCGCGGACCGCGCTCACCGGATTGGCCAGAAAAATGTCGTGCAGGTCATCCGTCTCGTTACGCAAGGAACGGTTGAGGATAAAATGTACGAGCTCCAGCAAAAAAAGAAAAATCTCATCGATGAGGTCATCCAGCCTGGCCAAGAGGAGCTGTCTTCCCTCAGCGAGCAAGACATTCGCGAGATTCTAATGATTCAATAGCTCGATACAAGGTACAAGGTAAGCAAAATAAGCAAAGCGGGAATCGAATCGATTCCCGCTTTTTTATATGCGCGCTATATGACGTGCTCGCCGCTCTTTTGGTCATATTCCTGTCTAGCCTTCTCGACTAGCGGAAAATATTCGGCCGTCCACAGCTTTAAATGCCACATCGTTTGGATGAGCGTCTCACCAAGCGGGGTTAACGAATAATCAACTACTGGCGGTACAGACGGCGTAACTTCGCGTCTGACCAAGCCGTCCCGCTCCAGCTGCCGCACCGTTTGGGTCAGCATTTTTTGCGATATGCCCTCAATTCTCCTCCTTACTTCTCCGTACCGCAGGCTGCCGTCCTCTAAGGCATAGAGGACTAACGCAGACCATTTGCTCGAAATGATTTCAAGCACCCTGCGGTAGCTGCATTCGGCAATTGATATATCGGCTGGCTTCTTTTCAACGTCATCGGTCATATCTATTCCCACTCCTCCTCCTTACGCACCTAAAGGTTCATAACGAACGATAAAGTGCCTACTTACTAAATATTAGTATATGCATTAATGTATGTCTACACCAACTAAAAGGAGAGATGACCATGAAAGTATATGCAATACAAGACGGTTTCGGATTGGATCATGTAAGACCATTGGAGAGGCAAATCCCGGTTCCCGGCACAGGCGAGCTGCTGATCAAAATGCGTGCCGTTTCGCTCAACTCCCGTGACCTCGGAGTTATCGACGGCTTTTATAATCCCCATCTAAAGCTTCCTTTCATCCCCGTATCCGACGGGGTTGGCGAGGTGGTCGGTTTAGGGGAAAACGTGACCCGTTTCAAGCTGGGCCAGCGGGTGAGCGGCATCTTTACGCAGAGCTGGATTTCCGGCGAACCTACGCAAGAAGGCTGGGTAAGCACGCTGGGCAATCCGCTGGATGGCCTTCTCGCTGAATATGTCGTCTTACCCGAGCAGGGACTGGTTCACGTGCCTGATCATTTGAGCGATGAGGAAGCTGCCGCGCTTGCTTGTGCCGGAGTTACGGCATGGCATGCCGTCGTAGAGGAAGGCAAGGTCAAATCCGGCGACACGGTGCTCGTGCAAGGTACAGGCGGCGTATCCCTATTCGCCCTCCAATTCGCTAAGCTTCACGGGGCTAACGTCATTTTAACATCGAGCAGCGACGATAAGCTGGAGCGCGCGAAAGCGCTGGGAGCCGATCAGGTCATCAATTACAAAAAGACACCGGAATGGGATAAAGCGGTGCTTGAGCTTACCCATGGCCGTGGCGCCGATCTGGTTGTCGACCTCGGCGGAGCGGCTACGCTAAACCGATCGCTCCAGGCTCTTCGGGTAGGCGGGCAAATTAGTATCATTGGCATCTTGTCGGGAGCCAGCGTAGAGAACTTCGATATTATTGCCGCCATTCTCCGAAAGGCGCGGCTGCAAGCCATTAATGTGGGCAGCCGCGACATGTTCGAGTCCATGAACCGCGCCATAGCGCAAAATGCGCTGCATCCGGTCATTGACCGCGTTTTCCCGTTTGAACAATCCGTTGATGCGCTGCGTTACTTATCCAAGGGGACGCATTTCGGAAAGGTGTGCATTACGTTTAACGCGTAAGGCATTGGCAGCAAAAAAAAAAGCTGGCGGCTGTCGCCAGCTTTTTTTCATCTGGATAAACGCATTTATGGCTTCAATAGATGATCAATCTGCGCGGCTGCTGCCGTTAAGCCCTCTTGCACGGACAGCTCCTCTTGAAAAATTTTGATCATATACGAAACATAGATGGCATCGATTCGGCTGTAGTTTTTCACTGGCGGGCGCAGGAACGTATGATCGAGCGCATCGGCAAACGGATGAATAAACGACTCGCCCTGCACCTTAATTTCCTTCGCTTCCAAATTAGTCGGAATCAAGCCCGTCTGCGACATAGCCACTTGCGACTCTGTATTGATCATCCACTTCATGAAGGTCCATGCCTGCAGCGGATGCTTGGAGCCTTTCATGCTGACAAGATGTTCTCCGCCCATGATCGATGCAGGTCCGTAAGTGGTCGGAAAAGGAACCGCCCATGTCGTGTTTATGGCTCTCTCTAGCTCCTTGCCTCGAAAGACGCTGTAAAACCAAGGCCCGTCGTCCATCACCAGAATTTTTCCGGATTTCACGCCTTCCCAGTTGTCAGCGCCGCCGTTAATCAAGGTCCGGTCGATCAGATGCTCCTTGTAAAGCATCAACAGCTGCTCTACCGCTTTGACTGTTCCTTCGCCGTCTAGATAACCCGAAGCCCTCGTGTACGACTCATCCGTCACGCGTCCGCCAAGCGCATAGATGTAAGGCAGGCTTTCCCAAGACTCCAGCCCGCCCATTCCAATCTTGAAGCGATGCTCCCTAGCAAGCGCAATGACCTCCTGAAAGGTGGCAGGCGGCTCCGATAAACCCGCCTGCTTCAGCAGCGCGCGGCTAAAGATAGCAACCTTCGTGTTCATATTCACGGGAAGCGAATAGTAGGCACCCGCGTAATAACCTGCCGAGCCTGTATTGCTCTGCAGCATCTGCGTAACCTTATCGAAATCCTCGTAATCGCTTAGAGGAAGCAAAAGCCCGCTCTGGGAAAACTCCGGCACCCATACGATATCCATCCGAACCACATCCGGCGCTTTGTTCGCAGAAGCCTTGGAAATAAGCGTATACTTCAGCTCCGCATTATTGCTTTGCCGAATAGGGATAACATGAATATGGGGATACGCTTCTTCAAAAGCCGGAATGAGGGTGTCTTCCAAAATCCGAGTCTCCTCATCGCTGTACGTATGCCAGAATTCGATCTCATAATCATCCGGATTGCTCATCTTCTCAACCTTGCTGTCTTTCGTTAAAATGGACTGCTGTCCGCAGCCCGTGGCAATGAGAAGCAAGCCTATGATCATCAGCAGCTTTTTCACAAGCATACCCTCCTCCCCCGTCAACTATTGCTGATGCTTCTCCCGGTACTCGACCGGTGTCATTTGCGTCATTTTCTTGAACAGCTTGCTAAAATATTTCACGTCGTTAAAGCCCGATTTTTCCGCAACCTCGTAAATTTTATATTCATGCTGTACCAGCATCCGTTTGGCCTCATGAAGCCTCAAATCGATCAAATAATCGATGAAATTTTGGCCCGACTGTTTTTTGAATAAATTCGATAAATAACTCTTGCTCACATGAATGGTGTCCGCTACTTCTTGCAGCGTAAGCTCCTCGCGGAAATGAAGCTTAATGTACGAAATAGCTTTCGTAATTAATTGTCCGCCATGCCCCTTGTCCTGCAGGCGAAGCTGGTTAGGATGCTCCATCTCCTCAAAGAAATGACGCAAAGCCGCCTCAAGCTGAACGACCGTATCGCAGCGCCAAATGTGATCCCTGTAATCCGACAGCGTTTTGGAATCACCGTTCAAATACGCATGCGCAGAGAGCAGCTCATACGCCTCTCTCCTCACCTGCTCGGGAGTCATGCTGCCCTTCGACCATTTCGAGACGAAGCTATCGATGACTTTCTTCGTGCTGTTCTCAGCTCGTATCCATTCGACCATGGCATGCATGTTCTGTTCCTCGTATACTGGCTCGCCATCTTGCAAATGGGAGCGCTGCTCCCACGGAAACAACTTATCTGTGCCTTCAAAAAACCGCCTTTGCCCCGCTGCTTGGCTTCGTTTCAGTCCGGTTTCAACCCGCTCCGCTGCCTGCTCTATACTGTAGCCTATTGAAATGGAGATGGACAATTCAGCGGCAATTCTAGCTTTGAAGCGTAGAAGCTTCGCTTCTCCGCCCTCCTCATAGGGATAAATGAGCAAGAGACCGTCTCGTGATAAGATCGGTGCGCTGCCCTCCTGAAACTCCTCGTAAAATATCGTCTGCATATCCTCGTACATAATACTAATGTGCAAATCCCCGTACTGCTCCTGCCACTCGTTTAATCCGTCCGATACGATAAAGGCACATAAATACCTTTCATTTTGCGGGCCGAAAATATCATTAAAAGTAAATTCCGGCTGGCTGGCTGCGAGCAGCCGGATGATCTCCTGCTCGGAGCGTCTGCGTTCCATCGTAGTCAATTGCTGATCATACTGTTTTCTCTGCAGCGCTTGCCTTCGGCTGTTCGCGAGCATTTCTTTGCATCTCGCTAACACGGCAAGGAGCTCCTCTGCTTCCAGCGACGGTTTGAGCAAATAATCGACTGCCCCGTTCTTCATGCCCTCGCGCACATATTCAAACTCATTGTAGCTGCTAATTAGAACGATCTTCATTTGCGGGTTGAGCTGAAGAGCATGGCGCGTAAGCTCCAAACCATCCATCACCGGCATTTTAATATCCGTTATCAGAATGTCAATCGGACGGGAGCGCAGCAGCTCTAAGGCTTCTGCGCCATTTGCGCAGCCTCCCGCTAAGGTGAGCCCCACCTTCTCCCAATCGATAAAGTTTTTTAGTCCATTTCGAATAATCGGCTCGTCGTCTACGATCAGCACATAGTCGTTCATGTTATTCCCTCCTCAAGAAGTGAGCGGCTAGTTATAGTTGGACAGGGCTCAGGTTTGAAGACGTATGACGATATGAATCTGCGTTCCGCTCCCTCTTACGCTTGTTACGGACATGCCCGAGCCCGCTCCAAAATAAAGCCTTAAGGAATCATGGATATGCTGAAGTCCGATACCGGTTCCGGTCTTCCCCTCCTTGGCATTCAATTGCGCCAGCTTCTCGGCCGTCATTCCGAGGCCATTATCCTGCAGCAGAATATGGAGTTCGCTCTGGTGCACCGTCACCTTTACCGTAATCTCACCTCCGCGATTAAGCGGTACAAAGCCATGGAAAACCGCGTTCTCCACAAGCGGCTGAAGCAGCATTCTCGGAACTTTCACCTTGTCCGTACCCGGCTGCGCTTCGATGGTTAGGACATACTTTTGCTCGTACCGCATTTCTAAGATAACGATATATTTCTGAATTATTTCAAGCTCTTCCTCGAGCGTAATCATCTGGCCGTTCTTGCCCATATTGGCTTGGAGCAGCCGAGTCAGCGCCGCTAGGCCTTGATCCGCCCGCTCCATCTCGCCTGCGCGAATAAGCCACCGCAGTGTACTAAGCGTATTATAGAGAAAATGCGGGTGAATCCGATAAGTTACCGCGCGCACCTCGGCCTCCAGCTTCTCGTTCTGCTCCTGCTCCACGCGTCCCATGAGCTGTTCGATTTCATCCAACATTTTATTAAAATGCTTGCTCATCAGCCCGATTTCATCGGAAGAGGTCAATGCCGTGCGTACGGATAAGTCCCCCTGCTGCACCCGCCTCATTTCCAGCGTTAATTGCTTAATCGGTTTGGTAACCCGATTCGCGATAAGAAAGCCAATGAGCACCGCGAGTAAAGCGAAGCAAACCGAGGTGATCAAAATACGCGTATGAAGCTTATCCAGCACACCTGTTATTTCGACCGTAGGCACCGTGCCGACCAGAAGCCATCCATTGCTCAGCAGCTGCTTTACGCCATAATAACGTATACCATTATTGGAATATTCGAATTCAACCGCATCGTTATGCACAATCAGCTCATGCAGCTTCGCATCCTCGACAACCCGGCCAATTTGCGAAAGATCCGCATCGATCATAATTTGGCCTTCCGGATTGACGACCATATAGCGGCCGGTCTCACCAAGCTTAACCTGGTTAATGGTATTAATAATCGCCTTGCCGTTTAAATTAACGACGAGCAGTCCAATCTGCTGAAGCGAATCAAAATCTTTTAGCGTCCGGCTGATCGGAAGCACGAGATCGGTATTTTCACCGCCGCCGCTGAATGGATCCTTACGCAGGGCTTGCCACACGAGGCCCCCGTCCTGTTTTTTGGAATCGGTCACCCATTTTTGCTGGTTCAAATCGATCTTTCGAAGCTTGGGCGTAGAGAACGTGCCGCTCCCCCAACCGATTCCGCCGTCCTTAATGATATAAACAATTCGAACAAACGAACTGGAATACACGACGTTGTTCAGCAGGGTGCTGAGCGATTGCGACATCTCTATTTGCGTGTTAAGCGGGCTCGTGCTGTACTGCATCGCCGCTTTCTGCACCTTCAAATCGCTGTATATTAAATCAGAGGTATCGCTTCCGGCATTAAATATAGAAGACAGCGCATCGGCGGTTTGTTTCGTAACCTGGACGGCAGATGCTCTGACATTCCGTTTCACAAGCGCAGAAGATTCCAAATAGAAAGAAAACCCCGATAAAGTGGTCGGAATTAAGATGATCAATAGAAATGCTAAAATCATTTTTGATGCGAAACGGTTGGTCCATTTTTCGAAACGAGCCATAGAATGCCCACCTTGCTAAAAGAGATACTAATAGTTTACCTAATTTATCGCGTCTTAAATAGAATGTACAGTAAATTAGGAAGCCGAGCAGCGCAGCCGACTCGGCTGCGCTGCATCACTCCCACATTAGTTATACTTTAAAAACCGATAGAGCAGCAGCGCGGTTTCCTTTGCCGGCCATCCAGTCCTTCGCCTGCTGTTCTATTTGTAATCGATCATGAGAAGATCCCAGTACTTCAGGCTTGGAAGCTTAAACGTGATCTTGCCGTCCTTCTGCTCAAATCTCAGCTTAACGGGCGAGCCGTTATAGTAGTCGGGCGAAGCGAACATCAAGCTGGCTGCCTCGCGATCCGTTTGAATAGAAATCTCAACATCCTCGCGCTCCACCGGCGTCGCCTGCTCGCCTTTGCTGTCGTTCCAATTCATTGTCTTCGCATCCGAGAAGTTAATGAAATGAACGATGTCGCTTCCGTTCTTTTGCTTCGCAAAGGACCAGATCTTGCCTTGCTCTGGATCTGCGCTAACGGATGTTGCTCCCGTGCCGGAGACGACGGCTTCCGTTTCTTCAAGCCCATCCCGCAAAATGTTCTGGTACGCGACAAGGAAGTCGTAATAGCGGGTAAGCTGTTCCTCGAGCTCTGCTGGAATCGCAAGGTTTTTATTCGGAAAATATTCTTTGGCAAGCATGTTCTCCCCTAGCTCTAAATGAGAGCCGCCGGAGGCAAAAATAACGGCATCCGTAAGCAGGACGCCCGGCGTATTAAACTCTCCGCTCGCGTTAGCCAAATCATAGTTCATATAAGCTGCAAGCACCGTATTTAATTTGTTTTTGCTATATTTGCTGTTCTGGTCGATGATGTCCTTCAGGTTGCCATACTTCGGATGCCCGTCCCATACTTCTGTATAAAGGAACTCGAGCGGAGCCTGAGGCGCCATAAAGGCCTGCCCATACTGTCCAACCGCGTTCATCACATAGTCGACATCCAGCTTCTCCTTAGCTGCTTTCAGGAAGGACACGTAACCTTGCGCCAGCTTCACGCTTTCTCCCTTGGCATTCCACAACGAGCCGCGATCGCCCAATTGGTCGACATGCCAGCCATCAAACGGAAGCTGCTTAAACACTTCGATTTCTTTATTAATCAAATAGTTCTGCCACTCCGTATTGCTTGGGTCATACAGCATAATGTCACTGGCCCAGCTGTCTGGTAGCGGATGCTTATCCTGATTCGTTTGCGTGGGGTCCTTGTACAGCGCCCACTCTTTCTTGACGCCGTCCGCTTCCGCGCCCTCATAGGCGCCGAACAGCAAATTATAGTTCATCGCCATCATGTTTTTGCTGTGCGCGAGGTCGATATAACCTTTAATCGTATCGTAAGAGACCTCGCGGTTTGCAATATCCGGCCACACTGAAGCCGGTTTGTTTCCATCCATTTTTAGCGGATCATGATGCTTATATTGCCAATCATAAAATTGAATGCCGTTAATGTGGAAGCGATTCAGCCGTTCAATGACAGCCGCTAATTCTTCCTCGCCCATCTTGTGGAAATCGGCTAAATAACCGTAGCGCGGGAACTTGCTCCAGTCGGCGGACACATCGACCGCTATGTTCTGATGATCCTTAATCTCGCCTTTAGCCGTTAAAAATACTTCAGCCATGTAGCCCTTGCCGTCTTCCTGCGGAGGCGTCCAGCTCCAAGCGATTTGTTCGCCGTCGGTCTTTAGCTCCTGCTCGCTGACTATCTCGCCAAGATGGCGATACTGGACAATGACCTTCGCTTTTGGCTCCGCCTTGCTCAAATCGAGCTTAAAGCTAACCTTCTCGCCGGGACGATAAGCCGCTTTGTCGGTGGACAGTCCGCTCATAATGCCTTGGCTGACCACTGACTCTGCCGCTATTTCCTTCTCTTTGCTGCAGCCTGCCGCCAAAATAAGCAGGCAGCTCATCGCCGCAAGCGCAGTCGACTTTACTTTTTGGTGTATCACGACATCTTTCCTTCCCAAGTCGTATAGTTATCCTTTTACTCCGCCTTCATTAAAGCCGCCCTGTACGAATCTCTTCTGGAAAACAATATAGAGCAGCACGGTCGGTATAAGCGCGATGATGGATGCCGCAAATACCCAAGAATAGTTTGTTGCATACTTGTCGTTAAACATAAGCAGCGCGACCGGCAGTGTGCGCAGCGCTTCGTCTTTAATAATAACGAGCGCCGTGAAATACTCTTCCCATGTCCCTTGGAAGGATAGAACCGCAAGCGTCGCGATAGCCGGCATCGATTGCGGCAGGTAGATATTCCAGAAAATGCGCCAGTTGCCGCCGCCGTCGATCAGCACCGACTCCTCGTATTCCTTCGGAATGCTCTGGAAGAAGCCGCGAAGGAAAAACGTGCTCCCGACCACGCCGCCGCCAATATAAATCAACCATAAGCCCCAGTACGTGTTGACCAAACCAAACGATTTAATAATCAAGAACTGCGGAATGATGTTGATGACGCCGGGAATCATCATCGTAAGCAGAAACATTCGGAACAGAAATTCCTTGCCCGGGAACGTGAACCTGGCAAAGCCGTATGCGGTCAAGCAGCCAAGGAACAGGCTTCCCGCCATCGATACGAGCGTAACGAGCGAGCTGTTTAGAAAGTACCTCGCAAAGTTGTTTTTGCCCCATACGAGCTGATAGTTGTAAAGATTGGGAACGACCGAAAATACTTCCTTAGGCCTTGGCAGCGAATACGCTCCCTTGATAAAGCTGGTCATAATCATATATACGAAGGGGAATAGGAAAGCCAATGCTCCAAGCACGATAATGCTGTAGACCAGAAGCTGAAGATGCCATTTCGTTTTCATTGCGTCCCCCTCCTACAAAAACCGCTGGTTGCCGAATTTTTTCATCTGGGAATAAGTTAGCAGAAACACTGCAATTCCCATCATGACAGCGACCGCGGATGCATAACCAAAGTTAAAGTTCTTAAATGCCTGCAAATACATAAGGCTCGGAAGTGTTTGCGTCTGATCCATCGGACCGCCGCGTGTAATGAAGTAAACCTGCGGGAAAAAGTTAAATGCGCCGTTTACCAGGTTAATGATGACGAATGCAGTTACCGGTCCCAGCATTGGTACCGTGATGCTCCAAAACTGTCTCGTGCCGTTCGCGCCGTCGATAGATGCCGCTTCGTAATATTCCTTCGAAATGCCCTGCAGCGCTGCCAAATAAATCACGACGCCCCAGCCTACCGTTTTCCAAATATGAAATAACCAAATGACGATCATAGCAGACCAATAATTCGAGAGAAAGTTGATTGGTTCATGGAATAGGCCAAGCTGCTTATAGAAAATAAAATTGATTAAGCCATATTCGCCGCCGGCAAACAAGAAGCGGAACAGAAACGCTACAACGATCCAAGAAGTAATGATCGGCAGGTAATACACCGTCCGGAACACGATCTTGTGCTTCACGAAGTGCAAATTGATCAGTACGGCAAAGATGATCGCGAGGAACCAGTTGATCGGTACGGTTACCGCGACGTTCAAAAATGTATTGCGAATGGCCATCAGTACCTTATTATTTGGATCGGTAAACGCCGTAACGTAGTTCTCGAAGCCGACAAAAGGATTTTCCGCATTCGGCATGATACTGTAATCCTGGAAGCTGATGATGATGTTTTTAATCATCGGGTAAATGACGAATACAGCCGTACCCACAACGCCGAGGAAGATAAAAGGCAGCACCTTGATCCACTGCTGCATGCCCTTTTTTAACTGCAAACCCGCCCGAGGCTTCTGCCTGGGTTCCGGTTGTCCCGCCACTGGTATAGACATGTTCATGCTCCTTCCCAATCTATCATTTGGGAGGCCTCCTTCCAATAAAGATAAAAGGAAGAAGGCCTCGGTATAATGTTTACTTCGTTAAAATGGCTTCAATGTTTTTGGCTGCTTCATCAAGTGCCGCTTTGGGCTCAAGCTCTCCGCGAATCGCTTTCTCAAAAGCAAGGTTTACGATGCCTTCCATTTCACCGTATTGCGGAATCGGCGTACGCGGCAATGCAGTTTCAAGCTGCTTCACGTACTCGGTAACGAATGGTTGCTCAAGGAATGCAGGGTCGTTTGCTGCATTTTTGTTCGTAGGGATAAGACCAAGCTTGCTCATAATCTTCTGCGGCTCGTCGCCAAGCATCCATTTCGCGAATGTCCAAGCTTCTTGCGGGTGCTTCGAATTTGTAAAGATAACAAGATCCTCACCGCCTACAACGGAGCGGCTGCCGCCAGCGCCTGCCGGAATCAAGCCGCGAACCGTTTGCTCAAGCGGCTTGAATGCGGATTCTGCTTCGTTCATAAGAATGCTGTAGAACCAAGGCCCGTCATCGATCATCATGTACTCATTGTTCTTCATGCCATCCCAAGCGCCTGGTTCGCCGCCGAGAATTGTAGGCGTTACAATTCCTTCTTTGTTCCATTGCACGATTGTTTCAAGCGCCTTTACGCTCTCCGGGCTGTTCAGATAGCCTTCTACTTTTGTATAGTCCTCGTTCGTTAAAGACCCGCCAAGGCTCCAGAAGTATGGAGATGCTGCCCATACGTTTGCTCCGCCGATGCTAATGCCGCCCGGCTTGCCTTTTGCGACGGCTAGCTTCGCAGCTGCTACAAGCTCATCCATTGTCGCTGGAGCTTCTTTTACTCCGATTTCATCCAATACCGCTTTGTTGTAAATCGCGATTTTTGTATTCGTGTTAACCGGTACGCCATAGTAGCCGCCGTTATATGCATTCGTCTCCATCGGCGCTTCGAACATATTGGCTTTCAATTCATCAAAGCCATCGTTCTTGCTGACATCTTGAAGCGCTCCCATTTTTGCAAATTCAGGAACCCAGATAATGTCCATACGCATGAGATCAGGTGCTGCATCGCCTGCTACCCCGGCAATAACCTGCTCTTTCAGTCCCTCGTAAGGCATTCTTGTCAGCTTCAGCTCAATACCCGGATTTTCTTTCTCAAAGAGTGGCTTAATCTCTTCCGTGAGTACCTTCTCCTCTTGATCGCTGTAGGTATGCCAGTACTCGATCGACACTTTCTTGCCGTCAGCCGCCGGGGCGTTACCACTTTCATTTGCCGGAGCATTACCTCCGTTATTTGCAGGTGCGTTATTGCCGCCTGAGCAAGCCGTAATTGTGAAAGCCATCACAGCTGCTAGAACCCCATAAGAAATTGATTTGTACCATTTCATAGCTTTGACCCTCCTTTTATTTGTGCTGCTCCTTCATTATGCGGATAACGGATCCGCCAAGAAACCGTTTTCATTGCGATGATGGTGTCGTATTTTACTCCTTTTTTATTGTTAAACTATTGGAACGAAAAAAAAGGTGTCTTATTTTTCTGTAAATCCAGAAAAATAAGACACCTTTTTGCACGGTTAAGCAAGCATAAACACTCTCGCTTCACAATAGATAATCCAGTTTACTCATGATTTCCGCAAATCGCCTATGCCGTTATTTTACTTTCTAATCGCCTCGAGAGGCGCTACCCTCCCTAATGATATTTGGGCTCCTTGAACGGGAGCTGCCCATTTCACGCTGTTCGCAATGACGCGCAGGACATCTTGATGGTGATAGATCGGGAACGTCTCATGTCCAGGACGGAAATAAAACAGCTTTCCTTTCCCTCTTCGATAGCAGCAGCCGCTCCGGAATACTTCCCCGCCCTCGAACCACGAGATGAACACCAGCTCATCGGGAGCCGGAATATCAAAGCGCTCACCATACATTTCTTCCATTGGAATTTCAATATAATCGTTAAGGCCGTCAGCAATCGGATGGCCGTGCTCAATGACCCAAATCCGCTCTTTCTCGCCGTCGTCTCGCCATTTGAGATCGCCCGTTTTCGTTCCGAGCAGACGCTCGAATATTTTGGAGCCATGGCCGGAGTGCAGGACGATAAGCCCCATGCCTGCCATGACGCGTGCGCGTACCTTCTCGACAATATCATCCCGCACCTCCGCGTGAGCCAGATGTCCCCACCAGATAAGGACATCCGTATTGCTCAGCACATCGTCAGTTAATCCGTGCTCAGGCTCATCAAGGACTGCAGTCTTCACCTCAAAGCCGTCCACTGTCTTCAAGTATCCGCCTATGGCGTTATGAATACCGTCGGGATAAATGCTTGCAACCTGTTCGTTTTGCTTTTCATGCCGATATTCGTTCCAAACCGTCACTTTTATAGGATCAGCCATTTTTAGAAGCCTCCCGTTCGATCGTAATCCAGCGTTCTTCTACAGAGGATTGTATAATTGCATCCAGCGTTACTTGATTGCGATAACCATCCTCGATGTTGGCATCGAGTCCATCTCCCCTGCCGTTCAACATATCGAAAAAAGACTGCATTTGATTCGCGGCAAACGCGTCTGGAATTTCAACTTTTTGGAATTGTTGATCCTCGCCAAGCTTAACGTGAAGGCTGTCCTCTTCTTCAAGGTTATAGACGAGAGCTCCTCGCGTACCGAAAATCTCAACCTGTTGATAATTTCCGCGGCCAAAAGCAAACCGGGATATGCTCATGGAGGAGGAGGCGCCATCCTCGAAGCGTGCCAGCACATGACAGAAATCATCTACATCCACAAGTCCTTTTCCCTCGCCGCTCAGCAGGCTGCGCTCCTTCACAATCGTTCCCGCATCGGCGAAGACCCGGACCGTTTCTCCTACGAGGAAGCGTTTGAGATCCAAAATATGAGAGCCCAAATCCCCGAGCGCACCCGATCCGGACAGTTCCTTACGGAAACGCCAGAAGAGCGGAATCTCCTCATTAATGCTCCAGCTTTGTAAATACTGGCTGTATACATGATTGATTTTGCCGAGTGCTCCTTGCTCAATCAAATGCTTGGCATAACGAACCGCAGACTTGTAGCGATACGTGAAACAAACCATATGAGGGATGGGATCACCCGCTAATTTTTCCCACAGGATACTCGCTTCATTGGCATGAAGGGCAATTGGTTTCTCGAGCGCAAACGGCTTGCGATACGTAATGGCATCAAACGCGATTTGAAAATGATTGCTGTTTGGCGTGCCGATTGTAACGGCGTCCAGCTCCGGATCCTTTAACATTTCCAAATGATCCTCGTAACGCCGTTCAGGAGGAACATTCAGTTCCTCGCCTTTGGCCAAAAGCGCTGCTGGATTACAGTCGCAAATCGCCCATAGTTCTGCACTCTCGCTTGCCAATATTCCCTCAATATGAAAGTTCGCAATACCGCCTAGCCCAATAACGCCGATTTTCAGCTTCTTCATACGCATCATCCCATCCCTAAAGTCGCTTCAATTACAAACCTAGTATAGTTTGTGTTAGAATGAACGGGAATGTCGGATCAAGACTCTTTTTGTACAAAAGCGACTTTTTATGCTGCGGAAGGAGAGATAGGAATTGCTGGCCATTAACGTGGATATTGTGCCTCGCCTTAAAATTTTGGGGTTCATTGCTTACAAAAGCCCGTGGATTCATTTTAAGCGCAATATTAACGAATACGTGCTCTATTTTGTCCGAAGCGGAGAGCTTCATCTTAAAGAAGAAGCTCGGCATTATGTGCTGCGCAAAGGGGATATGCTTATCCTTGAGCCCAATATGACCCATGAAGGCACCGCAAAGCATGTATGCGATTATTACTATATTCATTTCGAGCATCCGGATATCCAATCCGTCCACATGGAGAATATCCTTTCTCTTGCCCACTATTTTATCGTAGAGCATGAGCAGTCACCGTTCATCGAGCATACGCCGTCCGTTCCAGCGATTAACCCTTTCGCATGCTATTTTCCCAAGCATCATACGATTGCGGACAAAACAAGATTTAACCTCGTCCAGCATGCCTTGCATGAAATGCAGCAGCTCTACAAACGCAGGCATTATAATCGCAGCCTGCCCGCTTTAAGATTTATGCAGCTGCTTATCGAGCTGTCACGCGAGCATTTTATGGATGAGCTGAAGCGTAATGACCGCCTCCACTCGAAATCGTTTGTTAAGGTGAATTCACTTCTTGATTATATTCATCAAAACTACCAGCAGAAAATAACCGGGCATGACATCGAGCTCGCGTTTGAGGGCAATTACGATTACTTGAATCGCGCCTTCAAGATGGTGACCGGCCAATCCATAAGCAGGTACATCAATACGGTACGTGTGAATCAAGCGAAGGAGCTAATCGAGACAACCCCGCTGAGTATAGGCGAAATCGGCTATTTAATCGGTATCAACGATCCCTATCATTTCAGCAAAGTATTCAAAAAATATGTCGGTATCTCCCCTACGCAATATTACAAAAGAGTAAGGAAAAATGAGCAATAAGCCTCCGGACGGAAGACGTTCGGAGGCCTTTTTATAGGCCAATATCCATTCTCGGTATATTTAAAGAAAAGAGACCTTCCAAATGGGAGGTCTCGCGCATTATGTCATCCTCTTTTATATTCGGAACAATCCATAACCAGCAAGCGGTACCACCGGGGCCGAATCTACCCGCAGACCCTCCGAGCGTCCATGAAACGCGACATCAACAAGCCACTGCGTAAAGCTTGCGACGTCCATGGACGTCAGCTCCTCCAAGGTGAAGAAGCCGGCAGCATCCACCTCTACTTGATCCGGAACAGGCTCTCCGCACACATATTCCATTTCAAATGCCACATAAAGATTATGTATGCTTCTAGGTTGATCACGCAGGGCCACTACGTTTTTGACAATAGCCTGCACGCCGCATTCTTCGAAAACTTCTCTTTGCACCGTATCTTGTATCGCCTCAAGCTGCTCGATGTAACCGCCCGGATTGGTCCATTTCCCTTTTCCCGGCTCCTGTGCTCTGCGAACGAGCAAAATTTTGTCGTCCTTGACGACAAGCGCTCCGACACCGATACTGTAATTGCCCCAATGAACGAAGCTGCAGCTGCTGCACGCTCTTCTCATCGTCCCGTCTACATCGCGGGTTTCAAGCTCATGACCGCATGCCATGCAAAATTTAGCTTCCACCTGTTTCACCTCTGTATTAAGCGTTTGTCTCATCAGATTATACGAATTATTTCATCCGCTGCATAGAGCATAAACGTTCCATTACGATGATCACGAAGCATTCCGCTCGAATGCTTCTTTTGCATGGTTTGAAAATCAGCTTCACGTGCAGGTATAATGCCCATATGAGCATTCACATAGGAGGAACAAGTTTATGCGCTTTGTAAGCAATAAGGGCATTACCGACCCGTCACTTAATTTGGCATTAGAGGAATATATATTGCGTTCATTGCCTGACGACGATGATTATCTGCTTTTCTATATTAATGAGCCGTCCATTATCATTGGTAAAAATCAGAACACCGTTGAAGAAATTAATACGGAATACGTGGAGAACAGCGGGATTCACGTCGTTCGGAGGCTATCGGGGGGCGGTGCCGTCTATCATGATTTAGGCAACTTGAATTTCAGCTTTATTATGAAGGACGACGGAAAATCCTTTCATAACTTCAAAAAATTCACCGAGCCCGTAGTCCGTGCGCTTCAAGAGCTTGGCGTCGATGCCGAAATGACAGGCCGCAATGATCTTCAGGTTGGCGAGCGAAAAATATCCGGCAACGCGCAGTTTTCGACGCGGGGCAAGATGTTCAGCCACGGAACGCTGCTGTTTGATTCCGAGATTGAGAATGTCGTATCCGCGCTCAAGGTCAACGCCGAGAAGTACGTATCGAAATCAACGAAGTCCATTCGCAGCCGCGTTGCGAATATCGCTGAATTTTTGAAGGAACCTCTGAGCATCGAGCAATTTCGGGAGAGGCTGCTTCAATCCATCTTCGGCCAGACCGAAGAAATTCCGTTCTATGAGCTGACCGCGGAAGACTGGGCAAAGGTACAGAAGCTTGCGGACGAGCGATACCGCAGCTGGGAATGGAACTATGGCCGGTCTCCTGCCTTTAACGTGCAGCAGAAGAAGCGGATCGAGGGTGCGGGAACATTTGATGTCCGTCTCCAGGTTGAAGAAGGGCTGATCGTCGGCGCTGCCATATACGGGGATTTCTTCGGACGGGGCGACAGCAATGAGGTTGCGCTTAAACTCATTGGCACTCGCTATGAAGCCGCCGCGCTGAGGCAGCTGATCTCCGGCATTGATTTACCGTTTTATTTCGGGCCGGTAACGGAAGAAAATTGGCTGGAACTGCTAATCTAAGTTTCGCGCAAAGATCCCCCGAGCAGACTGCGAGGAGGATCTTTGTGTTCACTTCCTCCCTTTCCTAACCGATGAATCTTTTGAAAAGATAGTTAGCTCATATGATGTCGCCACCTCGCTTGTATGTATGAAAAAGGTTAGACGCATTCACCAGGAAATTCTATTTTTACCGTTACGTTTGGCCGAATAAAGCGCCTCATCCGCTAATTGAAATAGCATATCGTGGCTCTCATTTGCTTGGTGTTTATGACAGCCAATGCTTATGGTCACCTTACGCCCTTCCATTTCCGGAAACTGAAGCTGCTCCGTTTCGGCCCGCAGCCGTTCTAAGCATTCGACAACCGCTTTTGCATTCATTCTCGTAAAAATAATCGTAAATTCCTCACCGCCATAGCGTGACGGCGAGCCGCCCTCCTGTGTGCGGTCCCTTATCAGCTTACCTACTTTGCGCAGTACGGTATCCCCGACAGCGTGGCCATACGTATCATTAACCGATTTAAAATTATCAATATCAATAATCGCAAGATACAGAGGACGCTCCTCTTCATCGGCAAGCATAACCCTCAGCCGCTCTTGGAATGTCTTATGGTTTGCCAACCCGGTAAGAGCATCCAGGCTTGATGCTTCTTGGACGGCTTGCTGCAGTATGCGATGCTTCTTCTCATTCCGGAAGGCATGCTTCTCGTCCCTCATCATTTGCAGCCCGCGGTTCACAATACCCAGCGCGGCAAGCGTGACGATAATGAGGAATGAAAAACCAACAGCCTTCTGGTAGATGGGAACCCCGTAGCGGTAATCCGGCACAAGGTTCAGAACGAACAGATAGGTTATCATCGTTATAAAGCAAGAGAATAAAACCTTTCCATAGTTAAAGTGTAAAATCGATACAAGAATCGGCAATATCATAACGATTTGCGTACCCTGAACCTCTGGTGAGGATAAGGCGAGCGTTATCGCGCCAAAGCAGGAACCCAGCATAATAATGATGTAATCCTGGAGCCTGCTTTTTAATCGGTATATTATTTCGGCGGCAAGCAGCGTCCCGAGGATCAGGATGTTTCTAACAACGACTTGCTTCTCAAAAAATGACTGCGTATGGCTGGACTCATCGTTCGCGACCACGGCCCATGTCGTCAAAACCGCTAGTGCGGATAAGATGCTTATCGCCCAGTAAGCCCGTCTCATTAACTTGTTCCAGCTTGATAGATGATCAGGAGCATTGAGTAATTTCCGCAGCACTCTCATCCCTCCTTCTAATCGGAGAGACGACCTGATTTTTGCCGGCACGCTTCGCTTCGTACAAATAACCGTCTGCCAGCTTAAACAAGGTTTCTTTCCCAAGCTCAGTCGTATACTCCGCCATTCCGATGCTAATCGTCACGCTCTCATGATCAAGCTCCGGAAAGACGGTCATTGCCAGCCGCTCTCGGATCCGCTCTAGCAATTCGTGGCTCTGCTTGATTGTTTTTCCCGTTAATAACAGAACAAACTCTTCCCCGCCATACCTGGCCGCTACATCCTCGCTGGAAATCGATGACTTTAGAAGCAAGGCCGTTTCCTGCAGCACGATGTCTCCGACATGATGCCCAAATCTATCATTTATGCTTTTAAAATTATCAATATCAAGCGCAGCGAGCTGCAGCGGCATAGCATAAGCATCATGCTGGCGGGTGAGCGCGGTTAGGTATTCCTGATATGTAATATGATTGTATAGATTCGTTAAATAATCGTATTTGGAGGCATTTTGGGTGGCAATAGAATCTACGAATGCGTCCATTTCGGAGCTTAAAGCCCGCTCCAGTGATTGCTGCAGTTCATTTCCGCGCTTCAAAATGGCAAAGCCAATGACACCGCTTCCGGAAATCATGCCGGTTACGGTTATTAAATCGTATAGATTAACTTGATCCTTTAGCGAGTCAATAAAGGATAGAAGAACGAAATAGCTTCCGAGGGTCAGCAGCATCGAGAACCATAAGCGCTTCTTGCTGAAATAAAACAAAGAGACAATGATTGGAATATCGAGACTCATATAAAGCCCATTAATCTCTTCCCCGAAGGCAAACATAATCACCAGCGCAAACGCGTAACCAATCGTTATTAACACATAGTCGAAATATTGCTTCATATAGCGAATTAACCCTTCAGCCAGCAAGAGAGCGATAAACAAGCAGCCTGCTGCCTTCAAATACCCGGAAGGAACCAGCGGGCCTTTTGACCAAGCATCTGACCCGCATGTTATAAGATGTATGCTTTCGGCTAATACCAAAATAAGAATGGAAAGCAGCCAATAAAAAGAGAGAACCCAACGGTTCCATGATAGATTTTTTTTGTAACGGGTTAGCGCCAGCGTTAGTCACCACTTTGCGAGTTAGTCTTGCTCGTTTTTAAATTCACATTTTTATCCAAGCATTAAGACTATTATAGTTCTTAAATATCGACAGGACAATCAATTATCCGATATTATCTAGTGTTACAGACCCAAGAAAAATGTCAGTTTTAGAAGTATGATGTGACTTTTTGCCTAACCCCCACGAATGTTTCTTCAGTCATTTGCCATTTTGGCCAAGAAAAAAGGACGATTGCGCAGAGATTTCTCTGTTTAACCGTCCTTGTTCCTATTCTTCTATATGATTCCGCTTAAAAAATCTCTTTATCCTCCAAGAAAAACTGCATGGTCATGTCTGAAAAACCAGGCAAATCCTCATGTCCGAAATCCGGATAAATCTCCATGTGCTTCGCGGCAGTTATTTTATTGTAAACCGCGAACTGCGTGGATGGCGGGCAGATCGTATCCATTAAGCCCGTTCCAAACAATACCTCCCCGCGAATACGCGATGCCAAGAATTGAATGTCGATGTAACCAAGCTTCGTAAAAATTTCCTCTTCCCGCTTGTGCTGTGGATCAAAATGCCGGAAGAAGGTGCGCAGCTCCGCATAGGCGTCCTTAGCCAAATCCATTTGCCATACGCGGCGGTAGTCGCTCAAAAATGGAAAAACGGGCGCAAGCTTCTTAATTTTCGGCTCAAGCGCCGCACAAGCCAGCGTTAAAGCTCCGCCCTGTGAGCCTCCCATTGCCATCACACGCTCCGGATCAACCTCAGGCATTTGCATGGCAATGCCTGCAAGCTGCGCAGTATCAAGGAAGATATGCCGGAATAATAGCTGGTCGGGATGATCATTCAAACCGCGAATAATATGCCCTTGCTGCGTAGTCCCTTTGACGCCGCCAGTGTCCTCCGAGTAGCCGCCCTGACCGCGGCAATCCAGTGAAAAGAAGGAATAGCCCAGCGCGGCATACCCCAGCTTATCCTGCCACTGGCCGGAATGGCCCGAGTAACCGTGAAATTGCAATACCGCAGGATGCGGCTCCGCTACGTTTTTGGGTTTTATGTATTTTGCGTGGATACGCGCGCCGCGTACTCCTGTAAAGTATAAGTCAAAACACTCCGCATAAGGTACCTGAAAGCTGCTTGGCACCAGCTCGATTTGGGGGTCTACCGCTCTCATCTCAGCAAGCGCTCTCTCCCAGTATGCATCGAAGTCAGCTGGACGCGGACTTATTCCCTCATAGCTACTTAATTGCTCCAAAGACATGTCAACTAACGGCATTTCAACTACCTCCTATGAATGTCGAACAATAATGGGCTCTGCTTTCGCGTTCGAAAGCGTTATTATTATTTTAAACGAAAGCTGACATAATGGAATAGCAAATTGCAGGCTTTCTCACCAAAACAAGCGTAAACGGCTAGCGCCAGCCTTAATGGCAAAAGCTCGTTTCGCGGTGAAATACAAGCATCGTATAAAGCCCAAATTTATACTTTCTTAAATAAAAAAAGCCGCAGGCTTCACCTTTCAGCGAAGTGCGGGCTATCTCATTGGTTCAGAGCTTTAAAGCTTGTCATCATTTCGTTGTATTTCGGCCTTTGACTGCGCTGCCGCCTTTAAATGCAGTGCTGCCTTTCGTCATGTTGGCGCTTCTAGCGTTTGCCGTATTACCGGTGTCGGTTTTGCCCTTTTCGCCTTTTTCGCCCTCGGCGCCTTTAGCGCCTTGATTTCTGCCAAATACCTTCTTCGCTAGCTTCTTCTTTTCCCCCGCTTGCCAGCGGTTCCAGCCCTTCTTGTCCGTTCCTCTTCCCGTTCCGCCCTTACCTTTTGTGCTGCTCATATCATCACTCCATCATGTCTTCTATCCGAGTTAAACTTCATAAAATGCAGCTAAAGCATCTATCAGAATCTTGATCCTCGTTATCATTACTTATCAGTATACCATTAAACTCCCGCTTGGATTCTTTAGACAGCTTATAATTTTGAAATACTTCCCACTGCGGTACATGGAATTTCCCGTTACTGCACAGACTGCGACAAAAAAAGGATCCTAAATGTGGTTAAAACTAAACGCTCATTAGTTTTAATCACATTTAGGATCCTTGCAATATTTTCTCATCAGCTACATAGACTCTCAATAAGCATGAACCGTATTACTCATTATTTTACATACAATGCTTTTATGACGCTCAGCCCTTATAATCATTGCTTTTAAAGCAGCCAGGGTTTCTCTTGCATGCACCAAATAGTGCTCATCACCAAAAAGCATGTACAGTCGCATATAATCATTATATTCATCCAGCCATTCATTGAAGTAAGAAGAGGTCATTCCCATCACTCCCTTAATTCGATTATAAATCACGAACATTAATCTTTTATGAGAATTCTATGAACAAAAGATAAAACAATCTAGCAGATTGGTTACTTAAAGTATATTTCTTAATTTTCAGAATATTACATAAATAGTTTACACACCCTTAATAATCCTCTGCTATGATGTGCGTAATCTAACTGGAATGGGGGCATGCGCAATGGGAGCAATCGTTTTGGTCATTCTCATCCTTTTCGTCATCCTAGCAGCTGTTAAAGCGATTACAACACCAGTTGACCGCAGAAGGAACAGTCATCACGGCGGTGACTCATCAGCTGGAGATTGCAGCAGTGACAGCGGAGGAGATTCGAGCTGCGGCGGAGGCGGTGATTAACCGCGAATCCGTTTATCTATTCTCCTACCTCTATTAAATAGGAAAAAAGAATAAATATAAATAGAAATTTCAGAAGTAAATGTTTCCTATTTTATTACATAGAGTGCTTAAGATTTGAAAGTATGGGAATTCGTCTCTTTTTCTTGCGAATCCATATTGACCATAGACGTTATTCGTATGTATTATGAAGCTGCAGATGAAATGATGGCTCTTAGAGACATCAAACTTCAAGAAATTTATGATCGTTTTTCTTTTAAAGACCATCATTACATACTATTGGAGGCTTACGGATGACACTTATCGATCAAAATGCAGTTGTTTTGTTTCAAGGTGACAGTATTACCGATGCTGGTCGCAATCGAAATGACGGAGCAAGCTTAGGCTCGGGCTACGCAAACCTGGTAGCGGCATTGTTCACGAGCAAGTATCCTGAGAAGCAGGCTTCCTTCCTCAATCGAGGCATATCGGGTGACCGTGTCGTAGATCTTGAGCGGAGATGGGAAGAGGATTGTCTAGCTTTGAAGCCTGCCTGGCTGTCTATCTATGTTGGCATTAATGATACCTGGCGCCGTTACGACAGCAATAATCCATTGACTACCGAGGAATATTACACGACATACCGCCGCTTGCTCACGAGTGCAAAGGAGCATCTGAACGCTAAGCTTATTTTGATCGAACCCTTTGTACTGCCCGTAAATAACAGCCAAAAGCAATGGCGCGAGGATCTAGATCCGAAAATTCAAGCGGTTCGCGAGCTTGCAGGAGAGTTCAAAACGCTGTACGTGCCGCTCGACGGCTTATTCGCTCAGGCAGCGACACAGACGGGCCCTGCCTACTGGGCTCCCGACGGCGTTCATCCATCGCCTGCCGGCGCAGCACTCATTGCCGATGCGTGGCTGAAAGCTGTTAAGGCTTAATAAAAGCCACATAAGCTCTATACATCAAATAGGAGCTGTCTTAAAAGGTACCATACCTTGAAAGACAGCTCCTATTCTTTTAGGAATAAATCCCCTTATTGGTCAGCGGGGTAACGCAAGCCCCATTGCTTCCTGATTGTATCGAGTGTCGTCATGATCTCGAGCGTCTCATCTAATGGAATAACCGTGCTCTCGAGTCTTCCCTCGCGAAGCGCGTTCATCGCTTCTTCGGCTTCGAATGCATAACCCTCGGCTTCACGTTCATCCACGAAGGATTCAGCATCCGTATTGTTCACATGAAGACTAGCTGATTTGCCAAACAAAAAGTTCGGAGCGTGAATATATCCTTTTGTACCGTAAATGTAAGCATCGTTAACCATTCCCAGCTGTACCGCTCCATTCAGCGCCGCGGTACGTCCGCCCTCATATTCAAACAACAGCGAGAATTGCTCGTCTACGCCTGTTTCGCCAATTCGGGCACTGCTCATAATTTTTGCCGGAGCCTCGCCATAAATTAAGGAAGCAAAGGAAACGGGATAAATACCCGCATCCAGCAGCGCTCCGCCGCCAAGCGCGGGATCAAGCAGACGGCTCTGCGGCGCCCAGCCGATATTGAAGCCAAAGTCGGCTTTGACCAATCTTACCTCGCCAATTTTATCATCCGCGATCCATTCCATTATTTTACGAATCGGCGGCAGGAACCGCGTCCACATCGCTTCCATAAGGAAGACTTTCTTTTCCCGGGCTAAATCAATGATTTCCTTCGCTTCAGCCGCATTCATCGTGAACGGCTTCTCGCAAAGTACAGCTTTGCCGGCGCGCAATAAAGCCAGTACATTTTCTTTATGTATCGGATGCAAGGTTCCTACATATACAATATCAACATCAGCGTCTTGAGCAAGTTCGTCCACGCTGCCGTAGGCGCGGGGAATGTTAAATTCTTTAGCAAAACGCTCTGATTTCTCCAAGCTTCTTCCGCCTACGGCAACGAGCTCGGCACCTGCGGCAAAAGCCAAATCTTTAGCAAACTTTGATGAAATCCAACCTGGGCCCAAAATTCCCCATTTAATCGTTTGTAGAGACATTACTCCATTCACTCCTCAGAATAAAATAATAAAATAATGCAGATTAAGAAAAACTTCAGATGCCTTCCGTAACTATGGGGAATGTTTGGACTTACGGCCGCTGTTGTCTCCAGATTTCTTTTATTATACCGCTCACACGGTTGAAATCTGGAGACAAAGGCGTACGCTATCGCTCCTCCAGTTCCAAACTTCCCCTTCGTTTCTTATGATCTGTTTTTCATTCTTTATCTGTATCATTAATTATACAGTTGATCCTAGCAAGAAAGCGAATTCATTATATGTAAAGGCCGTTATGCAAGCATGCCAATTCTAGCTTTGAGCGCCGCCGACCCACTTGAGGGCATGCTTAATGGCTGTTTGATATTCACGCTGCTGCAATACGGGCAGAAAATGTCCTGGCGTAAGCGCGCATACACGGCCTTTGCCCTGCTCTCTCTGCCAGCCCGCCGGCTGCGTGCCGTGCTCCGACTCGGAAGTCATAAATACCTTAATGCGGTCTTCTATAACCTCCATAAAATAATGCTCGTCATGCATGGAGAAACCTTCTTGCTCTTCTGCGAGCCCCAATGCCTTATCCGTATAGGCAATTTTCACAGGACATGCCTCCGGATGATGCTGGAACACGCCCCCTACAAGCTCGAAAAATACAGGCTGATCCCGATAGCCTACCGTTCCTGCATGCAAAACGAGCAGTCCCTTCCCGTCCTCGACATAGCGCTGGAACTGCTGTTGAATTTCCTCGGTCAGCCATGGCGTTTTATCCGAGGCCGAAATTTGATTGGATTTGGCAAGCACAATAACATCCTGCTGATCCATCCACGCAAGCGACCACTCCGAAGCATGCTGGATATAATGAAAGCTAAATCCAAGCTCGCTTAGAGGCTCCAACCCTTCTTTAATGAGCGTTCCCGGGTGCCAATAATCATCGCAAATCACGCCAACCTTCATCATTTTCTTTTCCTCGCTTCTACAGTTGTCTTTCTTCAAATTATAAACGTTTTTAATGCATATAGCTTCCCTTAATAACGATTACTATTCCTCTTACCGATGCGTTGCTTTGGCAAAAACGATAAAGAAAATCATGATTTCGCCCAGGATGACATGAGGAGAGGCTGTCATAAATAAATTTAAGGAAAACAACGCGCCAAGCAATCCCGTTAACGAAAGAACCATGCTAAGCTTTGGCTTAAGATGCTCGAAACGATAAGCATACAGGACGAACATAACCGACCCGAAATATAGCAGGACGGATCCGAAGACAAACACAAGCATAAAGAAATATTCGAGCTGGTTCAGAAACAAGAGCTGAATGGAAGCCGCAATCATGCTTAGCGACAAATAGATGAACAAATGCCCGTACATGATGGTCTGACCTGCCGTCCGTTTTGCTTTATCCACATTCTTCTCCACGTTCTCGAAATACTGCCACCATATGCCTATAACCAATACAAACGCCATCGCGGCAAACAGAATGGAGGATCCCGTTAATTCAGCGGATTGCAGCACCGAGAGCATGCTGATTACGGATTCTCCAAGCAAAATCAGCGTAAAAAGCGCAAACCTCTCTAACAGATGAGCCGTATGCACAGGCGTTTTCACCAAATGCTTTCTTCCGATCAACGGAACGAGGATATCGACGGCAATACCTGCATACAAAATAGCATAGCGAATCCACGAATCAAAAAAGAGAGAGAAAGCAGAGATAATAATGCCGAGCCAGAAATAGGTTCCAAAGAAACGAGCAGTGTCCTTCCTGTTGGATACTTCTACTTTTTGAGTGATCACATATTGCACGACGGTCAACACTCTAGAGCCGATATAGCCGACAAAGAAAGGAATATAATAAGCATCAAAATCCACGTTTAAGCTGGCTGTCATAATTAAGACAAAAAACAATTGGAGGATCATGAATACCCGATGCGAGGAAAGGTCACGGCCAAAACGATTATTATATACCGTTTGACCGACCCACGCCCACCAGATCGGAATGAAAATGAGAATGAATTTGGACAAATGCTCCAATGAAATAGTCCCATGCTCGACATGCAATAATACATGCGTAGCTTTCGAGATTGCGGCCACAAACAACAAATCATAGAACAGTTCCAGCCAGGTTACCTTTTTTTCATGCATCGGTTCACGGGCTCCTTCCAGAGATTGCGCAGAGACAATGTCTCAATGAACATTGCTGCCTGCGCGTCATAATCTTTAATTTAAATATCTTAATTTAAAGATAATAAATTTATTGCTCTGTGTCAACTCTTTTATAGAAAAAAAAACCAGATACATGACTGCATCCGGCTTTCCCATTATAGCAGAGCAGGCTCTGCCGCTTCAATTAAATATACTGCTGTAAATTGCGGAAGCTGATTGCTAAGCTTTCAAACGGATCACGCCGGCAAACATCCTGCTCCACTACGTACCATTCCACGCCTATTTCTCGGCATGCTTCAATAATCGCTTTGAAATTCAAATTACCTTCGCCGATTTCCGCGAATACCTGCTGATAATCCACGATTTCCAAATCCTTGAGATGAACTACCCCCATCCGGCCTTTCACCTGTTTAATGGCATCCACCGGATTTACTCCGCCTACATGCACCCAGTAGGTATCTAACTCGAAGCCAACGGCAGCCGAATCCGTTTCCTGCTGCAAAATATCCATGCCCGTTCTGCCTTCGAATTTTTGGTATTCGAACTGATGGTTATGATAAATAAATTCCAAATCATGCTCCTTGAGCTTTTGCCCGATCTCCGTAGCGGTTTTGGCAAAGCTTAGATAGCCCTCTGCGCTGCTGCGATTTTCATCAGGCAGGCTCCCGAGTCCAACATATTTGCAATTCCAGAGCTTATGCTTCTTAACCGTATTTTCAAAATCATTAACCAGTGAATCCAGGCTAACATGCGTCGCGCAGATTCGAAGACCCACAGCATCTGCCAATTCCTTTACTTTTTCCGGAGCAATAGGGCCGATTCCCGATACCTGCACCGCTTGATAGCCAATATCCTTCACCTTGCGCAGAGACTGCTCCAAATCCGCTTCCGTCTGGCAGTATTCCCGCAATGTGTACAGCTGTACTGCAATATTAGATAAATTCATGCCTTCGCCGCCTTCTTATCTTAATGGGATTAGCTTACCGTTTCTTAGGTTTATTGTAGCATTATAGCTGAAAGCGCTACTTAACTGAGGTTAACCAACCATAGGCTGCCACTTGACTATAATTGCCCAAATGGTGGGGGAGGAATGTAACGCCAAACAGCGCAAGAGGAGCCATGCACACTCGTGCATGAAGCTCTCCCCTTGCGCTGCATCGCTTAAATCATCATTAACCTTCGATTAGCTTCTTGTAGGCATCCATTTGTTTCTGAAGCTCGGCAAGCACTTTGTCGTAGCCAGCGGTTTTCAGCTTGCTGCGGAATTGCTCGACAGCCTCCGCCGGATCGCCTGCTTTGCCGTACGTAATCGCAGGGCCCATCTCGCCCGATACCTGCGTAATCGCTGTAAGCTCGGCCTCAACCGGTGTTTTATCAAACACGAATTGGCCATAAGGATAAGGCTTTTTGATTTTGTCGTATTCCGCGTACAATGTTTCTTCTAACTGATCCCATGTCGTTATGCTAGGGATTTCAAATTTATCGACGCGGCCGCCCCAGAAGTCAGCGTAGAAAGCATCCTTAGCTTCGTCATAGCCTTCAGGCTGCAAGCGTTTGCCGTCTTTCACTTCGTATTGAACGCCTTCCAGACCGTAATTGATCAGGTGATAAATTTCCTCGTCATTGCGGATGAGGTCATAAGCCATAAGTGCACGTTCAGGGTTTTTGCTGTGCGCTCCGACGGAGGTTCCGCCATGCGTGATGGAAAGCTCAGTCAAATTGTTGCCTCCCGTGCGGTTAAATGGGAACATTTGCAGCTCGGAGCCTGCTTGGTCCTTATCCATCTGCACGCGCAGTCCGCCGAAGGTTTGAGTATGATGCTGATCAAGGCCTGACAAGCCGGCACGCAGTGCCGAGCGGTTATCATTCTTATTATTCAGCACATCCTCGCGCCAGTAGCCTTTATCCGCCCAATCCTTCATCAGCGTAGCGAAATTCAGGAACGTATCTTCGAATACCGGACTAACTACCGTAAATTTCTCATCATAGGATTTCGTCGTGAATACCGGCAAATAACCGGTTGAGATCGGAAGCTCCAGGTTATCCGTGTAGGACTGTGCGTAGCCTCCAAAAGTGCTTGTTGATGCAACCGCATCCCATGGAACGACGCCTTCTTTGTTATCCTTTACGAACTGGAGGTATTGACCGATGCCTTCCCAATCCTTGATCGGATCGGTAATGCCAGCTTCCTTCGCCCAGTCGCCGCGGTAGAAGAAGCCGTGGTTAACCCATTGCGTGTAATCGTTTTCCGGAATCAGTACGATATTGCCGTTATACTTGCTCTCTGCCCAGTCCTCCTCAGGAATAGAGCTCCATGTCTGCGGCGCATATTCCGGCAGCAAATCATCCAGGTTCATAAATGCGCCGCGCTGCGCATTGCCCCAAGTATCCAGCCAGTCGGTCCCGATCGTAATCAGGTCGACCGCTTCGCCGGACGCCAGCAGCAGGTTGTATTTGGTTTGCCAATCTGCCCACTCGACCCATTTCCACTCGAGCTCGGCATTGATTTTTTCTTTCATTTTTTTGTTAACTTCAGCTAAAACCTTCTCGAACTGTCCGTTTTTGGGCTTGTCGCCCAGTACAACGTAGCTGACTTTGACGAACTTGGACGTATCCGCCCCTTTGTTTCCATCCGCCGTATTCGTGCTGCCGTTATTGCCTGTTCCGGCATTTTTGCCGCCTTCGTTTTTCTCCCCGTTATTACCTGAGCAAGCTGCAAGACTGATGATCATCATCATGGCAATCAGCAAGGCGGAAACCTTCTTGAAACCCATCATCGCACTTCTCCCCTTTGTTTTCATAAATCGGGCATTGCCCGTTATGTGAAGTGGCCTTTTTAGCGGCCCTCGGCACATCAGCCTTTTACAGCGCCAACCGTAATTCCTTTGATGAAATAACGCTGCACGAATGGGTAAAACAGAATAACCGGTCCGGTCGCTACGACTGCGGTAGCCATCTTCATGGATTCCAGCGGCATATCCCGAAGCTGCACATTGGACGCTGCAGAGGAATTGCGGATAAAGTCGGCGCTCGTCACCACGTTATACAAGAACAGCTGGAGTGGACGGTACTTCATATCCGGCGAGAGGAACAGCATCGAGTTGTACCATTCGTTCCAATACCCCAGTGCGATAAACAGACCGATTGTAGCGAGAGCCGGCGTCGTCATAGGCAGAATGAGCTTTAGGAAAATCGTAAAGTCGCCTGCTCCGTCGATTTTGGCGGATTCGGTAATCGCATGCGGGATGGAGCGAACGAAGCTTTTCATCATAATAATGAGAAACGGGCTAAGCAGTCCCGGCAGCAGCACGGCCAAATAGTTGTCTTTTAGCGACAAATACTGCGTCATGAGCAGGTAAAACGGAACAAGCCCGCCGGAAAACAGCGTCGTAAAATAAATGAAAAAGGAAATGCCGTTCCTATAGCCAAAGTCCGGACGCTGCAGCGCGTAGCCGGTCATCGCTACGAGGAAGAGCCCAAATGCCGTCCCCACTATCGTGATTCCCATAGTAACCAGGTAGGAGCCGATAATGAGATCAGGATTCTCAAATACGATTTTGTAAGCAAAGGTGCTAAAGTCGCGCGGCCAAAAATTGAAGCCGTATTTCTTGATCGTCCCCTCCGCCGTGAGCGAAGTGCCGAGAACGAGCAAGAAAGGCAATAGACAGCATAGCGAAAAAAACGAGATGAACAAATATCCGAATACCTTTACAATTAAACCGCTTACATCTGTACGAATGCTGCGTGATTCTTCCTTGTTTTCCATATCTGGCACCTCCTAAAATAACGAGTTATCGGGCGAAGTCTTTTTCACAAGCCAGTTCGCGGTCAAGACAACCACAAAACCGAATACGGATTGATAGAGGCTCACAGCGCTGCCGATCGAGAAGTTGAAGTTCGTCATTAGCGAGCGGAACACATACGTTTCAATAATATCGGTCGTCGGATACAAGGCCGTATTGTTGGCTCCAACAAGGTTGAAGAACAAACCGAAATTCCCTTTAAGAATGCCGCCGAGCGAGAACAGCATCAGAATGATGAAGGTTGGCTTTAGCCACGGAAGCACGATGTAAATGATGCGCTGGAACGCGTTCGCGCCGTCGATTTCCGATGCCTCGATAATCTCATTATCGAGTCCCATGATTGCCGCGAAATAAACGATGGAGCCGTAACCGGTTGATTGCCAAAGGAAGGTCAACACGATAATAAATGGCCATATTTTGGGATCAGAGTACGTTTTGACAGGCTCCATGCCGAATGATTCCAGTATGCTGTTCAAAATCCCGTAATCGTAGCTCAAAATGTTATAGGCGATTAGGCCGATAAGCACCGCCGATATGAAATGCGGTAGAAACATGAGCGTCTGCGTAACTTTTTTGAACCATTTGCGGCGGATCTCGTTCAGCAGTATGGCGACGAAAATTTGCAGCACGTTCCCCAAAACAATGAATACCAGATTGTAGGCCACCGTATTGAACGAAAGCCGCCATAGATCACCGTTAATAACGAGAAAACGGAAGTTATCGAAGGCAACGAACGGGCTTTTGAAAATGCCATCCGAGTAATTGTAGTTAATAAACGCTAGATACAGGCCAGGCATCGGCAGGTATGCAAAGATGACAAAAAAGGCAATGGCCGGCAAGCACATGAGCAGAAGCGTTTTGTTGTTCCAGAAGCGTTTCATCTTGCCTCCGCTCATTCGCTGAAGCTTCCTCTGCGGCTCCCTTTCGACTATGGTTGTTTCCATGCTAATTCCCCCTCGTAACTAGACGGATATAAATTGAATCGATTCCAATAATCCCTGCTTCTCCCTGTCTACCGCTTCCAGCATGATCGCCAAGCTTCCCTTGCCCGCCTCATACCAAGCTCCCGGTAAATAAAAGGAATCCGGACTGCCGCCCGTTAACACGGGCCTGTTCGCATCGCTCGGCAGCCAAATTCGTCCGACGATCCGTCCCTCCAGAAATACGGTCAGCTTAAGCCCCGTTCCGGCAACCTTTGCCCGCCAGCCTGTGCCGTCCTCCGAATTCACTGTGGAAGTAAAGAGCCATGCCGTCTCGCCCGGCTTCAGCGAGATAGGAAATTCCTGCGTTGATGCATTTGTCTGCTCGCTTTCCGAATGCTCGAACAGCTCCGTTTCTTCAGAAGCGCTTACCGTCCATCCTTCAGCCTCATGGCCCTCATAGAGGAAAACCTGCCCGGAAGGAAGGCCAAGCACCCGCTCAACATAAACAGTGAGCACTACTTTCTCTCCAGCCGTTACATGACCCGAAATATCGATATAAGAATCGAAGGGATGAACGGCTCCAATCTCTTTGCCGTCTATGAATAGGCGGGCGAGGGATTGTAAGCCCTTGAAATGCAGCGTCCACGAGCTCGCGTCCGCAGAAGCTTGGAAACTCTTCCGGTAATATTCGAATGCGGGATGGTCCGGAGACATCCAGTTTCCGAAATTAACGATCGGCCACATGCTGTCATCGGGCGATTCGACGAGTTCCTTGCGCAAAGCCCGATCCGCCGCGCGGTATA
This sequence comes from Paenibacillus sp. 01T443, assembly GCF_056398325.1. NCBI lineage: Bacteria > Bacillati > Bacillota > Bacilli > Caryophanales > Paenibacillaceae > Paenibacillus > Paenibacillus sp. 01T443. The sequence continues at coordinate 77,589 of NZ_JBFTPE010000012.1, forward strand.
CGCTCCAGCTGCGGCTGAGGTTCCTTGTCTCCGTTATCGCCGATACCCCTCTGAGGCCCTTCATCGCATGGAGTCGAAGGCCTGGAAGCCTCGCGTCATCAAAGTTTGAATGGCCCCAAATTTCCACTCGGGCAAGCAGCTTTCCGTCTTGCAGCTCATTGCTGAACGGAATGAAGGCGCTGCCTCCGCCAGGCGTTAGCGTACCTGCATATTGACTGTCCGCATAAAGCGATACAACATCACTGCCCTGCCGTACTAAAAAGCCTTGCACCGCTTTGCCTTTCGGCAGACGAACAGCCGCTTCATACCAGGCAAACCCGCGGTATATCCCTGTTTGCTCCAAGTAATCCGCCTGCTCCAGTATTGTTCGCCCGTTAGCCGGATTTACGTTCATTGGTCCTGCGCCGGCGTCCAAGACGCTGAGCTTCCATTCTCCTGCCGCAGTCTCCGGCATGTCTGGATAGTTGAACGGCCCCCCAAGTTGAATCTCGCCGTTCTCGTCGAAACCCTCTATATAAAGCGCTTTCATTCTATCCGTTATAAAAAACTTTAGCTCACGCCCATCCCCCGTAAGAACCCGGCAGCAACTGTCCTCCTCACCGTCGAACGCGATCGTTAGCCGCCCTTCCGACCATTCGGCCCTTGCATGATCTGTTTTCAGCTCAGCTTTCGAATCGAGCTGAAGCGTAATGACGCCTTTTCCCTCCGAGTGAAAGACAAGATTAGTCCCTTCGGTTGATTGTTCCGCCAGAAACAGCTCTGCGGTCGAAGACACGAGCAGCCCCTCAAAGCCCCACAGGCTTAACGGAACCTGGCAAGGAAGCGCCAGCGACCGCCCCGCTCTAAGCGTAAATCCGCCTTCCGCGGGAGCATTCGCTTCATCGGCAGCCATCATGGCTACTTCTTTATCGCGCTCATCCAAATTCGTCACAAACAGAAGGCTTCCGCCGCCTTTTAGCTGCAGGGCGTAGGGACCTGCTACCCGGTAGTGGTCACCGGCTAAGGCCCATTCGGTGGATAGTCCATTTCCGGCTGCCGCCTCCGCGAGCGGAGCCCCGTAAGCCGTGATCAATCTGCTAAGCAAACGCCCCTCATAGGCCTCCTCGCGAATATGTCCTTCCGGCGAGATCATTCCGCCGAAATCATAATCCGAGGTCATGAACGCGAGCGGCTTGCCCCAATTGTTCGTGGCGTTTGTAAACCCGAAATCCGTGCCTGACACTTGCAGATAAGGACCGAGCAGCTTCGCCCCGCAGGAAAGCAATCTGCGAAGTAAGTAATGCGCCCGATTTGTCTCCGTTACGAGCAGCGGGTAGCCGAGTCCCGCTAAGGTTCCGTTATAATGCAGCACTTTCTGCTCGAAATCAAGTTCACGATTATCCGGATAAAAGTTGCAGGTTGGAACAACATTCTCGGCCAGCCCCGATGCTTGCAGGATGCCGCCTTGGCCCGCGCAAGCGAACAGCGGAACCGTAATTCCGTGGCTCAAAGCCATATCGCGCAATGCGCTGATATATCCTTTAGGATCATGGCAATCATAGAAATCGAGCTCATTATCGAGCTGAACGCCAATGACTGTTCCGCCCTCTCCTGCTTGGTATTGCTTCAGTAAAGGCAATATACGGTCAAACCATTTCGCAACATAGCTGAGGAAGCCCTCATCGTTATCGCGAAGCTTCAGCTCCTTTGTCAGCAGATAAGCCGGTAAGGCGCCGCCATCCCATTCGGAGCAAATATAAGGTCCCGGTCTGGCAACGACATATAAGCCCGTTTCCGCCGCCGCCGCTAAAAATTCGGTTACATCGCGCTCACCGCTAAAATTCCATTTCCCTTCCGCTGTTTCATGATAGTTCCACGGAAAGTAAACATCGATGCTGTTATAACCGAATGCTTTGAGCTGTGCCATCCGTTCCTTCCAAAGCTCCCTTGGAATGCGGAAGTAAAACAAGGATGCGCAAAGCAAAATATGTGAGGTGTCCCCAATTTTCACGGCATCCGCATCAAATTGCACGGCTGCTCTGGCTTCAATATCCATGAACATGATATAACCTCCAATGAAATAGGTTAAAAGCTTGAAATATGCAACCCGTTTCATGTAACGGGTTACATTATTAGAGAAAAATAAATACACTCTCAATGACCGGTATAAACAGAACGTGAATCTGCACGGTACTCTGAAGTGTATCAATGGGATAACTGTTTTGTAGGAAGAGGCCTAGCTGATCATGTAACGGGTTACATTCTTAACGGCGACACCATATAATCTTTCGACAACTTGATTTTATTCACAAATGTAAGCGTTGTCAATCATTATTTTAAAACTGATTCTTAAGCGTTATTCGTTTCTCGCGGCGGAGCCGTAGACTCTCTGACAACCAGCTCAGGCCTTAATTTCGTGCTTTTGCTCACCTTGTTTTTGGTAATCATCTGATGGAGCAGCTCGGCTGCAGCCCGCCCAACATCATAGCATTTCAAAGAAATCGTAGTCAGCTCCGGTATGCTGTTCGAGGCGTAAGGGATATCATCAAAGCCAATCAGCGACAGTTCCTCCGGCACTCGGATTCCTGCTTTATGGGCCGTCTTCATCACACCGATGGCTAATAGATCGTTCGCGCAAAAAATAGCGGTTGGAAGCTCCGGCAGCTCAAGCAGCTGATTCATGAACAGCTTGCCGTTCTCTACGGAGAAGCCTCCGCCGATTATCCATTCCTTGCGGGTCCGCAGCCCGTTTTTTTCCATTGTTTTGACAAAGCCCCGAATTCGCTGCGCCGTGTTGGACATATGACTATACCCGCCGACAAAAGCAATATTCTTATGCCCAAGATCGATGAGATGCTGCGTCGCAAGCTCTGCTCCCTCAAGCTCATCGGTATACACGCGGGTCATGCCCTCCCCGGGCAGGCTCCCGTTAATGAGCAGCAGCGGTACCCGCTTGCTTGCTTCCACAACCTCGCTAACCAGCTCCTTGCTCGGCTTTGCTAGATTGATTCTTCCACCAATCATCACAATGCCGTCTACCTGTTTCTCCATAAGGATGTTCAAATATTGCGATTCCCGCACATACTGCTCTGCTGAGTCGCCATTCGTCGATACCGTATCGCATAAAAAAAACGTATACCCTTTGCTGCGCGCCTCCTGATCGAGGCCAGCCAACACCTCTGGAAAAAAAGGATTTGTAATATCCGGCAATATGACGCCAATCATCCCTGTTTCCTTTTTGAACAAGCTTCTCGCAAGCGCATTCGGCTGAAACTGATGCTTCGTTATCAGCTCCATCACACGGTCTCTCGTCGATTTTTTAACCGGTGCCGTGTTATTGATTACACGCGACACAGTGGCTACCGAGACGTTAGCTTCCCTAGCAATATCATAGACAGTTACCGGCTTGATAGCGGCACACTCCTTCGTCCAAAGTTCCATCAATCAGTAGAATAACAGACTTTGGATCAAATAGAAACGAGCACACCCATCTCATTTACAAATTAATCCAAAGCTAATTCCGAATGCCCGCCCCCTATGGATTCTTTTTTCCCAAAAAGCATTTGACCTGCAAAAAAGTCTGCCCCCTCAGACATGAATCTGAAGGAACAGCCTCTCTCTTATGCGCTGCCTTTGCTTTCCTGTTCATCCTTGTTCTCCGTTACGAGCTCGCGCGCGGAGCTTTTGAATTCATGCAGCGTACGGCCAACCGCCCGCCCGAGTTCAGGGAGCTTCGAGGGCCCGAATACGATTAAAATGACGACTAGAATCATGATTAACCCTGGTAATCCAATACTTTGCAGCATGGCACATCACCTCATTCTTAGTTATGGGAATCGACTGCGATGTCTTCACAATAGCAGAAGCCACTCGGGGTGTCTCGGAGTATGTCAGATAATATGACACGGTTTTTTAAAGGAGAAATTTCATAATATAGAAGCAAATTTCTGGTTGTACGATCCGTCTAATTCCATTGTGAAATGTTGGGTTCATGATCTAATGACAGCTTATATCTCCATCATTATCATTAGGTACACATCTAGTTTGCGTCAGTAATTATTACACGAATAGAAGGGAGTGGCTTTTGCAACGCCAACACATAGCAAAAGGAGCTGTCATCATGTCGTTTATGGATAAACAAGTCATGAATATCGGAATGGTAAGCGAGCTGACCGGATTATCGGAAAGACGAATTCGTTACTATGAAATTCGCAAGCTTATTTGCCCTAAACGAACCATCGGAGGCACTCGCAAATATTCCTTCCGTGATATTGAGAAGCTGGTCGAGATCAGCGAGCAAATGGAGATCGGTTGGATGACTGCGGAGATCAGGCACAGCGCCAAGAAGCGTAGGACCAGCTCCGCGGCGAATGGTTAGGAGGGCTTACCCCATGCTGACACAACCGAGTCTCATTGATCATTTAACCGAGCTGCGCAGAAGAATCATTTATATCCTGATTATGTTTGCCTTTGCCTTATGCGGCGGTATTGCGCTGGTCCGCCCCGTCCTGGCCTATTTGCAGCAATCCTATTCGCCTGCCCAGCCGATTCTATGGAATGCCTTCTCGCCATTTGACGCGCTGCAGCTCTACGTGCAAACTGGAGTTGTGATAGGCGTCGGCGCCTGCATTCCGTTTATTTTGCTTCAGGTTTGGCTGTTCGTTAAGCCGGCTTTGACTTTGAAAGAACGTAAATCACTTCCCTGGCTTATCCCGTTCGCGTTTCTGTTATTTCTTATCGGGCTTGCCTTCAGCTGGTTTATCGTTTTTCCGATGGCTGTCCAGTTCGCGTCTTCCGTTACCCGCTCCATGGGTTTGGTTGAAACTTACGGAGCCGCGCAATATATTCAATTTCTTTTACGCATCATTTTACCGTTGTCCCTTGCCTTCGAATATCCGATCGTGCTTATTTTTTTGGCCAGGCTTGGACTTGTTACGCCAGAGCGTCTTCGGAAATGCAGAAAATTCGCTTATGTCATTTTAGTTACCATGTCTACCATACTGACACCACCCGATTTTTTATCCGCCTTCATCGTGCTCATCCCATTAGTCATTTTGTTCGAAGCGAGCTTCCCCCTTGCAAAATGGGCAAACAAAAAAAGAGATTAGAGGAGGAATTATAGATGGATCAAGAAAATAAAGGCTTGTCCCGCAGAGAGTTTATTGGCAACGTCAGCAAAATAGGCGGTGCGTCTGCCGTTATTGGCGTTATGGGCACCATGGGCCTTTTCTCCCCCGATTCCGCCAGCGCAGCCGCCGAAGCGAAGAAAGAGGATTCAAAGTCCAAAAAACCAGGGAAAAACAGCTCCTATATGCTGTTAAACGTACGTCTGGAGAGCGGATATAAATATGAGAACGGGCAGGTTGTCGCAACCGAAACCGTCCTTCGCAACCTGCAAATCGACAAAGGTAAAATTACTAAAATACTCGATACAAAAGCCGCTTACGGCAAAACCATCGACTGTTACGACGCAAAGGGCATGCTGCTCCTGCCTTCCTTCCGGGATATGCACATCCATTTGGATAAGACCTTTTACGGAGGGCCATGGCGGGCGGTCAGACCGACGAAAAATGGCATTTTCGACCGGATTATCGAGGAACAAACCTTGCTCCCGCAGCTGCTGCCAACCGCTCAGGCACGGGCCGAAAAACTCATAGAGCTTATATTGGGCTACGGGTCAACCTACGTTCGGAGCCACTGTAACATCGATCCGACCGTAGGCCTCAAAAATTTAGAGAATTTGAAGCTGGCCTTAGCTAACTATTCGGATAAAATCTCGCATGAAATCGTTGCTTTTCCGCAGCATGGCCTGCTCCGCTCCAATGTTGAGAGCATTATGCGCGATGCCATGCAGCTCGGTGTCACGCATGTCGGCGGATTAGATCCTACCTTAGTGGACGTCGATATGGAAAAATCGCTGCATACGATGGTACAAATCGCGGTGGATTATAAAGCTGGCATCGACATTCATCTCCATGAGGGAGGAGAAACGGGAATCAAGGCCATCCGCCGCTTGGCCGAACTGACCGAGGAGGCTGGCCTTCAAGGGAAGGTTACGGTCAGCCACGCTTTCTCGCTCGCTTCTCTGACGGCAGGCGCCGATATTGAAATGGCGGATCGCCTGGCTTCGCTCGGCATATCCATCGCTTCCTCCGTGCCCATCGGAAAAAGCGTCATGCCGATCCCTCTGCTTCAGAAGCAAAAGGTTAACGTCCTGCTTGGCAATGACAGCATCACCGATCACTGGTCACCGTTCGGCATCGGCGATACGCTGCAAAAATCGCATCTTGCCGCGCAGTTATACGGCTGGTCAAGCGAATACAACTTATCTAGAGCTATTTCTCTCGCAACCGGTGGCATTACACCTTTAGACGAGTCGGGCAAGCAAGTATGGCCAAAGGTTGGCGATGCCGCAACCGCCGTGCTTGTTGCGGCAAGCTGCTCAGCCGAGACGGTCGCTCGGCTGCCGAAGCGCGAAGCGGTTTTGCACAAAGGCACACTTTCCTCCGGCTCACTAGAAGTGGTGAAACCTAAGAGATAACTGCTTCCAAGCGTCAAGCGTAAACGGCTGACGCCGTCCTTGCAGCAAAAGCTCGTTTCGCGGTGAAATATAAGCATCGTATAAGATTGAAATTTATATTCTCTTATATTTTCAAAAAAAGCTAGCCGCTCTCATTAAGAGCCGACTAGCTTTTTTATGTATTTTCAATCTAGCTTTTGGCAGCTGTCTTTGCTCGCCCAAGCTCATGCCGGCGCCGCAGCCAAATGCTTATGCCTGCCGCGAACATGATCATTCCTGTGGCGACGAATATCCAGTGGATACCGACTGCCAGTCCAAGCAAACCGCCGATTAGAGGTCCAAGCATGGACCCGAATTGATTGGCGCTCGTGGTCAGGCCAAACGATCTGCCTCTAAACTGCTCATCTGTGCTCTGCACAACAAGCGTATTGACGATTGGAGATATCCCGGCCATAAACAAGCCGAATACGAACTGCACAACCGCAAACAGCCATAAATCCTGTACAAAAAACTGCGTGCTTACGACCAGTCCGGCACAGAGCAAGCATACGACGAGAATGCGGTAATAGCCTTTTCTCTCGCCCAGCCTACCCCAGATCGGCGAAGCCAAAATGCCGGCGATCCCGATAAGAGAGAGCACAAAGCCCGCTGACAATACCGCTCCTTGCAATCCGCCTTGCAGCTTGGCGATATGCAGGGTAAGCAGCGGCTGAATCATATTCACCGAAAGCTGGAACAACGCGAGCAGCATTAGCATGCTCATAAGGGCACGGTTGCGGAAAGCCATACGGTACGTGACCGGCTTCTCTTTTTTCTCTCCCGTCGCCTCCGCTTTACCTTCTTTCACCCAAATAATGACTGCCACTGTCGCAGCCAATATGATGATAGCTGCTACAACGAAGGACCTCCGCAAACCGAAGGCTTGCGCCAGCAGACCGCCAAAAAGCGGACCGAGAATACCGCCGGTCATCGTACCCGCCTGCATCATGCCAAGGCTCCAGCCCAGCTTCTCCTTCGGCGCGACCGTAGCTACAATCGACATGGATGCCGGGACGAAGCCGCCTACGAAGCCATGCAGCATTCTAACGCCGACGAGCTGCCACGGCGTCTGCACAAATGCAATTAAGGAATAGATAACGGCTAAGCTGAGTCCTGCCCTAATGACCATTTTCCGCTTCCCATACTTGTCCGCAAGCAATCCCCACAAAGGCGCCATCACGGCCCCGACAAGAAAGGCCGAGGAATGTACAACACCTGCCCATAGGTTAACAGAGCTCTCCGGCACGCCCAAATCAAAGAGAAACAACGGCAGGAAAGGAACCGACATCGTGTAGCTTGAGCTGCAAAACAATACGCCGAACCAAAGAATCCACATTGTACGCTGCCATGATTGCAACTTGGTCATCCTCCTTGCCCTGCTGATCAATATCCGATTCTAACTCACTAGTACCCACTATACGCCTCCTTTACCAATTGTTCAAAAACCGCAAAGGGGCGTATCCACAAGAAAACGCCTACAAAACCTATTTTGTTTAAGCGTAACAAGGTTTTTTGAGCTTATAGCGGGTCTTTATTGGAATGCTCTCCTTCATCCAAACGGAATACCTGCTTCAGCTTGCGGTATTCACCGGGTGTTAACGCCGTTTGCCTCTTAAATAGGCGAGTGAAATAGGTGTAGTCCGCAAGTCCGCACTGCTCGCTGATCTCCTTCAGCGGCAGCTCGGAATGAGCGAGCAGCCGCTTCGCGCGCTCGATCTGTAAATGATGACGGTACTGCATGGGCTCATCCCCGTATATTGCTTTAAGCAGCGTGCCAAATAATCGAAATGATAATGCAGGTCATGCTCCATCCGCGCAGAGTCAAACGGTTGTTCTATTTGGCTTTCTAAGTAGGATGCAACCTTTTCGGAAAGAAAATACGAACGAGCCTGCGAGCTGTTTTTTATCCATCCATTTTGCAATTGGACCAAAAGCTCCCCGAATAGCACCTGCAGTTCAAAAGCTCTGCGGCGTGTAAGCACTTGATGCAAGCTGAGCATCTTGTCCAGCAGCGGCAAAACCGTGCGTAAATCTATCGCTGCGAATTTAGGAATATGAAGCGTTGCGGGATAAGGAATGATATCTTGGTCCGTTCGCTGCAGCAGCGGCTGCTGCCAATTTGTTTTTTCCTTTAAAATCGGCTCCGAGGGCAGCGGATAGTCAAAATGAATCCAGTATACTTCGGTCTCTATATCATTTGGCCGATACCCGCGATGCGTTTTTCCGGGCTCAAGCACAAGCAGCATTCCTGCCTCAATCTCGTAGCTAATACCATCCTCTTCTATGTATAATGCGCCTTTTGCGCAAACGAGCAAATCAAATACTTCGAATTGGCGTTGGGCATGTATCACGCCCGGAGGCCAAAACGCATGACCGATTGCGGCCAGCAGCGGCATTGGCGGCGTTTGTATTTCAAGTACGAGCATCCCTAAGCACCTCCAAAACAAAGATGCAGAAATTGTACTATATAAAGTCGCTATTGTCAGCTGTATCCTGCCTTTGTTTCCTTTAGTGTGGTAGATATCATCTACTCTTTCATTCTACTAATAGGGGGACGTAAGACATGAATTTCCGTCAGGTTCATCTCGATTTCCATACCTCAGAAGCGATCAAGGGCATAGGAAATGCTTTTTCCAAGCAGCAATTTCAAGACATGCTCCGAACTGGATATGTAGATTCCATTACCGTGTTCTCCAAATGCCATCACGGCTGGGCTTACCACCCCTCCGAAGCGAATGAAACCCATCCCCATTTATCCTTCGATTTGCTCGGGGAACAAATCGAAGCGGCGCATGAGATCGGCGTTAAAACGCCGGTTTATTTATCAGCTGGCCTAGACGAGAAGCTTGCCCGCAGCCATCCCGAATGGCTGATCCGCGACCAGAACGAAAGGACCAACTGGGCACCTGATTTCATGACGCCTGGCTATCATCAATTTTGCATGAATTCACCCTATTTAGACTTACTCGCTCTTCAGGTGCAGGAGGTAGTAACCCGTTATGATGCCGATGGCATCTTCCTTGATATTGTGGGCATTCGCGAGTGTTATTGCCAATATTGCATTGCCGATATTCGCATACGAGGCTCCCATCCGCGCAATACGGCCGACATGAAAAAAATGTGGGAAGAGACGTATTTCAACTATGCTGCGAGAATGAACGAGACTGTTCATTCCATCAAGCCCGGCTTGCCTGTTTTTCACAATAACGGACACATTGATCGAGGCCGTCGTGATCTTGTCCAATTGAATACACATTTGGAGCTTGAATCGCTGCCTACGGGCGGATGGGGCTATGACCATTTTCCGCTTTCGGCACGTTACGCTCAGACCTTGGGCATAAATTTCCTTGGCATGACCGGCAAGTTTCATACGTCTTGGGGAGAATTCGGGGGATATAAGCATCCGAATGCGTTGCGGTATGAAGCGGCGCTTAGCCTCGCCAATGGGGCACGCTGCTCAATAGGCGACCAGCTTCATCCTGCCGGTTTAATGGACCGCGCAACCTATGTTCTAATCGGTGAGGCTTACAAGGAAGTTGCCGAGAAGGAGGAATGGTGCCGGGATACAGCATCCGTTGCCGATATCGCTCTATTATCCGTCGAAGCAGCATCCACACAGCCTGGGGGCAGCCCCATTGACGAACACAACAAGCATTCCGATACCGGGGCAGCAAGAATCTTGCTGGAAGGGCATTATCTCTTTGATGTCATTGATGTTCAAGCTGACATGGCAAAATATAAGGTTATTCTGTTACCCGACGCTATCGTCATAACCGGTCAAATCAAGGAAAAGCTGACAGCCTTTCTCGCGCAGGGCGGCAAAGTGCTGGCAACCGGACGTTCAGGACTATCGCTTGACGGGACCCGGTTTGAATTGGATTTAGGCGCGAAATGGCAAGGGGTCTCCGCCTTTAAGCCTTCCTATTTCAAACCCGCATTTGAGCTGCCCTCCCTCCAAAATGCTTCCTTCGTCCTTTATGCCGAGGGACAGGAGGTTGCACTGACGCCGAGCGGCACTGCTCTTGGCAGCCGGGAAAATGCATATTTCAATCGGGAGCTGTTTACGTTCTGCTCGCATCAGCATACGCCGTCCGATATGCAGGATGCGGGTCCCGGCATGACGGAAGGACCTGACGGCATTTATATTTCCTGGAATATGTTTGAGGATTACGCGGTTAAGGGCAGCCTTCCTGTCAAAGAGATCATTTGTTATGCGCTGGATCGGCTGATTGCCAATAAATCGCTTCGCTCAAGCCTGCCGGCGCAGGGCATTACAACGCTGCAGGCCCAGCCTGGATCAAACCGTTTCATTAATCATCTGCTGTACGCTTCGCCGGTTCGGAGAGGGCAAAATGTGGAGGTCATCGAAGATCTGCCTTGCCTTTCGGATACGAAGGTCTCCATCTCGGTTTCAGAGCCTGTCCGCGAGGTTTATTTAGCACCGCAAAATACCGCCCTCCCTTTCACTCAGGAGCAAGGTACGGTGAGCTATAGCGTTCCCTCATGGTCATGTCATCAGATGGTTGTAATCCAGTTCTAAGGACAAATATTTACGCTAAAAGGCAGCATAAAGACGAATACCCAGGGTTTCCTAAGGTATTCGTCTTTATTCTCTATTGATCAGCCGCTAAGCAGCTTCAATATACGAAGTGTTGTCCCCGAGCTGCGTTCATCCTTCAGCCCCGTATTCCTTATTGTAATATGGCTTATTTGATCATCCCGATCATCCCCCCGGAGAGGAAACATAGCAATGACTGGCCGAAATGCTCCCAAGCACCATTCGTCAAATAAATTCACCTGATGAAATATTATTCCGTCTAATGAATACTCAAATATGCCGCTATCCGGCCCGCAAAATATCAAAAGCCCCGCGCTCTCTCCGCTTGCGATAAACGACAGCAAGGCCAGCTCACTGTCCGTGTAAAGATGCTCGGTATCGTATCGCCAGTTCATAAGCGGCTCTGACACCATCTCCTTGAGCGTGAAGCCAACATGTGAAGCCGCTACCTCTCGAACATTCAACATGGCACCGTGCTCATAGTTTCTATCATCTAGAGGCGAAGGAAGAGCCAAGCTCGATGGCAACCCGATAGATTGAACATCACCCGTGAGAGCCGTATTCAAAAACTCCCTTACATCCTGAGCGTAAAGCGCATAGCCCGCATCATTCGGATGGACGAGGTCAGGAGCAAGCTCCTCCCAGCATGCCTGCCCTGCCTCTATCCGCGCATAGATACGGGCAGCGAGGTTAACGGAAGGAAGATCGTAGCGTGAGGCAACCTCCTCATGAACAGCTATGTTAAAAGGCGTTTCTGCTGACAAATTCTTTTCCGCCGCTGTGTACACCAAACAGATATCTGCATGGGGCGACAGCCGCCTGCACTGCCGCACGATGCCCTCCATTCCCCGAATGGATTCATCGCGATCCCCGCCGTCATTAACACTGAATTCCACAAATAACAAATCAATCCCACCCTGATGCAACACATGCTCTTTTAAGCGAAAAGCACCAAACGTCGAATTCGTCCCGCCAACTCCTGCATTTATGCATGTCACCCCCGCAGCGGAAAACCGTTCCTTCAATAAATGCTCAGTCAACGCCCGCCAGCTGGTCTCATCTGGCACTGAGGCGCCATAGCCCTCCGTGATGGAGCCCCCTAGAAAAGCGACGACAATAGGCTCTTTGCCGGCCAGCTTTTTATTCAGGTTGGGCAAGCCTCGGCGAAGCTTAACATAATCGTCCGTTTGCTCTTCGAAATTGCTCATCGTAAATCCCCTTTTCGACTTGTAATCAATTTCAGCTTACTCGCAAGAAAAAAAGCCCTCCTACATTCAGGAGGGCCCATTCGGCTGCTCAACCGTTGCTGCTAAAATATCCCCCTAAGCGCCTCCATGCCTGCCTTGCCTCTTCCCAATACAGCACTACCACATTTTATTTATTTTTCCCGATTGATCATATGCTTTTTGCATCATTTCAATATATCGCTGGGCCTGCATATTCTCTAAGCCATTCACGTAACTGTCCCAATCCTTATCTAAATTCAAATCCCCGGTTATGAACTGAAGCGCGCTTTGATCAATATAGTTGGTCAGGTTCGTATGCAATATTCCTACATCGTCCGCTTCTTCCGGATCGAGCCAAATTGTCCAGATTGGAAACATTTCAGCTGGCTCATGACCCTCATAAAGCTGTGTCGCTTCAATAAGCCTGCGCTCGTAGCCGTCGAGCGCATAAATATCCTTGCTTGCCACCCAGCTGTCGCGGTATTCTCTCGGCATATAAAAATGCGCCATCCCGCTCCAGCCGGAATTGGTAGGCTCCGCATTATTTATCGGGATTAGGCTTGCAAACTTCGGCTCCACACCTTCGCCGAGCGCCGCCTCGCCTGCTGTCGGCCTTCTCCAGCCAACCCCCTCAAGGCCGGATTGCGCGATCGTTTGACCCTCCGGCGTATAAATATAATCGATGATTCGGATTAAAGCGATTTGCGCTTCCTTGCTTGCTTTATTGGTAATAACGAATTTCGCCCCCGGCTGTATGCCGCTCCCTTCAAAAGTAGCGTTTGCCGCATAAGGACCGGTAAGCGGCGGAATCGGCGCGTAATCCTTCATCCGCTCGCCAACGAAAATAGCGGGATGCATGCCCGCTGCGGCGCCCAGAATAGGTTCATTCGCGTTATCACCGATTCTTTTTAACGCTTCTGCATTTTGGATGAACGCTCCTGGATCAATCAAGCCTTCATCGTACAATGTTTTAATGTAGGCAAGGCCTTCCTTCCACTGCGGCTTATTCGCTACCATATCCACTTTCCCGTTGTTCATGGCCAAATAATTGCGGTCATCATCATAAATAAATCCGTTCATGAGATACGGAATAATGCGGACGCCAAAATCCTCGATCGATCCGCTTAACGGCACCTCGTCCGGTATGCCGTTGCCGTTAGGATCGGATTTTTTGAACGCCTCCAACATCGCTTTGAATTCAGCCGTCGTTTTGGGCAGCTCCAGTCCGAGCTTCGAGAGCCATTTGGTATTCACCCACATTTTGTTCGGATAGGAGCAGTGGAAGCATTGGCTGTATGCGGCAAGACCATATATATTGCCGTCAGGCGCCGTATTGAATGCTTTTAAAGTCAAATCCTTCGCCATCGCCGCTTTGATATTCGGTGCATATTGCTCAATTAACGGGTTTAGCGGCAGGATTACGCCTTCCTTCCCATACTTCAACAAATCCGATTGCGAGAACTGGTCAATATAGGCGGTTAAAATATAGGCATCCGGATAGTCTCCGCCGGCGAGCGAAATTTGCCGCTTCTCCTTGGAGCCGTCCGGCGAGATGCTTTCCCAATTGATTTTCACATTGAATTTCTTTTCGATTAATTTGGTAAAATCATTCGTTTTCAGATCAATGCCCGTTTCCTGCTGAGCGAACACATTAATCTCAACCGGCGCAGGCTGGTGGGCAGCCGTGTCCTCTCCTGCTGCCCCCTCGCCCAGCGAGCATGCCGCCAGCAGCATGGTAACCGCACATAGAAGCGCGATTAAGATTATCAGGCTTCTTTTCATCATCATTCACTCCTTAGATGCCGCGCGGCTGAACGCTTAGATATTAATTGATTGTCTATAGGAGCTTGGAGCAATGCCCATCACCCGTTTAAAAGCTCTGCGGAACGAATGTGAGCTGTTATAGCCGACGCGCGCCGCAATCTCATCGACCGTACACGCTTCCGTCCGCAGCAAAAGGGATGCATGCTCGATCCGAATCATCTCGAGGTAATCAGATACGTTGAAATCCGTAACCTCCTTGAACAATTGCGATATATATTTTTCCGGACGCTCCACCTTCTCCGCGATCCGGTATAAGGTCAGCTCGGAATCGCCGTAGGCTTCTGCGATAAACCGCTTGATTTCCTCTACCGTTTGAATATGGGCATGATTTTTTTTGCTGTTGATCACACTGCATAACGAATTTACAATTTCAATCATTTCATCCTGAATGACGCCCAGCGCATTGGAGGGCTGAATGGCGATGATTTGATTTTTCAGCGTATGCTGCAGGCTTAATTCCATAAACGCCTTTTGATCCAGCAGCTTCAGCAGCGTACCCTTCAGCTCTCCTACCAACTGCTGCTTCATCTCTGGAGAAAGCTGATGGTTTTCCGTGTTTTTCTCCATAACGGACAGCACCATCCGCTTCGCCTCATCCGGATCGCCTGCGCGAATCGTGCTGATCAAGCGCTGTTCAATATCGAGCGGATAGTAATAGGTTGCCGTTTCAAGCCTGGAATCGCTAAACCATAGAATGCTTTGCTTGCTCGTGAAATCGGCATACTCCAGCGTTTGCTTCGCCTGCTCATAAGAATGGCTCGCTTCAATCACGGCCTGGAAAGCCTCTCCGAAAGCAGCTGTAATTGAAATTTTGTAATCGGTGTACGCGATATGGGACAGCATCTCCAGCGTATGGGTCATTCGTTGTTTCAATCCGCTGCTGCCAGAATCCTCGTCCAGTGTCGTCCAAATCATTACGATTCGATCCGAGCCCAGATCCGTCACGGGCAGCTCGCTGACCAGCTCGGATAAGGCTTGCTTCAAGATGAGCCTAGCCGCGTAAAGCTCATTAAGGATTTCAACGCTGTCCATCCCCGAATAGCCGTTAATTTGCAAAATACCGACATATCCTTCGCTCGAAGCAAGGCTCATGCCCGCTTGCGCCGCGGCTGCCGAAATCTCTTCCGAGGTTTGAAATTCACCCGCAATCAATCGTTTCAAGAAGCCGTCTCTTACTAAAGGAAGCTGGCGCTTTAATTCATTCTCCAGCTGCCGATTGCTTGTTATCATATTGGATATATTGCCTTGCAAAAAGTCATACTCGTTTCGTTCCGCTATGCCTTCTTTGCCGAAATGCTCCTTCATCACGCCAAGCAGCCGATTGATCGGTGCGCTGTTTCGGTAAGAAAGCAGTAAGCCCGCCAGCAAGCCGAGCAGCAAAGCTATGCCGGTCACAAGCCAAGTAATATGCTTGATTTGATTCGCGTTTTCCATCAGCACTTGCCGCGGGACTCCCGCTCTATAGGTCCAGCCGTTCTTTTCGGAATGAATCGTGATGACGAGATCGTCATTATAAAATTGGCTGGTCTTATCCTGTACAAGCTTGGCGTCCGACGACAGACTCTTCGCATCTGCCTCGCTTATACCCCGCAGCCCCACCGTGTTCCCCTGCGCATCGCTGATATGAGCCCAGCCGCCGTAGCGGTCTTCCAAACCGGCTAGTAAATTCGAAATATTTTTCTCATCAATGATGACAACCACGGTAGCCGGCGATGAGCCGCTGAAGCTGTCGAGCGGAAGCGACTGCATATAAGTAATGACTGAGGTTTTCTTTAAATTGCTCATAAAGGAGCTGAGCGGCATAATTTCGCTGCGATGCGTTTTATMCAGTACCTCAGCCTTCCATTCCTCCAGCGTAAGATCGGTGTACCGGAAGTTTTGATAATAATGCTCCGGTCGGAAATACGCTGAGCCCTGCGTGAAAATGACATCGTAATTATTTAAGTAGATAAAGTAATTTTGCAAAAAATCATTCGTTTGGCTAAAAGGCGTGACCTGCTTCACCATGCTCCAAATGCCGTATACGTTAACCTCATCGCCGATTTTCTTCTCGTTCATTAATTTATTTAAATCCGGGTTCAAGGCGAGCTGCCTGGTGAAGCCCTCGACCTCGACCATCCTTCTCTCCAAAATTTCCTGGCTTCGCTGAAGCTGCGTAACGCTATTCTCGATAGAGATGGATTGCGTTACCGCGATTGAAGTTCGATAGGAAACATAGCCCGCTATGCTTGGAATGATCAAAATTATCAAATAGGAAATAAGAAATTTACGGAATATCGTTGAGTACTTTGGCACAGCCAACCCACCTCCTCTAAATAATAGCGCTTACATAATTGAAACAAGAAGAACGTTGCACAGCAAAAAAAGGTTCGCTCATTCATAATAACCTAATGACGCGAAAAGACAACTACTATTAGAAGCGCGTAGTTGTCTTCATCGCTTATCTCACTGGCTAATGAACCGCCTCTTGTCGTTCTATGATTTGCAGGTCTTTATCAAATCGATAAGATTGACCGGGTACCAGCGTGATTGGCACTGTCCGATCACCGAAACGCACGAGCGTATTCCCCGCCGAGAACGCATGAATGACCGCTTCCGTCAGCTCGCCGTTTGCCCAGGCTGCATCCACTTCCATATTTCCTTTTGCCCGCAGTCCCTTAAACGAGCCCTCAGACCATGCGCCCGGCAGCGCAGGCAGCAGATGAATCTCGCCGGCATGGCTTTGGAGGAGAATATCCGCAACAGCTGCCGTACCGCCATAATTGCCGTCTATTACGAAAATATTCGTCTCCGCACCAGCAACGCCGGCCTTCGAGTACGTCAGCATATTATCGAAGCACAGCTCCCCAATTAAATGAGTGATATGCCTCAGCGCACGGTCACCCTCAAACAAACGCGAGAAGCCTGTGGCAAACAGCACGGCCGTAAATTCGATATCCTCCAGCTCATCGGTCTGCATTCTGCCGAGCAGCGTTTGCCTTGCGGCAGCGCTCAGCTCGGGCGTTTTCAGCGGCGTAATTTGATTGCCTGGATATAAAGCGAACAAATGCGCAAGATGGCGATGCTCCGGCTGCGCCTCCTCATAATCCTCAAGCCATTCCTGCAGCTGCCCCTTTTTGCCAATCTGCAGCGGAGGCAATAAGGCTATCGCTCGCTTAAGCCTTTCCTGAAGCTCGGCATCCGTATTCAGCAGCTCAGCCGCCTCTAGGCAAAAGGTGAATAGATCTCGTACCAGCACCTGATCCATCGTCGAGCCCATCGACAGCTGCTGCGCTCCGTCCGCGCGGTTGCTCGGATAGAAGCTGTTCTCGGGCGAGTTGGAAGGCCCCGTAACCAGCCAGCCGCTGCTTGGATGCACCGTCATATAATCAAGGAAAAAGGCAGCCGCTTCCTTCATAACCGGATAAGCCTGCTCCGTCAAAAACGTCTGGTCCCGCCCGTATTCATAATGCTCCTTGAGATGCATAGCGATCCAGAGCCCGCCCGTTACGTTAAGTCCCCAGCCGGTTTCCCAGCCTGGTGCCGAGAAGCCCCATGCGTTAGAGAAGACATGCGCCACCCAGCCCTCGCAGCCGTAGAAATCCTCCGCCGCCTGCCTGCCCGCAGCCGACAAGCGTTCAATATAATTCATTAAAGGAACATGACATTCTGCTAGATTGCTTATTTCGGTCGGATAGTAGTTCATCTGCGTATTGATGTCCAGGTGGTAATCACAGCTCCAAGCCATGCGGTTCGCTTCACCGTCGTTCCATACACCCTGCAGATGCAGCGGCAGCGGCGAATCCTCGCGCGAGCCGGCAATCGTCAAATAGCGGCCGTATTGGAAAAACAAAGCGACCAAATCCAGATCATCATGCTGCCCTTTTTGAAACAGCCGCATCCGCTCGTCTGTCGGAAGCTCGGCGCTTTCGGTATCGCCTAAATCCACGGATACCCGCGCGTACAAGGCCTGGTAATCCGCAATGTGATCCTCTTTGAGACGCGCGTAGCCTTTGGCAATGGCCGCCGCAATCTGCGCCTCGCTTTCCTTCGTCCACCGATCATCGGTTTTGCCATAATCGGTATGGATGGCAAAATAAATAATGGCTTCATCCGCATTCGTTACGACGATCTCATTACCCCTGCCATGAACGCTGCCGCCTTGAACAACAACCTTAACCTCGCCCCTGCAAAACACACCGCATTTCCCGTCACTGTGCACGTCTTCCGTCGCTTGGCCGTTAAACGCGATCGTAGAGCTATCCTTGGTCTCCGCGGCAAAGTCGCCTGTGCGTCCTTGCATGCTTAGCGAGAAAGATACCGCTCCTGCCCGTTCGCTCCCGATGCGCGATACGACGATGCCATCGGCATGCGTAGCGAACGTCTCCCGAGTAACCGTATAGTCCGAGCAGGTATAGGTAACCTGCGCGAGCGCCTTTTCCAAGCAAAGCTCACGCTTCAAGCTTTCTCCTTGCTGATCAAAGCGCAGGATCACATCGCATACGGTTAGGTTTGTGCCGAAGTTCTGCTTTTTAGGCTGCAGCCCCTGCTTGGCAAGCCGATCTCCCTCGTTATAATCTCCTTTAAAAAATGCCTCTCTCATCCGTTCCAGCTCGGCTTTTCCTCCGCCGCTGCCCGGAATGCGCTCCGCTTTGCCCGACCAATAGGTCAATTCCGTCATGCTCCAAATTTCTTGCTCGATTCCCCCATGGATAACGGCGCCTATCCTCCCGTTTCCGATCGGCAGTCCTTGCTTCCAGCCCGCTCCAGGCCCTGAATACCACAGCTTCGCTTGCTTCATTCTGTTCCCATCCTTTCGCTATTAATTAGAATACGTTTCGCTTACGAGGCGGTTGGTCAGGCTTCCTAAGCGCTCGATCTCAATCGTTACCACGTCGCCGTCCTTCAGGTAAACCCGCTGCTCCTCCGGGTAGCCGAGCACGACGCCCTCCGGCGTCCCCGTCAGAATGATATCGCCAGGAACAAGCGTCATATGCTGCGAAATATAGCTGACTACCTCATCGCAAGGAAAGATCATATCGGATGTATTCGAATGCTGACGGACTTCTCCGTTCACGACGCATTTGATCTCCAAGTCATTCGGGTTCGGAACTTCGTCTGCCGTGACGAGATATGGCCCAAGCGGGCTGAAATCATCACAGCTTTTGCCGAGCAGCCATTGCGGGGTACGCATTTGGAGATCCCGCGCCGACAGATCATTGACGCTGCAATAACCGAAAACATGCTGAAGCGCCTCATCCTTGCTTACGTATTTAGCCGTCTTGCCAATGACAATGACAAGCTCCGCTTCATAATCGACCTGCGAGGTAACTCGCTCCGGCAGGGCAATATCCTTGTGGTGACCCGTAAGCGTGTTGTTAAACTTATTGAACAAAATCGGATATTGCGGAATAGGCGCATTCGTCTCGATGGCATGCTGCCTGTAATTCAAGCCGACACAAATGATTTTGTTCGGTCTCGTCACGCACGGCCCAAAGCGGATGTCCTCCTCCTGCAGAAGCAAGCCTTCGGCATGTTCAGCGGATTGCAGAATATGCTCTACATAGGCTGCCAGCGTATCCATGCTCTCAGCGCCGCCTGCAATAACAGCCATCACATCCGTCTTTACGTTTGGGTCCGGAAGCCGCTCCAGCGCCGATTGAATATCAAGGACACCGCCGTCCAGCTTTACTCCGAGTCTAAACTGCCCGTCCTGCTCTATGTTTACCAGCTTCATAATGTCAAACCATCCTCTCGTTTTTTTATTCGTCAGGCATCCTTGCCAAATACGACGCCGCCGTCTATATAAAGCGGGGAACCCATCATAAAGGAGGATTCGTCGGAGGCCAAGAAAAGCACCCCGTTCGCCACATCCTCGGGTCTTCCCAGATTCCCGCTTAGCTGCCTCGTCTTAATGGCTGCAATGGCTGCTTCCGGGTCTTCATATGAGCTTTGCAAATATTGCTCAACAAACGGCGTCATGATCGTTCCCGGCAAAATCGCGTTAACTCGAATATTATATTTGGCGTAATCTACCTGCATGGACTTGGTCAGCGCCAGCACGGCGCCTTTCGTAGCCGAGTAAGAGGCACGGCGAGCTAAGCCGATCTCCGCTATGCAGGAGGACATGTTAATGATATTGCCCGACCTTCGCTCCATCATATAAGGGAGCACATACTTCGAGGGCAGAAACACCCCGCGCAGGTTAACCTGCACCACGCGGTCCCAAGCCTCCGGCTCAATCTCGTGGATTGCCCCTACTCCGCTGATCCCGGCGTTGTTGAACAAAATATCGATTCCCGCGTAAGCTTGAACCGCCTTCTCTACCATGGCGCGAACCGATTCCGAGTCCGTTACGTCAGCATGAAGAAACAATGCGTTCCCCCCGCCTTCCTGAATAGCCCGTACCGTTTCCTGCCCCTTCGCTTCATCAATGTCGTTGACGACTACGGTCGCGCCTTCTCTCGCGAACAGCTCTGCCGTCGTTCTCCCGATTCCCGAGCCAGCTCCCGTCAGGAGTGCAATCTTGCCTTGCAGCCTCATCGCAATGCCCCCTCACTCGCTATCTGACGCGATATTCATCGAAATAGCGCGGAATAATTTCAGTGGATGCTCCCGGCAGCTCCGGCAGCACGTACTGTCCGTTAATGACCGTAGCCGGCTCAACGAAAATCGATCTAATCCATGGGATGTATTCCAGCATGATCGCCCCAGGCGTTGCCGCTACCAAATGCTGATGAATTTGGCCCATATCGCCGACATGCGGACAAATCGGAATGTCGTACGAGGCAGCAAGTCCAGCGACCTGAAGCCATTCCGTGATGCCTGCTACCCGCGTAACGTCAACCTGACAATACTCGATTGCGCCTTGATGGATGTAATCGCGGAAAGCATATTTCGAATACACATGCTCGCCAAGCGCAATCGGAACGTTCAGCGCATCAGCCAGCTTCTTATGTCCAAGAATGTCATCGGGATTAAGCGGCTCCTCCAGCCAGAACAGATCAAACTCCTCCAGCTTCTTGCCCCAAGTCATGGCTGTATTGATGTTCCATTGCTGGTTCACGTCAATCATGAAGATGGTTTGGTCGCCGATCGCTTTGCGTACCGCCTTTACCCGCTCGTAGTCCTCGTGCGGATTGGGTTTGCCGACCTTGATTTTGACGCCCGTAAAGCCCTGCTCGACAATTTCCGTTACATCCTTCAGCAGGCGCTCCATCGACCAGTTCAACCAGCCGCCGTTCGTGTTGTATGCTTTGATTCCCTTGGACTTATGTCCGCCAAGATATTGCCATAACGGTTTATTGGAGGCCTTCGCCATAATGTCCCACAGCGCAATATCTACCGCGGCAAGCGCCATATGCGTAATGCCTGCCCGGCCGATCCAGTGCATCTTGCCGTACCGCAGATCATCCCAAATTTCCTTTACCATAAAAGGGTCCTTGCCGATCAGCTCCGGTGCGTAATATCGGTCAATCGTATCGACGATCATATCATCGCCATGCGCACAGGTTCCCGTGTAGCCGTATCCGACATAACCCTCGTCTGTAAAAATACGGACGCCTGACAATCCCCAATGCGTCGCAACGTTTATCGCGTCGGTAATTGGCGGATCAATCGGCACATGGAGCACAAACGTTTCTACTTTTGTAATTTTCATCGATAGCTCTCCCTTGATTTCGTTTAATAACCGAGCGATGCGCCGCCCTCGACAGGCAGGGCGATTCCCGTAATGAAAGCAGCCTGCTCGGATGCCAGATACAATACCGCGTGCGCAACCTCCTCCGGGCTTGCCGGACGGCCAAGCGGATGCATCGCTTGGAGCGATTGAACCGCTTCGGCAGGATTCGCCTGCTCTCTCGTCCATTGTTCTAATAGAGGCGTCATCACGCCTGCCGGGCAAACGCAGTTGACTCTTATTCCATCAACCGCAAAGTCCAGCGCCAGTGATTTGGTCATCGCAATGACGGCCCCCTTTGAAGCGGAATAGATCGGATTTTGCTTTTGACCCACAAGGCCGTTAAGCGAAGCCATATTGACAATTGCGCCCTTCGCTTGCCGCAAATGAGGTATCGCGTGCTTGATCATGAGATAGACGCCCTTCACATTTACGGCAAACAGCTGATCGAAGGAACGCTCGTCGATTTCCTCAAGCGGCTTCGGGCAAATGACCGCTGCATTATTAAATAGCACATCCAACTGTCCGAAGGACGTTATCGTTTTGGCTATCAGCTCCGCCACGGCTTCCTCCCGGGAAACATCAGCCTGAATCGCAATCGCATTTGGAAGCCCTTTCATAAAAGCGTCATTTTTAATCAGCTCGTCGGCAGCACGCTGCCCCTCCGCTTGGTTCCAATCCGCAATCACAACGCGCGCGCCCTCCGCAGCGAACAATCGCGCGCTTACCTCGCCGATCCCGGAGCCGCCGCCGGTGATGAGAACAACCTTATCTTTAAACCGCAAGCACATTCCTCCTTTTGCAGACTTCCACCAAGCTTGCCACCTTTAATAATGTTGTTTATTTATCCGTATACCATTCATCAGCTCTATCGTTAATAATGCAGTTATTGTATCATCTATATAGGGATTCGTATTTGATTAACGATCCATCGATTTGACAAATAATCCGCTAACTTTATGCAGATCGGTGCAGGAAAGAGGAGCTCTCTTGAAACAGCTAAACGAGATTACCCCCCATGTCGGTGACTCTATGTATTACCTGTACGACGGCAGCTCAAATGAAAAACTGCGCGTCTGCAGCGTTTACGCCATTCACCTCTTTACCGATGGACCGGGTGAAATGGAGGTTAATGGCAAGCGGTATCCGATTGATAATCGGACGCTTATTTTTCTAAGGCCGGCTGAGCCACATGCCTTTCACATTTCGCCCAAGCATCCGCTGTCCTCGTATAATCTTTATTTCGATCTGTGGGACCGGCATAACCCCGTCTCCATCAATCGAACCTTCATCTCTGCACCAGAGGCGTTTGAGCTGAGCACCGTAGCCTCATCCTTTCCATGTGAGGAACTCGATAGCTTGCCCCGCGTGTTTTCCCTGCAGCCATATCCCGAGCTATATGATTCCTTTTTAATGCTTGCTAAGCTATTTAATGATACGAAATATTATCGAACCGAAATGATAAATAGTCTTCTTTATGCCTGGTTTCTCAATTGGTACAACACGGTTCATACGCATCAGCCAACGGATTACCGGATCGTTCGCTTGCTCGCTCATTTGAATGCCCAGCCTGAGCAGCGCGAGTCGGTTGAGACCTGGTGGAAATACTGCGGCTTAAAACGAACCTATTTCCATGCTTTGTTTTTACGCGAAACCGGACTCACGCCAAAAGCCTATCACCATAAGCTGCTCATGCGTCGCGCCTCCCACCTGCTGCAGGAAAGCGAGCTTAGCGTAACCGCTATTGCCGAAAGACTCGGATATCCCTCTATCCATCCCTTCACTCGGCATTTCAGCTCCTTCTACGGTGTCAGCCCCAAGCATTACCGGCTGCAGCCCCAAGCCAGAGAGTAAGCCCCTATGCAGCGCAGGCTGCCTAGATTGTGCGATTGTGAGGCTAGATAAAAAGGGAGCCCCGTCCGAGGCTCCCTTTCTGGAATTACGTCCTCATATTAGAGGCGATGCACCTTTTTATCGTTCGCCAGATGATCAGCGGCTATGGACTGCTCTCGCTGAACGCCTAAAACCCCCGCATTGATAAACGTAAGCAGAATCGATGGAAGCTTTTGCTAAGCTTGATCAGCGGAAGCACCCACAATGTCGTTATATGCCCAATGCGTGCTCGGAACGTCCTTCCAAGGCGAAGGTCCTTCTCCGCTTGCCGGGTCTTTGCCCAGCGCCCTGTTGATCATTGTGACGGCTTCCGCCCTCGTTAGCACTTGATTCGGTCTGAACGTTCCGTCACTATAACCGTTTATGATTCCCGCTCCCTGCGTTTTCAAAATATACCCTTCAGCCCAATGGCCGGATATATCGGAGAACCCCGTACCACTCTTTTCAAGATCTCCGGCCAGCATGGAGATGAGTTTAGCCATTTCGGCGCGGGTAATCGGTTTATCCACTCCGAATGTGCCGTCATCATAGCCGCCCATCAAGCCCATGCGGGTCACGGATGAGATCGCATCCTTAGCCCAATGCGTCGAAGATACATCGCTGTAAGCCTTATCCGGCTGAATCGCTTCTACCTCCGATATTCTCGACAAAATGGACGCCATTTCGGCGCGGGTCATCTTGTTGTCCGGTCTGAAGGTTCCGTCATCATAGCCTTTAATGTAAGGAGCAGACTGCTCCGGCGTGGACGACGGTGAAGGCGTAACCACCGGCGTTGGTGTTGGCGTCGGCACTGTCGGTGGCGATGTTGGTGTTGGTGTAGCCACCGGAGCCGCTTTGCTGAGCTGCAAACCGTCCACGATCATTTCAGCGCCTGATTTTTTAACCGCTTTAATCGTATGGACGCCATCTGATAGACCGGAAATGCCGGATACCGTTTGCTGCGTCAGCCTGCTCGCGTGATAAGCGCTAACCGTTTCTTTGAAATCGCCGTCTACATAAATATCCACGTCTCCCTGCGTCGGGCCTTTCGGCATAATCAATTCAGCCCCGGCCCCTGTAAACGTATATTCCACTTCATCTCCGTCAGTCTCGGTATAATGCACGTCGTTGTGCCAATCCCCCTTAAAGGAGAAGGACAGGGCGAGCGTTCCTTCCAGCTGCGCCGCGAGGTATTCCTTCTTGATCGCAACCTGATCGCCCGATATCACATAATCCGTGCCTTCGATTAACGAGGTTGAACCGTTTGCGATTCCCTGTAGATTGCTGCCGTCGACGGCCAAAGTCGTCGTAACGTCGGCCGGAGATGCGCTGCCTTTATCGAAGCTTGCGCTATCCGGTCCCAGGCGGTCTGCCGCCTTGATTTTCAATCGGTCGAGCAGCATGTAATAGCCGGATTTCTTCACGGCCTTAATCGTATGCGTGCCGGAAGAGAGACCGTTTATAGCATAGACGGTTTGCTGAACTAGCCTGCCTTCATTATGCGCGCTGACCGTCTGCTTGAACTCTCCATCCACATATATATCCATATCGCCCTGCGAGGAATCCTTCTCCGTAATGAGCTCAATGCCCGTTCCATTGAACGTATATTCAAAATAGTCGTTATTCTTTTCCGTGTATTGGACATCGTCTTTGAAGTCGCCGATTCCCCGGTTTCGCCCGTGCTGCCATGCTCCGATGTAGGTGATTTCACTATCATCGTTATTGACGGATACATAACGGCCTCTTGACGTGTCGATCACGGCGATTGCCAATTGTTGATCGGCTCCCGCGCTGAAGGAAAAGACCAGATTGGCCATGCCTGTCGGCTGTTCCGCGAGGTAAGAGCGTTTAATCGTCAACTGGGTGCCGGACAGGGTATAATCATCGCCCTCCGTTAGCGTCGCTCCTCCGTTTGACACCGCGCTCAGGCTGTTTCCATTCAAGGTCACTCCGACGGTTACGTCGGCTTGGACTGCCGCATTTTTGTCAAAACTTGCCCCTGCATTGCTAAGCTTGCTGTTCTGCGCCGTTGTATCACTGACTGCAATCAACAGCGTTTGCGCTTCCCCATTGCTAAACCGGAATGTCAAGGACGTTATGCCTACCGGCTGGGCGGCGAGATACTCCTTTTTGATCAAGACTTCATTTCCTGCCACCGTATAGTCCGCTCCGGAAGCAAGCGCCGTCTCTCCGTTCAGGATGCCGACTAACGTATTGCCCGCAAGCTGCATCGTCGTGGCAAGATCCGACTGTGCGTCCGTCTTTCTGTCAAAGCTGCCTGCGGCAGGATTAATCGTGCTGTTCGCGGCCGAGGAATCCTGCACTCTAATGGCTAGCTTCTGCTCCGCGCCGCCGTTAAAGGCGAAGACGAGACTAGTCGTCCCAATCTGCTGCGCTGCCAAATATTCCTTCTTGATCGTTACCACATCGTCCGCCACCGAGTAGTCCGTTCCGGCGGCAAGCGCCGCTGCGCCGTTCTTTATGCCGCTCAGCACGAAACCGCTTCCCTCCGCGGTTACCTCGATCGTTACGTCAGTCTGCTGTCCGTCAGCTTTATTGAAATTCGCTTCGGTTTCGCCGATCAAGTCAGGCAAGTTGACTCTCAGCATGTCCAGGAGCATGAAAATGCCGGATTTTTTCACCGCCTTAAGCGTATGCTCGCCGTACTCAAGGCCTGCAATATGATATACCGGCTGCTGGGCCGCTCTTCCCAAGTTATACGTATTGACGGTTTGCTGGAATTCGCCGTCCACATAAATGTCCATTTCGCCCTGTGAAGGGTCCAATTCCGTAATCAGCTCGATGCCTGATCCCGTAAACGTGTATTCGAAATAGTCGCTGTCGTTTTTCTCTGCGAAATGAACGTCATCCAGGTAGTCGCCGAGCCCGCGGTTATAGCTTCGGTTCCAAGCGCCGACATAATGGATCGCGGCATGGTCATTATTCAGTGCGATGGAGGCTCCCACGGAGGTGTCCCTGATCACAAGGCTTACGGCTTGCTCTGCTCCCGTGTTGAACGAGACCGTGAGCTTGGTCGTTCCCGCCGGTAATGTCTCCAAAAATGACTTCTTCAGGACGATCTTTTGATCCGTTGCCGTATAATCGGTGCCGGAAGTTAGAGAAGTGCCTTCATGCGCGATTCCGCTCAGCGCGTTACCATTCAGTGCAAGTGTCAGCTCCAGATCGCTGCCGGCTGAATCCTTCTTGTCAAAGCTTACTGTGGTCGGGGTCACCTTGCTGTCCCTCGTCGTCGAATCCGTGATGGCCATGGCCAGATTTTGCGCCGCGCCTCCGCTGAACGCAAACGTCAGGCTTGCGGTGCCGACCGGTCTGGCAGCCAAATATTCTTTCTTGACGGTGACCTGATTGCCATCCACCGTATAATCCGTATCCTTCGTCAGCGCTGATCCGCCGCTCGAAATGCCTACGAGCGTATTACCGTTTAGCGTCAGCGTAGTGACGACATCGGCCTGTTCCGTCTCCTTCTTGTCGAAAGCGGCCGTTGCCGGATTAATCGTGCTCGGCTCAGCCGTTGAATTGCTTACATCAATAATCAGGTTCTGAGCGCCAGCCGTCATTTCCCTGCCGCCGTTTCTGGTCCAATCGCCGGTATATTTCATGCCGGTATCGTCATCATTGACGGCGAGCGTACCGCCCTTAGCCGTTACCTTCAGGAGCCTTGAGGCATGAGGCGCCAATTCTTCCGAGCTATAGCCGGAGGCTAACTCTCCCAATTCCTCGTGCGTCCACAGGTCGCGGACGGTTGCCGGTCCGTTCAGGCCGATATCACTCCAATTTACCGTTACGGTTTCCGCGGTGCTGCCGAGATTAAACAAGCCGACCGTTAGGCTGCCGTCCCCGTTGTTTGCATACCAGACCTGCTGCTCGGTATCCATCGATACCGGATGCGCCGGCCGGCCGGCTTGATTGACTGCAATGACCTCTTCGTTCGTGAGCAGCTCAATACCGAAGCTGTCCAGTTTGGTCATATCGTTGCCGGTGTAGAGCTGCGCCGCCGAAATCGACCAGAACGTCATGGCTGTCCGGCGTTCGTCCTCCGTAATGCCATCCATTGCCCCGTTGCCGACGTTCAGCGAGTCGAAATCGTTCCAGCCGCCGGGGCCCGCATGGCGCCAAAATTGCTCAGCCTTCGGGAACAGACGGGCAATGCTCGGCCAGGCCGTCAAGCCGCCGTCTCCGCAGTAGCACTCGACATCCCAATCCACCCGCCAGCCATTGGCGTATTTCTTCCAATAATCGATATACTTGATGTCCAGCGCCCACGAAAGCTCCAGCCAAATATTATGCGGCTTAAGCGCCTCCGACCAGGCTTTGACGTCATCGCGCGCATCAAGGGAAAGGTCAGATATGCCGGAGCCCGGTGTCACGCTGTCGAATTTCAGAAAGTCGACTCCCCATTCTCCGTACAAATTGGCTATCGAATCGATATATTTTTGAGCGCATGGATTCGAGAAATCCATTTTATATCCGAGGCCCCAGTAGTCCCCGTCCCGTAACGGCTGGGCAGCGATGTCTCTCATCGAGCAGCCGGGAGCGTCATAAATCGGAAGGTCGTCCTCATACGCTTGCGGCGACAGGCCCGGTATGCCGTATAGTCCGAACTTCTGCCCATTGGCATGGACGTGGTCGATCACATCCTGGAGGCCGTCCGGGTACAGCGTGGTGCTTGGAATCGGTCTGCCGTATCCGTCCATTCCCCCGTTCCAGGCCGCATCAACATTGATGTATTCATAGCCGTATGGCTGAAGCTTCTCATGCATCGCATCAGATTGCGCCTTGATTTGCTCCGCGGTAATCCACTGCCCATTTCCTGAGTATACCTGCATACTGTAGCTGCTCCAGCCCATGTACGGCTTTGCGCCCAGCCCGTTGTCGGCTGCCTTCGCTACTTCGCCTCCCGGCGCGATTACGCCCAGCTGAGCCGCAAATACAATCATCGCCAATAAGTATATTCGCGTCTTCCTCATCCATCTGCCCAAACTTTTCATCTCCTTTTTGTTATTCATTGCGTTCATCGTTATCCTCCCTCTCTAAGCAACTTGAAAGATTAAATGATAGCGCTTACCACAAAATGATAATAGTGGAAATCCCCATGGTTCTTATAGGTACAGTTGTGCCTTTTAACGTACATTTGCTCCTGTTTGAGGGGGGCAATCACTGCTTCTGCGTACCTTTGACCGAATGGAACGGAAAACGCTCAAGCGTAAACGGCTGTCGCCGTCCTCTGTGGCAAAAGCTGTCGTTTCGCGGAGATTTATAAGCCCATTTATAAGTGAAAACTTATAAATTCTTATATATCAAAAAAACCCGATCGCTATAGCGACCGGGTCGTATTTTTGATTCCGTACGCCAAACAGGTGCTTGATGAACGAGGTTTTGCGGCATGAAACCGATCACTCTGAATTTCCGCTAATATATCGGTTACGGGTTACAGATACTTCATCGCAGGCTGTCAGCCGGATCGCCGCCCCAGCTTCCTGGAACTTGCCAGGGAGAACGATCAGGTTATCCGCGAATTTCAAATGCTCCGTGCTCCTTGCTTCCAGCAAGGG
Source organism: Paenibacillus sp. 01T443 (assembly GCF_056398325.1). NCBI lineage: Bacteria > Bacillati > Bacillota > Bacilli > Caryophanales > Paenibacillaceae > Paenibacillus > Paenibacillus sp. 01T443. The sequence goes on from NZ_JBFTPE010000012.1 coordinate 106,837, forward strand.
AGCGTCCCGCATTTCGAACCGGTTGCCCTCGATAACGATATGGGCATGAACATAGCTTTTTTCTGCAGGTTCCGTATTCTCCGGAGAAATGGAGATAACTGCGCTATCCACGTTTCCGCACTCGATGAACGTATTGCCTCGTATGGTCAGGTTATCCACTTTTCCGGACTCATACCAGCTTCTGGCGTCGCCTGCAACCATTACCGCGCTCATGGCCATCCGCTCGAACCGATTGCCCTCGATTAGCGCTCTTCTGCGTGTCGTCACCAGTACACCTCGGGTCGGAATGCGGGCCATCCGGTTATTTACAATCTCCACCTCAGGCGTCCATGTGACATTCTCTACGACATCGTCGCCGCGCAATTCCTCCGGCACGTTCCTGTCCAGCTTAATCCGCATGACGCGCGGTTCGACCATCGATGCCTCGATAACGACGGCATCCGCATAGGAGACAAGTGAGCCGGAACGAACAAATTCGATGCAATCCCCTGGAAAAAACGCAGGAAACCCGTAGCTTTGCGGATGCATAAACCGAAGAAGCACCTCGTCCGCCAAAGGCTGTCCCGCTACACGCAAATAGGTACCATGCACGTTAATAACATCGTCGTGAGCACCAGCAAACCGGCTGTCCGCGACCCGGATAAGCCCGCGGCAGCCTGACACATGGATGCAATCCGCAAAAGCCGCCACTGTGCGGCCGGTCTCCGGACGAGGAGCCAGCTCCATGCGTTCGAAGGACACATCCTCACTGAATTGGCATACGAGACCCAGGCCATGCATGAAATGTACGCCCATGTCGCTCCATTCGACCTTGCGGCTATTGATGACAAGCGCTCCGACCTGATCCCGGATGCCGTCCCTTGCTTGAAAGACGCGCCCGATGGCCGTCGATGGCTTGAGACCGGCATCATAGAACAGCCTCAGCCTTCCAGGGCCCAACTCTTCGACGCGGGCTGCTGCGGCCAGGGCGTTGTCGATCCGCCAAGTCGTATTGGACAGCGGATCGTACTCCTGCATCGGTCCGTCCCGAAATCGCCACCCTTCCCCCACCCACGTCAAGGTTCCGTTCTCCGCCACGTAGCGGCTGTCCCTATGGACAGCTGCTTCAAGAAAGCCATCTCCTATTCCCGTAACAGTCATCTCCGCAACCGTTGGCTGCTCGAAATCCAAACGAAGGTTGCGGATGCTCACCTTCTCGCAGCCGTCGACAACGATCATCGTCTGTTTTCCGTGGAAGACAAACAACGATCCGTTACCGTCGAGGGTCACGTTCCGCATTCCTTGTAGTAGAATTCCGATCGTCTTCGTCACATTAGGGATCTCATCTTCGCTGGCCGTATTGGAAATATAGTATTTTGCCTTTGTCGCGTGCTCCGGATAAAAATCGTACCGTCCCCGCTCGCATGTCAAAACAACCGGACCGGCGATTCTGGCCGTTTCCTCGATTGCCCTGCGCATCGCTGAAGCTGCGTCTTCCCCCGAATCCGGCCTGCCCCCGAAATCGGTCAAGCTGATTACGGTATGTGGAACATTCATTCTGTTCACCTCACGAATTGTATTCGTATTTGCCATCTATCCATGAGAAATCGGGCGCTCCTTAGGAAGCGCCCGATTTCGGTTATATTCTTTTAAGATTTCAACGACGCGTCGTAGGCAGCTTGCAAAATTTCAAGGTAGCGGTCGAGCTTCAGGTTTTTCAAGCCTTGAACGTAGCTATCCCAGTCTTTTTCCAAATCCTTGTTGCCCGTTACGAATTGAAGCGAGCTTTGCTCGATATAATTGCGGATGTTCGTTTGCAGCATGCTCATCTCATCGATTTGCGCCGGATCAACCCAGATCGACCAGAGCGGGAACAGCTCCTTCGGTTCGCTGCCTTCGTACAGCAACGTCGCTTCGTAAAGCCTGCGCTCGTAGTTAGACGGATCGAGAATGTCCGTTCCTTGTACCCAGCTGTCCCGGTACTCCTTAGGCATATAGAAGTGACCCATACCGGACCAGCCTGCGTTTCGCGGCTCTTCGCCTTCAACGCCTGGAATCGTTTTCACCATAGGCTCAACGCCTTCACCGAGAGCTTTGTCGCCTGGCGCCGGATCTTCCCAATCGATGCCCTTCATGCCGGACCCTGCGTTGGTTTGGCCTTCTGCCGTATACATATAGTCCGCAAGCTTGATCAGAGCGATCTGTGCCTCTTCACTTGCTTTGTTCGTAATGACAAACTTCCCGCCTGGAGAAACGCCGCCGTTGTCATGCGTAGCGAATGCACCTTTCGGCCCTTGAAGCGGAGGTACCGGATTATAGTTGGCAGAACGCGGACCGGCCAAATCGATGAAGATTGCCGGATGCATGCCTGCGCCTGCACCCAAAATTTCAGCATCCGCATTCTCGCCGATTTTCTTGAACGCCTCAGCGTTTTGCGTAAACGCGCCCGGATCGATCAACCCTTCGTCGTACAGCGACTTGGCGTAGGCGAGGCCCTCTTTCCATTCCGGTTTGATTGCCGCGGATTCAACCTTGTTGTTTGCCATATTCAAATAGTTTCTGTCGTCATTATATACAAATCCGTTCATAAGGAACGGCAGGACGCGAACGCCGAATTCCTCCGTCGAACCGCTCAGCGCCACTTCATCCGCTTTCCCGTTACCGTTCGGATCCTGCGTTTTAAACGCTTTCAGGACATTTTTGAATTCCTCTGGCGTTTTCGGCATTTCGAGATTCAACTTATCCAGCCATCCCGTGTTAATCCACATTTTGCTCGGATAAGAGCAGTGGAAGCACTGCGTATACGCCACCAGACCGTAAATATTGCCGTCCGGAGCCGTATTCAGCGTCTTCAGATCCGAATTGGACTCCATGGCGGCTTTGATATTCGGCGCATACTTATCAATGAGATCGTTCAACGGAACGATGACACCTTGCTTCCCGAATTTCAACAAGTCAGCTTGTGAAAACTGATCGATATAATGAGTCAGAATATACGCATCTGGATAATCACCGCTCGCGAGAGAAATCTGGCGTTTCTCTTTCGCGCCGTCCGAAGGAACCAATTCAAAATTGAATTTAATTTTGAACATGTCTTCTACATGCTTCGTGTACTTGTTGGTAGGCAGGTCTATGCCTTGCTCCTGCACAGCAAACACGCTGATATCCACCGGTTTCGACGGGGTATCCGTTGTCGATCCGGACTCGTTGCCCTCCGGCGGCACATTATCCGAACCGGATTTTCCATTATTACTCGAGCAGGCAGAAAGTACCATGACCAGTATGAGAATGAGCGACATCAAACTCCAGCTAATCTTTTTCATTTTTTTTTGCTCCCCTTTGCATATTAACAGTTATTGTGTAGCTGCTTCCTTCAGGCTTACAGCATAGAAGATTGAACTTTCTTCGCTAACGCTTACATAGTCCCCACCTCCTTTTTCCGATTACTCGGAAACGCCGGCATCAGCCTTTGACAGAGCCGACCAGCATACCCTGAACGAAATAGCGCTGCACGAACGGATAGATGATCAGAACCGGCAGCGTAGCCACGACGATCAACGAATATTTGAGCAGCTCCGCCAGCTGAGCCCTTTGTATCTGTACGCTAAGATCCATGGCTCCCGCGCTGTTGTTCTGAATGATAATACTCCTGAGCACAAGCTGCAGCGGAAATAGCTTATCGGATTTCAAATAGATAAGTGCGTCGAAATACGAATTCCATTGTCCAACGGCGTACATCAGAATAAGTACAGCCAAAATTGGCTTTGATAATGGAATCACAACGCTGCCTAGAAAACGCCAATCGCTGCACCCGTCAATCTCGCTCGCTTCGACCAGCTCGCTTGGAATCGTGGATTGGAAGAAGGATCGCGCAATGATGACCTGCCATACCCAGATCGCGTTCGGAATGAGCAATGCCAGGCGGGAATCGATCATTCCCATCTCCTTAACGACAAGATAAGTCGGAATGAGTCCTCCGCTGAACAGCATCGTAAACATGACCATCATCAAGATGCCCTTTCGGCCAAAAAACGTTTTTCTTGAAAGCGGATAAGCCAGCATAACCGTCAGCGTTACGCTGATGATCGTTCCCACCGACATGTATAACAAGGAATTTCCGTAACCGGTCATAATTAGAGGTGTTTTCAATATCGTTTGAAAGCCCTGAAACGAAATGTCTACCGGCCAAAGCCAAACTTTTCCAGATACGACAGCTGCCGGACTGCTAATCGAGCTGCTGACAATGTAGATAAGCGGATACAAAACGGCAACGAGCACGAGGCTCAAAATAACGTAGATCACAGAAATTAAAATTCTGTCGCTGGCCGACTCCCGTATTTTGCTTTTGGGTACCGTCGATGAAATAGCCATATACAATTCCCCCTTACTTACCAGATGCTATTATTCGATATGCGTTTTGCGAAGCTGTTCACCGCAACCAGAAGAATGAGATTGATTACGGAATTCAACAAGCCGACTGCCGTGGCAAAGCTGTAATTTGCATTCAACAGGCCTATGCCATACACGTAAGTGGCGATGACCTCTGACGATGGCAGATTCAGCGAGTTTTGCAGCAGATAAATCTTCTCGAAGCCGATCGACATGATGTTGCCCACGTTCAAAATCAGGATGATGGTTACAGTCGGAAGGATTCCGGGCAAATCGACATGCCATATTTTCTGAAAGCGCGACGCTCCGTCCACTTTCGCTGCCTCATACAGCGTCGGGTCTATGCCAGCGAGAGCAGCAAGGTAGATAACCGCAGCATATCCGGCCGTCTGCCAAATGTCCGACCATACATAAATCGAACGGAACATGTCCGGCTCCCCCAAGAAGTTGACCGGCTCAAAACCGAAGTATTGGAGCGCGATATTAACAAAACCAAGCCGTGGTGCCAAAAACAGCATAATCATGGACACCATAACGACAGTGGAAATGAAATACGGGGCGAACGTGACCAGCTGAATGAAACGCTTGAAACGGCCGTTTCGGATCTCATTCAGCATGAGTGCCAGCAGAATCGGAATCGGAAAACCAGCCGCCAACTGATAGAAGCTCAGCAGCAGCGTGTTTTTGACCAACGTCAAGAAAATAGGATTCTCGAAAAACAATCTAAAATACTTAAATCCGACCCAAGGACTGCCCCAGATGCCCTTTACAACGTTGTAATCCTTAAATGCCAGAACCGCATTAATCATCGGATAGTATTTAAAAATTATGAAAAACAGCAGCGGCGGGATGACGAGCAAATAAAGCTGCCAATGCGACCGCAAACTCTTGGCCGCTTGCCTCCCATACCCATTCTTGAGCGAATTAATGCTCTTAATCGGTTGATCTTTTCTTGTTGTTTGTAGCTGCAGAACGATCCCTCCCCTTATTTCTGTGGTAGCGCTTTCTTGTTGCCAATCATAATCCACTCCTTGTGCCGTTGTGTAGGTACAATTGGTCATTTTTACGTACAATTCTCCCTCTTGCAGGGGGACATTTTTTCGCCGTACGTCCAGTATTCACGGGGTGCCCCCGCGTTGATCCACGCTTTCTTAGGAAAGGACCGTGTCCTTCTGCTCGTGCTTAATCGGCAACTCCCCTATCCTTGCTCCCGGTCTTACAAGTTTAACTCGCCGCAGCTATCGAATTGGGTATTACGGCACCAGGTGCTCAGTTAACGGATTGCGCGCAAACAAGCGTAAACGGCTGACGCCGTCTTTAGCGGCAGAAGCTCGTTTCGCGATGAAATATAAGCATTGTATAAGGTTAAAATTTATACTTTCTTATATTATAAAAAAAGCTGTCCTTCAAGGCCGATAACCTTGTGAGACAGCTCATTCATTCTAAAGCTATAGTGTATTTACCGAATAGGGACCGGTATCCGATCCGAAGGCTTTAGTCCCGCGCGGCTGATCGCCCTTCGCATCAGGCTCCAGGGTTATGCCAATGCTGTCAAAGGTTAATTGTTCCGACTCTATTCCCATCGCGAGCAGCCCTACCCCTTTCTCGTCAACGCGGAACGTGCCTGCGCTCGTTCGAATGCCTTCTCGGAGAAGCCAAACCTGATAAGCTTCCTCGTTTTTTGTTTCCTCAGCTCCGAACACATAGACGACAAACTGCTTGCTCTTTCCATTGTCAACGATGCATGCGACGCCATAAGCATGCTCCTTCTCCGTGGCTTCCGCCTTTAGCATCATAATCTGTACAATCTCGGATGCTGGAGCAAATAAAGCATTTTCGATGGTTTCTAATTGTGAATCCTTATTTTTAATGAAAGGATTATCCCATAACGAGCCGCTGACAAAAATTAGCGCTGCCGCTGCTGCGCCAATTGCTGGCTTCCATAGCTTTCTTACACTTCGTGCTTTATGACGTTTAGGCGCTGCTTTGGCAGCAGCCATTATTTGCTTCTTCAAATCCTCTGGAGGTTCGATTCGTTCCATGTCCAAGGGAAGCTCCTCCCATACGATCTGCAATTCGGCCAGCTCTTGCCTGCAAGAATCACAATAAGTCAAATGACGTTCGAATGCTTTCTTTTGCTCTTCGGAGCAAGCACCAGAAAGATAATCGAGTATGAAATCGCAATCGCTGCTGTATGTGTCGTCATTCATTTAAAGATCCCCCTTAGCCGCAAGATGCCTTCGCAATATTTTTAAAGTCTGATGAAGCCTGTTTTTTACCGTTCCGAGCGGCTGATCATACAGCTGTGCCAGCTCTGTTAAGCTAAAGCCCTGCCAATAAAAATGCTCGATCAGCGTTTTCTGTGATTTAGATAAATGCTTGCATGCCTGCTGAATCTGTTCCCTCAAGGAATGCCGGACAACATGCTCCTCGGGTGACAGGCCCGATTGATCAGGCAATTCATTAAATCGTTCCTCTGTTAGTTGTACAAGACCGGAAGCGTCTCTTCTTTGTTTGCGAATATGGTCCATCGTTATATTGCGGGTAATGGTAAGGAGCCAGCTTGTAAACCGTCCCTTATCCGGGTCATATTCCGATTCTGTCGTCCATAAACGCATAAATACCGCCTGTGAAATATCTCTTGCGGTTGGTTCATCCCGAACTGCCTTGATTGCGAAAGAATACACCAAAGCGCCGTACCGGTCATAAAGAACGGACAGCGCTTTATTTTTACCGTTTCTAATTAGCTGCATGAGTTCTTGATCGGTAAGATTAAGCATCAATTTGCGCCTCCACAACAGGCTCGTTATTTTCTTTATGTTATCAGGAACAGGAGCAGCTATAAACAGCTGCTCCTGATCTTTTTAATAAAAGATAAATTATTTCCCCTTCACTACGATGGACCCTCTCATGCCAGGATGGGGAATACAATAGTAGCCGAACTCGCCAGCGTCTGAGAAGGTAACCTTCATGCTTTCATTCTGGGCGAGCAGTTCCGTATCGAATTCTCCATTATCAGCAGTCGCAGAATGTTTTACTTCATCCTTATTGATAAAGGTAACGATATCGCCTTGCGAGATTTCGAGCTTTTCCGGTGAGAAGGCGAAGTTCGTTATCTCAACCGTATGAACGGTTACCGCGTCGGAAGGCTTGTCTTTTATCGGCACCTCCGTTTTGACCGGTGTTTTAGGTGTTGGCTTAGGCTGAGCCGCAGTAGCCTTCGGCGTCGCTTCTGTCGCTTTCTCCGTTGCAGCCGGCTTCGGCTTCTGCGTTGCTTCAACCTTTTCCGTCTCCTTCGGCTTTTCCGTTTCAACCGGCTCCTGCTCGGGGGTGACTACATCCGTTGGACTAGCGATTGGAGTCGCACTTTCCGCCCCATGGCCATCATCATGCGCATTCTCATCAGCAGCTTCAGAGCTTGCGGTAGCAGCTGACACATCCGTTGTATTTCGGGCAGCAGCTTCGTTTGCCTCCTGAGCCCCGCAGCCCGATAAGAAGAGGAGAAGCAGGATTAGCGTCAAACATCCATAAGTTATTTTTAGCATGTCTTCACGCTCACTTTACGATGATTTGACCCGTCATGAAAGACTTGTGCGGCTCGCAGAAATAATTATAAGTGCCTGGCTTATCGAAAGTTACCGTATAGGTTTCGCCTTTAGCGAGCAAAGGCGTGGTGAAGGAGCCATCCAAAGCAACCGCATTATGCTTCATTTCGTCGTAATTAGTGAAGACAACCTTGGAGCCTGCTTCCACGGTAAGAGCTCCCTTGCCAAAGGAGTACTCTTTAATGTCAATATTGTACGTCTTAACCGCCGGTGTGACTGGCTGTTTCGATGCAGTCGTTCCATCAAATTTGGCTGGATCTACGATATACCAGACATCGTTGACACCTTGTCCATTCAATTCCCCATGTGCTTTGTCTTTTATAAAATAATAGAGCGGGAACCCTTTGAATGAAGCTTGCTTGCTTCCATCCGAGCGGGTAATGGTTCCAATCTCGCTTCCTTTGATCGTAGATGGGACACTAACGCTTGATGATGAATAAGCAGGCCAATTGACGAGACAATCGCCTTCGCAAACACTTTTTCCAGATGTATCCTTGTCAAAATAATAAAGTGCTCTGCCATAATCGTCTGTCAAATAGTTGCCCGCTTCCTTCGAGGTGCCAAGCATAATCGCGTAATCCGACTTCGCCGCAAACCATACTCCCCCTACGCCCTCACCGGTTACATCGCCAGGCTTGCTATCCTTTACAAAATAATAGAGCGGCCAATTTTTATACGTTAACTGCTTCGCGCCGTCAGTCCGAGTAATAACGGCGAAGTCAGCTTTATTCAGCCAAGCCGGTATTTGCAGATTGGCATCGTAATAGATCGGCCAGTTCTTCAAGCAATCTCCTAGACAAGAATTAACATTCTCCGCATCCTTCGTGAAGAAATAGAGCGCGCGCCCGTTTTTATCCGTAAAATACTGGCCGAGCTTGTCGTTTTGCCCAAGACCAATACGCTCGCCTTGCGGCAATGCAGACCCGGAAGCAATGACTCCGCTCGCTTGCAGCGTATCAAAGAACGACTTGCCATCCTTCGTTCCAGCAGACAGCGCCTCGACAAGAGAGGTTGCTAGATGTGAATTCAGTAGTGACGACTTGCCGGCAATCTCTTTCAAGCCATGTGAGGCCGCGAAAGTTTCCGATTGCTGGTATGTAAAGTCTGATCCGGATTTATAACCGAGATTCTCTAATAGCACCTTGTAAAATTGCTGAGAGCTGATCACTGCGCTTGGTTCAAAACGATTGTTGCCCGCTCCCTGCCAGCCTAGCTCTGGTTTGCTCTTCAAGTAAGCCAGAACGGATTGATTGGCTTTGCTAACCTGTGCAGCGTCGGAAAAATTAGGTTTGCCAGTATAGGCAAGTGCTTCCTTCAAATTCCCATTCAGGCGGAGCGAGATAATCGCAGCTTGCAAGCGCGTTGACGATTTACTTAAATATGCCGCATCCACACCCTGGCCGTCTCCAATAAGCAGCCCAAGCTCAAATGCCGTATCGGCATCGGACTTGATCCCAGGCGACGATTCCGCAGACGCCGTGCCAAGCGGAGCGGCAATGATTGTCGTGCACATTGCAGTAATCAAGAACAGTTTCTTAAATCGTGTAAGCATTAATAATTCCTCCTTTATTGTCTATTCATGTAGAGATAACGCTGCGGAGGAATGATAGGTTTGATTTATATTAAATAATTTTTGCAAAAAAGAAAAATGGCGGTACAGAATAGCTCCTGCACCACCATTTTCTTTTCATTCATTTCTGTACAAAGCAAGCTAGGAGCCTAGCCGGCTCGAGACGCTGTACGCGGAACCGCAAGCTCAGTCCGTGTCGCCAACGAGGGCTCTCATCTCTTGAACTACCTCATCCACTTTTGCATCGACCCCGTCATAGATCATTAAAATATTCGCAACCTGGTACTTCTTGTGCGCGACTACGTCTGCAGCGGCCGTTTTGTTCTCGAAATCCTTTATGGCTTTCTTCACGCCGTTACTAGAATTGTAGATATAAATACTAACCAATTGATCATCATTAATCATAAAAGCCTCAGGCTTTACCTTATTTAAAGTCTTAATAAATACATTATCCGGATGTAAGCCTTTCGCCGCAGATAAAGGAATTTCATGTTTTTCAAATATGCCTTGCAGTTGCTCTAACGTGAGATGCTTCTCTCGATCCATGTAACCTGTCAGCATGAAGCAAACCGCGACGAGCATGACCATCACTTTTTTCAAAACATTCCCTCCTTTATCTGTTCTGACGCTTGATATGGCGAATAGGTTTCAATCGCCGCGCATCAGCAGCAATCCCAGGCTGGCCTTAACTTTTCATGATAAAAGCGCTAGAAGCGATGCAGCTCCCTCATGCGCCGGAGCAAGCTTCAAAGCAAGCTGCGCATAATGCGATGCAGCCGTCTCCTGCTCGGTTTCATAGCAGCAAATTGCCATACAGTAGAACACTTCGGCATTCCCCTCATGATCGGCCAGCGACCGTTCAAAGAAGATTCGCCCATCCTCGTAAAGCTCCAGCTGATAAAGCAGCATAGCGCAGTCCAGTGCCAAGTCCTGCTGCTCATTTAACGGATAATAGCCGATCCACATCGCATGTATGCCTTGACGCAGATCCTCTGCTTCTTCCTCTCCGCTATCCGGGAGCAGATGGTCAATACGCTTGGCGCTTTGAAGGAATAGCTGGGAATCATAACGCGCAAGCCGCCAAAAGGCTAAGATTTGGGACAACTCAAGCGACTCCACATGCTCGTCAAACCAAAGCTTCATGCTAAAAAAATCATCCGGCCCAAAACGACCGATAAAACGGTGGTAAGCTAAGCGCGTTTGGACAAAGCTACGCGGATTTTGCAGCATAAGGATGCAGCCCACATTCAGGTTTTTATAGTGATGCTCCGTGAAGGAGACTAAAGCACCCTTTTGCTCAAAGGTATGCTGAATGGCATGGTAGTTCGCCGTTAATGAAAAGCTTCCGTGATGAATGAGCTTTGGCGGCTCGGCAAATTCCCAGTTTTCCAGACGGTGGTCGCCTTTGTCCGCGGTGAGCAGCGCGAATCCCGCTTGCGAAAGCTGCCCTAACCGCTGCAAGCATGTCAGCCCGATTACCGGGAAAAGAATATGCGAATCCTCAAGCTTCTGCTTGTACAGCTCAATAACCTCGCGGAACGGATACGATTCCTGCTCATACTCGGCAGCTCGATGATAATGATATTCGGGCACGAGTTTTCCAAGCCTGTCGGAAGCGGTCAGCAGACCGTTCTTCTCCTCCGCATCTTCTTCCTCCACCTGCAAGGATACTCTGCATTCATAAATTTTGCTCTCATCGACATAGAGCAGCTCCTGCGGGATGCTGTCAAAAAAGTAATTGGCGACGATAAGCAGCGGCTGCTCCAAATCGCCCGGCCGTATCGTTATGCCGGATTCCGTCAAATGCAGCTCAGTATTCTTGACCGCATCAAACTGCGCAAAATCAAGTAAGCCTTGCTGAACAAACGGCATTAAGCTGCGATGCTGCTGCCAATAGGTTATATTTTTGACCGGTAGATCACTCATCACATAACGAAACGGCGGAAGACTCAGCCCTGCAAAATCAATCAGCAGGGCAAGCTCCTTCAATACATGAAATGCTAACTGGCCTGACCCCGCACCGAGTTCAACAATCGTTACTGGCTCAGACGTATGCCCATGCGCCGCTCGATCCTGAAGAAATCCAAATATGATCTCCGCATAGGCCGTCGCAATGATTGGATTGCTCGTAATGTATTGCGGCACTTCCTCCCGCTGCCAAGCCTCAATTCCCTGCTCTTCAAAATAGGTACGCTGCAGCTCCCAAATCGGCGCCTCACTAAAACGGTAAATTTGCTGATCGCGATTAGTCATCTTATATCACCCAATTTGCTCTATTTTTACTTCATTACCAGACATGCTGCATCCCGCATCCAAAGACCATGCCCTTTCTTGGCCATCAAAATATAGTTCTGTCTATAGCAAATGCTATTTACAGGAATTACTCCTGCTAATTCTGCTCATTCAACTGTATTTGATCGTTTAACTGGAATAACTCCCGCTAATAAGCGTTTATTGCCTCTAATTGCTCTGTAACCTTGAAATTAGATGGAGTAATTCCCGTTAAACAAAACGGTCATACCTGCGAAGAGAAATTAGGGGTCATTTTTCCCGTTAATTACTTAGGCCATAAAATTTTGTTACGCCATAGAAATTGGACAGCGTAACGGCGGCGGCCGACGTCCTAAGCGTAAAAGCTCGTTTCGCGGTGTAATCTAAACATCCTATTTGATTAAAATGTACACTTGCTTTTATTAAAAAAAAGCCTGCCTAATCCATAACGATTAGACAGGTTTTTGATAAAACGTTTAAAATACCTTCGTGGTCCAGGATTCACAGTTCCATGTATCCGTCACGACATCGCGGTAAAATTCCGGTTCATGAGAAATGAGCAGAATGCTGCCCTTGTATGCTTTAAGGGCCCGCTTCAGCTCGTCCTTCGCATCTACGTCCAAGTGGTTTGTCGGCTCATCGAGCACAAGAAGATTCGTCTCGCTGTTGATCAGCTTGCAAAGGCGAACCTTCGCCTTCTCGCCGCCGCTGAGCACCGCGATCTTGCTTTCAATATGCTTGGTCGTAAGACCGCATTTTGCGAGCGCTGCGCGAACTTCAAATTGAGAGTAAGACGGGAATTCCTTCCACACATCTTCAATACAGGTATTGTAGTTGGTTTCTTTCATTTCCTGCTGGAAATAGCCGACCTGCTGGTGCTCACCGCGTTGAACCGTTCCTGAAATCGCTTGGATTTCGCCCAAAATACTGCGCAGCAGCGTCGTTTTACCGATACCGTTCGCGCCGACGAGCGCGATCTTCTGTCCGCGTTCCATACGGAGATCAAGCGGACGCGACAACGGGCTGTCGTAGCCGATTACAAGGTCCTTCGTCTCGAAAATCAGCTTGCCGGACGTTCTTCCGTCCTTGAAGTTGAACTGCGGCTTCGGCTTTTCCTTCGCAATCTCGATAACTTCCATCTTGTCGAGCTTCTTCTGGCGGGACATCGCCATGTTCCGCGTCGCCACGCTGGCTTTGTTGCGCGCAACGAAGTCCTTCAAATCAGCGATTTCCTGCTGCTGCCGTTTAAACGCGGATTCAAGCTGCTGCTTTTTCATTTCATGAACCTGCTGGAAATACTCGTAGTCGCCGACATAGCGGTTTAACTCTTGATTTTCCATATGGTAAATCAAGTTGATTACGCTGTTCAGAAACGGAATATCATGCGAGATGAGAATAAAGGCATTCTCGTATTCCTGCAGGTAACGCTTCAGCCATTCGATATGCTGTTCATCCAAATAGTTCGTAGGCTCATCCAGAAGCAGGATGTCCGGTTTCTCGAGCAGCAGCTTCGCCAGCAGTACCTTCGTACGCTGTCCGCCGCTCAAATCATTAACATCCTTGTCCAGCCCAATATCGGTAAGTCCGAGGCCGCGCGCCGTTTCTTCGATCTTCGCATCGATCAAATAAAAATCCTGATTCGTCAGCGTATCCTGGATAGTTCCCACGTCCTCAAGCAGCTTTTCCAGCTCCTCCGGCGTGACATCGCCCATCCGGCCGTACATATCGTTCATCTCCTGCTCCATGTCGAACAGGTATTGGAAGGCTCCCTTAAGCACGTCGCGGATCGTAGATCCTTTGCTCAGCACCGCGTGCTGATCCAGGTAACCGACGCGCATGCGCTTGGACCATTCAATCTTGCCGTCATCCGGCTGGAGCTTTCCTGTAATAATGTTCATGAAAGTGGACTTGCCCTCGCCGTTGGCGCCGATCAGCCCAATGTGCTCGCCTTTCAGCAGGCGAAAGGATACATCATTGAAGATCGCGCGATCTCCAAAGCCGTGGCTTAGTCGTTCTACGTTTAATATGCTCATGAATGACACCTTTTCTTTTGTAATATTCTCGTATTATTATAAACGTTATGGGGCCTACAACTCAATGTAGGATTCCTTCCTGCTTGTAATCTTTCATTGACATATTGTGTTATAAGTAGTGAAATCAGCCGTTCAAACCACACATGGAGGCGTTTAATATGAAATTTCAATCCATCATCGAGCTTGGAGGCAAAACGGCTACAGGCTTTTCCGTTCCAGATGAGGTGGTCACAGCCCTCGGCACAAGCAAGAAACCGGCTGTCAAAATCACGATCAACGCTTACACCTACCGGAGTACCGTCGCTTCAATGGGTGGGCGATTTATGATTCCCCTTAGCGCTGAGAACCGGAAGGGCGCCGGCGTTGCGGCCGGCGATGAAGTAGAGGTAGACATTGAGCTCGATACGGAGCCTCGTGAAATTGTTGTCCCGGATGATTTGTCAGAAGCGCTTAATGGTGAAGCAGCAGCAAGATCTTATTTTGATGGATTATCTTACAGCAACAAGCGACGTTTGGTTATCCCAATCGAGGACGCGAAGACGGCTGAAACCCGGCAGCGGCGGATAGTCAAAACCGTAGCATTGCTGAAAGAGGGACGTACTTCGTAGCAAGCCGCAAATAAAACGAGAGCTCCTTAATAGAGCTCTCGTAATTGTTTCTATCTTTATTAGCCAAAAAGCTCCGGATTCGGGCCATATTGATTGTTTTCTTCGCCTTCATGAAAGCGAATACCAGCAATACGACAATTCAACCCTACAGCTGCGTCAAAATTAGGCCTTATTTGTTCCGATCCTTTAGGATTTGCGAACCAATCGCGCCTATGATTAAAATAATAAACGAAATGACATTGTAATCCTTAAAAAACGTCGTAAACGGAATCTCCATAAATTTGAGTACTGCCGTAACAATTCGTCCAACTAACAGCAGGAGGCCAATGACGACCATCCAATTAAATATTTTCTCTAATGTTTGCATCCTATTCTCCTCTTCTTGTCCATATTTTTTTTACAGGGCCGCTTTTAGTACGATTCTTATGAGTTCATGACTATAGATTTCTAAATCTACCGGTTGTGTATGAGCCGGGCTGACCGACATGTATTCCCCTATTGCTCCTTGAATCATTTTCGCCATGACGTTAATATTAAATGCGCTAAATTGTCCGACAGCCTGACCTTCACGCAAAATAGAATGAAGCTCATTCAGCAGCGCATCATCGTCTTCGTCATCATTCCATTTATAATACGGGATATTTTCAGGTGTTCTGGCATTAAAAATGATTTCCAGCAGCGCTGCGTTACGGCTGGGATGAGTGCCTTGGTAAGCCAAACTGGCTTCAATAAAGACGCTTAATTTCTCCCTCGGCGAATTTACGAGCCGGACCTTAGCCATAATAGACGAGGTAGAGTCTTCCATCAATTTCATGAGAAGCTGATTCATCAGATCGCTTTTATCCGAAAAATGGTACGAAATTAACGCCGTGCTGATCCCTGCTCTTTTCGCGATTTCTGACAAGCTTGCTTTCACGTATCCGATTTCATCAAGCGTTTGAATGGCAGCGTCTATGATTTGCTCACGTCTTGCTCCCGCTATGAATGACTGCTTGCCTTGTGCTGACGGCTTGATCTCCCTCATAAAATAACTCCTCATCCACCAAAGTTGATCACCTAATCATTTTATTGATCATTTAATCAGATTTTATCATAATCCATTCTTTTGGGTCAATTCCATCTGGCTTCTGCTAACGAATTATCCGCATAACCAGAATGGGAAAACAAGAATGTAAAGTTTTAGAATATTCCTTGACAGGTATATTCCTTATGGAGTATATTCAAATTACAAACACGGTAAGCAAATCAATACAGTGAAAATACACAAACCTACATTCAAGGAGGAATATCGATGTCGAACAAAATGATGACCAAAGTAGAGGGACAAGAACTTATTCTGGAGCGTGTTTTTGATGCTCCGCGCGAACTCGTATTCAAAGCTTTCTCAGAGGCTGAGCATTTAAAGCAATGGTGGGGTCCTCGCGGCTGGGAGGTTACCGTCTGCAATGTTGATTTTCGACCAGGCGGCGTCTGGCACTATTGCATGAAATGTATGGATAAGAACCAAGGCGATTTTTACGGATTCGAATCATGGGGCAAAGCGGTTTATGAGGAAATCGTAAAAGGTGAGAAAATCATTTATGTTGACTATTTCTCCGATGCCGAAGGCAATGAAACGGATGGCATGCCCTCCTGCCACGTTACGATGACTTTTGAAGAGCATGAAGGCAAGACGAAGCTGGTCAACCGTGCTCGCTATGCTTCGGAAGAAGCGCTCAAATCCGTCATGGAGATGGGAATGGAGCAAGGCATCACCGAAACCTGGGATCGTCTGGCCGAGCATCTGCAATCCGTTCAGTAACATACGCAAGGCCGTTCGGCATTCAGCCGGCGGCCTTTTTTTTTGAATAGAAATAACAGAGCACGCCAGTCGAATCAGCTCGTTTGAGTCCCCCCTTTCCCTCTAGACCTGCAGCTGCTCCATCCATACATCCTTGAAATCAATCCAGCCCAAAGAATTGAGACTAATTACTCCCCTCACGGAAGGATGCAAAAAAGTATTAAGCTTGCGGTGATAGAGGAAAATGACGGAAGCCTCTTCTCGGAGCTGCTCCTCTATCTCACGGAGCGTCTGACGCCGCTGCTCCTCTATCTCTGCTTCCAGCGCCGCATCAATATGTCCGCGGATCCAGTCCAGACGGCCCGGGTCCAAATACAATTGAAGCATGGACGCCGCGTGCTCATATGCCTCTATTTCGCATACCTCATCCTCGGCAAGCACGATTCCGTATAAAATAAAGTCGGCATCCGCGACATTCTCAATACAAGTCTCCGCTAAGACCACCTCTATTCGAATTCCCCACTGACTGAGTCGCGACTCGATCCATCTGGCATCCGTTTCATGCTTTTCGTGCACGGCAAGACGAAGCGTCGAGCCGTCATAAGCCGACTCCCTCAAGGTTTCTAAGACAGATTCCGCTTGCAATGGCTCCAACGTGTGTAAGCGGCTTGCCTCCGGCCGAAATCCAAATGCCGGGAAGGCTCTGCCGTCTCCCAGCTCGTCAACCATGTCCCCCGGATGCAGGATCATCCTCACCGCTCTCCGAAATGACTCGGACATCTGTGGCCCTTGCCGTCTTAGGTTCCAGTTCAACATGGTACATCCCCGGCAGAGCTGCTCGATAGATTGCCAATCTTCGTTGAGCTCCTTTTTATTGGAGGTATGACCCGCTTCCAGCGAATGCAGCACTTCCGGCACTTCGATGGAATCCACGCGGTAGTCCTCGGGCATGAAAACGATATCGACCCGGTCAAGATAAGGACGGCCTTGATGATAAGCCGTATGGGCTTCGAGCCGGATTCGTTGCGAGGTGTTCAGCTCGAGGCGGAAGGGACCCGTCCCTATTGGACGGCTCCAGAAATCGGCATGTTCCTGTCCTGCCAATCCTGCGGGCAGGATCGACGCCGCGGCCGAGCACATGAAGCGGTCGAATATCCGGTTAGGCTTCTGCAAACGGAACCGTACCGCGAGGCTGCCGATCGCTTCAATCTCGGCGACTCCACGCATCAGCCATCGATTCTGCCGATCTCCGCGCAGCCGTTCAAAGGTATAAGTTACATCGGCCGCCGAGAGCTCCCGCCCATCATGGAAGTAGACGCCCTTGCGCAGGTAAAAGGTCCATTCCTTCGCATCTGCGCTGGATGTCCAGTGATGAGCAATGCCTGCTGTAATCAGTCCCCTGCAATCATCATACTGCAGCAGCCGATCGAACAGCTGCCGCAGGATATGCGAATCGAAGGCATAATTCACCTCCGCCGGATCAAACGTCAGGACCTGCTGCGCAACAGGCAGGACGAGCGTGTCACAGGCCGGTATTCCCTCGCCTCTTACGTCTTTTCGGTAACCAAACTGTCCATTTAGCCACTCAAGAAATCTATCTTTGGCACCCGTTCCATCCCCATAAGTGCCCAGCAGCTCGAAAGCGTATTTGTAATCGCCGTTCTCTGCATGGCTGCGCGCAAGCGCCAGCAGGCAGGATTCCTTGTCCATTCGAAAGATAATCCGGGAACGATTCCCCCTCCCCCGGCCGGGCAGCCATTCGACCAGATTCTCGTCCTCCAGCTTCCTTAGGATGAGCTTTGCGTTGCGATCCGTGCAGAAGAGCGCATCCGACAGTTCCTTCAGCGTAGCTTCTATCGGCTGACCGGCAGGGAGACCGCTGGAGAATCGATTGTATAAGCTCAGGTAGCGTTCGGTCGTTAGCGAATGCATCGGGACGTCCTCCTCTTGATGTTTAATAAAAAGCCGAAAAAACGATTTACGCGAGTATACACTTTCTGCCTTCTTTTGAACAGTGTATCTTCCATCGTCCACTAATCGAGATAAGCATGAACCATGCTCAAGTTGATTTCTCATTTTTTAGGAGGGATTAATTCGAAAGTCAGAACTATTTATTTTATTCATAAAATGGTTTGCCAAGTCATAAACTCTGTGCTATATTGATAACGATTATCAATATCAATTAAACGGGAGTGGAATTACATTGAAAAGATCTAAGATTTTTTATGCTTTACTCGTATTCACCTTATCACTGACCTTGCTGCTTGGAGCTTGCGGCCAAGCCGCCAATAACAAGGGTCAAGCAAACAGTACGGCAGAAAATGTATCCTCTCCAGCCCCTGCCTCAACGTCATCTTCGTCTAATAACGAAAGCTCATCTGGCGAAGCAGAAACGATCATGTTCCAGGCGGGCAATGGAGATATTCAAGTACCTAAAAATCCTAAGAGGATTGTTGATACAACTGCTTTTTACACGGGATACTTTTTGGCACTTGGTGTCACGCCGGTTGGTATTTCGGATGGCGCAATGAACAACCCGTACTTTGAAGGAATGCTGGATGGCGTCGAAAACTTAGGAAACGAAATGTCGCCTGAGAAGATCCTTGAGCTGAATCCTGACTTGATCATCGTATACACCGGCACAGAAGGCATTGATAAGCTGGAGGAAATAGCACCGGTCGTTGCGATTGACTACGGAAAGAAAAACTATAAAGACCAGATGCTGGATTTCGGAAAACTGACCGAAAAAAACGATGAGGCAAAAGCATGGGTTGAAAAGTGGACGAATAAAATTGACGAGCTGAAGCCTCAGATTCAAGCTGCTGTAGGAGACAAAACGGTTTCTATTCTGAACCCATATGCTAAGGGACTGTATGTGTTTGGTCATAATTACGGCCGTGGAGGCGAAATCATTTACGGTGAGTTCGGATTGAAAGCTCCGGCAGAAGCGCAAAAAGAAGCCATCGACAGCGGAACGGGCTGGACTTCCATCTCTCTGGAGAAGCTTCCCGAATTCTCTGGAGACATCATTTTCACTTGTCCATGGTCAGGTGATTCCAGTGATCCGAAAATCGTATATGATAACGCAATATGGAGTGGCCTGCCTGCGGTTAAAGCAGGAAACGTCTTCCAGTTAAACCCGAAAGCTGATACGTACAATGATCCGATCTCATTGGAAGCACAGCTGGATTTCATAACGGAAAGCCTGCTGTCCGTGAAATAAAATTAAAATAAATAGAAGCTCTAACTATTAAACCGCTGCCCACAGTCTGACACTTGAAAAAGGTGTTTAGGCTGTGGGTTCGTTTATGAATACTTACGACTGCTGCCTAGGGAAGTACAGGCTATCGCCCGCCAGCTTAATGGCTGTCATTGATGACGATTTGCTTATAAAACGCTGAAAGCGGCACCCTCCATTTGGGTGCCGCCTCAACAGTGACCATTCGCTCTCTTTAATGCCCGATCCTTTTCATTTAATCGCGGACATTCATAACAATAATCGAATTCCGAATTCAAGCGATAGGCAAGGCAGCAAGCTGTTTTCAATCGTATTTTTTGGTCAGGGATAGTCGGATGTTCAATGTATCGAAGTTTAATATCAAACGGATTTTTACGGAGTCCGAACGCACTGGCATCGATTCCCCATTTCAACATTTGAAATGGATAAACGATCATCTTCCTGCTCTTCTCATCCGAAGCCTCGCCCAACTCTTCTTCCATTTGACTATACAACGCATTAACAATTTGTCCCCATAAAGGAATGGCACTCATTTGGACTAGTCGGGATAATGTTACGATCAAGGGCGTTATGTGTTCCCTATAAAATGAATCGAGCGCTTTCTTGCGCCAAGCGTCTCCGCCCGTTATCGGGATTTCCCTGAAACGCGGTTCATTAATTTTAAATGAAAAAAGGGGATAGTGGTCATCTGCATATAATTGAACGGATACATTAGATAATGATAAATCCAGAAGCAATTCATCGCCGCGAAACAGCATGTGCTGCATCGCACTGCATATCCCCGCATACCAACTCATAAAAAACGCTGCCGTTGCGGATCGTTCTTCTGTTTTGATGAGCAGGCCGTACGTATCGATCAATCGCATCATATTTTCTTCTATTAATAGATCCGATGCAGGCAACGTAAGCACGATGTTTTCCGGCTCATACAAAGTCAGGAAAAACTTCTCTTCCAGCTGTCGAAGGTCAACCGTGCCCACTGCATACCCTCCCCTTATTTTTGTTTATTCTCAAAAGCATGAACGACTTCATCAATCGCATGGTTATCTGCCAAAGGAGACATGCCCAGGCTAAACCATTCCTTGCCTCCCATAATGTAGACCTGGTTTTCCTTTACCGCCGTCATGTTTTTCCACAATGAGCTATCCAGCATTTGCTTATACCTGCTCTGGACTTCTTCGCTGGTCTCATCATCTAGCTGCAGGATGATATGGTCAGGATTATATTCCGGTATTTTTTCCAAGGAAATAGAAAGGCTTGGCTCGTTCTGAGGAAACTCTTTAATTGGTTTCAAGCCTAACTCCTTATGGATGAAAGTGCCCCTGTCGATATTTTCACCGTAAATAACGATTTCTTTGGCCATAATCATCATATACATGACTGTCTCGTCTCCAACAAGGGTGTCGAGCTTCTTCTTCGCTTCTTCTTTTTTCGCTTCTAAATCCTGAATAACCGTTTCTGCCTGGTCTTTCTTACCGAGAACCTCGCCAATATCCCGCAATTCATCGCGCCAATTATCACGCTGCGGCAATAGCACGGTTGGCGCGATTTTGGACAGCTGATCGTAATCCTTATCGGACCACCAAGTCGGGGCAATAATTAAATCCGGCTCTGCGGCTAGAATGGCTTCAAAATTAGGCGTTTGCGCAATCCCCATCTTCAACGTATCTTTAAATGGTTCTTTGAGATAGGATGGGAAATCCTGATGATAGTTTTGTACCGCAATAGGCGTAACGCTAAGCGCATATAAAAACTCCGGGTAGACGACAGAAAGCCCAATGACCCTTTGGGGCTCAGTTGGAATGCTGATGTCTCCTTTCAAGCTCGTTATCACACGCATTTTATCGGATACTCCTGCATGCGTCTTATCAGAATTCCCAGCAGCAGTGCTGTTCTTATTCGACTCGGTATTATTAGCCGCACAGGCAGTACTTAACATGACTATCAATACGATAATTAATCCCGCAAACAATCTTCCATTACGCTTCATTCTCCGATGATCCTCCTGAAAATCTAATTTATAAACGATAATCGCTTATTAAAATTGATTATCATTATCACATATGAGGAGTATAGATGAATTTTCAATTTTAGAATATCGACGATAACGACATTTTTTTATGCACGATTACGCCAAAGCTTCAGCGCTTCATCCAGCATAAGATCATGAGTGAATGCCGTATATTCTACCCATGGATACGACGGGAGAAAATCCACACGGCTGTTCTTGACGGCTTTCAGACCGCGCCATAGCTCAGAGTTCATGAGAGTTCTCCAACTTGATTGCGATAGTGCGTCCTCGTCTACGATGAGCAAAAACCGATCCGCATCAAAATCCGCCAGCTGATCCGGTGTCACCTGCTGATCCGGATTTATCCGATCAACGCCACGCGCGGGCACAACATGCAGATCGTCATAAAAAACCGTACCTATGCTCCTGTTGCCCAATACGTGATAGCGATCACCTGTAATCCTCAGAATGAGGAGACTTTCATCCTTGAAAGCATGTTTAATCTGCTCTCTAACAAAAAGGGCCTTTCGATCATACTTTTCAAGCCAGACTTCCGATGCTGCTGACTTATCCAGAAACTGTGCAATCAAGCGCAAATGCGTACGCCAATCGTTCTCCAACCAAGGTACAAAAAACGCGGGTGCGATTTCCTTGAGCATGGCTTGTTCCTCGGCAGGTACAAGGATGTCGATTCCAATAATGAAATCAGGCTCGGCAAGCCGAATTTCTTCTCTCTTTATCGATTGATCTGAACTTAGCGGGAGTACTGAATCCATTTGATACTTTCGCTTGTAATAATCAGTCCAGGGATGATCGGCTGGTGCTGCAAAAGGATTTATTTGAAGCGTAATCAGTTGTCCAATATTAGGGAAATGGTAAGCGACTATTTTTTGCCTGCTGATCTTCATAAATGCCGCTGGAGGCATACCCGATACCTGTTTGAATTTGCGCCTAAAATAAATATCGTCATGGTAACCTACATGCCGTGCAATATCTCGGAGACGATTTTGCCCGCTCGTCCTCATCAACTGCTGCGCCTCTTTAATCCGAAAGAAGGCCAAATAGTCGATCGCGCTGCAACCATATCTTTTTTTAAACAATCGCATAAAATGACGGGTACTAATCCCCGCCACCTTCGCCAAATGATCAATCGTCAGCTCTTGCCGATAATGCTGTTCGATATAACCTTTCACGTATTCCAGCGCCGATTCCGAATCGTTTCCTTGTACAAGAAGAGCATCTTGCAGGATGGTATGCAGCACTTCTTGAAAGAGGATTTGACCGCGGAGTCGTTTTAATCGATCCTCGTCCTGCAAACATTGGCAAATGGATTTGCACAAAGCGTTAACGGAAACCAGAGACGAGACGGTAACTTCCCCCTTAACCGGGAACTTGCTATTCCGCTTAATAATCCGCATCGAATCGATTGACGATCCGTCATCCTCAATAATATCGAATCGCATATGATAAAACCCGCGTTCATCGAATGAGTGCGCGGCTGCTTCGATGAGCTGACCAGGCGTACAAACATAAACGCCGCCTTGTCGCATCTCGGTGAATTGCCCGTCAATAGTAAGCCATCCTCGACCGCTCGACGCTACAAAAATCATATGTGTCTGGACAAACTGAAGCCTTAATTTCCATTCACTCGAATGGCTCTTGATATGTTCAATTTCCCGAAGCTTGAATAACATGCCTTCGAGTGAGGCATATTCGTTATGTTTAATGTTCTTTTCGATATCAACCAAGCAAACACACCTCCCAAGACATATTTTAATATGAAACTAGTAATCATGATACGCAAAAAAGAGCCTGCCTCCATTCGGAACATGCTCTTTCTTTCATTAAAGTAACAGGCTTCATTGCCTAAGTAAATCATTAAGCCCAATTCACTTTTTTAAAGATTTCAATCGCCTTTTGCCGGTAGGCTTCTAGATCTGCGAAATCGAGCTGCTGTGACTTAAAAGCCCCCCAGGATTTGATAGGCTCTGCTGCTTCGGCCTCTTCATTAACCGGGAATTCGTAACTCCCCTGCACCAATTGCGTTTGGCCTTCCTTACTCGTCATATACTCAACCAGCTTTAATGCATTTTCTCTGTTTTTCGAATAACGAACCAGCCCGATTCCGCTTATGTTAAGATGCGTCCCCGTCGTCTCCTGATTGGGGTAGAACACACCCAAGCCTTCCGCTACCCGGGCTTCTTCCGAATCTTTAGAAGCGGCAAGCTGCCCCACATAATACGTATTCATGATCGCCACATCACCGATGCCATCGGCAATGGCCTTGGCTTGATCACGATCCCCGCCTTCTGGAACACGCGCGAAATTGTTCACGATCCCTCTGGCCCACTGTTCCGCTTGCTCTTCTCCGTTAATAGAAATAAACGAAGCAAGCAATGACTGATTATATAGATTGGAATAAGATCTAACCAGCACTCTGCCTTTCCACTTATCGTCGGTCAAGCTTTCATAAGTCGATAACTCCTCCGGCTTAACCCTATCCTTCGCATATACGATTACCCGTGCACGCGTAGCAATGCCAATCCAATAATCATCCGGATCACGCCATTTGGCCGGAACCTGGCGGTCAACGACCTCAGAACTTAGAGGCTGCAGTACTTTCTCTCGCTTGGCATAGTTTAATACGCCTCCGTCCACGGTAAAGAACAGATCCGCCTTAGAATCCTCTCCCTCCTGCTTTAGCCGCGCGACCAATTCCTCCGCCGTGCCTTTGATCTCATTGACCTTTATCCCCGTGCGCTTCGTAAAGGCTTCGAATAGGATGGAATCGGCTTCATAATGCCTAGCTGTATATACCGTCACATCACCGTTTTTCATTTCTGTATCGCCAGTATCTTGTATTGCTGTAACCGTTGGCTCGGAATGATTTTGAGGTTCACCGCTACTTCCTCCAAGCCCGCATGCCGTACAGACTATAGAAAGAAATAAAATGATCGACAACTTTTTCAAACTTCTTCCTCCTCCATCATTTACCGTACCCGGTTTCTATTCATGAAATAAAAATGGCAAGCCGATGGTTACCGTTGTGCCGGAAAGCTCCTCGGAACGGATGGCAAGCGTGCCCTGATAACGATCAATCAATCTCTTGGCAATTGCAAGACCTAACCCATTGCCGCCCTGATCACGGCTCCTTGCTTTATCTACCCGATAGAACCTGTCCGTAACGTACGGTAAATCTTCCGCAGGAATTCCCATGCCATAATCGATGATTTCAATATGGACCTGTTTCTCACTCACGTAGGCTTTGACGGATAGCACTTTTTGCTGTAGTGAGTATTTAATGGCATTATCCAAAATAATGAGTAGAATTTGCTCCAGATGTTCGTTGGAAATGTTCAAACTCGTACCATTAATCCGTTCTAAATCGGTTTCCAGAGAGAAATCAGGATGAATCAAAGCAAATCGATCTATTATTCTTTCGATTGCTTTCGAAGGGTTCTTCAACAATGATTCGAGGACATGCATGTTTTGCTCGGCCCGAGATAAGGCAAGCAATTCCAAGACAAGCCCCTTTAACCGTGCAAACTCATGAAGAGAAGCATCAAGCGAATCGCTTAGAATAACGGGGTCTTCCTTCCCCCATCTTCGAAGCAGAGACAGATGGCCTTCGATGATGGCTACCGGCGTTCTAAGCTCATGGGAAGCATCTTCGACAAACCTGCTTTGCTGATGGAACGATTCTTCCACCTGATCCATCATGTCGTTAAACATGATCATTAAAGTTGAGATTTCATCGCCATTTAATGCTGGCCGCATTCTTTCCTGCATCCCTTTGTTACTGATGTCTCTAATCGTCTGAGCCATTGCCTGCAGCGGCTTGAGCACATTTCGCGTAAGCAGCCAACCGACCAAAATACTTAAAACGACTGCACCCAAAGTAAAATAAAACATAACCTGTGATATCGTCTTTCTCATATCCTCGAATTGGGCCAGGCTTTTGACAATTTCGACTGATCCGGAAAACTCGAAAATGGTGATCGGACTTTGCATGATTAACTGGGAATGGCCGCCCTGCCTGTAAATACCGATTTCTTGCGGTGGAATCGATTGGTGCTCCAACAGATCGTCCGGCACATTATCTTTTATCGTTAAAAGAGGAATATTATCGGTTCCAATGATACGGATCCGTTGATCGTCTCGGTTAATTTTGTCCAAATACTGTCTTATTTTCGTTAAATTCTCTTGCTTAAACTCCGCTTCCTGCTCTAGAAAATAGTTCAAAATTTCATTCATGCTGTGCTGTACGTTCTTTTTCTCGCGGTGAATGATCCATTTCTCCATAATCACGTACTGCAGCGTGTTATATCCGGCGAACAGCACCATGATTAACACGGTTGACCATAAAGTCAGCTTGAACTTAATCGGCATTCGAAAGTAGAAGCCCGTCCATTTTTTCAAGCTCATTTTCTCATCACGTAACCAATGCCTCTCAAGGTTTGTATGTAGCTGGTTTCACCGGGATAATCAATCTTGCGGCGCAGATACCTGACGTACACGTCCACAACATTCGTATCAACCGCTACCTCAAACCCCCATACTTTATCAAGCAATGTCTCGCGGTCAAGCACCCGGTTCGTATTGCTTAAAAACACCGTGAGCAAATCATACTCCCGTTTGGTCAGATCTATTGGCGAACCCGCTCGGGTAACCATTCTCCTATTGGGGTCTACAGTCAAATCGAGATAAGTCAGGATGGGCAGCCGAGCCTTATCCTGTTCCTTGTACGCTTCCTGCTGCCTTCTGAAGACTACCCTCATCCGTGCCAGCAGCTCTTCAATGGCAAAAGGTTTTGGCAAATAATCATCGGCTCCGCAATCCAATCCGAAAACACGCTCAGATATGCTGTCTCTCGCACTTAACATAATAATCGGGGTGTGTTTAAAAGAGCGAACCCGCCGGCATATCTCGAGTCCATCGATCCCAGGCAGCATAATATCGAGGAGAATAATATCCCAATCTTCAGACAGCGCAAAGTTCAGTCCTGTGTTGCCTTCAGAAGCAACGGTCACTGAGAAGGACTCGTACTGAAGCTCAAGCTCGATAAATCGCGACATATTTTTCTCGTCTTCAATCAACAATACTTTTTTCATTACGCCTTTTCCTCCCGCAAGGCTAAAGCCATGTCCTAATGCTGGCCGCGACATGATTATAGGGCTTATTTCCATTAAATGAAAATGATTATCATTATTAGATATGAGTCTATTCTATTCGAAAAACGTATGCCAATCAATCATTGTTTTTCATAAACTGTTCGTTTCTCGACCGCAGAGCGTGCATTAACCCTACATTTATGCCTTTCTCATCCGCCTGATGCAGAATCGCGTTCAAATCCTTAGGGAGACACTTCCCCGAGAAACCGCGATTGTCCTCATATACGAAGGTATGGCTTCTGCCTATTCTCGGATCTTCCAGCCACACTTCCCTCAGTCTGGAGTAATCGACATCAAAGGCTTCAGCAATATCGTAAAACTCGTTACAAAAAGCGACCTTCAATGCCAAATAACAGTTTTCCATATATTTAGCAAGCTCTGCGGTACAGGCTTCCGTCAGCACGAATTTAACCTCCGCATTACATACGCTTTGATAGGCTTTTACAGCCAAATTGACATCCCCTGCTGAACCTCCCAGCGTCAACCAGCTTCTCGCATTGAGGTCAGCAAACGGATGCGCAGCCGTTTCTCCGTAATATTCGGGCTGGAAGACAATCCGCTTGCCCGTATCCCTAATCTGACCGTCGGTGAAACCAACAGGGATGGTAGAGCGAATAATAATAACCGAGGCATCAAGCCACGAAAGAACTTCCTTCACTTGCGCTGTGTCGCAGCTGCCGTCCGGCGCTTCCGGCGTAGGCACGCATATGAAAGCGGCATCGCATCCGGTAAGTTCCTCCCTGCTTCCAATGCCTAAGGGACCGTCATAAACGTCCGCATTCGGAAACTGCTTAAACATCGCTTTACCGACATGGCCAAAACCTATAATTCCGATTTTCAACATTTTCACACTCCCTTTATCGACTCTGTAGACTGCATATTTATGTATCGCTTTTTCTGTAAACCTAGCAGAATGAAAATAATCAGATAAAATGCCCAGTAGAGGACAAATTCTTCAACGGACGGGTTCTGTGTATAGCCGAGGAATGCTTTAAAGAAAATTCCGACTTGTCCGTTTATCAAAGGGCGTTCGCCGGTATCGCGAATATGCTGCGTTTCGTCCAGAGGATGCTCCGGCATGATAGCCGTAAGGTTATAGATCTCGCCAACCTCGCCGCCAGGCGTTTTGAAAACCGTGCCCATTATTCCAATATCCTGCATGATCCCGACAGCCTGTACAAGAAGCCCTCCCGCAATCATCATGAGGAATATGCTGGTGATCCGAAAAAAAGTTTTAAGCTGAATTCTTTTTGTACCTTTAAAAAACAAATAACCGACAACGAAGGCCAATATCAGGCCAAACAATGCTCCCCAGCTTTGAAGCGCCTGTTGAATATCTCCGCCGGTTATCGCAGCGAAGAAAAATACGGTCTCCACGCCTTCCCTTACAACGACCAGGAACGAATGGATGATCATATTCATTACCCCGCCGACGGTAAGGATCGCGGATATTTTATTCTCAACCTGCCCCTGTAAATTGCGGCTCTGCTGGCTCATGAATAAAACCATATGAGACAGGAGTACGCATGAGACGAGCATAATACCAATCTTCAAGTAATTTTGACTGCCCATCGTTGCGAATCCGGTTAGCACCGTTTGGAACACCAATGCGGTGCCATAACTCGCTGCCAACGCGAGGATAACGCCAACCCATACCCATTTGTTCCACTGTGTCTGGCCGATCCTCTTTAAATAGGTCATGATAACCCCAACAATCAAAATCGCTTCGAGCGCTTCCCGAAACGTAATTAAAAAGGACTGCAAATTCATCCTTAAGCCCCCACTCCATAAGATAAATATAATAGCGGAAGACACCTGCGTTTTAAGCGCAGGCGTCTCCCGTAAAGAGATTATGAATTATCTGAGAATAATGATTTCACCCATATCATAAAAAACACCTTTTCCGAACAATTCAGCGACCGCACGCAGTGGAATAAATGAGTTGCCTTTGTCCACGACGACCGGCTGGTCGAGTTTAAGCGTTTCGTTAAGTTTACCGTCTTGAATGATTTGATCGGAACCAAGCTTTAGTTCAGTTTTCTTGCCGTCTTTCACAATGCTAACCGTCTTCGTGCTATTGTCGTAGCTAACTTCTGCATGGATCGCATCTGCAATTAAGCGAACGGGAACCAGTGTGCGGGAAGTCTTCTTATTGATAAATGGAGCGCTGGCCGCCGTACGGGACTGCCCGTCAACTTTATACGTTTTTACATTGACTGAAATTTGAGTGCCGTCTTTGGCTGCAAGATACTTCAGCATTTTAAAGGAAGCGGCTTTTGCTTTCGCTAGATCCGACATATCGATTGCTTCAGCGAACTGCTGCGCATACGCCGCAGCTGCCGCATATTCTTCCTTCGTAAAGAATACTTCCTGCGTTGACAAGAACATATTCCCTTCCATTGCATAACCGCGTGCACCTTGCAGATCACCGTCAGCTAATTTCGTATAAGCATTCGTTACGTATTCCGATACTTTTCCAATCATCGTTCTTTGAAGCGCGGCCTGAATCTTATCTTTATCTACCTTACTAGCGTCTCCAGATGCGAATACATTCAGAACGTAATTAGCATCCTCCACGCTACCACCTCTTAAATAGGTGTATACAGGGAGGAAAAGGAAGTAACCTTCCGTAACGGCAGCCGGCTGATCGGCAGCAGGCTTCGCCGGGATATTCGTCGCATAAGTAAAGGTTGCAAGCGCGTAGGTTTTGATAATGGTTTTATCCAAAACTTGACGGTGCACGTTGAAATCATTGGCGTCTTTTTCTGCAAGATCCGCTAGCAGCTGCTCGATCGTACCTTTCAAAATACCGGTCATGTCAAGTCCATACGTGCCATCGCGTTTGGTTACCGTGCTCTGGATAACTCCCTCATAAATTTGCACGACTTTGTAGAATTCAGTCGTAGCGGCATTGAAATCTTCTTTCTCCAGTGCCGGTCTAACCTTCTTGCTGATCAAATCACGCAGGCTGAAGTAGAAGTACCATTGAAGCCCTTTATCTACGGCTTGCTTCGCTTGGCCCACGTTAAGCGTGCCTTTAATGGCATTGTCTAACACGAAAGAAATGTTCTCATCGATCTTTGGATCATCGGGCTTGATTGCTGCGTCAATGCGTTTAACATCCGTTTGGAACTGATTCACGTAAAATTGTTTAACCGCGCCCAGATCCGTCTTGTCCGTGAATAAGGCTTTGATATCCGTAAAGGCTTTTATTTTTGCGGCGATATCCGCATCCTCCGTGATTTTGAATTTAGATTCTGCGCTGACAACGGAAGCCAGCATCAAGACGGAAGAAAAAACCAAAGTCAAACTGAGTACTAAGGATAATAATTTACGCAATTTCATCTCTCCTAAAATTAGTTTTTTTTACATTAAGCCTTTTTTGCGAATAAACCATATGACACCAGCGCCAACGATAATTACCCCTGCGATAACGAATACCGTTACCAAGGAATTTGTTTTATCAGTTCGCTCCATCGGAGCATGCCCTTCTTCCTGCGCTGCTTGTTCAGATGCAGCAACAGCCCCATCAGAGGATATCGGCTCGTCTAACACTTGCTCCGATGTGTCCTCACTGCCGGCTTCGGCGGATGTTGCAGTCTCACCCCCTGTCTCCTCTGTTACTGGCACCTCAGACGTTGGCTCTGCCTCAGGGCTAGCCGATGCCAATTCCTCCGGATCTGGACTTGGAGCCGTGCTAGGCGTTGGTGAAGCGGCTGCCTCTTCCTCTTGGGCGGGACTCGGCTTCACGCTCGGCGAAGGCTTAACGGCAGCAGTAGGCGCCTTGGTTGGAGAAGGCTTCTGCGTAGCTGCCGGTTCCTTGACGGGCTTCTCCTCGTTTGGCTTAGCAACCGGCGGCTTGACATAAGCCTTGTAAGGAAACTGCGGTTTAACCTTCCCGTAAATAAAGTTTACCTTTTGTTTAAAGGTTTCCGGATCGACCTCCTTCTCCCCTACGCCGAACAAGCCGGGATTTCCGAGCGCTTCCAAGGCTTCTTCGAAAGCACCGTTGATGTCATCCGTACCAGATGACATATAGGGCGCTAACGTATCGAAGGTTGCTTTTGCTTTGGCCAGAAGCAGCTTGGCTCCGGCATAGTCACTTACATCCTTCAACGCATACGTGAAGCGGCGGTCCAGATTCATAACGAGAACGGCCTTGTAATTAGCCGTCAGAAGCTTGCTATCCTTCGCTTCAATGTTCTTGTCCAGCGTGACCGCAACGGATTCGCCAAAATGCGATTTGATCTCAGAACGCCTTACTTTGTGAGTCTCTTCGATCACTTTCCAATCCGGCTTATTCCCGCTGGCTGCACCGACAATGATCTTAAAAGTCTCGGCTACATCCTCCGTATTCGCATCCCCATAGGAGTACGCCGATACCTGAGCTGGAGGCAGCCATAATAGTAAGGCAACCACCGCCAGCCCGTTTCGAAACCATCTTGACACTTGAACACACTCCTTCTGTTTTACTCTATTTCCATTTGGCGCTCATTTGGTCCGATCCATTCGTAAAGGGTAATCCGGGAATAGACCGGGTCAAATAAATCATCTGACACAAATTTTGCAACGGGGATTACCTGTGATCCCGCATTAGCATTTTGCTGCAAAAAACCATTTAGCACATGATCCGTCAAAAATACCCGCTGCCCAGCCCCCGTCTGCGATAAGGAATGAAAGTAATCGAATGTCAAAATTTTTCGATGCTCATATCCGGCCTCCAAATAGCGGAGTACCCGGGTTTCTTCCCATGTGTACAGAACAAACGGTTGGTCCAAAGCTTCCATATAGTCGTTCAATTGATAAACAGCAGGTGTTTGCTCGGCTTGAAGCTTTAGCAATTGAGCTCCTACTGCGATTTGAACGGCGATAACGGCAGCTAAGGCAAGATAGATTGCTGCTGCTGCCATATCCCACTTCCGCCGGCGGATATCTCCCGAAGCTCTGTTTAATAATGCTGCTGTTTTTAATGCTGCAGCATAAAGGACCAGAAGCATTGGACCAGCAACGGGCGCAATATGGCGAGGCTTTTCAATATTTTGGCCCAATAAAACCCATACTCCATATGCTGCCAGGCAAATCCACAGCCATTTGCCGAATTTCCTATCCGCAGAAGCATCCCGTATGCTGCCCCCTAGCTTCCACATCCCAAAGCCCATCAAAGCTAAAAGCAGTAAATAAAACACAGCCAGTGCTGACGAACGGCTAAACCATACGTCGCGAATCAGGTGATCGGCAATTAGTGTTACAAAGCGCGTGCCGAGGGGTACCTTCGAGTCTGCGACCCCGCCGCCCCATTCGGAGAAATGTCCAGAGACAAATGCTAGGGACAACTTCCAGAAACCTTGCAGCGTACCTTCGGACTGGATTAGGCCGCCAATCCAAATGAGCTGCGCGCCTCCGGCGGCTGCAATTGCCATAACCAATCTTCGAAGCCTATTGCGGCTGTCCGTAAGACTCGTAAATTGGCAAACAAGCAGCAGTGCCAAGGCAATGCCAAAAGGGAAGTAGGATAATCGAATCCCCATTAGAACGCTAAACATTAGTAACGCAGTCCCCAGGCGAGCGTTGGATTTAGGACGGTCTGCAGCCCATCGCACACTCCATAGATACCACCAGAGCACGGCGATGCCCGCGCATTCGGACATGGGCCGTGAGCCCATAAGCCATAAATAAGGCAAAGATTGAACGCCCACCGCTGCCCATATTGCGGGAACCAGCCCGATGTATCGCTTGGCTAACAACGTAATCGGAAACGCTGCGCTTAAGGCAAGCATCGCATTCCATATAATCAAGGATTGGACCGGGTCAGTCACCCACTCATGAACCAGCTTTGCTCCCGCAATAAAATACGGGTATCCCGGAAAATGGGGCTGCATGGCGAGCAGGTCGTACCGGTCCACCGCAAGCACAAAATCCACCTCGTCCCATGAACGTACAAAGGGACTAGAGAAAAACAGATTGAAGCAGAAAATAAAGAGAAGGGCGATAAAAGCAGCGCTTATCGATATACGGCGAACGAGTCGATGCAATATTCTCTGACCCCCTCTCGTTGCGATAACCGTTACGCTTGCTGACCCGAGGTATCCTGCATTTTCCTGTTTCGGGCAAGGGAGGCACCGCGAAGAGCGGGCCGCTTCATCTCCTTATAAATAGCCGGAATGACGGAATTGACATATTGCCGGAATTTAATGAAGGACTGCCCCTGTGTCCTCACCTTGTAGGCGATAGGAACCTCTTGCAGACGAAAGCCCTTCCTCAGCAGATTCAAGGTCAACACTTGGGCGTAATTGTAATCATGAATGATTTCCGCGCATTCCATCGCTTCCCGAGAAAAACCTCGCATGCCGGATTGGCCGTCATAAATCCATTTGCGCAGCAGCACGGACTGGAGCAGCGTAAAAAAATAATTTCCTAGCCTGCGATGAAGCTTCATCCCTGCGATGCTCCCCTTAAATCGCGAACCGAACGTGTAGTCCGCCTCCCTATCCATAATTGGGGCGACAACCTCAGGAATTTGCTCCGGCGGGTACTCATTGTCAGCATCAATCATCAAACCAATATCTGCGTCCAGCAGGCAGGATTGCCTCAGTCCCTCTCTAACGGCAGCCCCTAGGCCCCTGTTTTTCCCAAAGGAATGTACATAATCCGCTCCCGCTTCCTTCGCCACCTCTACTGTCCGGTCGGTCGAGCCATCATCGATAATGATGACCTTTACGTCATACTTAGGATGGAAATCTCTCGGAACACGAGCAATGACGCTCGCAATGTTTGCTTCTTCGTTATGTGCAGGTATGAATACGACAAGCTTTTTGTTACCTGTAGATTTCATGGTATTCCTCTTTTCATTAAGCCATTTCCTTGAGGTTGAGGTATTAACGCTTGAACGCATCCGTCAACACCCGCCCGCGGCTTGCGCTTGGATACGGTGCTCCCAATAAATAAGCGAGCGTTGGTGCCATGGAAATTAACGAGTGTCTCTCATCGACTCTGCAGCCTTGGCGAATGGTTGGACCATGCAGGAAGAAAGGGACAAACCGTTCTCCTTCATCCAGGTGGCCATGTCCGCCGATGCCGTCAGCCTGACCGTGGTCGGCGCAAAGGATAAGCGTTGTATTTTCCATCATGCCT
Source organism: Paenibacillus sp. 01T443 (assembly GCF_056398325.1). NCBI lineage: Bacteria > Bacillati > Bacillota > Bacilli > Caryophanales > Paenibacillaceae > Paenibacillus > Paenibacillus sp. 01T443. Next base: position 140,623 of record NZ_JBFTPE010000012.1, read on the forward strand.
TGATCTGTCAGCCAACCGACAAAATCCTCAACCAACCTGTCAGCCTCGGCGATTTTCTGTAAATATTCATCGTACAGCACACCCATGCTATGTCCGGTTTGGTCAACGGCAATCATCTGAACGACGAACAAATCAGGATTTTGCTCGGCCATTATCTTTTTGGAGCGGTCAATGATATTGCGGTCAGCTTTGTCATTGTGCATAACGGCAGTCACGCTTTCCACATCGTCGCCCATGGAGTCAATCAGATGGGCAATACCAAGCAAACGTCCCCGCTTCCCAACCTTCCGCAGCGAATCGAAAATACTTTCCACCCGAATTCCCAGCTTCCAAACCATATTGGAACGTATACCGTGGTCTTTGGGATGGGCACCGGTAAACATGGATGAAAAACAAACGACCGTTCTTGCGGGATAGACCGTCTCCATCTGCGTATACTCTGTTCCTTCCGACCGCAGCTTCTTCAGAAAAGGAGCATCGGCTTCTTCAAAGCGCTCCTTGCGCATACCGTCAATGACAATCACGATGACCTTCTCGTTGGTGGCCTTTCCCGTCATATCAGGCCCATCTGTGTATAATGTTGTCTCTTTTGGTTTCCAATCAAAAAGGTTTGCATGCAGAATCCAGCTGTATAGACACAAGCACGCTGTGAATATGCCCAATAAAATAACAGCATCCGCGAACCCGGCAGCGGGCCAAGGGATTTCTCCCGAAGGAAACAGCAAGCCGTAAAAATGATTCCACAATAACAAGAGCAGCAGTAGCTTAGGCAGTTGTTCCTGTGCATTACCGCTTGTCGAATCGCTGTTCTTGAGCACAAGCTTCCAGAAGCGTTTAAAGTTCCACCATGACGTTCCGATCCGCATTCGGTAATAAAACGTTCCCCAGAAAAACACGGTGAAGAAGAAATACAATCCGATTGCCGCCGCATGAAGGGAAAGATTTTGCGGTTCCCATAAAAGTAAAGAAGCTACAAGCGGCAACCATAAGTAATTCCTTAGAAAAAGCGGGAAATCGAAATAATAGAATATAAAAAACAAAGGTAATATCAGAAGAAGACTTAAGCCGGTACCTGCCCAAAAACGACTGTCAAGCCACTGATCAGACCGATACAGCAAGAATACGGATGTGGCAAAAATCGGCGTAAACGGCTTGCCCTCGTTCAGAAGGTTCCAACATCTAGCCGCTACAATCTCAAAAGGCGAAGCTTGTTTCATAAGGATGTCCTTTCACGCGCATGATTCGAATTTAGGGAAGGCTTTCGCTGTATTTGGATCCATTCCTTAGCTTCACGCAGACCAATCGGCATTCGGATCAAAGAATAGGAACCCAGAATAAAGGCTACAGCGAATTTAAATGTATGTGTCAGCAAAGCGGTGGTATAGGCTTCTTCCCAGCTAACTCCAAGCACCGCCAACGAGCCGCTTAACGTACTCTCATAGGTACCTATTCCACCTGGTGTAACATGAAAGATTTGGCCTCCGATCGTTACGCTGTTGGCCCAAATGGATGAAGCGGCGCTTAACTGTATGCCTCCCATATGGGCAATACCGAACAAGATTACCGCTTCCAGTATCCAACTTACGGCAACAAGAGCCAGGATATAGGGGCCTTGCCTTGACATAACGATTGCTTTGAGCTGCTCCCAGTGCCGATTGGCAAATGGCCAGCGCCGAATCGGAAACCATTTCAAGGCCACCACTGCTAAAATGACCAATGCTGCCATGACAGCAAACGCAAGCCAAGACATCTTCATTCCTAACCACAGCATGCCAATGGCCGATATCGTTCCTAGCACAAGTAAGTCCGTCAAACGCATAATTACGACGGAGTGGAGAGCAGTATCCCACCTCATACTCGCCTTCTTCATTAAAACACCTGTGCGTACAAGATCACCGACCTTGATTGGCAGCAAGTGATTGAACAGTAAGCTGTAAAAAATACCATGCAAGTACATTCCGATTGCGTGTTCACGGCCTGTGTACGCCTGCCAGGCTGCTGCTTTGAGAACAAAAGATAAAAGATAAACGACAAACATGAATAGCAGCCATCCCGGCTGAACGAGTACAATTCGTAACCGTTCAAGCAGTTGATGCAGGTCGAACAACTGCCAGCTCAGGAGTAAAAAAACAATGAAGAGGACAAGACCGGCGAATCCGCTGAGTTTTCTCGTCATCCCGCGTTGGCGCCGTTCGACGGTTCAGGTTCTTGAGTGAAAACGAGATCCGGGTAGCGTTCCAACCACTTTTGCCAATCACGGTTCGCCTCCTCCCATACCCGCACTCCGTTATCCGTAATGACCATAAATTGGCCGTCCTTCTCAGCCCTCGCTATTAATCCGCTAACGGTTAGACTTTGGGTCACTTTGCTCAAGGATGGGGCCGGCATCATCAGAAGCACCGCGAGTTCCTCGGACGTTAGGGTTCCTCGTTCAATCAGGATTCCGAGTACTCTATATTTGCTTCGTTGTGACCGGTGTTTCAATTTAGCGTTTCGATGATACTTTCCGGACTTGTACCTAGTTTGAGCGTCCAACTCTCCACCACCTTCCTTCGATGCAAACCGTTTTGGGTCATATTTTATGATCTGTTTGATAATGATAATCATTCCGAAGTCATTTGCAATTATATCTAATGAAAATGAGAGAATGATGTGAAAATGAAATTTTTTTACCATCTATTAAAATTAGCCGCATAGCTTGCCTTAACTTAGATCCAAAATCGTTAATGATGGAAATGATTAACCATGTAATTTTGCAGACACAAAAGCCGGTAATTCCTTCGTAAGGAATTACCGGCTTTTGTGTTTTGGATATGGAAGGGTCTTATTACATTTAGGGCAGTCCACTTTTTAGCGTGGAAAGACCGAGGCCCGGGGATATGCCTTCGTCGCTTCAATGACTTTTGGACAGCCTTTCTGTCAATCTCAATCAAACTACATACTTTATCCCTTCCGGTACCTCGACAGCGAGAGTGATGTTGTCGTTGTCTTCTGCCTTTTCCCAGCTTACCTTGATTAGCCCCTTCGGCGTCACGACTTCGCCTCTCGCCCAAGATAAATAGCCTGGAGTAGGACTTACCTTGACACTCGCATAACCTGGTTCTGCCGGCTGCACCCCAAGAACGATGGCTGGCAATTCATACAAAATCAAAGATCCCCAAGCATGACAATCACTTCGTTCCATCACGTCATCTTCAACGCATGTCGTCAAATTTTTGGCCAGCATCCCTCTCCATAATGTCCATAACTCATCGGTTTTGTGATAGAGACCGACTTTCTCCACTGCGCGGAAAAGGTAGTAAGCCATCGCAACGGAGCATTTCGCTAAGGTTTCATCCGTCAATGCTTTTTCCATCAATCCCTTCGCATTCGCTCCCGTCACCACATCGGTCAAAACCGCAAGCACTTGGGCATGCTGGCTGTACTCTTCCAAGCCGGGACCATCCTGAATCAAGCCGTCTCTGCCCACGCAGCATTCGAGTACTGCCCCCTTAATGCCTTCCGCTTTCTTCAGGAAGCGTAATCCCAAATCGAGTCGATTCACGTATCTGGCCAATTCCGCCGCAGCCTGAAGCCCCATCCGATATAAGAGAGAGTCGAAGGTTACAGGCCCTTTATAGATGGCATTCGGTACGCCGGTATTCCATGTGGCTACCCAATCGACGAAGGACCAGTAGGGGTTCCCCATCCCTCCCTCGGATGTCCTTGCCGTCAATCCCGTTTCTTCCAAACGCTGGTCGAAGAACTGAAGGACTCTTTCGACGGATGGCATATACTTCTCAACCAGCTTCTTGTCGCCAAAGTACATCATATGGTCATGGATCATGAGAATATAATAGATGGCGAAGCCGGGAATGACGTTAGGCCCGGTAGAGGGATAACAGCTGTTAGTCAGACCGTCGTAACGCTGGGAACGGAAGAAATCATCGATACACTTTCTTGCCAAACGATCATCAGCAGCGATGTTATACGTAAACAGGATTTGGGATCGCGAATCCATTGCATATTGCAGCTGCTCGTAATACGGGCAGTCCTCATAGGTCTCATGCATGCAGAGGCGCAAGGTTCGCTCGCTGATCTCCCAAATGGCTTGTAAGGATTCATCCGAGGTTTCCACCTTGGTCTGAACCTCAAGCGGATACCCCGTTTCCCGATAGCTTAGCCTTGTGAAGGTCAAAGGCTCCGCTTCGGTTTCCACGGTGATCTGGACAAATCGAAAAGTCCGAAACCAGAAGGGTTCATACTCCTCCAGTTGCTCCATCGTGCCGAAGCCGCCGACCTGGTAGGTGTCCGGCATGCCTTCCAGATGTCCATGGATAAAGTCGGTCCGGTCTCCCTTCGCGGGAGTTGGAAGATGCCCTTTCCTATCTTTGGCCGGATACACGTAGGATTCCGTGCTAAGAATAGACACGGTTGCTCCAGCTCCTCCAGCAAAAGCCGTTTCCAGAAAACCCGTAACCTCGCTGCCTGTGCTGATTTCGACAATCGCCTTTGTGTAAGGTGGAATCGTTACGACACTCTGCGCTTCGATCAGCTTCGCCCACTCGTCGGTATTCGTATCTGGCGTTCTTGCACACACCACACTTTCAAAACTGCTCGGCCTCTCATAAAGAAAAGGAATTGGTCTAGGGGTCAACCCGCCTGGACTAATCGCTTTTCTTACTTGGTTGATCGGATAGGCCTTCGTCTCCGTCCAATCACGATCGTCAAAGCCTGCTTGCTTCCAGCCCTGCGAACGAATATTCCCTTTCGCGATTTCCGTAATATACAACGGGTCGAAATAAGGGTTCGCTTGCCCTAGTTGAATGCGATCCTCATAGAAGCATTTCCAAGTCTCATCCGCTTCAAAGGAAAGCTCGGTCCCTTCCTCCAACGTGATTGCTCCGTCCAGATACAAGCCTGGCATATCCGTTCTCCAGATAGAATGGTTTCCCCGGTCATGCTGCTGGGGGTAACGGAGGACGACCGTTGCGAATACATTCACACCTGGCCGAAGCGCTGTTCCGATATCCACCTCGTCATAAAACCAGACTTGATCGTCTCCCTTGCAAGGCCCCTGCGCAATGGAAACGCCATTGACATAAAGGCGATATCTGGAGTCTGCGCTTATCCGAAGAACCGCGGATTTCACATTCTGATCCAGATGAAGTTCTTTCCGAAAATATAGAAATGAAGCGCTATCCCGATCATAGGGACCAGCGGTCCAGATCCATTTGCTTTTCCTGTTAACGATAGACAGATCCATGCATATCCACCCTTTCTATCCTTTTACGGCGCCAATGGTAATTCCCTTTACAAAGTATCTTTGGAAGAACGGATACAGCACCAGAATTGGCAATATTCCCACAACAGCGATCGCCATTCGAATGCTGGTGCTTGGCAGCTCGGTGGTTACCTTCTGACCTACGTTGCTTGAGCTGAGAAACTGGATATTGCTCAGAATGCGGTTTAGTACGTTCTGCAGACTAAACAGATTCTGATCAGTCAAGTAGTATAATCCATTTGTCCAATCGTTCCAGTAGTTAATCCCGACCATGAGACCTACCGTTGCCAGAATCGGCAAGGAAAGCGGAAGAATGAGTTGAAAAAATACTTTATATTCCCCCGCTCCATCTATCTCCGCGGCTTCGATCAATTCCGGCGGGATGTTGTTAGAGAAATAATTTTTCATAAGCAGCACGTAAAAGGCGTTCATTAATAAATTGGGCAAAATCAAGGCGAAAATCGAATTTTTAATATGAAAAAATCCAGTCCACATCAGATAGGAAGGCACCAGCCCCCCGTTAAAAAGCATGGTGAAAAACACGATGAAGGAAAACATATTTCTTTTTGAAAAATCTCTTCTTGAGAGCGGATAAGCAAGCAAGGATGTCAACAGCAGCCCCAAGCTTGTGCCGACAGCGGTCACCAGAAGCGTAATCCCGTAGGCCCTCACTAACATGGTGCTTTGTTGAAACAAGTACTCGTAGGCGTTCAGACTGAATTTCTCGGGAAAAAATGAGTAGCCATTAAGGGTTAGAGTCGTTTCTTCCGTAAAGGAGGAAATCACGAGCAGCAAAAACGGCAAAATACTTGCCAGTGCCAAGATGGACAATATGATGTTAATACTGATTTGAAATATCGGTTGCTTATTGGTTAACTTCTTCATCTCTTCACCTCTTAGAAAAGCGCATTGTCTTTGTCTACTTTCCTGACAATAAAATTGGCCAGGAGAATCAGTATGAATCCGACTACGGACTGGTACGCGCCTGCGGCCGAGGCCATTCCGATGTCGTTCATCTGAAGCAATCCACGGTAAACATAAGTATCGATAACATTGGTCGTATTGTAGAGCGCTCCGGAATTCATCGGGATCTGATAGAACAAACCGAAATCCGCATAGAAGATCGTTCCTATCGACATCAACACCAAAGTAATAATGGTAGGTTTAAGCATGGGCAACGTAATAGAGATAATCTGTCTCCATTTTCCGGCTCCATCGATTTCTGCAGATTCATAGAGAGATTTATCAATACCGAGAATCGACGCAAGATAAATAATGCATGAATACCCCAAGCCCTTCCAAAGGTAGATAATAACTAGGATAAAGGGCCAATAAGTAGATTCCATATACCAGGAGATAGGTTCTATGCCGAACAAAGGCAAGATCGATTTGTTGATCAAACCGGTGTCGACACTTAGAAAGGCGTATGCAATATACGCGACGATAATGATGGACATTAATTGCGGCAGTAGCAGCACCGTTTGATAAAACCGGGATAGAAATTTCCTGGAGAGCTCACTTAGCATAATGCCGACTGTTACTCCAAACACCGTTCCGAGTATAATAAATGTCGCATTGTACAAAAGCGTATTTCGCGTAATCACCCATGCATCGGATGTGCTGAATAGATATTTAAAATTTTCTAAACCTGCCCAACCGCTATGAAAGATGCCTTGGGCGTAATCAATATTCTTAAATGCAATAAAAAGACCGGTCATCGGGATATAGTTATTAATCAACAGATACAACAGCCCAGGCAGCATCATCACATACATGGAAAGCATACTTTTTCTTTTTTTAATCGTTGTGTTCAAAGCAATCCTCCTTCCTTCCTTTTGCATGTCTGGATGAAATGGGGTACAACTAAGCAGCTATAATATCTGCATAGTTGTACCTGATGACAAGATGATTTTACTTCTCGTTTGCGGCAAACCAAGCGTCTAGCTGCTTCTGTTTTTCCGCGATAATCTTATCCAGCCCTGCCGCTTTCAGCTTCGCGTTAAATTCCGGCAAGTACTTGTCAGGGTCCAAGCTTCCCGTATCGAGCCCCGGTCTGTATTGATCAATTACATTATTAACATTCGCGATTTCCGTCTTTACCTTCGAACTGTCATAAGAGAAACCGAGAGCGATGGAGATCGGCGCCGTTTTATTGTTTTCTTCGAGAATATTGTAGTTATTCGGATCATTGCCTTCCCATACATGAGCGATCAGCTGGTTACCCATCAACCAATCCTGGCCGAAGGCATAGCCTGTATTGCCCGCATTCACACCGCTTGGGTAACCTATTGTTCCATCCTGCTTCTTCTCGTAATGCATACCCTCGATGCCCCAGTCAATCAAGTTAATGACATCGGCATTCGTATAGGTCAAATTTAGGAATTTCATAGCAGCTTCCGGATTTTTTGAGGTAACCGGTATAACCCAGGTTAGACCTTGAATGATTCCCGAAGTAATCAAAGGATCCTGCAGCTTCTTCGTGACAAACGGATGTCCCGTGTTTCTCGCCAATTGGGCATCCAGGCCAGCTTCACCGCTTACAAATTCTGAGAATCCTTTGCCCGCTTTGAACAGATTTACAGCACTCTCGTTTGATGTTGCCGCATCCTTCAGAATATATCCCTTTTGATACCAGTCATTCATCGTTTTCAGGATGGAAGTATATTCTTCCGTCTCAAACAAATTAACAACCTTGTGGTTATCGTTGCCAAGAAGCACCCCTAAGCCATCGCCCAGATTATCGTATGTCGATTGAAACAATAGCGATGCCGGCGACAATGTAACGTTTCCTGTCCCGTTAGGAATAAGCATAGCCATTTGCGGTTCTTTCTCGGATACCACCTCGTAAATCTTGGCAATATCGTCAATCGTATTCACGCTGTCAATACTTAAGCCGTATTTGTCCAATATGTCTTTTCTCATCGCAATATTTGGGACGGCTGCTTTGCCATTTCCAACGGTTATGCCATAGACTTTTCCATCAACCTTTGTCCCCTTCAAGAAGTTGTCTCCCACAGCAGATGTGATCCCCTGACCGAGACTGTCCATTAAATCCGTCATATCCAGCAGCTGCTTCTGGGCTACCATGTTGTTGAAATTACCCAATGTTGGCATCACGTCAAGCTTCTCTCCGCTGGTGACCATCAGATTGATTTGCTGTCCCCAGTTTCCGCCGCTGATCGGCAGCAGCTTTGCTTTCACATTAATTTCTTTGATCGATATTTTGTTAACCTCGTCTTCAATCCGCTGCATGTCTGCCGGTATGTTACCAAATACGGGATATGCGTATACGATTTCGACGGGCTTGGTGTTTTTTTCTGTTTCTTTCGAATCATTTTCGCCTTTATTGCTGCCGCCATTTCCACCGCTGCAGGCGGAAAGAAGCAAGGCAACCATGGCTAACAGTGTTATCACTTTTCTTTTCTTTTTCACCTTGATTTCCCCTTTGTTTACAATTACCGTACAAACAACCCTAGAATTGATGTTTAATCAGGTTCTCTGTGACAGGTTACCATCATTATATAAGCGTTTCCGCCTATAACTCTTTAAATCCTCAGACCTCTGTTGGACGGTTTCCGACCACGATCCGAAACATGCTAGTCGTTCATACAAAAAAACAAACCCCAGATAGCTGGGATTTGTTATTATCCGACCATATTTATTCATTTTCCGACTTTGCGCTCTGTTTTCTGAATTCCGAAGGGCTGCTGCCGACTGCTTTCTTGAATAGCTTGGAGAAGTATGTGAGATTATCATAACCGACTTCACTAGCCACCGTACTAATTGGCAAATTCGAATCGTTCAACAAAATAATCGATTTTTTGATTCTGGCATCAGTCAAATATTCGATGATCGATAGTCCCGTAGATTTCTTGAATATTCGGGTCAAATAGTCGGGATTAAGGTATACATGATTGGCGATGTCTTCTCTCGTAATGTCGTTCTTCAGGTTCGCATGCATATATTCCTTCACTTTCCCGATAACCGACTGCGATTTTGCGATCTCTTCCGTATAACCGACCGCCTTGCCGATAAAATAGTGAATCCAGTTTCTCATATGATCAATATTGCTTACAGAATTCCGGTACAGCTCCTGCGACTGCGGATCTTTGAATAGCTGATGGGCTTGAACTTCTTTTTGCAGCAGGAAAGCATACACCATTTGCAGCACATCATGCTGCACAATGCGCAGGACATCCAGATTGAGTTTTTCCTCCGCTGCCAGAGCATGAAGATAGCCAATGATTTTCTGCTGCAATTTTTCTATTTGGCCCTGGTGCAGCATAACCGTACACTCTTGAATAAGGGTCTCCAAAGCGGCAATCGGAGTATCGACATCACGATCCCACTCGTTTAAATCAAAGATTTTACTCGTTAATGCGACGTTGTTTTTATCGATTTCCAGCAGCTTTTTATAGCTTTCAGAAAGCTGCTCGCCGTAAACGAAGTCGCCTATATAACAGCTTACACTGCATCCTAAGTAGGTATTGCAAGCAGCGATGACTTCCTTGCATACCTCCTTTATCTCTTCCTCATGGCGCTTCCTATTCTTAACCTCCTGCAGGATGGCTATCATTTGACCGTTCAATATAAAGAGGGAGCTTGAGTTCACATTTCCGAATATGATTTCACCCGCAATATTTTTCAAAGCGTAATCGAGCAATTGATGGTTCCATGCGTCCAGCTTCGTAACCAGTCTTTTTTTGCTAATCAATACTAATCTATACCGTTCATCTGTTTTATACTCAACATTTCTTTTTTTTGCGTTTTGCGCGATTTCCGCAGGGTGATCAGGGAGCTGTCCTTGCAATAGATCGGACCAAAAGCTTTCCTCAATCATTGATTGGTTGTTAATCCAGTACTCCCCGTACTCGCTGTATTCTTTTAATCGTTTTGTTGAGGAAATCTTGGACACGACTTTGTAAATAACCTGCTCCAAGTCTTCGAATGGGATCGGCTTGACCAAATAATCGAAGCTTCCAAGCTCAATCGCTTTTTTGGCAAATTCAAATTCGGCATGACAAGTAAGTAAAATACTTTCCGTATCAAGAGAATGCTCTTTGATCCATGCAAGCAGCTCCAATCCATTGCCCTGCGGCATCTCAATATCGCAAATTGCGATGTCTATTGCGGTCGTGGACAAGATCTCCTTAGCTTGCGTAATATTGTGAGCCGTATAGACTTCATTAATCTTGAGCATGTCCCAGTCGATGCTGTGTTTAATAGCCCTGACGGTCTGGATTTCATCATCAACGATTAAAATATTCATTCTGAATCGGCTCCGTTTCTGTCGGCAAAATTATCATGATTCGTGCACCGGCGTTGTTGCTTGCGGTTAAGCTGGCTTTGCCCCCATACATCAGTTTGAGCCTTTGTTTAATATTCCAGATCCCGATACTCACTCCATCATCTTTGTGGTGGTCGTTATCCGAATTAATATCGTCCAGCGCTTCGGCTGAGAATCCTTTCCCGCTATCCTGGATCGTGATGCATGCAAACTTGCCGTTCCCCTGTTCAATCAAAGCCATATTAATGTATACCGTTATCGGCTCGTACATCGTAAGGGCATGCTTCATGATATTCTCAATAAACGTATGCAAGATAAGCGGCGGCATTTGCAAGTTCATCAGCTGCTGGTCGGCATCGACATGGCAAATCAAATTTTCCCCTGAGCGGATCTTCTGGATTTGAAGATACGTTTGGACATGCTTTAGCTCATCCTTGAATGGGACAAGCGTAAAATTCCCTCTAACCATATACCTTAAATAATCCGATAAGCTCCTGACCATCTCCTGAATCAATGAATAGTCTTTCATTTGAGCCATACTATAGATAGTGTTGAAGGCATTCAGATAAAAGTGCGGCTTGATCTGCATCTGAAGATACTGGAGCTCCGCTTTCTGCTTATGAATTTGCTCTTCATAGACATCAATTTTGAGCTGCTGAATCTGTGAAGTGAAATGATTGAATGTATCAATCAGAAGCATAAATTCATAGGGATGCTCTTCTACTTTAATGTTATAGCTTAGATCCCCGCCTTCAAACATTTTGATGGCGTGTTTTATTTTCGTTACCGGCTTGAATATCCATTTCCTCAGTATGACGAAGGTTAGAGGTATGCACAAAATCGAAAGCAAAGCGATGCTAATAATAACGATCTGAATTTGGTCAAGCCCTTCGAGGATGTTGTTTTCACTGTCTACGACCGTTAATCGCAAGTCTCCCCTCTTTGAATCCTGCCCAATTACCATGTAATTTTTATTCGTACCGGTAAAGTAATAGCTGCTTAAATCTCCCGACAGGTCAATCTCATGACTTCGAATGAAATCAGCGTTATTTAACGGCACTCCTACCGAAGAAGCCATAATAAACGATTCCTTCTGACTAAGATCCAAATCATTAATGTATTGAATAAAAGTATCTAGGTTTATCCAAGCGCCTACAAACACACTGCCTATATTCAAGATTCTGAACATGTAATTGGAGGAATCGACCGATGATGAAAACCACTTCAACCCACTAAGGCTTCCGCCATTATCCATCTTATCCGACGTATATTCCGCAACTGCAATTCTTTCATCGTAGCTGGTGCGCGAGCTAAAGGAATATAAGTAGTCCTTCGTCGTGCTCGAATAGACAAAAATCCCGTCAACCAGCTTATAGGTACCGATGGCCCTTACAATATCTTCTTTTAAATTAACTTTTGCGATCTCTCTCGTGCCAGAATCGTTATTCTCCAGATTAGAAATGCTCATATCGTAACTTAACGTTTTGACTAGGTAATCATCCGCACTTTTCAATTCAGAGTCGATCTCGTTCATGTATAGTGCAATAGTATCCTTCTTGGACTCGGATACTTTCTTGTGCAGCACATTTATGGAATACCAATTATCGAAGATGAGGAAGAAGATAAGCGGAATGATAATGAGCTGCGAGCCAATCGTAAGCTTGAAAGTCAACGTTTTGGTTACGTTTTTGTGTGGGAGGAATCGCATGATTTCATCTGCTTTCGTCGTTTTTCAGGGCCTTGCAGCAAAAAAATCCTGTCCCCTTATTATACATATTTATGTTTTCAATGCTCGATTAGGTATAATTAGGGGTTATGTTGACCCCGTCTTCCTTAATGTGAAGCAGTTCACCAATCATGATATAGACTAAACCACTGAATACGTACTGGACCTTGTTGATCTGCACGAAGCGTAAACCGAAGATGGTCAGCTGCAATCGAACCCTTTCGCCATTCATCATACTGAATACAGAAAAAATCCCGAGAAATATTCCTCGGGACTTTCTAGTTCTAACTTTTATGTCATCGGACTAATAAAAATACCAATAACTGTTAAACATTCCTACTCAACAGTAACGCTTTTCGCCAAATTACGCGGTTTATCTACGTCATGCTCAAGCGCTAGCGATGCATAATAAGAAATCAGTTGCAGCGGAATAACGGACAATGCTGGCGATAGGATCGGAAGTGTCTTCGGAATCGCGAACAGCTCATCGACAGATTTCGCTACTTCTTCTTCGCTTCCTTCGTTTGCTATACCTAGAACGTGAGCTCCGCGAGCTTTAACTTCTTTAATGTTGCTAAGTGTTTTCTCGTAAAGCTCTTCTTGCGTTACAAGAGAGATAACTGGAATACCGTCCTCGATCAATGCCAAAGTACCGTGCTTCAGCTCGCCTGCTGCATAAGCTTCAGAGTGAATGTACGAGATTTCCTTCAGCTTGAGCGAACCTTCTTGCGCTACAGCGTAGTCTACGCCGCGGCCGATGAAGAACAAATGCTTGTGATGCGAGATTGATTCTGCAACCTTCTTAAGAACTGCTGCCTGTTCAAGGATAGACTCAACTTGTTCAGGAAGCTTATGCATAGCAGCTATCATTTCTTCGATATAAGCTGCATCTTTTGTTTCTAGCGTGCCGGCAAGGTGAAGGCCGAATAGGTAGAATGCAATCAACTGCGATGTGTAGGCTTTGGTTGAAGCAACCGCAATCTCAAGACCTGCCCAAGTGATAAGCACATGGTCTGCTTCGCGTGCAACCGAGCTTCCAACAACGTTTGTGATCGCTAGAACGCGAGCGCCGTTGCGCTGTGCTTCACGAAGTGCAGCAAGCGTATCCGCTGTTTCGCCCGACTGGCTGACGACAATGACAAGGGTATCCGGTGTGATGATCGGCGAACGGTAACGGTATTCGGAGGCAACATCCGTCTCAACCGGAATGCGCGCAAGCGATTCTATAACCGTTTTACCGACAAGCCCTGCATGGTAAGCCGTTCCGCAAGCCACAATGTGTACTTTACGAATTGATTTAATATATTCAGCTGTCATTCCCAGCTCTTTTAATTGCACAGATTTGCCGTCTTCTGCAATGCGGCTAATCATCGTATCACGGTAAGCTTTTGGCTGCTCGTGAATTTCTTTCAGCATGAAGTGATCAAATCCGGCTTTCTCCGCCGTTACAAGATCCCAATCGACATGAAATATTTCCTTGGAAATACTTTCGCCTTCAGTCGTCATCAATTCGACAGAACTGCTTGTCAAAATGGCCATTTCGCCGTCGTTCAAAATGTAAACGTTGCGCGTGTGCTCCAAAATAGCCGGAATATCCGATCCAATGAAGTTTTCGCCTTCGCCTACGCCAATAACAAGCGGACTTGCAAAACGAACGGCTACTAGACGGTCTGGTTCAAACTCTGTTAGGACACCAAGCGCGAACGCTCCACGCATACGTTTAACCGCACGTTGAACGGCTTCTACGATGTTGCCGTCATATTCATCAGCAATGAGATGGGAAATGACTTCCGTATCCGTCTCCGACACGAAAATATGTCCCTTTGCCATCAATTCTTCTTTCAGGTTCAAATAATTCTCAACGATACCGTTGTGAACAACGGAAAACTTAGCCGTGTTGTCCGTGTGCGGATGCGAGTTCAAATCAGAAGGTTTACCATGAGTAGCCCAGCGAGTATGACCAATACCGACAAAACCCTCTAACGGTTCTTCGCGCAGCAAGCCTTCAAGGTTCGCCAAACGACCTTTGGACTTTGTAATTTCGAGCCCGTTTTTCGTGAAGACAGCGATACCAGCGGAATCATATCCCCGGTACTCCAGCTTCTTCAATCCTTCGAGCAAAATGTCCTGAGAGTCACGTTTACCAATATATCCTACAATTCCACACATAATTTAATAAGCCTCCGATAGGTTATTTTCCCGCCTTTATCGGATGCCGCCATTGTGTGGCACAGGTAATATGAAGTTGTCACAGATTAATCGCAATCATTGCGGAAAATGTAACCCCTCTGCCCGTGCCCACCCCACAGGTGGCATCTTGGACATACGGGAGTGATGAATATAAATACAAAAATAATAAGCCCGCCGCACGATTGTATGACCGGTCGCCCGGCCGTTTTACGTAACGGCTTTCGGTTGGCTTGCAATACCGGAAGGTCCCCGCCGAATGTTTCGAACACCTTCACCTCGTCAGCTTCCCGTATGAACACCCGCTTCAAGCCCAAATTCTAGGCTTGACCACAAGACTGCTCATCACGCAAGCTCTGGCGCTTAACATGCTTAAATAACCACTATCCTCGCTTTCCTTCCTGAATCATACTACCTATCATATTCATTTTTTCTTTGCTGTGCAACCATTCAATGAAAATATACACGAATATCTTCCAGAAAAAGGGGTCGAAGACTCGTCTTCTACAAGATCCGACAAGCCTTCGACATTTTCTCCTAATAAGCTTAGCCTAGCTCACTTTTTACGACTTCAGCGATTTGCGCGACATAGGCCTCAACCTGATCCTTCTCAGGACCTTCTGCCATGACGCGAATCAAGGATTCCGTACCTGATGGACGTACAAGAACGCGGCCGTTATCGCCCAGCTCAAGCTCTACGAGCTTAACAGCTTCCTCGATTGCGGCATTGCCTTGGTACAAGCTTTTATCCGCTACACGTACGTTAACAAGCTTCTGAGGGTACTTGCGCATAAGTCCTTTGAGCTCGCTTAGCTTCTTACCGGAAGCAGCAAGCGTATCCACAAGCTGCAGCGCAGTAAGTATGCCGTCACCCGTCGTAATATGGTCAAGGAAAATAACATGCCCGGATTGCTCGCCGCCAAGGTTAAAGCCTCCGCGACGCATTTCTTCCATAACATAACGGTCGCCGACTGCGGTTTGCGCCGTTTTGAGGCCTATACGCTCCGCGCCCTTAAAAAATCCGATATTTGCCATAACCGTTGTCACAATCGTATCTTCCTTGAGCTTGCCAGCCCGCTTCATCGCGTCGCCGATAATGCACAAAATAAAGTCGCCGTCTACCTCTTCGCCCTTCTCGTCGATGGCAATAAGACGATCCGCGTCGCCGTCAAAAGAAAGCCCCAGATCCGCGCCATGCTTCAGAACCTGCTCACGCAAATATTCAGGATGCGTCGATCCGACGCCTGCATTGATATTAAGTCCATCCGGCTCGGCGCCTACGGTGATGATGTCCGCACCAAGCTCGCGGAATACGGAAGGCGCAAGCTCATAAGCAGAGCCGTTCGCGCAGTCGAGCACGATTTTCAGTCCGCTAAAATCGCCCTTGATTGTTGTCTTCAAATAGTCCAAATAACGCTGTTTAGCACCTTTATCGCTTGATACCGCTCCGATATCGCCACCCTCAGGACGCGGCAGTTCATCCGTTAATGCATCAATTAGCTGCTCGATTTCGAGCTCGGTATCATCCGATAATTTAAAGCCGTCACCTGCAAAAAACTTAATGCCGTTATCCTCTACAGGATTATGCGATGCCGAAATCATTACACCAGCGTCAGCGCCCATCTCACGCGTAATATAAGCAACCGCCGGCGTAGAAACAACGCCAAGACGAACTACGCTTGCGCCAATGGACAACAAGCCTGCAATAAGCGCCGATTCAAGCATTGGTCCCGAAATCCGTGTATCTAACCCGATAACTACTTTAGGCTTGTTAGCCGTGCGTGTAAGAACATAGCCGCCGCAGCGACCGATTTTGTAAGCTAGCTCCGGTGTAAGCTCACGGTTGGCTACCCCGCGAACACCATCTGTACCAAAATATTTCCCCATAATTAAAATGCTCCTTTGTCATATATTGCGTTCGTTATTTTCTACATATGCTGCTTCGTTGATTATGGATTCATTGTTGGGCCGCCAGTAGCGTTATCGCCGCCGTTACCGCTCTCCTCACCGGTATCCGGCGGTGTTGGTGACGGTGTCGGCGTAGGCGATGGAGGCTCCTCCGTCGGAGTGCCTCCTACTTCCTCTGCGTTTTCATCATCAGACCCCGCTGCTGCATCGTCTATAATTTCAATCGTAACCGTTAACGTCTTCCCATTATCCAGCACCGTCTGCACATAAGCTGGCACATCCACCTGAAGCGTTACAACATGTACGCCGGGCTTTAGTCCTTCAACATTGGCAATAATCGTTATCGCCTCTGCCTTCAGCGCATTCAACACCGATTCTGCTCCGCTGACGGTTAAATCGAATTTTCCGTCAGCCGGGTTTCGGAAGACCGGAGACATCCCGCTCGCGGCGCCCTCTACGGATATAGGCAATCCCGTAAAGGTCCGTGTAATAATAGGTGCAACAACAACCTCGAGCGTTACTTCCGCGGGATCAATAGATTTAATGCCGTCAATTGCTTCTGTCTTGACTTGTACGGAACCGGACTGCTTCACCTTTGAGAGGTCAAGCACAACGCCGTCATAAACCTGAAGCTCGTCTAACGCCTTCTGTTCGCCGTATACCGTAACCTGATCAATGGCCGGCTTTACGGATACCAGGCTTAGTCCCGCTGGCAGTGTGCCCGTATAGCGCACTTGTAGAGGCAGTGTTTTGAATGGCGGTGTGATCTTAACCTCGACATGCACCGTTTCCGGCGAAATAATCGCGTTAGTCATTTCTATGCCATCCGTATCATATACGACAACCTTTGCCTTTTTGTTAACAATTGTTTTATCTGCACCCTCTACATTTATTTCCGTTGTGACAACGCCTATCCTGCTCATGTCGTCCTTCGGCAGCGTAACCTCGACGCCGGTCGATGGCGCTACGACCGTAGAGGCGCCTACCACATAACCAGCAGCGGGTTTCCCCCCCGTAGTCACCTGAAGCTCGAACGGCTTTGTCAAAATCTCCTCGATCTGTACCGTTACCGTTCGCGGCGACATTTCTACAAGCTGAATTCCCTTTGGCAAGGTTGCAACCAAGGGCAGCTCCTGTATGCCCGGCTTCGCGTCCTTCAAATCCACCTTAACGACATAATCATCATCGGAAGAAGCATTAAGAAGATTGGTAAGCCTGCCTTGTACATCCAGGCGTACAACAGTAGGCTCCATGGCCGTCATGACGTACTTGTCCGTATCAAGTCCGTCGGCTTTTATGACAGATGCTTCTATCGTCTTTGTGTCCACATTGGAAGTAACCGTCTGAGGTGACGTGTCCGTATCAATATGCACGACAGCCCAGAGCAGCAATCCCACGATGACGGAAATAATTTTGAGCGAGGTCGGGTGACTTAACCATTTATCCATCACTGCCTCCTTTCCGCTTCCAAAGAGACGATAGCGTCACGCGCTCCTTCGCGCGCCCGTTCGTCTTCGGAGTCAGCTCATCGAACAGCTTCGAAATAAGCGATTCCTCGTTAATATCGCGCACGATCATACCGCCCAGCGATAAGGATACTTGTCCCGTTTCTTCTGATACCGTTACCGACACGGCATCCGTCACTTCACTTACACCGATAGCAGCGCGGTGACGCGTGCCAAGCTCCTTGCTTATAAATGGGTTCTCCGACAAAGGCAGGTAACAGCCGGCTGCCATGATTTGATTGCCGCGTATAATCACTGCCCCATCATGAAGCGGAGTATTTGGCGTAAAAATATTAATGAGCAGCTC
The DNA here is from genome assembly GCF_056398325.1 of Paenibacillus sp. 01T443. Classification (NCBI taxonomy): domain Bacteria; kingdom Bacillati; phylum Bacillota; class Bacilli; order Caryophanales; family Paenibacillaceae; genus Paenibacillus; species Paenibacillus sp. 01T443. The sequence continues at coordinate 158,806 of NZ_JBFTPE010000012.1, forward strand.
CGATGTAATTCTCGACTCCATGCGGATACCCGACTCAATCAATTCACTCAGCCCTGTGCTGCGCTCAAATACGATTAACGCCCCGATCTTACGTTCTGCCATAAAACGGACAGCCTTAATCAAGCCGTCAATTTGATCATTAACGACATCCCGATCAAGCGAATACGAACGCGCGAACAGCTTTCCGCGGCCAAGCTGCTCCAGCACACGTCTTAGTTCCGGCTGAAAAATAATAAGCACACTCACGATACCGAATGTGAACATCTGATTCATGAGCCATTTTAACGTATACAAATTGAACCATGTACTAAGCGCCCATACCGCAACGAGTATGAAGATACCTTTCAAAAGCTGAACCGCACGGGTTCCACGCACCAGCAGAATCATTTTATAAATAATAAAACTGACTATGCCGACATCGATGATGTCCTTTAACCAGTCATGCCATGTCAAATCCGAGAAATAACTCATATGCCAACCCCCAACAGCCGATCCCCTTATTATTGTCTATTATCGGTTTTCAACTTTATTATTTTCTAGATATGGGATTGGAAATCCTTTTTTTCAAAAAAAAATAAAAACGCCCCCCTGCAAGAGGGAGGCAGCTTGCATTAACGAGCGTTACCGCCAAAAGTTTGTGTCACTTTGTACCAGAACCAATCAAGTGCTTGATCTATGGTTCTGCTCTGACCCGCGATATGTCCGGTGGAAGCTAAGTTCAAGGAGCCGTCAATGACGGTTACGTTACCGTCGACCTCTCCTTTCACTTCAGCCACTCCGTTCTCGACGGTCAGGTTCCCCGTTAGATGGGCACCTTCCGGCACAATGACTGTATTGCCTTCTATAATGACCTGCTGAAGATCCTCGCCTGCTACAATGAGCTTGGTGTCCTCTTCCCACATGGTGAAGAAGCTTCCCAGCATAACGAGTACAAACACTGCAGCAGCAGTAACTCCCGGGTACCTGTAAATGAAGCGTACGGCGCGGTTCCGCTGCTTGTTCTGTTTCTTCGGCAGCTGCTGCATAATTCGCTGCGTTAATTGCTCTGATGCCTTCCGGTCATAATCCGCGGCAGGCTTAATCGCTTCTAAAGTCTGGAACGCCGCGGCGTCCGTCTTCTGGAGCTGTTCAAACCGACTGCGACAAGCCGGACAGGAAAGCAAATGAGATTTTAACGTAACGATATCTTCACGCGGCAGCTCGCCGTCTAAATAGTCATGCATCCATACGATGGCGACGTTGCAATTCATAGCAGCCAGTCCTTTCTTTCAGTTGCTCGCGCATTAAGTTCTTTTCTCGTTATTAGGATACGTTACTGACGAGAGGGATGTTTCACTTTTTTTTGAAATCGGGCAAGCCAATATTATGATACGGTTATCCGTCCCGCAATTCTCTCAGAAAGAAGCCTATGTCCAGGACATGGCTTCCGTTTACTTGCAAGTTCACTCTTATTATACCTATAATTTGTGCTCCAGCTTCTTCCGAAGAAATTCCCTGCCGCGGTGAACACGGGTTTTAATCGTTGTCACGGGCATGTCCAGCACATCGCCAATCTCCTGCAGGGAAAGGTCCTGCATATAGCGGAGCGTCATGACGCTTTTGTATTTCGGCGGCAGCGAAGCGATTGCCCCATGTATGATCCGCTGCGTATCTGACAGCAGAAGCTCTGATTCAGGCGTCCGGTTATCGCTTGGAATCATTGAATAGCCATCCAGGCCCTCGTGATCGTTCGATTCTGCGTCAAGCGAGTAGGTCGGCTTGCGTTTGCGCAGCCGATCAATGCAGAGATTCGTCGCAATCCTGTAAATCCATGTCGAAAATTTTAACGTATCATCATACCGGTCCAGGTTCTTGTAAACGCGAAGGAAGGTGTCCTGAACGACATCCTCCGCCTCCTGGCGGCTGTTTAACATTCGATATGCCATATGAAAGAGCTTATCTTGATATAGGTCTACAAGCTCAGCAAATGCTTGCTGATCGCCTTTGAGCGCTAACTTCGCCAGGCGTGCTTCCAATACATTCACCTTAACTCCTCCAAACCTTCCGTTCATTCGACTGATCACCTTGCTATTTGCTTGGCAGCCCTATTGCCCAAGACAACAGCTATCTGTATATAATCGCCGAGAATAGGCGCTATACGCCCCTGCGATATCAAGTTTATTCATCCTAATACTCCCAAATCATGCGTAACGCATATTACAAAAACATTTTATGGCGAACTTCATGCAATAAAATGACGCGTAGCACGAATTCAAATCATTACCATTCAAGGAAAATCGTAATCCACATGAACTGAAAAAGCAAGACTAAAGCAGACAATTGAGAAAGAACCTTCTAACTTTGCAAAACAATTCATGCTTACCAATCGTCATTCAGCCAATTATATCGGTTTGGCGCGAAGTCGGCAATCGACCTGAGGCTAGTTTATCGGTTCGACCATCGGCCAGTATCCCGGGCGGAATAACAAAAAGGTCTAGGAAGCCAATTAGCTTCCAGACCTTTTCCTTTATCGCATGCCTTGTGCATTACAACGTATTGGTTTTCAATTGCTCCAGCACCTTCGATATCGTCGTTGTAGGAATTGCGAAGCCAATGCCTTGTGCTTCAGAGTTAACCGCAGTATTAATACCGATCACCTCACCCGCTTCATTAAGGAGCGGCCCTCCGGAATTTCCTGGATTAATCGAGGCGTCCGTTTGCAGCAAATGCTCGTATTCGTGTTCGCCTTGCTCATCCGCGATGGTAATTGGGCGTTCTTTCGCACTCAGCACACCCATGGTCAGCGTTTGATCAAAGCCGTACGGGTTGCCGATTGCAATGACCCAGTCACCAATTTGAGTAGCATCGGAGCTTCCAAGCTCAAGCGATGGGAACTCTTTGCCATCCGGGCTCTCTACCTTCAGCACGGCTAGGTCAAGCTCGTAGCTCGAACCGAGAACCTTGGCAGTCAGTGGCTCGTCATAGCCTTGAACCGTAACCTTAACCTCCTTCGCGTCGGCGATAACATGCTCATTCGTCAAAATGTAGCCATCCGACTCGAAGAAAAATCCTGTTCCCGATCCCGTCAGTTGAAGCTCCGCACTATTTTGATCTTGCTCTTGCTGTTCCTGCTGCTGTTCTTGCTGCTGTCCGTCTCTTCCCGATTGTCCGCCTCCAAAAAACTGCCGGAAACCCGGATCATCGAACATGGAAGCGGATTGTGCAGGCTCCGAGTAATTTTCAATTTTCACTACCGCCGGGCTTGCTGCGGCATAAACGGAGGCGATATCGTCGCTTGTGCTTAGCGATGCCGTAGAAAGGCCCGCATCCTGCTGAGCAGATTGACTTGCGACACTTGAACCGCTGTTTTGCAGCGTCTGCCCGTTACCACTGAATAAATTGTTTTTATCCGCCATATACGAGAAGCCGCCTATGACCATCGCACCAATCAAGAACGAAGCAAGCATCGTTTTTGCCGAGCTTCCTCCAGCACGTTTCGGTCGTTTTTCCCCATCCGTCACTGGCTTGCTTTCAATATTCTGCAAATTAAGCTCTCTCTCATAAGAAGCTCTTAGATCATGGGTAGTTTTGCTGGATTCATAAATATAAGTAGCGGCAGGAGTCTCGTCTGCTGTATTCGATGTATGAGTTTCTGTATAAGTATTATTAGAAGATTCCGCCCGTTTGTTATCCTCGTTCATTTCTATCATCCTTCCCAAAGTAGGTGTCTGTTTGCTATGTACCTATCATGCAGGATGTACCTTAAACGAAACTTAAGCGGATCATAAAGGAACATAAGAAAATAGAAAGCCCGATTTCAGCTATCCTTAAGGTTCGATAAACCAGCATCTCTTTTCATTTTTCGCTCTGCTTACATTTGATTGCCTGTCTAACAAACGCAAAAAAGCCAGCCATGGTTTGCACCATGACCAGCTTCTTCAATTACAACGATTCGCCGAAGCAAATGATGATATGGATATGGATTAGCCTGTATTCCGAAGGCCAGCCGCAATGCCGTTGATCGTCAGAAGCACCTCGCGGAGCAGCTGCGGATCATCCTCTTCGTTGTCACGAAGCGCACGTAGCTCGGTTAGAAGCTGCACTTGCATGTAGCTAAGCGGATCGACGTACGGATTGCGTAGACGGATCGACTCTTGAATTACCGGAACATTATCCAAAATTTCCGTTTGTCCAGTGATGCTTAGAATAAGCTCAGAGGTTAGCTTGTACTCTTGTTCGATTTGCTCGAAAATACGATCGCGGATCGTTTGATCCTTAATCATATCCGCATATTCCTTCGCAATGACCAAATCGGCTTTAGCTAACGCCATTTGCAGGTTATCGATCAACGAGCGGAAGAACGGAAATTTCTCGTACATCGTACGAAGCGTGTTCATCTTCGCTTCGTCCTCGCCTGCGTATTGATGCAATGCGGTACCGGCAGCATACCATGCAGGCAGCAGGTAACGGCTTTGCGTCCAAGCGAACACCCAAGGAATCGCGCGCAGATCCTCAAAACGATCGCTGTTTTTCCGTTTGGAAGGACGGGAGCCAATGTTCAGCTCGCCAACCTCAGGCAGCGGCGTAGATTCCTTGAAGTAAGTCAAGAAATCCGGATCGCGGAAAATGAGATCCTGATACTTCGCGAGCGCCGTTTCGGAAATCGAACGTGCAATTTCATCCCACTCCGCTTCCGCTTGCGGTGCTTGCTCAGGGTATTTCGCCAGGCGAGCGGCCGTAATCAGCGCCCATGTTGCTTGCTCCAAGCTGCGGTATGCAATACCTTGCATCGAATAACGGGAGGAGAGAACCTCGCCCTGCTCGGTAATCTTGATGCCGCCGCCAATCGTATGAGGCGGTTGCGCCAGAATGCTGCGGTTAAGCGGCATTCCGCCGCGCCCAAGAGCGCCTCCGCGGCCATGGAAGAACTTCAGCTTCACATCGTACTCTTTACCGGCAGCCGTTATATCATTCAGCGCTACGCGCAGCTCCCAGTTCGCTGTAACCACGCCACCGTCTTTGTTGCTGTCGGAATAACCAAGCATAATCTCATGGAGATTGCCGCGAGCAGCAACCGCTTGGCGGTAAACCGGCATCTCGAAAAGCTCTTTCATAATTGCTGGCGCCGCATGAAGATCGTCGATCGTCTCAAATAGCGGTACCGATTGCAGCGTGCAGCGGATGGTACCGTCAGCTTCCTTGCGGAATAAGCCGACTTCCTTCGCAAATACCATAACCTCAAGCATATCGCTAGCTGCTTCCGTCATGCTGATCAGATAGCTCGAGATACAATTGACGCCAAATTCTTGCTGTGCCCGGTAAATCGTATGGTAAACGTTCAAGCATTCACGCGTAGACTCCGAGTAATCCAAGTGACCCGACGTTAGCGGGCGAGGATCATTCAGAAGGCGGTGAAGCAGATCCGTTTTCTCTTCTTCCGATAGCGAAGCGTAATCAGCGACCACGTTCATTTTCGCCAAAACCTCAGACATCGCATTCTCATGCTCTTGGCTGTGCTGACGTACGTCTAGCGCCATAAGGTGGAACCCGAACAGCTCTACTTGACGGATAAGCTTAGCTAACGCCGTATCCGCTACATAATCAGCAAAGTGATGGCGCAGGCTGCGGTCAATAACGAACAGGTCTTCACGCATCTCTTCAGGGTGGTTATAACGCATTGGTGAGCCCTTAAGAGATTCATCACGCGTATTAGCCAGCTTCTCAAGCATGAAGCCCAGTTTAATACGGTAAGGCTCCTTCGTGTTTCTCCATAGATCGACGCATTTCAGCTCGACATGCTCGCGATCTGAACGTATCGACTCCACGAGTTCCTCGGATACCTCGACCAGGTTTGTGCTGAAGCTGAGCAAATCCATCAGCTCATTAAGCTTCTCTTCATACTTGCGAATCGCCAGCTGACGATGCAGCGTTAGCGTCTCCCAAGTGACCTTCGCCGTTACGGATGGGTTGCCATCGCGGTCGCCGCCGATCCATGAGCCGAAGCGCAGGTAATCAGGCACATGCCAGTTCTCGTCTGGATAGTATTTGCTCAGGCAGCGTTCAAGCTCTTCATATACGCTTGGCAGCACCTCGAACAACGTTTCATCAAAATAGTACAATCCGTTGCGAACTTCATCGATAACGGTTGGTTTGCGGTCACGAAGCTCGTCTGTCTGCCACAAAATAAGAACCTCATTCATGAGCTTCTCACGCAGCTTCTCGCGCTCGCGATAGGTTAATGTAGGGTTATCCAGCTCCATCACATCAACAGCAATCCGTTTATGAATATCAAGTACCGCGCGACGAGTTGCCTCGGTCGGATGCGCAGTCATAACAAGCTCAAGCGAAATATTGCTCAAAATATCCTGAACGTCTTCGATAGCAATCCCACGTTCTTTCAAATCTTGAACAGCGCTCTCAATGGAGCCGCGTTGTACCGTTTCGCCTGCAGAAACCTCATAATCGCGTTTCCGTCTAATCCGGTGGTTCTGCTCAGCAATATTGACGAGCTGAAAATAAATAGCAAACGCCCTAATTACTTGATGACGTATTTCCGGGCTAAGGGAAGATACGTTTTCCTTGAATTGATCAAATATTTCCGGTACAAATTCAGCGCGAAGCGCTTTACTTTGCTCACGAATCCGTTCTACGATATCAAGCAGCTCGCGGCCGCCTTGATGAACGAGAACTTCGCCGAGAATGTTTCCTAAAAACCGGACATCGCGTCGCAGCAAATTGTTAGCCTGCTGCCGATTTGTCGTCAAAGTTGATGCAGATTGATCCGACATACTGTTCCTCCTAAATTTTTGCGAAGCAAGATCGCTCCGTAAGCATTTACTTGTTTTTTGAAGCGTAAAAACGCTTCGGAAGCTTGCATGTACAACATGAACGTTTTTTGACTTCTACCATCATACTACAAAAACCTACAGGGTTGAAGCCCTGAAGCCAATCCAAGCAAAAACAGAGAAGCCGCGCCTTACGGGTGCTTCCAGTGTTTAGCAGCTCAGCAATTGGCGATCAGATGACTCCCCATTGGATATATTGAACGCAAGCGACTATCTGTTCTAAAATAAAAAAAAAGCCCTTGAGTGATCAAGGACTTCGTCATTTGTAGTTGGAGCGGGTGATGGGAATCGAACCCACGCTATTAGCTTGGAAGGCTAAAGTTCTACCATTGAACTACACCCGCAAAAAAATGAAATATGGTCGGGACGACACGATTTGAACATGCGACCCCCTGGTCCCAAACCAGGTGCTCTACCAAGCTGAGCTACGTCCCGAGGTGTAAATAAAGTGCATCTAGTGATTGGATAATGGCGTGCCCTAAGAGATTCGAACTCCTGGCCTTTTGATTCGTAGTCAAACGCTCTATCCAGCTGAGCTAAGGGCACATGTTATGGAGCGGAAGACGGGAATCGAACCCGCGACCCTCGCCTTGGCAAGGCGATGCTCTACCGCTGAGCCACTTCCGCATGTTACTTGTGTCAGCCGTTCGTGATGTTTATCATCGCGGCGACAAGTAATAATATATCACCCCTGAAAACAAAAAGCAACTGTTTTTATAAAAAAGTTTTAAATTATTTTTAGACGACTTAAATTGACGATGCTGTAAAGTCAATAAACCCAGTAATGACGCGGAAAGTTGAACAATTTGATAAGAGATCCCTCTCATTAATTTTATGTAAACTGGCCTCCATTATGACCCATGAACCGACAATTACCGCAGAGGAACAATTACATATTTAACTGGAGATGTCCTGTAAAAAACAGCGGGCTATCCGCGTATGCATACCTGCCGTATGAAAATAAGAGACTGTCTTAATTGGCAAATTGCCTTTTAGGACAGTCTCTTATTTGGTTCAATTGCTGGGAGCTTAAGCTCCTGCAGCAGCTAATGTCTTCACTTGTACCGCTCGGCTGTTCATCGTTACCTTATCAGCAGCAGGCTGGCCAGCAAGCGCGTAAGGCAAGCAAAGAGGAACCCCCGTACGCGGGTCAGGAACGATATCTGCTTCGATATTAAATACTTCACGCATGATATCCGGTGTCATAACTTCAGCTGGTGTACCTTCACCAACAACGACACCTGTTTTAATGGCGATCATATGATGAGCATAGCGCGTTGCGTGATTCAAATCATGCACAACCATCACTACGGTGCGGTTATTGCTTGCGTTAAGCTTTTGAAGCAAATGAAGAACCTCCAGCTGATGCGCCATATCTAGGAAGGTCGTAGGCTCGTCAAGGAACAGAATATCCGTTTCCTGCGCAAGCGCCATTGCAATCCACGCACGCTGGCGTTGTCCGCCGGAAAGATGATCAACAGGACGATCCGCAAAATCAGTCATGCCTGTCGCTTCGATTGCCCATTGTACGATACTGCGGTCGTCTTTGCTCATCGATCCGAAGCCCTTCTGATAAGGAAACCGGCCGTAGGATACGAGCTCAGCTACCGTCAGTCCGTCCGGAGCCGTTGGATTTTGCGGCAAAATGGCCAGCTGCTTCGCAACTTCCTTCGTTGATTGCTTATGAATGGATTTGCCGTCCAGGAGCACGCTGCCTTGGGAAGGATTCATAATACGGGCCATCGTTTTCAAAATAGTTGATTTACCAGAGCCGTTCGCTCCTACAAGCGCCGTAATTTTCCCTTGAGGTATAGCAATGTTTAAGTTTTGGACGATAAGACGATCATCATAAGCAATGTCAAGACTCGAAGTCGTTAGACGAATCATTGGACATGCACGCTCCTTCCGCTGCCAGGGGCAGACACCTTCTGAATGTAAGTATATTGATTCCGTTTAACAAACGAAAATTGATAACGATTATCATTGACGTTTTAATGATAATGTTTCTCATGCTAAAAGTCAATGACTAACTTCTTTTTCGTGCAGCTTAACTTTGTTTTATAGGCAAGAAAAAGACCGTCCTATTAAAGAACGGCCTTCCTATTTATAATTAACTGCATTTACCACTTCAGCTTCGACCCAAATACGAGCCCGTTGCTAATAAGTTTGCCTGGAATGGTTATGAGTTTTCCTTGTGAGTACATGCCGGACGATGCGCCTCCATCCAAATTCATCGCTTGCACCGCTCCGAGCTGGACCATGATCTGACCCCATTGTTTAATCGTTGCTTTGGGGACGGTAGCGATAAGGATGGTACGTACCATCTTTTTTTACAAGAATGCCGCTTCTGGAAGCTGCGTCGGTTAATATTTTCGAGCTGCTGAAGCCTTCCAACGCCGGGTTGATCGCTAACTTCCCGTCCTTTACCAGCCTTGGACCGGCACCAATTGCCGTATGCACGCGTGACCACGCAACTGGCGCTTTCGATAGATTGGTCATCTCTATTTTGTAGTCGACCTTGGTTCCAAGCTGAAAGCGCGAGGCCAGCTTCTCCTCAGAGCCTGTGTAGACGAGAACGTATCCGTCAGCTGGTATACTCACATTCTCATTCTTGCTTATTTTCGTAACGATTCCTTTGCGGACGGTTACCGCCGTTCCTAACGCAAAACCAATCTTTGATCCCCTCTTTGGCGTAAACATAATCGCGGAGGATGCGCCTGCTGCCGGCGTACGGTTCATGAAATATGCATACCAATTGTTTGGTGAAGTGAAGGAGCCGTTTGTTCCGCCTAAAATTTTAACGCGAAGCGTGTCCATCACTATCGTACCGTCCCACGTAAATCCGATCGCAGTTCCTGTATTACCGATATGTTCGACGCTGCCATCTGCAATTACCGTGCCGTACGGCTCAGGAATGCCTCCATACGCCTCGAAATAGGTACCATTAATGGCTTCGTTAGCTTGATAGGCTTTGGCAATCGACAGCAGCGATTGAACGACACCCACTTTACGGCTCGCCAGCCCAGCTGTAAGGGGCATACCCTTCGGTATTGTAACGGTCTGAACCTTAAAAGACTGACCCGCTGCAGTAATCTCCTTTGATTCATGCTTTACCTTCAGATTAGACACTGAAGCCGTAACTTGAATAGGAAGCACTAGCTGTCCAATATATCCACTGGCAATGACCTCTACATACAAGTTTGCTTTTCCCGCGGCAACCGGGGTTACAACGCTGTTTTCATTGATACGAACGACCGCCGTATTGTCGGAGCGGTAGCTGACGGCGACGGGATCGGACAGCTTCAGCTTGTCCGTGAGCAGGAGCCTTGCATCCAGCGGTAGCTTAAGCGTAGCCGCTGCATAGGTAATCGCCACGGGGCGAATTGGCCCCGCTGCGATAAGCTTGTTGGCGGACGCGTAGACGATCCGTCCGCTACCTTGCGGCGCCACGCCGCTCGCGGGAACCGCGGCGTGGCCGCCGTAGGTGTACAAGATCGACCTGGCAGCGCCGTCGATCGCGTACACAGCGCCGGAACGGCCGCCGGCCAGCACGATGCCGGCGGCAAGGTCCGGCGCCAGCGCCGCGGGGCCGAACCCGGCTGCCCCGCGGGCGCTGATGCGCCATAGTTCCGCCCCGTCTGCGAGGCGGAACGCAGCAATGCCGTTGCCGCTCAGCTCGGCGGCAACGACAGCCCCTTCATCCCCGGGCATTGGCACCGGGGATGTCCAGCCTTCTGCAGGCGCCGCTGCAAGCTCGCGCGTGAATCGGACCTTGCCGTCCTCTTCATAAGCGGCAACCGCCTTGCCCGCAAGCAGCAAGACGCCTCCGCTTACGCTGTCTGCGAACAGCCTCGCCCCCTGCAGCGCCTGCTCAAGCGATGCCTCCCATGCTACAGCATTGCCTCACACAGCGTACAGCACGCCATTACTGCCAAGGGCATATACGCCGCTCTTACCTGCGGTGAGCTCCTTCACACTGACGCCTTCTGGCAGCAACGCAATCTGTTTCTCCCCCGAGCTGCTAAGCGACAAAATCGCATGCTGATTAGCAAAATACGGATTGCCCTCCCCATCCGTCACCATGCCGGAAGACTGCAGCTGCTCCTTCTTATTTTTAAAATAAAAGATCCCATTTTGTCCGCCGTTGCCTGCATGATCGTATTTAAACAACCTGGCACCCGTGCCGGCGGCATAAATCTGGCCCTTCGCATTGACAGCTGGTAGGTACAGTGGCCATTAACAGCCAAAACATTATACGTCTTAAAAAATTTATAAAGCTTACTATTAATTCCCATAACAATTAAATTCCTTTATACTTAACATCACTTATTTACGAATGAATTGTGTGTTCCGTTATACACTGGGCAAGCAGCTCAGCGCTCTCTGACAGCAAGAGCAATGTAGAAGTGGGATTACGATTGCAAACCATGAGATGCAGGTTGGATTATTTACAGAAAAGTACTATGAACATGTAAAAAAGCTGTACACCAATGTGGACGTCAGAAAATATCTCGGAGGCATTATCCCGGAGACCCATACCTTGAATAAATTCTTGGAGACATTAGATCAGGCCAACGCTAATCATTCCTTTTACTTTTATTGGGTGGTGACACTTAAAGAAGATGAACAGTTCATTGGACTCGTGTCGTTGGAAAAACATAGGGATGGTTTGCATATGGAGGTGTCATACGAGTTTTTACCCCACAGCTGGGGCAAAGGATATGCTGAAGAAGTAATTAGATGTCTTTATGGTTTGCATTTAAAGAGCTCAAGCAATCTAAAATCATAGCCGAGACACAAACCGCTAACCTTACATCCTGCAGGCTTCTGGAAAAGGTAGGGATGAAGGCAGAGCAAACCTTATCTCGATACGACGCTGAACAAGTGATCTATAGCATATCGAGCTAATCGTTGTGCCATAATTAGGTTTGTAGACAGCAAAAAACCCTTGTTCGCCAAGGGTTTTCTCATGGTATGGTGCGCGTAGAGGGACTTGAACCCCCACGGTCGCCCGCTAGATCCTAAGTCTAGTGCGTCTGCCAATTCCGCCATACGCGCTTATGTGATTCCAATGAAGCTAAACCATGTCTTGTAGGACTTCCACCTACATTACTCTGTTGACATACAGAGTGTTTCCCGATTAAGGGTTTTAAAGATGGTGCGCGTAGAGGGACTTGAACCCCCACGGTCGCCCGCCAGATCCTAAGTCTGGTGCGTCTGCCAATTCCGCCATACGCGCATGTGAGATAAAAAAATGGTGAGTCATGTAGGATTCGAACCTACGACACCCTGATTAAAAGTCAGGTGCTCTACCAACTGAGCTAATGACTCATAGTATAAGTGGCTGGGGATTCAGGGATCGAACCTGAGAATGACGGAGTCAAAGTCCGTTGCCTTACCGCTTGGCTAATCCCCAGCAGCGATATGGTGGACGCTGACGGGATCGAACCGCCGACCCTCTGCTTGTAAGGCAGATGCTCTCCCAGCTGAGCTAAGCGTCCAAGTGTAAAGGCGCCTTTTGTGAAAAAGGTAATTGGTGACCCGTAGGGGACTCGAACCCCTGTTACCTCCGTGAAAGGGAGGTGTCTTAACCACTTGACCAACGGGCCATACTAAAATTAAAGCTTGTCCTTGCAGTTGAAAGTATTCTGGAGCTCTCAACCGGGATCGAACCGGTGACCTCATCCTTACCATGGATGCACTCTACCTACTGAGCTATGAGAGCATGATGGCTCCCCGAACAGGACTCGAACCTGTGACAACTCGATTAACAGTCGAGTGCTCTACCAACTGAGCTATCAGGGAACATTGCATATTTGCGTTGAAATGTCTCCAAGAGCTTCAACTGCAAAAGAGGCACGGTTGAACAACAAGGCATTGCGCCCTGAAAACTGGATACGAAAGTTAGGTTTGCTGAAACCTTTTTAGCTGCTGTCTGCCGGATGTATGGGTCCATGCAAACGTGTTTAGGATAAGCCCTCGACCGATTAGTATTCGTCAGCTACACACATTGCTGTGCTTCCACC
>NZ_JBFTPE010000013.1:0-151305 GCF_056398325.1 Paenibacillus sp. 01T443
AGTTGAGTTGTCCACGTTCTATTATGCTAAGATGGGAGTAGCTCATGTTGGGTTCTCCTGTGAAAAATGGTGTTGTGGTGACTTCCATTTTACACGAATCCAAACATGGGCCTCTTTGTTTTTTAGCTGTCGCACTTCATATTACAATCCGTCATATAAAAAAAAGACGGTTTCCAAGATACGGGCAAGCCGCGCTGGAAACCATCCTTTTCGCTTCGTTATTGTTAACGCTAAGGCATATTGAGAAATCCTGTATTTTCGATAATCGCATTTACTTGAAGCTCTAGCTTTAGCTTTGGGTAATATTCCGTACGCCAGCTTTTCAACTGCTGCCGCGGAATTTTATGGCGGAAATATTGGCCTGTGCCCAAAATATCCGCTCCGCTCGCTTGTAGCCTTGCGAACATTTGATCGAACTTTTTTGTCAGCATGGCATCAAGCTCCTGCTTGATCATTTCGCTTGTCGGGTTCCCCTTTGTTTCCAAGATAACGACCTTCAATTTTAATTCACTTTTTAAAATAGGCTTACCGCTGCTCATCGAGCTTTTCGTATCCATATCGTTGTTAACGATAAGTACGCTAGCATGATTCAAAACTTCGATTTTCCCTTGCGTGCTTTCGCCATTAAAAGCATTGAACAGCAGTGTTTCGTCCGCATTGATCTGTCCAACCATTTTTCCGTTTTTTATAACCGCCGAGCCTATATGCTGAATGGCGGTGGTTTTTCCCGACCGTATAAGCGGTATAGCAACGTCTCGCGTATAAGAGTGAATACTGCGATATACCTCCCACACCCGAGTTAATGCAATTTGCGGATTCCAGCCTGCGTTTTTCTCAAAAAAATCATAGAGGGTCGTGCCCTCGGGCTCCATCATTCTTTTTACCGTCTTAAAGAAATAATCCATATCTTCATCGCATATCGTAACCAGCGACTTAGGAGACACGTCACGGCCTCTCATAAAATCGGCTATGGTATCTTCGAGTCCATCCTGCGCATATTTCTTATCCATCAAAATCACCTTCACGTGAAGCAAATCCACGCGATCTTCCAAATTAGCGCTGATCTTATCGACCGCATGATTGATCGTGTTCCCGGTTCCGGTCACAATTTTTATTTGAGTCGAATTTTGACCCGGTTCAGGAATTTGAAGATAGATCAAATATTCGCCGTTCTTCTTTGAAACGCCCATCACTACCGGCAGCACTCGGTGGTTGATATCAATATTATCCCAGCAGCCGCTTAGCGCTAACGTCATGCAAACGATTATAACTATCTTAAGCACTTTCATCTTTGATCATCCTTCTGGAACGAAGCCCAATAAACCATATCGAGCAGGGTATGATTAAGAATACAAAAAACCGCAGCAGCGTACTCCACGTCGTCAGCTTATCTATCGACTCCMAATTCTGAATGAACAAGCAAGCCGAATAGATAAGCACAGCTGTCGTGATCATTAGATAGCCCGGCTTCACCTTCGGCATGCTTCGATGCAGGATCCGGCTGATTTCCCACAGTACGATCGAAATAAACAGCATCGTGAAGGTGATGAGACTCAGCAGCAAAAACATCGTAATCCGGTCAAACATCAGCCAGTTAATATGGACCGTGCTTACCAGCATAATGAAAGGAAATTTAAAGGTTGAGGCGGTAGCTTGTCCGAAAGTCAGCAGCGGAAGATAGACAGATAAGAAGAAAAACGGAACGAGTGCCGTTAGGGTTAACATCATTTTTCTACGGCTGTAAGAAAAATAGGGCTGAATGAAACCTAGAAATAAGTAGCTAACGGAAAATGCAGAGAAGCTGTGAAAATAGGCTGGCTTCGTCAAAAATGAAAATTTCTGATCGATTAACGGAAATAAATAACGGAGATCCACATTATGAAAGGAAGTAACAATCACGAAAAAAATAAATGGAACAAAAAGAATAGCCAGCAGAAAGCCCGTACGGAAAATAGCATCTACGCCATTCGACGCAATATAGGTTGAAATAACAACAATAAGCCCCATGATCGCCCATATGGGCGTATTTGCTAGAAAAACAAGCGTAATAATTTCGGAAAAGGCTCGGATGGTTACGATGTTGACGACAATCAAATAAACTACAAGGGGCAGCAGAAATAGGACGGCTGCCCACTTTCCTTTACCCACGTAGATGCTTATAATATCCTGCTTCGGGAAAAAGCTGAGACCTTTCATGTACGCCCAAACCATCAGCATATTTATCGCGATTCCCAAGGTAATCGCAACCCAATGCCCCTCTGTCGTGCTTGAGATGATGTCACCGGAATAGAAGAAGAAAACGAATCCCAGCTTCGTCAGGCTATACATTAGTACGACATGTAAAGTTCTATCCATTTTCTGTCTCACCCTTTTTCATACTGAAATCCAAATAGGAAATGCCGAACGTCTTGATACTTGCAAGGTAACCGCACAGCAGCACCATACCTGCAAGCAGCCCGAGAATTCCAAATATAGCGGACATAATAACAATTAAATATTTGAATACCCGAATCGTAAGCGAATTTTGGAATCCGACAACCGTTGAGTTCGAAATCGTCGTGGCAGCAAGCACAATGATCAATAAATTACTTACCAATCTTGCCACTACGACGGCTTGCCCCAATATGATTCCCCCTACCATCGTTATGGTCGGACCGATGCTTTTAGGCAGTCTGGTGCTGGCCTCGATAATTAATTCCAAGATGACCAGCATCAATATGATTTCCACGATTGCCGGATACGGCACGCCTTCCCGGCTTTGCGCGATTGTTAAAGCAAGCTCTATTCGGAGAACCTCCGGATTTACGGCGACGAGAGCAACGTACAAGCCGGGAGCCAGCAGCGTTATCAATACGCCGATAACACGCAGGAGGCGAATGATAACCATTAATGGACGCGGGAAGTTATGGTCATTTTCGAGCGAAAACATATCCCAGATCAAGTTAGGAAGCACAAGCGCAAACGGAAGGCGATCAATGAACAGCACTACTCTTCCCTTCTTCAACGCACTCGCTACCTCTTGCGGCAATTCCGTCGTATTGAATTTGGGCACAGCTGACCAAGAGGATAAGCCCAGCGATGTCGATAGATTCTGTATGTTATCGATTTCCTTGTCGCTGCTGCGCTCGAGCTGGTCCATGATTTTGCTCACTAGTCCGGGATCAGCGTGGCTGTCATCGTAAATCAAAGAAATTTTTTTCTGCTGCCGGGTGCCCGCCAAGTAAGATTTCACCTTGATATGGTGCGAGATGATTTGTTTCCTCACGATGCCAATATTCGTATCAATATCTTCGATGAATGAGCTCATCGGCCCTTGCAGCACATTCTCGTTCGTAGGTGATTCAACGGCCCGGTTTAGAACAATTGGGAAGGGGTCAACGATGACGAAAGCTGCTTCGCTTTCAAAATAAATGATTAGTTTCCCTCCCATAAATAATGAGATCGCTTCATGCAGATCGATTTCCCTTATTTCGCCGATCTCCGCCATGATGGATACAATAGATTCGGATCCCTTGCTCGTGTTTTCAAAGTTTTTATGTATCGCTATTTTAGTCCTCGTTAAATCGATTAACGTTACGAATCCCAACAACACGACGCTTGCCCCGCCGATTTTATCCGGCTGAATGAAGAAATCATCATTTGCGCCCATTCTGTCCTCTAATTCTTTCAATAAAGAATCCATAGTCCGCTTCTCCTTATAAATAAACAATTCCTCTTACGATTCTCCCCTTCTAATGGCTTTATATACTTAAAAGGAGTGCCCTATAATCAGGACACTCCTCTGTGAATCGAGAGACTTTATTGGTGAGTGGTAGGAAGGTTGTAAATGCGATACAAGAGCACGGCTGCTTCGGCGCGCGTCAAGCTTCCTTTTGGCTTCAGGCTGCCATTGTCGCCCTGCAGCAGCTCTGCTTCAACCAGGGCACGAATGCTGCCCTCCGCATAAGTAGAAATTTGATCATGATCGGCAAAGCCCTCTAGTGCGGCGTCCGCACCCTCGGAGAGTTCGGCCTTCGCCAAACGAAGCGCCCGAGCTATGAATACGGCTGCTTCTTCCCGTGTGATGGCCGAGTTTGGACGGAACTGATTCACTTTGAGGAGCAGGACGGCAGCGGACCTGAAGCGGTGATCATCGGCCATGGCACTGACGGAAGCAAAAAAGGTGCAGTGCTGGACAGCGCGGGACCTGCCGGCTTGTCGTTTATTAACACCGAGCTGGTATCGATAAGCTCATCGGATAAGGTTTATGTGCTCGTTACTTCCACGTACAGAAATGTATTCGCTTTCACCGCATTTTAAAAGAAGAAGCCTTCCTTCATTGCTTCAGGTCGGCTTCTCTCATGGTGTGTGAATTATTTTTTGGCTGCAAGGAATGCGTCGATTTGCTTTTGCGTTTCGGCGATGATGACATCAAGGCCGTTTTTCTTTTGCGTTTCAATATAATCGGCAACAGCCTTCTCGACATCCTTCACGACGCCGAATTCAATCGGTCTGTTGAGCTCATCGTTTGCGGTGTCGCGCTTGGCAATTTCGTTTTTCATGTTGTCTTCCGCGATAAACAAGCCGTCGATAGGTGAGTTTACATTATTAGGCTTGCTTGCGAATTCCGCTTCCTTCACCCAGAAATCTGGTCCGTAAGTCATCGTCGGACGCATGAATTGCGGCTTCCAGAATGCCCATTGACCGCCCCACTCCATGTAGTTGCTCGTAGTCGTTTCCATGCCTTCCGGATATTCGGCAGTCTCGCCGTTCAACACGTAGGTTTTGCCTTCGATGCCGTATTGAACAAGGTCATACAGGGTTTTATCGGTTTCCATCATATCCAGGAAACGAAGCACGCGCTCCGGATTTTTGGAATTGCGGTTTATCGCTACCACGTTTGCAAGCGCCGTACGGTTGACGAATCGTTTATCGGGATACAGCTCGGCAGATTCCATCTTGAAGGACGGATCAGAGAAGCCCGGATTCGCGCTTACCCATTCATGAGACGTTACCGTAAACAGCTTCTTGCCGTTTCTCCACTCAGCCGCTTCATCCGATTTGTCGATCATGGCGTCTCTATTAATCAGGTTATCGTCATACCATACCTTTGCCAGCTTAGCCGCTTCGAGATAGAAAGGCTGCTGCTCAACGGCTTGCACCGTAATTTTATCGTCGCTCAAATAGAAGCCCAGGCCGTGGAAGTTAAGATCCACCCACTCATCGCGAATCATAATGAGCGAAACGGGCGGCGTACGGGAAATTCTCTCGTTTGGATACGCTTTTTTCAGCTCACGCAGCAACCGGTCAACATCCTCGATCGTCTTAATCGAACCGGCAGGAATATCCAGGCCTGCTTTCTCGATAAGATCGGAGCGCCAGCCGGTAAACTTGCGCTCATTCATTTTCATCGTCCAAGGAAGCCCGACGATGTCGCCGTTTACGGTAGCAGCCCCAAGCGTGCCCTGCTCTTCATATTTCTTTAGCAAATTAGGAGCATACTCCGGAAGCAGGTCGTTCAGCGCCATATAGGAGCCTTTTGCCGCCATTTGCTTGTACGACAGCCAATCGCCGTCAAAGTTCATATCCCAGTTATCGCCAGAAGCCGCCATAACGAGCATTTTCTCCTTAAAGTCGCCAAACGGGATAAAGTTAATATCAAACTTAATATTTAGCCCTTTCGCTTTGACGTATTCGCTGACCTTGGACCAAACCTCGTCCGTAGCAGCCTTTTTATCTCCGCCAAAATAAAACTTTAGCGTAACCTCATCTTCCTGCTTCTCTCCGGACTCGCCCGAAGGCGCATTCGTCGCATTCCCGTTACTTGGGGAATTCCCGTTGTTCGAGCTGCACGCTGCTAGAATAACGCTTATCAGCATAATGGCAGCAAGCAATAGCGGCAGTCTTGTCTTTCTTTTTTGCATCTGAATCTCTCCCCTTAGCTTGTGATTTATATACTACACGGCCGAAGCCGGCATAGTCATCCTTTTACAGCGCCAACCATTAAGCCTTTCACAAAAAAACGCTGAACGAACGGATACAAGAAAATGATTGGCCCGATGGTAATGACGGTAAGCGCCATCTTGATCGATTCCGAAGGAATTTGAGCCGAGATGCGCTGCATGGCTGAGGCGTTGCTGGAGCTCTTTAGAAATTCCACATTGGAAATGAGCGTCCGCAACAGCAGCTGCAGCGGCTGCAGCTCTTGCTTATCTACAAACATTAAGCCAAGAAACCAGTCATTCCAGTAACTCAAAGCTACGAACAAGCCAACAGTGGCAAGTACAGGCAAGGAGAGCGGCGCAATGAGACTATAAAAGATTTTAAAGTCGCCCGCCCCGTCCATTTTGGCCGATTCATTCATATCCTCGGGAATGGACAGCATGAAATTCCGGATAAGGAACATATTGAAGGCGTTGGCGAGCATCGGCAGGATTAACGCCCAGAGCGTATCCTTCAGATCCAGGTATCTCACGCAAATGATATACCACGGAACCAAACCGCCGTTAAACAGCATGGTAATAATGACATAGACCGATAAGATGTTCCGGTACTTAAACGAGCGTCTTGCCATGACATAGGCGCCCATGCTGGTGACAAACAGCGATAGCACCGTTCCGGCCACCGTAACGAATAGACTGACGCCGTACGCATCAATGATACGGGTGGAGCCGAGAAACAGAATCCGGTAAGAATCAAAGGTTACGGTCTTCGGCCAAAGCAAGTAGCCATAATCCATAATGTCCTTCTCCGTGCTAAGCGAGCCCGAAATCACCATAATAAACGGAAACAGGCAGGACAAGCTGAACAGGGAGATCGCAATCATGATGACAAACTGTGAGACTGATAATTTTTTTGCAAGCATATAAGAGATCCTCCCTTGATGTAATAAGACGTTTTTAGAAAATCGCTGAATCCTTGTCTATTTTGCGCGCTGCGTAATTGCTGCCAATAATAAGCACGAATGCAATAATGGATTGCWGGAAACCAGCTGCGGATGCCATGCCGATATCTCCTGATTTGCGCAAGCTGCGATAAACGAAGGTATCAATAACGTCGGTTGTCGGGAACAAGAGAGAGGCATCGCCAACCATGGCATAAAACATCCCGAAATCCGCATTCATAATCCTGCCGACTGCAAGCAGCGTCAGAATTATAATCGTTGGCCTCAGCATCGGAATGCTGATATAGCGAATTTGCTGCCATCTTGTGGCCCCGTCGATGGAAGCCGCTTCATAGTACGAATTGTCAATTGACGTTAGCGCCGCCAAGTAAATGATCGTACCGTAGCCCGTGACCTTCCAACGAATGGCTATCGTTAGGATGAGCGGCCAAAGGCCCGCTTCGCTATAGAAATCAATCGGCTGCAGCCCAATATTCTCGAGCAGACGATTGACGGCCCCGCTCTCGAAATTCATGAGATTATAAGCGAATACGCCTACCACGATCCATGAGATGAAGAAAGGCAGGAACGTGAGCGACTGCGTCACCCGTTTGAAATATTTGTTCCTGATTTCGTTAAGCAGCAAAGCGAACCCAACTTCAAAAACAAGCCCTACCGTAATGAACAACGCATTTAGCAGTAATGTATTTCTCATCGCCCGATATGCGGTGGGGGAGGAGAACAAATACTCAAAGTTATCGAACAGCGGGTCCATCCAATCGCTTCCGAAAATTCCTTTGGCAAAGTCAAAGTCCTTGAAGGCGATGACGAGCCCTGCGAGCGGCAAGTAATTAAAGAGAAATAGGAGCGTCGCGACGGGCAGGAACATGAGCAGCAAGGTGCGATTTCTAAGCAATTCCCGAATGACTCCATTTGATTTCATATCGATTTCCCTTTCCCAAATGTGATACTTTTATTCTAAAGGAGCGCATTTGGGCTTACTATGAGCCATTCTTATCCTTTGTTGTTTCGTATTATCCTCCTGGTTGTCCCGCTACTAAAATGAAAAAAGGAGCCGCATCCTCAGCAGATCAATCTGCTTGGGGGACAGCTCCTTCTTGGTCTATGTTTTTTTGGCGAGACGCTACTTTTCTTTTAAGGCTTGCGTTTCCATTGCTCCCGCAGCTCCAGCGTCTTTTGGTTCCATGCTTCCGTCAGCGGAATAATGAGATGAATGCCATTGCCTTGGAAAACGATATCATTAATGACATTGATCCAGTTATACTCGGAGAATCCCGGTATGGTTGCTCCCGGCAATACAAGCGCATTATCCTTCGTCATCTTGACCGCTTCAATGTTTTTCCCCTGCCACAGCGGTACTTGATCGATATATGCGGTCAGCTCCGGATCGATAACGGAAGCGTTAGCGCCTTTCTCTACCTTCCATTTCTGAGCCTCCATCTCGAATTGAAAGCTAATCCATTTGTAAGCCTCCTCCTTATGCTTCGAGCCGCTAAGCAAAGCAAGCGGTCCGTTAATATGGAAGGAGTACTGATTGACCTTCCCCCTGGGAAAAGGAAGAATGTCCCAATCAAACAAGGCTTCCTTCTGGAGCCTCGGCAGCAGCCAGTCACCTCCGATTTCGAAGGCCGTTTTGCCATTGGTGAACTGCCGCACGACATCCCCCTTCTCTGCGGATTCTTCCCAGGACAGCATCGAGCCATCCTTGGTTACGAATTCCGACAGCCAGCGCACATCATCCATAACAGCGGGTGTGCTAAGCAGGCTTTGCCTCAATTTCTCATCCAAGTAAGCCAAATTAGGCGCATTCCCGTCGGCTGCCGATTTCATGGGCAGCAAGCGCATAACAAAGTCGCTGCTCGTCGTCAGCCCGTACTCCCCTGCCGCAGGATCCGTAACCTGCTTGGCAATTTCCCGAAAATCCTCGAAGGTCCAATCATTAGGCGGCATTTCTACGCCATGCTTTGCGAGCAAATCCTTATTTACTACAATCCACATCGGCACGTCAACGAACGGAACGGCAAGCCTTCGGCCATTGAAGGCCATCGTATCGAAATAGCCATCCGGCAGCAATTTGCTTTGGAAGGACACATCCCTGTCCATGTAAGGCTTCAAATTTTCCAACAGCCCGTTTTCCTCGTACCGAAGCAGATCTCCGACGACCCATGTGAGATCGACAGGCGTCCCCGCCGCCTCAAGCTCAATGATTTTATTCATGATAGTATCATCGCCGCCATCAATACGGATAGGTTCTATCGTAATCCAAGGATATTTCGCATGAAACATATCATAAAGCTCCTGATACGTATCATCCGCCCAGGTAAGCAGCTTAAGCTTGACGGGCGCTCTGCTCAGGGCAAGATCTGCCTTCGAAGATTCTGTTCCCTTC
Organism: Paenibacillus sp. 01T443; assembly: GCF_056398325.1. NCBI lineage: Bacteria > Bacillati > Bacillota > Bacilli > Caryophanales > Paenibacillaceae > Paenibacillus > Paenibacillus sp. 01T443. The sequence continues at coordinate 9,273 of NZ_JBFTPE010000013.1, forward strand.
GCTGCATGACCGCCCTTCCATTCTTGTAGTGAGCAAGCGGCAAGCACGAGCATAAACATGAGAAGAATACTTATAACAAAGGTAAATGTACGTTTGTTTTTCAAGATCATTCCTCCTTTCATACTCAACGCGCTTTACGCTTCACCCTTTGCCTATGGAATCCAAATCATGGCCTTCCTTTAAAATCGGATGCCTTAAGATGATTTTGGTGCCAATATCGGGTCCCGTTTCGATTTTGAGCTTGTAAGCATCTCCGAAATAAAGCTTCAATCGATCGTTGACATTGCGAAGCCCGACTCCCCTGCGAGCATGGGAGAACGTATCGCCCGGCTCCTCTTCTTGCTCAAGCTGAGCGAGGACCGCCTGCGGAATGCCTTTGCCGTTGTCCGCCAGCTCGATAACGATATCTTCATTTTCCTTCCTAGCCGTTATCATGATTTTCCCTTTCTCGAAATCATCCCTAACGCTGTGCTGAATCGCATTCTCAACAAGCGGCTGGAGCAAAAGCCGTAAAAACGGCATATCCATCGTCACTTCCTCGCATGAATACAATATTCTTACAACCTTTCCCATTCTTGCCTGCTCTATTAATACATAAGCCTTGACCTGCTCGATTTCGCGGCGCAGCGTAGTAATTTCCTTGCCTTGGTTCAAGCTGAGCCTCAGCAGATTGCCTAATGCCGATACCATCTCGCTTATATCGCTGCGGCCGTGATTTTCGGCCTTCCACCTTATAGACTCCAAGGTGTTGTATAGAAAATGCGGGTTGATCTGATGGCTCAGCACCTGAAACTCTAGTGCTTTCTTATTCCTCTCCGAACGCGCCGCTTCCGTGATCAGCCTCTCAATTCGCTGGACAAGGCTGCCGACCCCGCGATACAGCCAGCCAACCTCGTCTTTTCGGGAAGACGAGGGCACCAAATAATGAAGGTTGTCCGCTTCCAGCCTGCGCATGATGCGAACTAGGTGGGCAATCGGCTGCGTGTAGTACGCCGTAATATAAAAAACAACGCTGATGCAGCAAATGAGATAGACGACAAGAAAGATCACCAGCATGCGGTTAATTTCATCAATCGTTCCCGTCAGCTCATGCAGGGGAGTCAAGCTTACGATGGTCCAAGGATGGTTGGCCATCTTCAAGTAGGTAGCCAAATAGGTTTGACCGCCGATGGCAATGGATTTAGAGCCCTCATCACCCGTTTGCATATAAGAAATAAAGGCATCAGACGGGAATTCCTTGCCCGTCCATTCATTCATGGAAGAATCATAATGAACAATGCCCTTCTCATTAATGAGCAGCAGCTTCTGATCCTTAAGCTGATCCGACGGAGAAAAATAACGTTTTAAATAGTCCTCGGATAAATCCGTTGCGATGATGCCTCTCAACTTTTGATCATACAGTCCCGAGAACCGTTTGACATAAGAGAGCAGCGGCTTCGCGTACTTTCCTTGCTGCGGCATGGTCAGGTACCAAGTGGGACTGACCGTCGACTTGGAGCGCTGGAACCAATACTGGTCCCCGATTCGCACCGATTCGTCGATGGTCCGCATATAGGAGGGATAAACCGTCGGTTTTATGGGATAAACCTTGACCCTAAATGCATCGATGACCGGTGTCGCATGATAAAGCACCGTTAGCAGATTTACTGTAAACGCTTCCTCTTCTGCTTGGTCTAAAGGCTCTTTTTCCAGCAAATCCTGAAGCGCCTTGTTGCCGATCACTTCATTGACCTGTTCATTTAACGTATTGAGATAAATTTCAAAGTTCTTTCTCGCTTGCAGCAAATAGCTCATGGACATCTTTGTATTCGTATTGGAGATGCCTTCGATTGATTTAATATGAGCGTAATACRCAAATAACAAAAACGGAACGATGATGATCATAAAGAAAATAAGAATCATCCGATTACGGAAAGATGAAGCGAGCCGAAAGGAGACTTTGTTCATCTGCAAGCACCTGCTTTCCCTGACTATCCATTCGATTGAGTAATCTTGTCCTCGATTTTAACCTTCATTCCTTCATTCTTGCAATACGCAGATCCGGCTTTACCAAGGATGATCATGTCTTCGGTCCCTTTTTTTCAAAGACGATAATAATGCCTCTTAAAGTTTGCTATTCCCTCATTGTTAGTATTTTGCGGATTCATTACACTATTTCCGTAATACCTAACCTTTCAAGGAAAAGAGGAACAACGATGACTGCATCGAAACGGGTGGTACATGTCATTTCCCATACCCACTGGGATCGAGAATGGTATATGCCTTATGAAGCCCATCATGTGAAGCTTATTGAGACGATGGACACGCTCCTCGATACTTTCGAAGCCGATCCGGATTTCCGCAGCTTTTATCTCGACGGACAAACGATCATTTTAGACGATTACTTGCTGGTTTATCCGGAGAAGCGCGAACAAATACAGCAGCTATGCGATGAAGGCAAGCTTTCGCTAGGGCCTTGGTATATTTTGCAGGATGAATTTCTTACAAGCAGCGAAGCTAACGTTAGAAATTTGCAAATCGGACATCGGGATGCCCGCAAGTTTGGCCCGATTTCGAAGCTTGGCTATTTTCCCGATTCATTCGGCAATATGGGGCAAGCGGCACAGCTCCTTGCACAAGCCGGCATCGATACAGCCGTTTTCGGCAGAGGAGTCAAAGCAACCGGCTTCAATAACAGGGTGGAAGATACCGCCGGCTTGGAATCGCCGTATTCCGAGCTTATCTGGCAGGCTCCTGACGGCTCCAGCGTTCTCGGCATCTTGTTTGCCAATTGGTATAACAACGGCATGGAAATTCCCGTTGATCCCGCTCTAGCGAAGCCTTATTGGGAGCAACGCCTTTCGCGGGCCGAACAATATGCGTCTACCTCGCAGCTGCTGCTTATGAACGGCTGCGATCATCAGCCCGTTCAGACCGATCTGTCGGAAGCGCTCCGCGTTGCAAGAGAGCTGTTTCCGGACTACGAATTTGTTCATTCCAACTTTGACGATTACATGAAAGCCGTCCAAGCCGAGAAACCTGCCGACCTGAGCCTCACGCGCGGAGAACTGCGCGGCCAGAAAACGGACGGCTGGTATTCCTTAGTCAATACGGCTTCCGCCAGAGTTTATATCAAACAGCTGAATCAACAGAACCAGACGCTGCTGGAGAAGGTAGCCGAGCCGATCTCGGCGATTGCCCATCAGCTTGGCAAGCCTTATCCGCACGGGCTCTTACAATACGCTTGGAAAACCTTGATGCAAAACCATCCGCATGACAGCATTTGCGGCTGCAGCGTGGACGAGGTATATCACGAGATGAAAACGCGTTTTTCCAAAAGCATGGAGGTTGGCAAAGTATTAGCAAACGAAAGCGCCAAATTTATTAGCGCAAAGGTCAATACGAACCATTTTGCCGAGTACAGCGAGTCGGCAGCTCCTTTTGTCCTATTCAATACCAGCGGTTATGAGGGATCGTCCGTCATTACAGTTGAGATCGAGTGGTCCCATCGCTACTTCGACCAGAGCGAAAACCCCGTTGCTATCGCTGCGCTTGTCAAAGAAAGGACGCATGGGGAAGGCTATTTGATAAACGCGAGCGGCGAGAGACTGGAGTACTCCGTTCAAGATTTGGGTGTCCGCTTCGGCTATGATCTGCCTCAAGATAAATTCCGTCAGCCTTATATGGCCCGCGCTTTGCGGCTGACCTTTGAATCCGGTGCATTGCCTGCTATGGGTTACGAGACCTTCGCATGGATTCCGAGCCGGAATAACAACAAATCCGTAATTAGCAAACGCGATTCCTTGGTGTCTGGCCAAACAACGCTTGAAAATCGTCATCTCAGGCTTACGGTTGAAAGCGATGGAAGCTATTCTGTCTATGACAAGAAAAACAAACAGCTGTTCTTGGATCTCGGCCATTACGAGGACGTCGGCGATATCGGCAACGAATACATTTTCAAGCAGCCGATTGGAGATTGCCCGATAACGACGAAGGGCAGCAATGCCGAGGTTCGGATTGTTGAAGATACGCCTTACCGGGCAGCCATTGAGATTATACATCGCCTTGCTATCCCTTCTCAGGCAGATGAGCAGCTCGCTGAAGAAATCCGCACGATGGTTGAATTCCGGCAGCGGGCAGCGGCCATGTCCGAATCGCTGGTTCCGCTTGTCATTGTGACACGCGTCAGTCTTGAACGGGAAGGCAAAGGCGTTCACGTTCATGCCAGCATCGAGAATCAGTCCAAGGACCATAGGCTTCGCGTCTTGCTGCCTTCGGACATTCTCGCAGCCACCCATTTTGCCGATTCTATATTTGAGGTGGCCGAGCGCCAAAACGTACCTGCAAAGGAATGGGAGAATCCGAGCAACTGTCAGCATATGCAATCCTTCATTGATGTTCATGCGGAGCATAGGGGCCTAACCGTTGCCGCCAAAGGCTTAAACGAATACGAAGTGCTTCAAGATGGCCGAAACACAATCGCGTTAACGATGCTTCGTTCCGTCGGAGAGCTCGGTGATTGGGGCGTCTTCCCTACGCCTGAGGCACAATGCCTTGGTGAACAAGAAGCGGAATGGATGATTATCCCTTACGGCGGCTCCGCCAACCGGTTCGACGCATACCGGGAGGCGTATCGTTTTCCAATCCCGCTCACCGCGATGGGTACCGGCTTGCATGATGGCGAGCTTGCTCTTTCCAACCATTTTCTGAAATGGAACGGCGATCAGCTTGCTTTCTCAAGCTTGAAAATCAATGAAGAAAGAGGCGATTTGATGGCCCGTTGGTACAATTTAGCTGGATCGGCAACCCGATTGGCTATTCAACCGAATGGAGCCTCCCGCACTTATATAAGCAACATTATGGAGGACCCGAGCACCGATCCGCTTCAGCCTACACTACAAGTAGAAGGCTTTAAAATCGTTACCGTCGGCGTTTCAGCCGAAACTGCATCTCATTCGAAATAAGTAAATGGTTCCCTACGGATCATCGTTTGACTGAAAGAGGCAGCCTCCTAAGGTTTTGCAATACCTACCTTGGAGTCTGCCTCTCATGCGATGAATTCGTTTATAGGTTACAGCTACGGGTTATTCCTCCGCAATGCCTCTTTGTCTCCGATATTCCTTTGGCGTGCAGCCCACTTGCTTTTTGAACAGCTTAGAGAAATGCACGGGATCTTTATAGCCCACCTGGTACGAGATTTGGTAAACTTTGTGCTGGATATCGCCCAGCATTTCCTTTGCTTTCTCAATCCGTATTTCCGTCAAATATTCCAAAAAGGTTTTTCGCTTCTCTTTCTTGAACAGCTTGCTCAGCCATACAGGCGTAACATGAACGGCCATCGCCACACTCTGGAGCGTCAAGCTCTCCGCATAATCGCGATGCAATATTTTCTCCGCTTCGGATACGATCTGACTGGGTGAAGAGGACAGCTTGCGAAAATCTGCTGCAATCGCATGAAGGAAAATTTCCGTCTGCTCGCGCAGCGACTGCAGCGTGTCATACTGTTCAAGCTGCTCCCACACTGCGATCGGATTGCTGCCCCAGGTTTTGTTCGGTATGCCCGCCGCGGCCGCCCTACGGAACACCTCAAACAGCCATTCGAATATTTTTTGCTGAATATCGCGTAGTTGATTGAGCCGCCAGGCTTGGACCATCTCGACGAACCGGTCCATGGCCGCTGTTATTTCTTCATCCGACCCGTATTTGACGAGATCAAGCACTTCTTCCGGCTCTCCAAGCGACAAGTCTCCGCCATCACCTTCATAATAAAGCCCCTGCTCCGTAAATAATCGATTTCCGCCGTATACCGCCTTCTGTTCCAACACGTTAACGGCCTCCGTAAACATCTCATGCAGATGCTCAAATGTGCACGGGATCGTTCGCATGCCCGCACTTGCTTTGACCTTAACGAAATCATTGATTCTTTGGATGCAAAGCTGCGCCATCCCGCGGCTCAGCTCTGCATGCTCGGAGCGTGAGCAGCTCATAATAGCGACCCAACGGCTGCCGCTTTCCATGCAAAGCGCGAAGGGATAAGGATACTCCTCCTCCAGCGTCTGACTCACCACATTGCCGATACCGAACAGGATCAAATCCTTTTCCTTGGCATGGCGGTTCTCAATCGCCTTCAAATCATCCGCTTCAACGACCATAAGCGTCATTTGCTGATTAACCATCCATTCCAAATTCAGCGTCTGCAGCCGGTGGCGTCTCCTTGCTTCGCGGTAAGGATCGTATTCCTGCTCGATCATCTCTCTGAGCAGCTCCTCGCGCATTTTCGGTATCGCAAACTTCACTTGATTGATAAGCTGTTGTTCATTATGCTGATCCATTCTTTTTTTGTGAATACGATCGATCATTTTACGAACAATTTGGTCCAGCTCTTCGAGGTTGATTGGCTTCAGAATGTAATCCAGCACGCCGATTTGCATCGCCTGCTTGACCAGCTCGAAATCGTCATACCCGCTGACAACAATGGATTCAGGTTTATAGTCCTGAACCGGATTCAAGGCTCGAAGAAATTCAAGTCCCGACATCCGGTTCATTTTAATATCAGTCACGATAAGATCCGGCCGCATATCAAGCGCGAGCATTAAGGCTGTATCTCCGTCATCGGCTACCAGCACCTCGTCAATGCCGAAAGATTCCCAAGGAAAGCGGTTGCGCAAACCTTCCCGGATCTCGAATTCATCGTCCACGATTAGAACTCGCAGCATTCCCTCACCTTACCCCTCTTGCATTTTCATCAGTATCGCAAACCTATCGTTGCTTACCTCCATACTACCTGACTGGATTTTGGATTGCACGGGGGTAAAAGCAAACTTTATGGGGTTGTTTTAAACAAGCGTAAACGGCTGTCGCCATCCTCTGTGGCAAAAGCAGTCGTTTCGCGGAGATAGCACATTTATAAGTGAAAACATATAAATTCTTATATATAAAAAAAAAGCCTCACTCATAAAAAATCCCATGAGTGAAGGCTTCCTTCTATAAGAGCTTCAATAACGGCTCATATATCCCGTACAGCAGAAGATAAAAAGCCGCGCCCAGCGCAGAGCCGATGTAAGCACCATTTAACCGGATACGCTGCAGATCGGTTTCGACCTTGCTCTCGATAAAATACACCAGCTTCTGCTCGGTAAAGCTGTCCAATGTCTTTCGCACGATAATCCCGATAATCGCATGCTCCGTCTCAATCATTTTGCCCACAAAACTCTGTGCGTATTGCTCGAGCCAGCCCTTCGTTTCCTCATTTGCTTTAAACCATTCCCAATACGACGCAATGAACTGATTGATCAGATGCTTTATATCCGATTGGTTTACCGTATGCTTCTCCTTTACCGCAAGCTGCATCCCGGGTTCACTTATTAGAAGCTTCTGCAAATTGCCCATTAAGGCTTCGATCGTCGGCAGCAATGAGATCTTCTCGAGCAGCTCATCCCTCCACTCGTTAACCGCAGCGGAGACATCTTCACGGCTTTGCATATTGTCGGCAAGCTGATAGACCATGTTCTCCAGCAATACACGAAGTTCATGCTGAGGATTTCGCAAATCTTGAATCAAAAGCTGCAAATCCTCAAACAACACATTTGTCGCATCATCAAGATTGAGCGCATTGGTCGATTCCGCAATTTCCACTGCCATTTTTTTGAGCCATTTGGAGAATACGCTGCCTTGATTGACGAACTTCTCCTTTTCCTTCCCGAGCAGCTCGCGAATGACGAGCTTCGTCCTTTCATCTGCCGCGCGTTCCGCTGCAAGCTCTACGATCTGGCTGAGCCAGCTTTGGAAATTCCCGTTATCCATTACCCATTTCAGCGCTTTGCCCGCATAAGGCGATAGATTGATTTTTCCTAAGCCTTTGCGCGCCTTCTCATCCAATTGAACAGAGAGCCCTTTAATGTCCAGCTTAGCAAGCAGCCCCGCTGCCAGCCTCCAGCCTTGCTCCGCCAGTATGCCGCTTGGACGCCGGTCAATCCAAGCAATCCCGATCTCGACAAGCGAAATTTGCTTCACCTTGTCCTTCAGCAGATCCTTGCTAAGCAACTGCTGCTCAACCATATTCGCGACACCTTCGATCAGCTTATCGCGGTTCTTTGGTATGATCGCCGTATGAGGAATCCACTTCCAGCCAAACGGATGACGAAACAGCACCGTTACCGCAAACAAATCGGCTAATGCGCCCACGAGTCCTGCTTCGGTCGTGTAGAGCAGCATCCGAGACCACCACCGATCGGGGAAGACATATAAGCAGCAGGCGGCAAAAACGAACAAGATCGCCAACAATATCAAGCTGCGATTCGCTTTTTTTCTCATTGCCATTTAAGCTTGCCCTCCTATCCAAAAGGTCGCTAGATGCAAAATGACGCCAATCAGCGCTCCGACTCCGATTCCGTTTATCCGGATGTACTGCAGATCCCGTCCCGCCTTTTCTTTCACGAGCTCGGTGAGCTCTTCCTCCGAGAAGCTGTTAAGCTTGTCGGTAACGATTTTACCAATATACGAATGCTTCTGCTCCATCCATTTCAGCAGCGTGGTTTTCACATACTGATCAATCCGTGAGAGCAGCTCGCCATTTCCCTCCATGTAAGCAATGCCTTCACGCAGCTTTTCTCTTATCCATGGATAGCGGGCGAGCTGCCCTTCCGCATTCTCCGCCGCAGCTTGCCGAAGCGATTCGAGGCCGCGCTGGATGTATACGTCTAACTTGAGGTCATCCTTAACGGCTGCCAGCAGCGTTTCTTTGCCCGCTTCGATCCGGTCGCGCAGCTGTTCGTCCGTGCGCAGTCTCGCAACAAATCCCGCAATAAATGCTTTAAGCTGCTTGCGCTGCGGATGATCCTCGGAGTGGAATTTCTCCAAGAAAGACACCAGCCAATCCTGCAATCTTCCGCTTAGATTGGCCGCTTCTAACCCCGCGGTAAAATCAATCAATTTCCGTCTGAATTTATCACCTTCATAGGACCGGATGGCTGAATTTACGATTTGATCGACAACCGAACCGAATGCGGCCGACTTCACGATTTTAATCAGCTCCGGGATCATAAATTCGATGATACGGTCATCATAGCCGTTCTTGATCGTCCAGTCTCCCGCGTCCGCAGCAATATTCGCGACGGGAATCGCATCCGCATGCTCAAGCAAGAATGTCTGTACGGTTTTGGCCAGCTCCTGCAAATCGATGGTCGTAATAACGTCGTTCGCTACCTGCTGCAAAATATCGTTAATACCCTCTTCGCCGCCATGCTGCTTCAAATAAGTGACAAGAACATCGGCGATGTTGTATTCATCCAGCCGTTCCCTAATATTCGGAATCGTCAGCAGATCGTTCTGAACCATCTTAACGAGCTCGCCGATCAAGCGCTCCCGATTGCGGGAAATAATATTCGTCCCCATCCAAACCGGCCATTTGATCCGCAGAGGGTTGCCGAACAATGCACTTACCGCAAATGAATCGGCCAGCCCGCCAATCGTCGCGGCACTAAACAATGAAAAAAACAGTCCACCTGCAAACGTATCGTGAAAGGGAAAAGCGACAAGTATTCCGATAGCTGAAAAGAGCAGCGCTGCATCCGCTTTTTTCTTAATGCTAAAATTGTTCATCGTTATGCTCCATTCCTGGTGATCTTTACCTTATTAATTATCCCATAACTATGGGGTATGAAACAATGCAGCGCGCCTGTCTCTCCATGATTAAACCCGATCCACTCTGAATTTATTCGCGACAAGCGTAAAGCTCCCCGGAAGATGGGTATTCGGATCGTTTCTCGGCTCTTCGGCAAACTGCTCCAATACAAGTCCAGAGGCAGCAACAGCCGTTACAATTTCTCCGAGGGTCCAATACCGCAGCAGGCAGTCTGGAAAGCTTTCTTGTTCATCTAATGAAAACATGCCTTTATACGCAACGTCGCCGCCGAATAACCGGTTATCAAAATAATCGCCTTTCAGCTCCGCCGTATGGTCTTCACTGACATGAATGACTTTTCGGATAGGATGGAAATCGTTCAGCACCAGTCTCCCGCCATCCTTAAGCAGCTCATAAACAATGCGTGCAAAAGGGGTGAGGTCTGCAAAATAATGCAAAATTCCGCCTTCTAGATAAACGATATCGAAGGTATGCTTAAGCTTTTCCATGTCGATGTCAAATAGATCCGAAACGATGTACTCGATTTCCACATTCGCTTCTCTCGCTACTTCAAGCGCGTAACGTTCATTCTCGGGCGAAATATCGACAACGGTAACGATGCCGCCGAGCCGTGCAAGAGGTATCGCTTTTCTCCCGCTGCTCCCGAGCAGCACGGCTATGCGCTTCCCATTCACATCGCCCATGTAACCAAGATGCTTTCTCACGTATTTTCCCGGATCCCGGTTGATGTCCTCGGCTGCTTCCTTCGGGCTGCCGCTTTTCTTTTCCCACCATTCATATGCTTTGTGAGACCATGCCTTTTTGTTCATCTCGCTTTGTTCTTTTTGCATTCGTAAACCTCCGTTTCATCTATTCTTTTCACGCTGCGTACCTTTTAATTTCCTACACGGAGGTCGATTGGTAATTCTCTTTCAAACATTGCTTAGCGATATAAAAGATTTGGCCCATATGCTCGGAGTAATGCGCGGCGCATTGATGCAGCATGTCCAGGTTTGTCCGCTCGCGGCTTCTTACCAGCTGCTTCTCATTCAATCTCTCATCGGAAATGCTCTTTATTGTATCAATTGCTAACTGAAATCGATTCTGAATGATAGCTTTCAGCTCCAATTGATTCAGGAAGGTTTCTTTGAGCTCATTCTCACGGTCACGCACGATCTCTTCATGCAAAATCCCCTTAACAATGCGCTCCAGCATATTCCCTTCGATATGTTTAATCAGCATGGATATACTGTGGCTCGTTTCGTCAGGGCGCCAATTCAATTGCTCGTCATCAAGCTGATCCACGGCTTTTAGTATTCGTCTTCTGATTTCTTCAAACTTATGAATCAGCCACTCTCGATTAAATTGATAGTGCATGATGCCATTCCCCCTCATAAAATCTCTAACTCTGAAAGCTATTGAAAAAATGAAAGTATCTCAATCCTGATTATGGTAAAATAAATCCAGATTAATAGCAAATCATCACTTAGCAGATTAGCCTATGGCGGAAGAATTGTTCAAGCTCCTGCTGCTGAAAGCATGCAGGATAAGATAGTCGGCTCGATCGATGGATATGGATGACGTTGATTTAAGCATTGTCTAGATTCCCATAAACAAAAAGGGGCTGTCCCAAAAGTAGTAAGCTCGCTGGAGAGATAGCTCGCTTTGAACAGAAATGTTGGAAAATATGAAAAAATAGCGCTGCAGTGGGCTATTCCTGTAGCGCTATTTTTCTATTCTGGTCTATGGCTGCTTGCTTAAGTAGATTATGGGCAAGCGAAAGCCACCCGACCTCTAGGCTTACTTTTGGCAAGCCGCGAAGCAGGAACCGCCGGAATCCCCGGTTATTCTTCATCTGCCCGAATACACTTTCGAGTTCAATCATTCGTCTCACCGACAGCGCATAACCTTCCTCGCTGCGCAGCTTTTCCCGCACCCGCTGCTTGTAACTCATGTATCTCAGACTGACTCGAAACTCTCGGTCGCCTTGCGCCTTCGTACAAGCGGGTTTGATGGGGCACCCTTCACAGCTCACACTGCGGTAATGACGATGTCGGATTTCAAATCCACTTTCTGTTGTATCTTTACTTTCAAAGCGAAAGACAAGTTTCTGGCCATTTGCGCATGTCCACGTATTTTCTTCCTCGTCGTAATGCCAATTGTCAAGCTTCCTGATGTCCGTTTGCCATTTCTTCAATTTTTCCTTATGATACGTGCTGTATTTGACCAACGCCTCAAGCTCTTCCTGTTCTAGGTAAGCCTAGTTCTCTTCTCCGCCCTATCCAGCATCTGCGATGATTGTTCCCGGCAGCTTTCCAAGTGCGGCTTTCAATTTCTCTAAATGCGGTTTCAAGCATCGTGTATCCGTAGGGCATTAGTCTCGCAAATCCAGGACATCCTCTTAGCCGCCAGCCGCTCCGGTACACTGCAGTTTCTGCAGCAGAATTACGGAATACGCTTCTTTATTTTAGCTACAATGCATTTACTACAGCAAAATAGACGCCACACGTTCCTAATCACTCAAAAATAGGCACTCCCATTGCAGAAACTGCATTGTACGCCCCGATCCAACTCGTTTTTTGTCCATATATTGCAGAAACTACAACGTAGAGCTCTGACCGAACTTTTATTACTCTTAGCTTCTGCAGGACCGTACGACCAAAAATTTTCAAAGAACATTTAGACCGAGGACCCCCTTACACCTGATAAAAATCGTTCGCGTTGCTGCAGCAATCGCCGCATGCTCAAACTTAAATCGACACCCACCTTCCGCATACCGCTCGGCAACAACTCCAGATCACCAAGAAACCATTTATTTCCATGCAAAAAGGGGCTGTTTCTCGGGTCTTCAGACCTTTTGAGACAGCCCCTTCTCTTATTCATCCTATGGCCGACAATAAATCATTTAATTGCGAACGGTAAGCACATACTCGCTTCCGGAAGATGCCGTCCAAGCTGTCAGCCCATCCTTAGTGACTGCGTCCTTTACTTCTGCTCCATCACTCGTAACGACAAGCGCATAATCCGTTAATACGGAGCAGAGGTTCTCTGCGCTCGAACGAATGCGCGCTTCTTGCAGCTTCCCGCCGGACCAACGGATATCCACTTCGAAGCCGCCTCTAGCGCGAAGGCCGGATATTTCGCCTTCTGCCCATGCAGCAGGCAAAGCCGGCAGCAGATGAATTCCCCCTGCGTGACATTGAAGCAGCATCTCTGTTATGCCCGCTGCACCGCCGAAGTTGCCGTCAATTTGGAAAGGCGGATGGTTATCGAACAGATTCGGGAGCGTCGAATGGCCCAGCAGCGCTTGTATGTTCTCATACGCCTTTTCGCCGTCCTCAAGCCTTGCCCAGAAATTAATAATCCACGCTCGGCTCCAACCCGTATGTCCGCCGCCGCTCGCCAATCTGCGTTCAAGCGTTACCCTGGCTGCCGCTGCCCATTCCGGTGTCTCTCTTATTGTGAACCGCTTACCGGGATGAAGCGCGAAGAGATGCGAGATATGGCGATGTCCAGGCTCTGCTTCCTCGTAATCCTCCATCCACTCTTGGATTTGACCGTGCCTGCCAATCGCGGGTTCCGGCAGGCGATCCCTAAATTGCTCCCATTGCTGCTGCTCCGATGGCACAATGCCGAGCGCCTTTGCCGCCTCTGCGCAGGCCGTGAACAGCTCGTATAGAATCTGGCTATCCATCGAGGCGCCAATGCAAAGCGTACCCGATTCACCGCTTGGCAAAATATACGTATTCTCAGGTGACACGGAAGGATTTAACACCAGCAGGCCATCCTCTGTTTCCGTCAAAAACTCCACGAAAAACTGTGCCGATTCTTTCAAGGTCGGATAGATCCTCTCTAGAAAAGCCCGGTCCAGCCCATACTCGTAATGTTCCCACAAATGGAGGCAAAGCCACGCCGCGCCCAACGTCCAATAAGATGCCGGCAAATAAATATCCTGCGGCGCAGTGTCTCCCCAAATATCGGTATTGTGATGGGCGACAAAACCTCCGCAATCATACATCGCTTTGGCGGTTACTCTCCCCGGCTCGCGCATCTGTTCGATCAGCTCGAACAACGGCTCATGGCATTCCGCCAAGTTGCCCGCTTCTGCCGGCCAATAATTCATTTGCGCGTTAATATTGATCGTGTATTTACTATCCCATGGCGGAAGCATTTTATCGTTCCATATGCCCTGAAGATTTGCGGCTAACGAGCCCGGCCGGYTGCTCGATATGAGCAGATAACGGCCGAACTGATAATATAACGCCATCAGTCCTGCATCTTCCTTCCCTTCCTGAACAAGCTTTAACCGCTCATCCGTTGGAACAGCGAGGCTTGGGAACCGGTCGTCACCATTAATACGAAGCTGTACCCGTTCGGATAGCGCAGTGAAATCTTTGACATGACGCGTTCTTAAGGTCTCATAATCAGATATTGCCGCGTTTTTTCCCGTGCGAATAACGTAGGCCTCAGGGTCGGCATGCCGGAACGATGTGGCTGCAGTTAATAGAAGCGTCACGCGATCCGCGCCCTCTACTACGAGATGCTCGCCGATAATAGATACGGAGCCGCCTTCGGCAACCGCGCGCAAAGCCATACGGAAGTCCGAGCCTCCCGAACCGCCGCATACCCCGCGCATGAGAATCATGCTCTCGTCAGCTTTTACCAATTCATCATAGTATCGATTATTTCCCCGCAGCAGCCTTGCCGTAAAGCTAATTTGGCCTGGCTTATCGGCTGTCAGCCGTGTAACGAGCACCTCATCCGGAAAACTGGCAAACGTTTCACGGGAGTAAGTCGTTTCCCCTTTGCTATAAGTAACCGCCGCGATTCCGCTGGTTAGATCCAGATCGCGGCTGTATGCCCTAACCTCATGCTTCTCTTCGTAACGGAACGATAGCTGCAAATCGCCAAGCGGCATATAATGGCGCTGTGTCTCGGGCACGCCTGAGAGCGCCATCGCCGACAAATCATGTGCTTCCCGCAGCTGTCCTTCTCTCAGCAGCTTGCGAATACGCTCCAAATGAGCAAGAGCATCCGGATTATTCCGGTCACGCGGTCCGCCGTACCAGACGCTGTCTTCATTCAGCGCAATTCGCTCGCGCTTCGTATCTCCGAATACCATGCCGCCCAGCTTGCCGTTACCTACGGGCAAAGCCTCCTCCCAAATGGAGGCAGGCTGTTTGTACCACAACCGATTTTCTGCATTCACAGTCATTTTCAAATCTCCTTTTCATCTATCAAACTTTTATTTGCTTCAGCAATCTATTACTATGGTAATATCCTTATTAAAACCACCGGATGGCGGTGCACGAGATGATTAGAAAAAGCGAACAACACGCGTTATCCGATTTGCTCCAATCGCTGCAGCTGCAGTTAATTATTGCGCATAAGACTCAGGTATCCATGAGCTGGGGTGAAACCAATTCCACACCCGAATACAATAAGCTGTATTACATTTGCGAAGGCGAGGGCTGGATTCGAATCGGCAATGACGATTATTATCCAAAGCCAGGTCAATTATTTTTGACTCCGGCCCATTCCCGGGTATCATTTTCTGCTTTAAATGGACGTCCTTACTTAAAATATTGGTGCCATTTCAGCATCCTTGCGGGTCCCTTCGACCTATTCCAATGGATTGGCGTTCCTTTGTGCCTTAATATTGAGGATTCCGCTCACATGACCATCTTGTTTGAGGAGCTGATCGGCTGGCATGAGCAGCACACAATTGTAGCCCGGCTTCGCGAGAAGGCGCTGCTTCTGGAAATCGTAAGCCGTTTCCTGGAATCCGTTCCCATTCAGGTCCTCCAGCACCGATCTGAGGAAATGAACCGCTTAAACATTATCCAGCAATATGTAGACAGCCGTCTCCATACGGGCATCAGCATCGATCAAATGGCGGAGTCCCTCCATCTGCATCCGAACTATTTTAGCGCCTATTTCAAAAAGCATTTCGGCATACCGCCGCTTAAATACGTCAGCCGCAAACGCACCGACCGTGCCAAGCTGCTTTTAACTTCCACTTCCCTCAGCATCAAGGAAATAGCGGATCAAACCGGATTTAAAGAAACGAGTCACTTTACGAAGTTTTTCCGCAAGGAGACCAGCCTCACGCCTTCAGAATATCGCTCAGCATATTCATAACAAGCCGAATTCCGCGCGCTACTATGATTATAAGAGCGCAGCTATTTGTTGACGATGGAAGAAACTAAGATATAGGGGTATAAATCTAAGATCCTTCGACAAGCGTAAACGGCTGTCGCCGTCCTCTGTGGCAAAAGCTGACGTTTCGCGGTGATATATAAGCACATTTATAAGTGAAAACTTATAAATTCTTATATATAAATAAAAATAGGACAAAGCAGCTTTCATACACTGCCTTGTCCTATTTTTCGTAGAGTTCTAATTATTAAAGGTGGAGATCATGCTCCAATCCTCATCCGTAAGCTGATTGATCTGCCATAAAGCAACGCCTCGAAGCCCCATCTCTTTCGCTAAACGCAGCTTCGCTTGGATGCTTTGCGTGTTTTCGTACCATAGCAAATGCGAGCCCCTTGTATCTGTGAAGGTTACCCGGTTCAAAAAGTACGGCAGCTGCAAAACTGATGTCGTATCCGGGTTCGCAATCCGGGTTTCAACCGCGGCAATGGAAGGAGACCGGAAAAATTCCACCGTACCGTCAGCCTTTGTCGTCCATTGGTTCGCCTGCTTCGATATGCCGAGCAGAAGCTTATCAGCAGGAATATGCGACAGCGCATTCCGAACGGAATCTCCTACCAGCGTAAGCGGCGCAGAAGGCAGCCCGCTTTCCGCATGCGTGAATTCATAAGCCATCAGCACGACCTCGTCAGCCATCTCCCCGATTTGTTTGTAATCATAACCGGCATAATAATAAGAAGGCGGGACAACAACCGTCAGCGTGGTATCGCTGCTTAATTCTGCTTTAATCTCACGGATCAGGCTTGTGAAGGGTTCCTTAGCGGAAGCCGGAACGAGACCCTCGAAATCGATGGCAACACGGTCAAATCCGTAAACTGGATTTGCAAGAATCTCGTTAAGAGATGAAACAAAAGCTTTGCGGGCTTCCGCATCGACAACGAATTCCCCTAGCTTTTGAAGCGTCGTATTCCCGAAAACCATCAGTGTTTTCGTTGATCCGCTTGCCTCGGCCGCAGTAAGCGTCTGCTTCCAGTCGCTCGGCGGCGCAAAGGCGACGGATGCCATACCATTTCCTTGGTAGTTCAGCTTTGCCCAATCAAAGATCAGCTCGTCAGCATTGGCAAAGCGCTCTTGTTTCTTATATGGCCCTGATTCCGCATAGAAAGCGGAAATTTCAAGCTGACGGCCCTCGCTGCGGAAGCCGATCAAGCGATCAACCATAACTGCGGCTTCGCGGCGTGTTAACGGTTTTTTCGGGAGGAACAGGCCTTTGTTGTCCCCTCGCATGATAGAATCCGAGTAAGCTCTCATTACATAAGGAGCCAGCTTAGGATCGATTTGATCCCTATCCCCATAAGCTGCTTGCTCGCCTGCCTCAACCCATCCCGAATCCAACCACTGCTGTTTCTCCTCGGCGGATTTGTCCTGCAGCAGCGCAAAAGCGGTTAATGCCGCTACTTCCTCCCGCTTTATGCTTTGGCCCGGATTAAATTTGCCATTCTGAATGAATAGATCCAACCATCCAGCATCATAGGCCTGTTTAATCATGCGGTAGGACCAGCGCTCCTTCGCTACGTCAGAAATCGCGGCTGTCTTCTCTTTCACTACTATCGGCTTCACGGATTCTACCAATAGCTTAACAAATGCCTCTCTCGTCAATGCCGCATTCGGACGGAAGCTACCATCCTCGTATCCCGTTACGACTCCCATTGCAACTAACCGATAGATCGATTCCGCTGCCCAATCCTTCTCCGGCACATCACGATACAGCTTCAATTGCGCATCATAAGCAAATGCCTGCATAGACGTCCCTATTATAAAAAGCATCAAAATCCCAATAAGCGTAACCGTTTTTCCCCGCAGCTTCACCGAATCCCTCTCCCTATTAGAGTAAATCTATAACTCTATTTATTTGGTCGATAGTATGATAGCCTATTTTCCATCAAAAGTCTAATACACCCATCTTATGGGATTAGTCTCTATCATCGTTTACTTTCACTAGATAATAATGATCTATTTCATTTCGATAAGGATCAACCTTCTCTTTTGAAATTAAAAAAAGAACCGAGTGTAAACACACGGCTCCAAAAATGCGAAATTCCACTTTTATTAAATAGCATCAAGCGCTTTCCTGACTTTTGTTGCGAATACAAGCGGATGTTCAACGGCTTCGATGTTGATATAAATTAAACGGGGATGCTCGAACAGCCATTCGTTGCGTACAGACGTGACTTTAATTCCTTGCTTACGAATAGCCGAAATAAATGTATTAACTTCTTTTTGTAAGAAAGCTGCTCTGCCTAAACATAGTGCTTTGCCCGTTTTACTATTTAATGATTCGAAGGAAAAAGAAGACGTTACGCTGAATCTTTTTCCCAAGATGGTTGCTCTTATCTGATCTCGGTTTATGGTCGATACGCATTTTCCGCCAGTGAAGCCGGCCTCGCCCCCGATAATAGTCGAGAACTTATTACATAGCGATCCGTTATTTGTCATTTGTTCATTCCTCCCCTGTTCCAATTAAGGTATGAGTATGAGAACAGGGTTGAAACGGACTACCGCCTACTTAGTAAGAGATTCGATATTCCTTAATATACTGCTCACTGTCCCAACCAGATAGAAATTTGAGAGCTGCATCTTGCCCGGATTGAAAGAGCGAGTCCCGATCATCTGCGCTCAGATCGAACTGAGTGGCAGTCACTCGGCCTGTCGGAATAAAAACAGTCCGTCTTTTGGCGTGTTTGTCCACATGCCGTTGATCATGAGCTTTAAGCATGGTCTGGAAAATGGCACGAAACATCGAGAAGGGACCATGTATGTCATGAAATGGGATTTCCGTATGTTCTCCTAATAACCGGAATCCAAACGTAGGCCAACGCGGAATTCCCTCCACATCAAAGAGCCAGATTGGATAATTGCTTAGAAGCCCGCCGTCCAGAATATAAAACGGTTTTCTTCTTATCTTCGTTTTCAAACGATACGGTTGAAAGAAGTAGGGAATCGTTGTGCTCATCCTAACTGCGGCGGCAATCGGGAACTGGGAAGGAGAAATATCATAACGAGACAGGTCGTCCGGCAGGACCAACATCTTTCCGCTGCTAATATCGGAAGCAATAATTTTCAGCTTTCCCTCGGGCAAATCAGCGAAGGTAGACACCCCTTTTTGGTTCAGCAAATAGGTTAACTTGTCTTCTAGTGGTGTATTTAAGTAGATTCCTGACCGGAACAGAAGCGGAAGCGCTTTACCGACAAAGGGTAAATAATGAAGCCATGTTTTTCCGAGCAATCGGGAGTAATCGAGCGTATTCATGATTTCTATTAATTCCCTGGCGCTATACCCGCAGGCTAGAAGTGCAGCCACGACAGAGCCGGCGGATGTTCCAGCCAAGCGCTCCCATTTATAACCATTCGCCTCCATTACTTGAATAGCGCCAATAAAAGCAATCCCCCTTACGCCCCCGCCTTCAAACACGGCATCCGCTTTCATAGACGTCTCTCCTTTCCGTCCTTCAGGAGTTATACGAGAGTACGATGGGTTTATATATATATATATAACTTTTCAATGGAATCATTCGTAATGAAACGTGCCGCTCGCGTTGATTGCTCTGCCTGGGGCTCCTTCGAGTGTCCAGGGTTTACTTGCAAATGAACATCTAAACTAATGCCCCGCCCCGCAGCAGCTGCGGGACAGGGCGGTTGTCTGTTACTCGATGTTGATTGTGCCTTTGAAGACAGCATTGAGAAGCTCAAAGTCCGGTGCGGGACCGTCCGCTTGACCTTTCCATAATTGAATGCTAACGCGGCCATTGTTTGCTCCCGTTTCCTGCGTCATCAAACGGATGGTGTACAATTCTCTGTTTATTTGCAGCAGACCTTGAATATAAGCGTTTCCGCTTTCCGTAACGATCCAGTCAGATTTAACGTCGATCTTTTGGCTTGTGTTATTTGCTTTCAAGGTCCAATATTTTAAAAGTCCGTCTTTGAAATATACATCCCAATACAGCTTCTCTTTCCAGATCGCATCAGACCCAAACCCTGATGGCAGCTCCACATACCCTTTCACTTTAAGCTCTTGAGAGATTATCCCCGTCACGGCTATATTAGTTTTCGCGCTGGCGGACATAAAATTCGGATTGTCCGAAAGCACTGCACTCACTTCATATAATCCTGCAGGCAGCGCTGTCATGGAGGAAGCAAGCCCCGCAGCGTCGGTTAGAGCCTCGGCTTCATTCGGCGGAAGTACAACCGGTGTTTTTGATCCGTCCGGCTCGACCGCATATACCGCGAATGTAACCGGGAGTCCGCTGAGAGTCCCTTGGCTGCCGTCAGAAGGCTCCGATACTTGCGCCGCAAGAGAGATAGGTTCACATGTCGTTCCGAGCAGGCTGCCCTGATAACTGATCGAAGAAGCTTCACGCGACACCATAAGCGACGACGATGAAGCGGAGCCGCGAAGATAACGGCTCTCGCTTTGGGCATACTTGGCATCCACTGTGTACGTTCCTGCGCCCTGTTGAACAGAATACGTAAGCTCCGCCGTTCCCTGTTCATTGGTTACAGCCGTTCCCGCCGATTGGCCGTTCACCAGGAAGGAGACGGTTTCCCCTGAGATTGGGATACCATTTCGGTCAGTCAATGTCGCTTCCAGCTTGGCCTGATCACTATACACACCGTTTGCTTGCGCGGCAGCAAGCTTCGTGGAGGCGTAAATCGTAAAGTGTATCTCCTGCAAAGTTTGATTGGAAGCGTTATCCTCCGCTTCTACCGTCAGCACATATGCCCCTGGTTGCGTTATAGCGGTACCGCTTGCCCAATCAACGCCGTTAAGCTTGATAGAGATATGCTTCACACCGCTTTCCGGGTCATCTACAGACACTTCCGGCATCGCTTGATCCGTATATTCACCGCCATGTTCTACTCCCGTTACGGTAACAACAGGATCAGTGTGATCAACGGCAACGGCTTCTATCAGCTTAGCATTGCCCCAAAGTCCGCGATCGAGGTTGTTCCGGCTTGTGCCGTTCCATTCGTATTGCCGCTTCCTGGTGATTCCGTCTTCACTTTCATTAAAGCCAAAATCAAATAAAAATTCCCGGCCGCTCTCCGGCTGCATCATCACCGATTCCCATGGGATTGCGGCTTCAAGAACATAGCCCTGACCGTCTGCCGATAATTTTTTAATCATCTCTATTGAGCTCTGACGTCCTGTGTTAAACCATAGCCAAAAGTTTGGCTGATCTTCAGGCCCTGCTCCCGCGCTAATAATTATCTGTCGGTCATCGTATAGGAGAAGGCCGGCTAGCTCAGGCTCGCTTGGGCCAAAGAACATTTCCACGCCGTCACCCTTCCAAACGTTGCTGTTCGGGTTGTTGTTCATCATCGGCGTCGGTTCTTTGATATGGGCCGTCACATACAAATGCTGTTCATCCCACGCGAAGGCATAATCTGCGGTAATGCTGTCTCCCCCGCTGCCTCCGGCCCGATTCTCGACCGTTAACGTCGCCTTTCCTTCGGAACCCGCTGGAAAGCCGTTCATTTCTCCGTCGAGCGGAATCGGTGCAGACGTATAAGGGATGTTGATGATTTGATTTTTCCCCGTACCGACTGGAGTATCGCCGAAATCGTGGTTAAACGGTTCTTTGTTACCGAGCATGACATCGTAAATGTCATGATGCGTCTGCATCACGCCTTCCAGAAAGGTCTTGTAGGGCCGGTCCGCCACGTTAATCAATCCGGTGTTGTAGCGTTCCCCGGTCAAGCCTTCAAACCAGCGTCCGGTAGCAGCCTGGTCTACATAGTCAAACCAATGCGTACCGACGACATATCCGAGAGAAGCCGCTCCTTCGACATAATTGCGATAACGCCAAGCACGTTCTTGTTCATTCACAGCAGCTCCCACTACAATCGGGTTTAGCCCCTGCTCCGCTGTGCCGTAACTCCATTCGCTTAACAAAATCGGCTTGCCGCCTGACTTCGTATAGATCTCATTCAACATCGTCACATCAAGATTATGCGCATAGTGGTTAATGCTGATAACATCCATATATTTACCGGCTTCCTCAGCCAAAATCCCCCGAACCTTCGTATTCTGCATCGGCAGCGTGAGCCATCGATCGCCGAGCAGCAGGTGATTCGAATCGTATTTAGCAAAGAGGCGCTTCACCGTACTGTAATACGTGTTCAAATACAACCGGAAAAAGCTCTCGATATCTTTGTCAGCCTCCGCCGTATCGATATACAAAGCCGCTTCGTTTAAATCCGTAAAGCTTGCATAATTCGTGCTCCAATTCGCATTAAAGGCCGCAATATCAACGTACTTTTCCTGAAGCATCTGAACCAGACGCTTCTTAATCCCCGTTTTGCTTGCCTTCAGCTTGGGAACCGCCGTAAAAAACTTTTCATAATGGTATTCATTATCGACAAAGTACCCGATCAACAAAGGATCATCCTTAAGAGCAGGCAGCGTTTTAAAAAACGCATCATCAATCTTGGCTTCCGCATCGTCAGCAAAAATGTCGAATATTTTGATTTCGCTAGGCTTACTCATGCCGTTGAGGGGAAGCACAAGGGTATACGGCAAACCGTTCTGCGCTGACAAAGTTCCCGAGCCCCACGCGCCGGCGCTGTTAAAGCCCCATTTTTTGAGCCGGTCGACCGCCTCCGCGAAAAGCTCCGTATTCGTCGGAATCGACCCTTTTTTTTTGTATTTATTAGCCATGTAGAAAGAAAATACGTCCTGTGAGCCTTGGAAGGCATCATTATATTCGCTGTCATAGGGCGGCACCCATTCGAACTTCGTCTCCTGACCCTTGAGCAAGGTGAATGTTTCATTGTTCGTAATCCCGTTCATACCTAAGCTGAAATAAGCCGATCCGCTCGGTGAAACCAGAATCGGCTTACCGCTTGCCTCCTGGATGTTGAAAAATCCTGTGGCTTCCAACTGGAGCTCTTCCTTGCTGCCCTTTAAACCGCCAAGCTCATCGAAATCGGATGGAACCCCAAGACTGCCGTAATATTCCTGATCCTTCGCAACGTCTGCCTGTAATTCCGCATCGTTAATCACTTTTGTAGGAAAATCAGCTGTTTTGACCTGGCCATACCGGTCAATCAGCATATCCGCTTTGGCATAGTACTTATAGGTTTTGACCGGACTGGTTACGTATCCTTCCTTGGAAGCATACGTATCCAGTGTAGTAAACCCGGAAAGTGACAACGGGCCCGTATACGGTTTATAATCGGTATCGTCATTCAGTTTATAGAACACGGAAGCTCCCGGCGTTCCCGAGCTCATAGCAACTGTAAGCGGCTGATCGCCGATCAGACCGTTCGGCGGATCCGCCATCACCGAACTAACATTTTGGTTAATGACCAGCTTGGATAACTGAGGCGTCCAAGCCTTATCAGCTCCGGTGAACTCGATTTTCAAATATCGCGTATCGGACGGCATTTCAGCAGCCTCATAAATGACAAGCTGCCAGTTAGACACCGGCGCACCGGAGCTAAATACTGACGGATTCACTTCAGTAAAGGTCGAGCCGTCGGCAGAAGCATAGAAGCGATGCCCGACCATCGGCATACCCCCGCCTATAAATGAATAGCTGTAGGCAGTAAAGGTGTTGATCGGCATCGAGGTTTTGTAAAGCATAAATCCGGTGGCCGTTGTGTTTCGGACCATACGGCTGGCATCGTTTCCAAAATAGGACTGATCAGCTGTCTCAATCCGTATATTTGAGCGTTGGAACACGTTCGTAAAGTTGTTCATCTCATCGACAAACCCGTTCTCTTCGGCATTAGCGGTAAGTCCCGGGATTACAAGGGTAACAAAGAGCGACCACAAGCATATTAAGGTGATAATTTTGCGTAGCTTCATGATGTTGACCTCCCACATGTCTGGATGCGCTTTTAGCCCCTAATGAATTGGAAAGAGACATAGCTGTTGCACACTACGTCCCTTCATCCAACTTACTTTTGAGACTGCTGCTGCTCCATGACCTCATAAATATCCTTCGCTAAGAATGCATTGTTGCTGTCTTTTACATACCACTCCTTGAACCAGTCCTCTATCAGTTTCCCATTCCCTTTATCCCAAGTATCCTTCGCATCTTTCGTTGCCTGTTCAGCCGTATACCCTTTGCCGCCCAAAATTCCTTTGATGAACATATCATCAATCGGCTTCACCATCGGTGCGGAGACTGCTTCAACATCCTCGGGAAGCTGCGGCATATGCTCAGGGTGAGTGATTTCGACATACGGTTTATTTGGATCGGTGTATATTTCCATCGCTTTCTTGTACATGTCGAAGCCTTCCTTCTGCACCGGGTCACTCAGATTGAACCCTGTCTCGAGCTTGCCGCACTGCGTATCGAGAATGGTGCTGCTCATCATCTGGAAGTCACCGTTCCATGCCACCTCTTCCTTGCGCTTATCCATGCTTACCGGTTCCGGACAGCCATTCGCTCCAGCCTTCCAATGCTCGCCCTCGATACCGTTTCTAAGTGTATTCGCTGTCTCTGGTTTCACCAGGAAGTCGATATATTTCATGACCGAATCCGGGTTTTTCGCGCTCGCATTGACTACGGCTGTCGCTTGAACCGGATTTGAGAAAGCAGGATTGAACTGGCCGGCAGGACTCTTCGGATAAGGAATCGGCGTCACGACGGCGTCCGGCACGTTCTTCTTCAGTGAAGCCAGCTCATTCTGGCTGAAGCTTACCCAGTTGATCTGAAGCGGATAAATACCGACCTTGCCGTTGACAAAATCCTGCTTTGCTTTCGCGCCATTCTTATCGTTCAAGAAATCTTTATCGATGATGCCTTCATCAAACAACCGCTTCTTAAAGTCCGTCACAGCCGTGAAGTTATCCCAGTTGCGGGTCACTGTCCCGTCCTTCACCACCCAGCGGGTCGCTTGAAAGATTTGGTCGATCACTTGACCTGATTGGAAGCTGACCGCGATACCGTGGGTATCCTTCTCTCCGTTGCCGTCAGGGTCGTTCTCGGCAAATGCTTTGGCTACCTGATATAGTTCCTCCGTCGTTTGGGGAATTTGTAAATTCAGCTTTTTCAGCCAGTCCTCACGGATCAGCAGGGCATGGATTGGATAGACCTCGGCCAGCCGTGCGAACTCGTAAATTTTACCATCCGCCTTCGTACCGACCTTCTTCAGCGCCGGATATTGCTGCAGCATTTGCTTGTACGTCGTGCTGTATTTTTCGATGATATCATCGAGCGGCATAAGCAGTTTTTGATCGATCAACGGATTCTTAATATGAGGCGCATACTCGAATATCAAATCGGGAGCGCTCGAGGAAGCAAATAATACATTCAGCTTCTGCTGAGATTCAAATCGCGGAACCGCAACAAACTTTACATTCGCCGGACCATTATCGTTCAACCATTTGGTCCAGCGGTTGTCCTCTATAGTTCCTTCTGCAGCCGGAACGGACCCCCTGTCGTAGACGGTTACGGAAATATCTTTTTTTGCTTCGGGTGTCTGTACGTCCGTCACATCCTCAGGTTCAGTCGATGCTGGCGTTTGGGAGCAGCCGGCGAGCAGCAAGCCTAAGATCAAGAGCAGCGCCGCACTTCTTGCAAACCATGGGTTAACCGTATTTTTCATCGCCATTCCCCTTTTCAATAGGATTGAAATCGTACTGTACTCATTACAGCTTCAAATCTTCTTATAATCTCATTCGCATCCCTCCTGCCCTAAGAACACTGAATACTTCACCCCTTCACCGAGCCCAGCAGAGCGCCTTTCACAAAATATTTCTGAACGAACGGATAAACGATGACCATCGGCGCCATTAAGGTGATAATGCCGGCGGCTTTTATCCCTTCCGGAGTAATCTGAGCGGTGTCGTCGGCCTGAATCATTTGTGAGGCGACGACCTCCTGAAGTACGGATTGGCTCTGAATCATGTTTTGCACGAGAACTGTTAGGTTGTATAGATGTGTATCGTTGATATAGATCAGAACGGCCAAGAATGAGTTCCAAAACCCGACCGCGTTAAACAGAGTTAATGTAGCCAGCACGGGCAGCGACAGCGGAAGAATGATGGAACCGAGCAGCCGCCACTCGCCGCAGCCGTCAATTCGGGCCGCTTCCTCAATTTCTTCGGGCATCCCGACGAAGAACGTCCGCAGAATCAGGAGATTATACGTATTCACTAATGCCGGCAGCCAGAGTGCCCAATAGGTGTTGATAATCCCCAGAGACTTCATAATCAGATAATTAGGAATCGTGCCTCCGCCGAACATCATCGTGAACAGAAAGGCCAGCATGAAAAAGCGTCTCCCGATAAAATATTTCCTGGCCAGCGGGTAAGCGGTTAGTATCGTGACGATCATCGCAAGCGTTGTTCCTACGACCGTAATAATAATGCTATTTTTGAGCGAATCTAGTATACGCGTTCCTTGGAACAGAGATTGGAATGATTCCATCGTGAAGCCTATAGGCCGAAGTGACACGTTACCGGACATGATCGCATGCGCATCGCTCATGGATAAGGCCAGAATGTGCACTAAAGGCAGCAAGCAGCTTAATCCCAACAAGAGCAGGACGAAATAGTTAATGCCGTAAAACAACTTTTCTCCCAAGGTCGATTTCATCGGTGCACCTCCTTACCACAAGCCTTGATTGAATTTGCGAGCGAAATAATTCGCCGATAATATGAGAACGAGGCCAACGAGATTTTCAAATATACCCATCGCTGCCGTCAGGCTGTATTGTCCTCGAAGTATTCCGATTTGATAGATATAGAGGCTGATGACGTTTGCGACATCGGAAACGACGGCATTTTGCAAATTATAAATTTGGTCGAAGCCTACATCCATCACTTTACCGACGGACAATATTAACAATAGGATGATTGTCGTGCTGATACCGGGAATCGTTATGTGCCGCATTTGCTGCCATTTATTCGCACCGTCAATACTGCCTGCTTCGTACAAGTGAGGGTCGATACCCGCCAAGGCCGCTAAGTAGATGATAGCCGCGAAGCCCATTTCCTTCCATATGCCTGAGCCCAAATAAATGATCAGCCATGAAACCTTTTCATACATGAAAGGGTATGGTTCTCCGAGAAAGCCTTCCAGCCAGCGGTTGATCGTTCCTGACTCTAAAGCGAACAATGAAAGGACGATGCCGCCGACGATAACCCATGATAGGAAATGCGGTAAATATACAAGCGTCTGTACGACGCGTTTAAACCACATTTTGCGAACCTCGTTTAACATAATGGCTAAAATGATCGGCACCGGAAAACCGACAACAATGCCAAGAATACTGATCATGAACGAATTGCGGATAATTTGGAGAGACTGCGCTTGGTTGAACAGCTGCACGAAATTGTCCATCCCGACCCAGGGACTTCCAAATATGCCGTCACGAAGATTAAAGTCCTTGAAGGCAATAATAATGCCGCCCATAGGCGCGTACTTAAAAATGATATAAAACAAAAGTCCCGGCAAAAACATAATCATGAGCGGAATGTTTTGCTTTATTAGTTTGACAGTGCTTGCTTTAAGCCGTTTGTTCGATTGGGGCACCGAATCCGTCAGGCTTGACCGAACAGCCAACTCCATCACCTCATCTGCGTATCGTTAGGTTTATCATAGCGGTATTTTGTAAGCGCTGCCTTGAATTACAGGCTCAAAACCTGTAATTATTTGAACTGCCCAATCAAGCGTAAACGGCTTCGCCGTCCTCTGGCGGCGAAGCTTCGTTTCGCGGAGAAATCTAAGCAAATATAAGTGTGAAACTTATAAATTCTTAGAATTTTAAAAATGCCGCTTCAAGGGTCCCCCCTCAAAACGGCATATAAAAAACTATCGCTTAAACTGCTTGCGGTAATCGCTCGGCGACATCTTATGGAGCAGGCGGAACACGTTCGTAAAATAATTCGGGTCATCGTAGCCGACTGAGGCCGCGATCTCAAGCACCTTCATATCCGTATTCATTAGCAGCATCACGGCCTTTTGCATGCGAATTTGAGTCAAATAAGCACTGTAGTTGTCACCGGTCACTTTCTTGAACAATTTACTATAATACGTCGAGCTGACTTTAAACATCTCGGCCATTTCCGTTAGTGAACAGGTTTCCATGTAATGCTTGTCAAGGTACTCGAGAGAACGGCTGATGATGCTCTCGTTGTTGCGCAGCCTCCATTCTTCGAATCCCGTTATGAATTTCCCCGCTTCACCCCGGGCCCATTCTGCTGCGGCATGCTCCGATTGCAACCTCTGAAGCCGCTCGATTTGCTCGGCAAAGCCCGGTGTCTCACCGGACTGCTCCAGCTGTTGCTTAGCCACACTATTCATCGCAAAGGCTAGAGCCAGTGCCTCCATCTTGGCATCCTCGGGCGAAAGCGTACCGATTTTAGACACAAGCTCGTTTATTTGGTCATCCAGCTTATCAGGCTGTCCGAGAAGTATACCTCCGGTAAGCTGCGTTTGAAGCTCCTTCACACGTTGTCTGCTGGCTACCCCGCTGGACAAAAAGGCAGATTCCGCCCCTTTTCGTTTCGAGGCAGAAGCTTCTTTCAAAATAAACGATTCGTACAGCGAAGGCGGCTCGTTCAAGCTTGTAACAGGAGGGGTCCAGCTTACCGTCAGACCGATGCCAAGATAGGATTGCACTGCTTCCTCCATTAAACGGCCGAGTGTATTCGCCTCCCTGCCATCCTCTACAATGAAACAAAACCGGTCGAATTCGAGTGAAATGAACGGTCCGGTTAGTTGATGCTGCTGCATCAACTCCGTCAAGATATTGAATAAGGCGAATTGCAGCAGACCCAAATCGTTCGGCCCATAAAGCTTATTCACAGTAAAATAATCCTTCACTGCGACAAACAGCAGCCTATTCCCGACCACCCATGACTTCAACCGATGCTCCTCCCCGCGGGTAGCGGGAAGCCGGAGAAGCAGCGCCCGCAGCAGCGCTTCCTCTTTCATCCGAAGATCCGCCTCCCGCTCCTCCCTTTTGCGCAAAACGGACTTCAGCCGCTCTTGGGCTTTATGTAGGACCTCCATCAACGTTCGATCATTGCACGGCTTCAGCAGAAAATCGATGACACCGAAGCGGATAGCCATCTGTGCATATTTGAAATCATCATAACCGGTCAAAATGACAACGTCTGTTTGAGCATGCTTGTTATAGATATGCTCCGACAGCTCAATTCCATCCATTCCCGGCATTCGAATGTCCGTCAGCACCAGGTTCGGCTGTAACGCTTCCAGAAGCTCAAGTGCCTCATGTCCGTTCTCAGCCTCCCCAACCACCGTCCAGCCTAAGGAATGATCCTCAATCATCTTGCGGAGCCCTTTTCTGAATAACGTTTGATCATCGACAAGCAGCAGTTTTCCGGTCATTGCAATTCATCACCTCTTAGGGGTAAATATAAATGCACCGTTGTTCCTTGATCGGCGCTGCTTATGATCTCCAACCGATAGGGCAGCCCGTATACCAAATTAATTCGACGCAGGACGCTTTGTACACCAAGCGAATCTCGTTCTCCTGTAAAGTCAGGAGCGCAAATTTTTTCCACCCGTTCCTTGCTCATGCCGCAGCCGTTATCCTCAATTTCGATTTTCAAAAAATCATCGATCCGGTAGGCCCGAATCTCTAGAACCTTGGATGAAGTCCTATCCTTGAAGGCATGAACGAACGCATTTTCCACCAGCGGTTGAAGCAGCAGACGTTGAATTTCACAGTCATATACATCCTCATCCGCATGAATGCGGGCATCGAAACTATTTTCCAGAAAGGCCGCTTGGATACGCAAATAGTTTTCAACCTGCTCCAGCTCATCGCGAAGCGTTGTTCTTTTATTAATTCGTTCCAAGGAATACTTGAGCAGCTTCGACAATGAAAACACCAGATTGGCCGAATCCAAGTCGTTCTGTATGTACAGCTTCCAATAGAGTCCGTTTAAGGTGTTATACAGAAAATGAGGGTTTAACTGCGCCTGCAGCGCCTTCAGCTCCGCTTCCCTTTCGCTGATCTGGCTCATATATACCTTTTGAATCATGTCTTGAACGCTGGATGCCATGGAGTTAAAGCTTTCTCCCAAAAAACCAAGCTCATCGTGTGTGCGGGACCGGATCCGAATATTAAATTCACCTTCCCTCATCGTACGCATCGCCCGCACCAGCTCTTTAAGAGGTGACAGCAATCGGCTGCTCAATAAAACAATGAGCAGGCTGCTTAAGCAAATACTGAGGAGCCCAAGCCATAAGCTGATATTTAAAATCAATTGGCTTTCTCGAAAAATATACGACAGCGAAACCCGGCTGATCAGCGTAAACAATATTTCTTTCGAATAGACAGAGGTATAAAAATAGGTAGTATCTCCCTGCTCTTTAATCTTACTGCTATTCCTGCCGCTTAATAACCGCTCGAGTCCCTCCGTATCTTCCTCTGGCCCATCGGTATATAGGAGCTTGGCCTGCTGATCGTATAAATAGACGCGTCCATCGTCACCGCTTCCGATTTCACGGAACGAACGGGTCAAGAACTCTTCATTTATGACCATGACGAGCAATCCGTAGTTCTCGCCTTGGTTACCCTTCATCCAGCGCGACGCGATAATGACGTCCCGGTACCCGCTTTGCTCTATATGACTGGGGATCGATCTTCGCATCCATACCAAGTCCCCCTTAGAAGAAGCCAAGGTGCTGTACACATCATGAAAAGCGGCTTGGCTGAGCGGCTCGACCGTTTCTTTCAAAAGACCGTAATAATAGTTCGTACCGGTTAAATCGTATAAATAAAGCGAGAGCAGCTGTGGAGCATCAAACTTGACCTGCCGAAGCTGCTCCGCGATTTGCTCCTGCTCAAAGTGGCGTTCCGCAATCGAAAGCTCCTCCCTGAAGGTGGACAGCTTCGTAATTATTTTCTCAATCGTCGGATTAAACACAATATAGTTCGAAATACGGTACATCTCCTGAATACGAAGCTCCAGCTGCATCATCGCCTGCTCGCTGGCCTTGACGTACTGTCCCGTCACCTCCTCCTCAAACAACCGAAGATGGGTTCGATAGGAGATTAGTCCGGTCAAGTTGACCGTAAAGAAAATAATGGCTGAAATCCCGAACAGCAGCTTGCTTTTAAAACTAATCTTCTTCCCCCAGCTGGTCCACACGAAGGCAGCCCTCTCTTTCGTATGACTTATCAGAGCAGGAATTGTCAGGAAGTATTTATGTATATTTCTATAAAGTAGCTCTACCTTAAACGTGCTGCTCGACCTCAAGCAACTCTCACCCATCCGGTTAACTGCTAACTTGAGGAACAATTAATTGCAAAAAGCCCCGCTCCTAATAGTGAGGCTGGATAAAATCGACTGTTCCCCTCGCCGCTAAATAGGTACCCGCTACTCCCCGGTAAAACGGGGAGAGCGCTTCTCGCGGAACGCCTCCAGCGCCTCCAGCCGGTCTTTTGTCGCGATGACCGCTTCATAAGCTTTGAATTCTAAATCCATGCCCGAATCCAGATCGGTATTTATGCCTTCGTCGATTGCACGTTTAGCCTGATAGACAGCCAAAGGAGCATTGGCGAGTATCTCAGCGGCCAAGCCCTCACTCATTTCCTTCAGCTGTTCCCGGTCATCCGCAACACCGTTCAGTAACCCAAGCTCAAAAGCCTGATCCGCAGAAATTTTCCGTGCTGTCAAAATAAGCTCTTTCGCTTTGGACGCTCCAATGAGACGCGGCAGCCGCTGCGTGCCACCCGCGCCTGGAATGATGCCAAGTCCAGCCTCCGTAAGCCCCATCTTAGCTTCACGGATCGAATAACGGAAGTCACAGCATAACGCAAGCTCCATACCTCCTCCTAATGCATAGCCGTTTATCGCCGCAATTGTCGGCTGAGGCAGCCGTTCAATCGCGGCGAACACCTCTCGGATCTTCACTACATTTCGGCGTACCTGCTGTTCATCCAGCGTTATGCGCTCCTTTAAATCCGCACCAGCGCAAAAAGCCCGGCCCTCGCCTCCCAAGATTACAACGCGAATATCGCGCGGGTTTTGCTTGATCGTTTCCGCGATTTCACCAAGTGCGACCAGCATATCATAATTAAACGCATTCAAAGCCTCCGGGCGATTGAGCCGGATATAACCGATAGGTCCATGCTTTTCCCAGAGCACCGATCTGCTCACGCTTTCCACCTCCGCGAAAACCCTTTAACGTATTCCTCAAAAACACCGATACCCTCCTTCCGGATTAAACCGGATAAACGGGATGCTTTCGCTCTGCGGATGCGGCGCTATTCGAGGAATAGGCGTCAAACCGTTTGATTAATTCGCCTCGCAAAGAATTGGCCGGGATAATCCCGTCGATGACCATATCGGAGGCAAGGTTGTAAATGTCGATGTCTTTTACGTATTCTTCCCGCATGCTTGTGATGAAATCGGCTCTTTCGGATTCCGGCAATTCGGCAATTTTATTCGCATACACCGCGTTTACCGCTGCTTCAGCTCCCATCACGGCAATTTGGGCGGTCGGCAAAGCCAGGCAGCAGTCGGGTTCGAACGCCGGTCCAGCCATTGCATATAAGCCTGCACCGTAAGCCTTGCGGACAATAACCGAAATTTTGGTAACCGTGGCTTCCGATACAGCAGAAATCATTTTCGCGCCATGTCGAATAATGCCCGCTTGTTCTACTCTTGTGCCTACCATAAAGCCGGGAACATCGACCAGAAACAGCAGCGGGATATGAAAGGCGTCGCACAAGCAAATGAATTTAGCGGCTTTGTCAGCAGAATCGTGGAATAAGATTCCGCCCTTCACCCGTGGCTGATTGGCAACGATGCCGACCGTTCTCCCGGCAAAACGCCCTAATCCGGTTATGAGTTCTTTGGCGAACAGCTTCTTGATTTCAAAAAAGGAGTCTTCATCGATAATTCGTTCAATGAGGTCGTACATATCAAACGCTGTATACTGATTGCCTGGGATAATGTCTTCCAGCGTCTTCTCGAGACTGACAGAAGGCTTCGCGTCCAAGACAGCAGGCTTTTCCGAACAATTGGCGGGAAAATAAGCAAGATAGTCTCTGGCGAGCGCAATCGCTTCTTCTTCGCTGTGAGCGAGCACATCGCCGCAGCCGGATACGGAGCAGTGCATTTTGGCGCCGCCCAGCTTTTCCAAGGTTGTCTTCTCCCCTGTAACGATTTCCACGATCCGCGGCGAGCCGAGATACATGGACGCATTTCCTTCGACCATAATCACAATATCGCAAAACGCAGGAATATAAGCTCCTCCAGCTGCGGACGGACCAAATAATATACAAATCTGCGGGATTTTCCCCGAAAGCTTCACCTGATTATAAAAAACTTTGCCTGCGCCGCGCCGCCCCGGGTACATCTCTACCTGGTCTGTTATCCGTGCGCCCGCCGAATCGACTAGATAAAGCAGCGGCACCCGCATTCTATCCGCGGTTTCCTGCATGCGAATCATTTTCTCTACCGTCCTGGCTCCCCACGAGCCGGCTTTGACGGTCGAATCATTCGCAATCACACAAACCGTCTGTCCATTTATTTTTCCTATAGCCGTTACTACTCCATCAGCCGGCAGATCTTTCTCTCCACAGTTGGCAAACAGGGCATCCTCGAGCTCGAATCCCGGATCAAACAACAGCATCAACCGGTCACGGACAAAGAGCTTTCCCTGCTCCGCATTTTTCTCATGATACTTGGAGGCACCTCCCTGTTTGATCCGATCGATCCGCTCTTGCAAAGCGGCTTTCCCAGGTTCAACTTCATTGGACATGTTCTAGCACTCCCCTTTTAATACCGGGTGGCGTTTACCTTGAAAAGCGTCGATTGCGGCGGCACTCGTTTGGTTCGGTTCCCGTTAACATCCGATTTGAGCTGCGATCACCATCCGCTGGATCTCCGAGGTTCCCTCCCCAATTTCCAATAGCTTGGCATCACGCAAGCAGCGCTCCACTTCATACTCTCTCATGTATCCATAGCCGCCATGAATCTGAACAGCCTGGTCACAGACCTTCATACACATCTCCGAAGCGAACAATTTGGCGATTGCGGCCTCCTTCTTAAACCCTCTTCCTTGATCCTTAAGCCAGGCTGCCTTATAGACCATGTTACGGGCTAATTCTAAATTCATCGCCATATCCGCCAGTTTAAACCGGATCGCCTGAAAGGTAGACAGGGTGCTCCCGAATTGCTTTCTCTGTTTGGCATATTGGAGAGATTTCTCGAATGCACCTTGCGCTATTCCGACAGCCATGGCCCCGATTCCTATTCTTCCACCGTCAAGGACAGCCAGAAACTGCTTGTAACCGTTGCCTTCAATGCCCAGAAGGTTCTCTTTCGGTACGACCACTTGATCTAGCACAAGCTCGGTTGTATTTGAGGCGTGCAGTCCCATTTTCTCGTAATGATTTAACACCGTAAAACCAGGCGCATCCGTAGGAACGATAAAAGCGCTTATGCCGTTCGTTCCTTTCGAAGGGTCAGTTACGGCAGTCAGAACGAGGTTACGGGCATAGCTGGCATTGGTAATAAAACATTTGGAGCCGCTTATCACCCATTTATCCCCGTCTGGAGCGGCTGTCGTTCGGGTTCCGCCCGCATCGGATCCGGCATCCGGCTCCGTAAGCCCGAAAGCGCCGAGGTATTGGCCTTCGCACAGCGGAGTTAAATAGCCCGCCTTCTGCTCCTCTGTTCCAAACCGGTCAATGGGCGCTCCCCCCAAAGAGATATGAGCGGAATATGTGATTCCAGTGGAGGCGCAGACCCGGCTTAACTCCTCTACGACAATGGCAAAGCTTATGGTATCTGCTCCTCCACCTCCGTATTTCTCAGGAAAAGGAAGCCCCATTAACCCGAGCTTTGCCATTTTCTCGAATATTTCTAACGGAAATGCACCTGTTCGGTCTCTTTCAACCGCCCCCGGGGCAACCTCCGATTGTGCGAACTCATGGATCAAATCTTTGATCATTGTTTGTTCTGCCGTTAAATCGAAATGCATAGCACACGACCTCTCTGCTTATGACATGGAGAGATTACCGTTGTCCCCGTCTTCGATTTCCAACCGCATTAAGCTTGCCGCATAACACTTTCCGAGATTATCCATTCGCGTTGATGCAGAGCCTCCCCCGCTTAATGCCTCCTTGCAAACAAAATTCATCGCTTTGAGATTTGGCACTAAATAACGAGTCACTTCTCCCTTCACCAGTCCATCAAAATGCGTCTTTACCCGTTCAGCGGTTACTTCTCTAATCAATACTTCATATGTGGATGCATCCGAGGCAAAAACGGCAATATTCACCGTATTCCCCTTATCGCCGGAACGCGCCTGCGCAAGATGCCGAAGCTGTACCAAGGTCATTACTTACACCTCCAGGACGTTCACCTGAACGCTGCTTTCAACGATTGACCGGGGTACGAGACAGGACCACATGCCAAGCAGCTCACGCGGATTCATCATACCGAGGAATCCGCCCATTGCAGGAGGACCGCTAAGCATTAGCGGGGGGACAAGTCTGCCGAGCCTAGCCGCATCTTCCTTGCTGCCCGTGCGCACGACCATCCGCAAGTACACTTCATTTAACTCTTCCGAAGGCTCCTTCGCGAGCGGCCCATGTAAGGAATTGTAGCCGAGATAATCGGTACGGACTTCGTCATATTTTAAATTCAACCGCTGCATTTGGTTACGAATGATGCGGTCTGCAGCCTTAGCCTTAGCCAATGCATCAGGCCATGAATATCCCCAGATCGCTTGCCCAAGCCAGCCGTCCGCATATCCCATGACAACCTTCAGCGTACCGGGACGTTTCGTTCCCCGGGCGCCTGTCACCCGGACACGATTCACGCCTGCATCCTGCAGTTTCACGCCCGTCAGGTCCAGAACGACATCCGGCGTCATATAAGCAGACGGGTCGTGAATCTCATAGAGCAGCTGTTCCTTTACGGTATCTATGGAAACAAGCCCGCCTGTTCCTTCCGTCTTGGTCAGGACAAACTCTCCGTCTTCCCGGACTTCCGCCACAGGAAAGCCGATGCTGTCTAAATCCTCTTCAATAGACTGCCAATCGCCGCTGAAATTACCTCCTGTTGCCTGTCCGGAACACTCCATAAGATGGCCCATCAGTATTCCTTGGGCCAGCCGGTTCCAATCCTCCAGTTCCCAGCCAAATTCATAGATGAGTGGAGCAAGAAATAGCGCGGAATCTGTTATTCGCCCGGTGACGATAACGTCAGCTCCTTGTCGAAGCGCTTCTACAACGGGACCGGCTCCTAA
This sequence comes from Paenibacillus sp. 01T443, assembly GCF_056398325.1. NCBI lineage: Bacteria > Bacillati > Bacillota > Bacilli > Caryophanales > Paenibacillaceae > Paenibacillus > Paenibacillus sp. 01T443. Next base: position 45,288 of record NZ_JBFTPE010000013.1, read on the forward strand.
ATAGGCGTTGGCGAATACGATGCGGTTCCTAACGGATGCAATGTCTCTACCATCTTCCATGTGTGCTAGTGATAACCCCTGCAGTTCCCATGCCTGTAATTGATCTAATACATCATCGCCTGTGATTACCGCCACTTTAAGCCCTTCTATGCCAAGCTCCTCAGCGATTCGCTTTATCTCCTGCTGAGCTCCAAGCGGATTCATTCCCCCGGCATTGGTCAGAATCTTAATGCCCTTCTCTTTGACAAAAGGAAGCAGTTCCCTCATCGTTACGGAAATGTCTCGTGCGTATCCCTTGGTCCGATCTCTCTGCCGGTCTTTCTGGAGAATGGCCAGCGTTAATTCAGCAAGACTATCGAAGCATAGATATTGGACATTCCCTCTCTTCGCCGTCTCGATTGCAGGTGAAATGGAATCCCCATAAAATCCTTGCCCTGCCCCAATCCGTATCTTCTTCATCTCATCCCCCCCTTCGACTTTTTTCGGCAATGGCTGCTTATGCATGATCTACTCCTCTGTCAATCGTTACTTATTAACCATTGTATGGAGCAGCTGAACACCCTATTCGACTTTCTCTTCCGCAAGGCGGTACGACAAAAAAACAATCTGACTCAAGCCTATTTCAGCTTGAGTCAGATTGTTTAATTTTAATTCATAAATTCTTTACTCAAATGTACATCAGAGATAATAATCATGCACTACTGTGAGGATATCATCCCGGAAGAGGAGTGATTCAATGCGAATTGCCGTGTTTTCAGACACTTATGTCCCGCAGATCAATGGCGTTGCTCTTACTTTGAAGCGATGGACCGATTATTTGTCCGACCATGGTGTTGAATGCATGCTGTTTGTGCCTACCGCACCGGATCCATCCTATGAAGAAGAAGTGTGCAGGCTCGCCAGTATTCCTCTCCTGCTCTATCCGGAACATCGGTTTGCCATTCCTAATTTGCTGCGTATTCGCCATCAGCTTTCCCGGTTCAAGCCTGATCTTGTCCATATCGCCACCCCCTTCAATGTTGGACTCGCCGGTCTGACTGCCGCTCAGAAACTACACATTCCTGTAGTCGCCTCTTACCATACCCATTTCGACCATTATCTGGACTCCTATCGCTTTCCGTTCGCCCGGGCGTGTTATTGGCCGTATATCAAATGGTTCCATCGTTCCTGCAGCGCCATATTCGCCCCTTCGCTGGAGACAATCAACCGACTAGAAGACAAAGGACTGTGCAATCTTGCTTTGTGGACCCGTGGGGTTGACTGCGATTTGTTCACGCCCGAGAAACGATCGGACCGTATTCGCGAGATTTACGAGATTAAGGAGCGGTATCTGCTCCTGTTTGTCGGCCGTCTGGCCCCGGAGAAAGATTTGGATATCCTGCTTCAACTCATGCATCGGCTGCCCGAAGAGATCCGCGGACAGGTCCACTGGCTGATCGTCGGTGACGGCCCCATGATGGAGCAGGCCAGTCAGGAAGCTCCTCCGAATGCAACGTTCGCCGGCTACCAAAGCGGAGAAGCGTTAGCGGAATTTTACGCCTCCTCGGATCTGTTCGTGTTCCCTTCTTCGACCGAAACATTCGGTAACGTCGTATTAGAGGCTGCGGCATCCGGGCTTCCCTCTATTGTCGCCGATAGCGGAGGCGTGACGGAGATTGTTCAGAATGGGATAACCGGGATGCATGTACAGGCGAGAAATACGGAAAGCTTTCTCTCGGCCTTAACCGATTGGATTGAACAACCGGACAAATGGCAGGAATTCGGGGTAAAGGCCCGAGCTTTTGCGCTCACGCGCACATGGGACCAAGCGATGGAGTCGATTTACACGCGCTGCCTGCAGATCGCAGAGACGGAGCATAATCAGCTGGCCGCCGCAAGACAAACGATGGCAAGCATACATGAAGATGTCGAGACTGCTTGAAGATGACAGACATTGGAACTGGGTATGTTCAAATCTGAGCTTCAGTAGGAGGTACAGGGTTATGGATACCGGAACTCATCTTCTTCTTGGCGCCACTTTAGGCGGACTGGCGAGCTCTCTTGCCGATCCCGCTCTCATCAGTCATTCGACTGTCGTTTATGGATTATTCGCGGCGACAATCATCGGATCAACCGCCCCTGATTTCGATGCCGTCATTCGTATTCGCGGGTACAAGTCGTACTTGCGGCATCATCGGGGCTTCAGTCATTCGCTTCTTATGCTTGCAGGGTGGCCTGTTGTCCTCGCCCCCTTGATTGCCCTTATATTTCATGCCTGGGTTTACCTGATCCCGATATTTCTATGGACGATGGCCGGGGTCGTGCTTCACGTCATCCTCGATTTTTTTAATGCATACGGCGTACAATGTTTCAGACCAGTTTCTAAGAAATGGTTCCACGCGAACACCATCCCGATCTTCGATCCGGTTCTGTTCCTTCTTCATGCCGCGGGACTGCTCCTATGGCTGTTCGGCGTCTTTGGGTCAGCGGATATTTTCCCATTCGTCTATACTTTAACCTTTCTCTTTATCGGATGCCGTATCCTGATCGGCCGCTTAATGCTGCATCATGTCCGCAGGCATTACGGAATGGCCGGTTACTCCTTCCTGATTCCGCGTGGACTTCCCCACCAGTGGAAATACGTCCATGAAACCGGGCAGGCCTATATCACCGGCTCGATTCGCGGATTGATTCTGAAGGAAGAGGCAATCTTCGAAAAAGAGGAACAGAACGATGTGGTTCAGGCGGTCATGGGCAGCGACGGGGTGCGCACGTTTCTTCAGTTCACGCATCGCGTTCATATCTCCTGTCGAAAGCTTCAGAATGGATATAGGGTCGAGCTGCGAGACATCCGTTTTCGACATGGCCATAATCTCCCCTTCGGCATGGATGTAACGTTGGATGAACGGCTGCTGGTAACCGGAGACACGATCGGGTGGAGGAAAAAGATATGGGAGCCGCCGTTTGCCTGATGATCGACTGGATTGAGTGAGTGACCCGGTAATGATCCAGCCGGTAATCGGCACGTCAAACCCTTTATGTCAGCTCACGGGGTATACCTCTCCCTAGAAGCTAATTCGAGTAGGCCCGTGCGTATTTGCACGGGCCCTCGAACCACTTTATTTATAATCTCCGCACTGTAGTGACCTCCGCTGCATGCAACCGTCAGATTACTTCCCGCTCATCGTTTCCTAGTAAGGAAGGAAAAGGGGCATGCGGCTCAAGCTGATACCAAAATGCCGTTGAAGAGATATCGCTTTGCTGCGGCAAATACCTTCCTCCTGACCGCCAGCCGAGATCCTGGATCGTTACTTTTAAATCGCTCTGGAACCGGATCGGATCCATGATATGCCACCGATACATCCCGAACCGCTGTTGGCTGCGATATAATCCGTCCGGCTTGATCAGCTGATGCATCCCGAGATACGCAGTCGAATAGGTGGAGTACTTTCCGTTTGGCTGCTCCCAGTTCCAAGCCCCGCCAAAATAGTCCTCGGTGCCTGTTCCGCATATTGTCGGAAACTGCTTGTCTCCGTCCATGTAGAACTTGATTTCGCCTTCGCCCCACCAGCCTGTATTGTTTACCTGCCAGGCCAGGTATGTCCCAATGTATTGTCCTCTACCAGTTACGCCGTCCAGTATCGTATGGACTTCGCCGTATGGTACGGGATTGGATCTTCTCCACTGGGCATGGAAATATGCCATGTCATCCGGTACATCCGTTAAAGTGTAATCAACCTGATAATAAAGCACGACCTTATCAGACGCTTTGTTCTCAACGGTAATTTTGGCATGCTTCCGAAACGGCATCAGCCAGTAGCTGTTCATTCCGCCCGCCGGGTTCACGGCGATGGGCTGCGAATTCACGTCGCATCGTTCCTGCCAGCCATTGCAAAAGAAGTCGCCAAGCGGCACTTCGACGGAAGGCTGTTCCTCTTCGTCCCAATACATGCGAAGGATCATATTCCTCCAATGAGATGGAGCTGATGTCAGCCAAATATGTTGAATCGCTCCCGGACCATCAATTTCGGCCATCGTGAAGGTCGCTCCCGCCGCAATTTCCACCGAAGGGGATACCTTCCAGCCGATCCCTAGATCCCGTGCGCAATTTGCGCCAGTTCCTTCCGTTGCCATACCGCCCTTGCCCTTTTCCCCGTTAAAATTTTCCGCGCTTATCGACCGGGTCTGTCCGTCAGAAACTCTAGCTAAACTGCCAATCCCCATCTCTAGACCGTTAAATTTATTCATAGTTTTTATGCTCCTTCCAATTAAGTGCTGCCTTTCAATTCATCACAGACAACCATCGGTGGATGAATTAACCGAGCCATAATATAATAGATGATGCTTTATATTATTTGGAAATTCGAATCATGTTATCGTTTACATTGCTTATGTTATCATAGTTTTATAGGGACTTCTTTAGTTCAACTTGTTATTAGTTGTCCAATCTTGCTATTTTGGAGTGATAGAATGGAAGCATTCTCTGATCCTAAGAAAACATTGATGATGCAGCTCTCGCCAAATGTTCGCAGAGCTTGGAATCATCGTGAATCAGGCATGCGATTAAAATCGCGCATTATATTCGATTATGAGCTGCTTTACTTGGAGAAAGGAGAACTCACCTTAAGGATCAAGGATACCATTCATCACCTCCTTCCTGGGGACATCGTATTATTCAAGCCCGGCAAGGAGCATGAGTTTTTGGAATCCGTGGGGGAATGCTGGATGCCGCATATTCATTTCGACGCGCTTTACGCAGATAATCTGGAGGATGTCCCCATCAGCTACAAGAGCTTGGCTGATTGCAGCGAGCAAGAAAAAAGCTGGATTCGCGAAGACGTTCTGGAGTCCGTTCTGCAAATACCGGATGTCATTCGGGTCGATAATCATGGAGAAATACTAAAAACGCTGCAGCAGCTCATACATGCTTATGAGCGTCGGGATCTGGATTTTTTCATTTTGCAAAAATCACTCGTTTTAAAACTGATTTATCTGATCATGAAAGGATTAGAAGCTAGCGAGCTGTCTCGGCGCCGGGTTCATCATAAATCGCTTGACGCAGCAGCATCACTCATTATGGAGCGATTTGACCAAACAATCCTTCTTGAGGAGCTTTCGAAGACGGCCACGCTGAGCGTATTCCATTTCTCAAGGCTGTTTAAACAAAAATACGGTCTCACGCCGCATCAGTTCCAGATGCGCTATCGCATTGAAAAAGCAAAACATCTGATGATTTATACGCCGCTTTCGATTACGACCATCGCGGAGAAGGTAGGCTACGGCAGCGTCTATGCATTTAGCAAAGCCTTCAAACAGATCGAAGCGATATCTCCCCGAAAATTCATCCAAGGCTTTACCGGTTCAAATGAAATCTGATAAAAACGAAGAAGTCCCCGCGCAGCTGCATGCAGCCGTTACGCGGGGACTTCTCTTATTCCAAATGCCTCAGCATCTCAGCGGCTTCCAGCAGCATGACGCCGCTAAGCTGAACGCTTAACTGAACAGGGAGCGAAGGACGGCTCTCCCAGGAAGGACCGCATAGCCCGTTTTCCATATTCAGCCCTTGCTTCGTCAAGATCGCTGCGTTCGCCTTAATCACGTCCCTGACCTCATTCATTTCCGGAGCGACTCGCAGCAGCTCTACGAAGTAGCGGACTAAAATTCCTTTAAATAGCCCTGTATCGTCAATTCCTTCATCGGGCAATACAAGACTTTCCGGATTGCATAACCTTTCGATGCAGGCATGCGCCGTTCGCTTCGCGTCTTCTAGAAAAGTCGGATCATTTGTGCAGCGGTAGAGCTCAACGCCTGCGCCGATGAACACCCCTTGGCAGTAAGTAAATGCCCAATCATAATCGATCTGCATATCGCCATTCCTGTTGATTCCATCCCATACAAAGCCGGTAGCGGGATCAACCAAATGGTCCTTATTCCACCTATAGATGTTCAAAGCCCAGTCCAGATCTGACTTGTCTCCGGAGCATTGATACAAACGGGCAGCAAGTATGGCAGCAGGCGCGTTGGCCGGCGTATTTTTATAATCCAATTGACCTTTGTTCCACGCCATGCCGCCGCCGAACTGCTCGCTCCATGCGGTCTGAATGTCTGCCCACAATTCTAGTACGCTCTGCTTGTACTTTTCATCCCGGGTGATTTGATGCACCCTGAGCAAAGCTAAAGCGAGCCATTCCATATCATCATAATAATGGTGGAGAAAAGTACCGCCGTTGCTTCGGAGGATGCCATCGTATATCGCCTCAATGCGATTCTGATATTGTCCGTCGCTTGTCCGTTTCAATCCGTCAACGAAAACATCGATGACATGTGCCTGCCACCAGTAATAATAATTTTCCTCCGGCGGGTTTGCCTCTGGCGGATACCACTGGTTCATAATCGAGCTGCTGGTGTTCCAATAATTCCGGACCAAAGCGTCCTGTACGAAATCAACCCCGTTGTCATGGCTCATCCGTGCTTCTCCGCCATTTTCTCCAGCAGCATAACGCCGCTGAGCTGAACGCTTAGCGTTACGGTTTCCCCCGGCTTTTCCGTCCAGTTGTGATTGAACAAAGCCTGGCCATCCGCTTTGCCATTCAGCCACAGCTGCTCGGCATTTACAAGAAGCAGCTGCGCCGCGCGGTCACCGCCCTCTTCCTTCGCAAGCTCGGCTGCGTATCGGATCAGGATACCCTTGAATAAACCGCCGTCGCCCGTTTCCTCATCCGGCAGCACCCCCGTTACGGGATCTGTCAGCTCTGAGACAGCGGCGTCGAATGACCGAATGGCATCCTCCAAATAAACCTGCTCTCCGCTTGCCCGAAATAACTCCACTGCAGCACCAATATAGACGCCCTGACAATAAGTAAACTTCCATTCTTTATCGATTGTCCCGTCGCCTGTTCGGTTCAAGCCGTCCCATACGAAGCCGGTGTCCGGATCGACTAGATTGTCCTTTTGCCATTCGTATATTTTTTTTGCCCACACCAGATCACTGTTGTCTTTAAATGCCAGGTATAAGCGTGCTGCCAAAATCGCGGCAGGCGCGTTAGCCGGTGTATTCTTGTAGTCAAGCTGGGATTTCTGCCAAGCGATGCCGCCTCCCATATGGTCGTTCCAGCCGGTTTTAATATCCTCCCATAAAACCAAAGCTGCTTGCTTATAATTCTCTTCTCCCGTTGCCGCATAGGCCCTCAGCCAAGCAAGCGCCATCCACTCCATATCATCATAGAGTTCATTTGGCAGCGATCCGCCGTTTCTCTCCAAGATCCCCTCATAGAAAATACGCAGCTTTTCCGCATATCGCTGCTCACCTGTTCTTAACAATCCATCGACCAGCACGTCAACCGCATGCGCCATCCACCAATAATGGAAGATCGTATTGCAGCTGCCGTTTGGACAAGGCGTTTCTATGTTGTACATCTTAATATCATCATTCCAGAAAAAATGCTCAAGCGCTGCCTGCGCCTCGTCCGCCCGCTTCTCCCATACTCCGATTGCCGTTTTGTTCATCGGCCGTCTCCCCCTAGGTCATGATATGAAATGTACCGCCTGCTCCATCTGATTTCCCGTTACCCTTTAATTCCGCTGAAAGCAATACCCTGAACAAAGTAACGCTGCAGCAGCAGGAACAAAATCAAGATTGGTAAAATAGCAACCAAAGCACCTGCCATCATCGGACCAAAATCCGTCTGAAAATTGTACGAGAATGCCTGCAATCCCATTTGAACCGTCGCTTTCGATGGATCGTTAAGCACGATCATCGGCCAGAGAAAGCTGTTCCAACCTGCTTGAAAAGTAAAGATTCCCAAAGTTGCGAGCGCCGGCTTCGTAAGCGGCAGGTAGATTTTCCAAAAGATATTAAACTCTCCGCAGCCCTCAATCCGCGCCATCTCCAGCATATCGGTAGGAAGCGTCAGGAAAAATTGCCGCATGAAGAAGACCGCAAACGTGCCAGAAGCGCCGGGCAAAATAATTCCCCAAAAGGAGTTCATGAGACCATGTCCTCCCGAGCCGAGCAAATCATTCCCGCCAAAAAACGGGAGATGCTGCAGCACGTAAACGCTCGGGATCATCGTTACGATGCCGGGAATCATCATCGCAGCCAATAAAACACGAAACAATGGCTGACTAAGCTTGAATTTGAGCTTAGCGAACGCGTATCCTGCCAATGAGCCTAAAAAGAGATTAAATAATACACCTGCGGCTGCCAGCACAAAAGAGTTCCAGAAATATAAGCCAAAAGGAACAGTGGTAAACGCTTTTTTGTAATGCTCGAACGTGATGTCCGTTGGCAGCCATTTGATCGGCATCGTAAAAATTTGATCATCCGGTTTTATCGAGGTCAAAACGCTCCAGTAAAAGGGTAAAAACATGACGATTGCGATCAAGGCGCAAACGACATAATAGATCGTTTTCTTCAAACCCTTGCGCAGAGGAGTATCTCCGATCGTTTCCATTTGCAGCTCGCCTCCTATATCACAGACTCTTCCGCTTTTGTTATTCTCATATTAATAATGGAGAAAATAAGGATCGCCACGGCCAGAACGAAGGCCTGCGCCGATGCATAGCCCATTTGCAATTGATTAAAGCCTTGCTGGTAAATGAGGTAGACGGGTGTTTTCGTCACGTTGGCCGGTCCGCCCTGCGTAAGCACAAACGCCTGGTCAAATAGCTGAAGCGCGCCGATAATGGATAAAGTGCTGACCAGAAAGGTTGTCGGCCTAAGCTGCGGCCATGTAATAAACCGGAAGCAATCGATCTTTGTCGCCCCGTCCAGCCGTGCCGACTCATATAAATAATCCGGAACGCCCTGTAAACCCGCAAGATATATGATCATGTTAGAGCCGACGGATTGCCATAGCGTAACAAGAATGATCGACAGCATCGCCGTTTCCGTCTGCGCCACCCATGCCGGGCCGGTAATGCCAATGTACGATAACATTCCGTTGACCAATCCGAACTCGGGATGGAGCAGCCAAATCCAAACGGTAGCCGCAGCTACCGACGATGTCAAAGTCGGCAAATAATTTAAGGTGCGGAACAGCTTAATGCCGCGCCAAGCCCGGTTCATGAGAATCCCTAGGGCTAATGAAATGACAATGTTAAAAGGGACGAAGATAACGGCATATAGAAATACGTTTTTGAATGTTACCCATAATAAATCATCGTCAAGCAGCCGGCGGTAATTATCGAAGCCGACCCAGTCCTTGCGGCTCAGCACATCGTAATTGGTGAAGCTTAAATAAAGCGCCATAAAAACCGGGATTACTGTAAATATAAGAAACAACAGCATGGTCGGCGTAATAAACAAATACGCAGTTCTCGCTTGATGACGCTCCAGCTTTCTAACGGAAGCCATAGGAACTCCCCCTCAATTGGAGAAAGGGAGGTTTTCCTCCCTTTCTGTTTTTCTCGAATATTGCTTATTTCACTTCGAGGTTATCCTCGAGCAGCTTATCCCCTTGCTCCTGCGCCTTCTTCAGCGTATCTTCTATGCTTTGTTTGTTCTGCTGAAACAGCTGGAGATTCGGTATCAAAGCATCTCCCTCCAGGACGGAGTAGCCTGGATGATTCGGTCGCACCTTCGCAAATTCAAGCGTTTCCATAAACGGCTTCCAGAACGGGTCGTCCTTGAAAAACGGATCTTCGAGGGCCGGCTTGTAGCCCGGAATATTCAAGCTTGTTTTCGCCCAAAGCAGCGCATTGTCTTTATTGGCAAGCCACCATTTAATAAACTCCCATGACTCTTCTTTATGCTTAGCGCCCTCCGGAATAACTAAACCAAAGCCGCCCATGACGCTTGCTTTATCGCCATTTGGCCCAGCTGGCGGCGGTACGATTCCGAAGTCCAGATCTTTGCCGTATTTTTTATAAGTGCTGAGCATCCACGGACCCGTATACTGCATGGCAAGCTTGCCGGTTACGAATGCGTCCTGCCCTTCACCCAGACCTTGCTCAAAGCCGACTTTATATACTTTGTCCTGGTTCAACAAACGGTCCCAATATTGCAGTACTTGCTTACCCTGCTCGTTGTTGAAATTCGTTTTTCCGTCTTCCGTAAGCATTTGTGCGCCCGCTTGCTGCAAATACATATTGAACAATCCAACATCACCAAGCGAGAAGCCAGCTACCTCAAGCTTGTTTCCGTTCCACTTTGTCAGCTTGGCTGCGGCATCCGCAAGCTCATCCCATGTTTTCGGCGGCTCGATGCCTGCATCGGCAAGCAGCTTCTTATTATAGAAAAGTGCGCGTGCATCTACTGTCAGCGGCAGGCCGTAGAGCTTATCGTTCAAGGAGAGCTCTTTAAGCGACTCCTCGTAATAATCATCGCGGGAAATGCCGTCACGCTCTAAATATTCATCAATGGGATGCAGCACGTTTTTGGGCGCATACAGCGATGTTCTCCAGCGGTCCCAAAAAAGGATATCCGGCGAACCTCCCGAGGTAGCAGCCGTCAGGAACTTGGTAATCATATCCTGCTGCAGCACATATTTCACATGTATTTTGCTTTGCGACTTATTGAAGGCATCGACCATGGTCTCGAACTGCGTTTGGCCTTCGCCGCCCCAATCGCCCCAGAAGGTTAATTCTACTGCTTTCGCGTTTTTCACATTTCCGTCTCCCGCATTCGTAGAACCGTTCGTATTCTTCTGGTTTGCGTTGTTACCCGAGCATCCTGCGATAAGCCCGATTACGAGCAGCATTGCTGTCCCTGTCATGAACCATTTTTTCAATTTCATTGCCATGCCTCCCTTTTCGTATTTATCTTGGCTATGGTAAAGAAGCTTCCCTCCTATAACCGTAACCGCTTTCATAAAATGAGTATATTGGTATAAGGTGTGTATGTCAATATGAATATATTTCGACATTTTACAAGCTAATATATCATTATAGTCGATATACCATTTCAAAAAAAACACCCCTGAAGGTCAGGGGCGTTACTGGCGTACCTTATCGGTTGAATCACCGATGATTAAATCCGCTTCTAGCATGACTTTATTAGGAACCGCCTGCCCTTGCATGATTCGCAGAACATGGCCGACAGCCAAACGTCCCATTTCCTCTTCATTTTGCCTGATATGGGTGAATGCATATCCACCGCCAAGTCCCGTAGGCGGACTATCGAAGCAAATAATGGAGATATCCTGTGGGATCCGAAGTCCTATTCTTTCCACAGCTGCTTTGGCAAGCAATGCAATGTTATATTCAATCGCGAACAAGGCCGTGATCTCAGGACGGCTCTTCAGATGCGCCATTAATTTGTCGATATCCTGCTCGATATTGTTCCCGCTGAACGAATTCGGCAGCGTGGAGGTAAGATCATTTACCCACAGCCCCCGATCCACCGCAATCCCATGCTCGGCATGCGCTTGAATAAAGCCTTCAATCCGTTCCTCGACAGCCGTCGTATTCGTTGGCGGAGGCGACAGAAATGAAATATGACGATGCCCGAGTTCAAATAAGTGGGCTGTCGCTTTTCTTGCCGCCGCGGCATTATCCGTACTAATTGATGCTGCGGATACTCCCTTTAAATGCCGGTCAATCAATACTAATGGAAACCGTCCGATAACCAGCTTCAAAATTTCCTCATTGAAGTATTCGCCCTGAGCCGGGAATACGATTAACCCGTCTACGCCCAAATGAAGGAGCTTCTGAATCGACAGCTCTTCATTGGCGGGAATGCCGAATGACCGGCGAAGTACGAGGAAGCAATCATGTTCCCTGGATGCTTCTTCCATACCATAGATTAATCCCGTTCCGTAACTGTTGCCAAAATCGGTAATGACGAGCCCTATCGTAGTCATATCTGTGGAAAAAGCAGCAACAGGTGCCCCAGAAGAGGCTGCCACTGTCCCAAAATCGGTGTCAGGATCGGCAACAAAAGATCCTCTGCCTGGCTTTCTTACGATTAAGCGTTCATTCGTAAGCAGCTCCAGCGCTTTTTTGCTCGTAATTCGGCTGACGCTGTAGGCTTCAGCCAATTCCTTCTCCGAAGGGATTCGTTCTCCTACCCCATAGACCTTCGTTAAGATTTGATTTTTTACCGATTCAAATATTTTTTCGTACATGGGTTTAGATGATGATTCATTCAAAGCGAGCTCCTCCTTCCATTCCAACCTATCTGCAACCTCTAATAATATATCATGATATATCATTTGAAGTTGTTTTGCAATGGATTTTGCGCGAAATTGAACCAGGCCAACCAGCTGTGCTGATTGGCCTGACAAAACGATTTCATGCTCATTCCGTCGTTTTTTTCGTATCCTGCCGGTAATCGATCGGCAGCTTGCCGTACATTTTTTTGAACATATCGCTAAAATGGCGGGCGTTGTTATACCCAACCTTCTCCGCGATCTCATACACCATCAAATCCGTCAGACTGAGCATGTCTGCTGCATGCCTCATCCGAACCTCCGTCACATACTGCTTAAAGTTTTGTTTCGTATGCTTCTTGAAGAAGCTGCTGAAATAATAGGAGTTCATGAAAGCCATGCTCGCCATCGACTCGAGCGTAATCTCCTCGCTGTAATGCTCATCGATGTATTGTTTGATTTTAGCTAGCACAATTTTGTCCTTATTGCCGGAATCGCTGTCCATTTCTTTGTAGGTTTTCTCAAATACGCCAATAATTTCAGAACGCATTTGGTCAAAGGTCTCAAAGTTAGCAAGCAGCTGCTGCAGCTCGCGTTTGTCTAAGGCGCGTTCTGATAGAGGCACACCCGATTTGGATAGCTCTTGGATAATAAAGGACACCGAGGAGAAACATGTCGATACGGCAAGTGAACGATTTCCATAAGTTTCATTTTTGATCGTATCGAGCCATACCGCAAGTGCGGCCTGCACCTCGGGCCATGCCTTTGACGTCATTGCGCGGATGACATCCCATTGCAGGTTATAAAGTTCTTTATCGAAGGATTGCGGCTGTCCTTGCGGAACAAAGCTTAAAACGCGGTTCAAGCCTAAGAAATACTTCATCTCCATGGCCTGCTCCGCTTCGCGGTAAGCATCGGCAAGCTTAATCAGCTCGCTCACGGGACGGCTAAGGGCAATCGAGACCTTCAGCTTCAGGAAGGTTTCTATTTTCCCCTGCATATCCTCGGCCAGCGAAACAGGCTCTTCCGGCTCGTCGTGACTGACAACGATGACATGCTGATACCGCTTCATAAAAACATAACCGATGCGCGTATCGATAATGACCTCCTGCAGCACATTCCCGATCGCGAATTCGATCAGCTTCTTTTCCTTTTCCGTCCAGCGGTCCGTCTCTTCCTTCAAGCGCTCTACCTCTATGATTAATACCGAATAGCGCGGCCCATGAAGCTGTGCGTCCGTTTCTTGAAAAGACTTCGTATTAGGCGATAAATTGCCATCTGTTAATTGGATTAAGGCATCCTGCATCTCTTCATGCCGGCTCTTCCGCTCCAGCAGCTGGAGCTTCCCTTTTCGCTTCTGCTCTTCGTTATGCTCCGAAATTAATGTAATTGCTTTGTCCAGCACGCCCTCCAGCTGCTGCTTCACGACCGGCTTCACCAAATAGTCGATTGCTCCAAAAGCTACTGCGTCTCTCGCAAAGGAAAACTCCTGATACGCGCTAATAAAGATCACGCTCACAGGCATTCCTCTTTGCTTGATCTCTTTTATAATATCGATCCCCGTCCGATGCGGCATGCTGATATCGCTAATGACAAGATCAGGAACCAGCTCTTCAATCAGCTGCATTAACTCATTGCCATCGTAGGCTTGACCGACGATTTCCATGCCGAACGATTCCCAATCAATCAGCTTCCGCAATCCTTTTATGATAATCGGTTCATCATCTGCCAGAATAAGTCGTATCATGCGTTAGTTCCTCCTTCACTGGAAATAGCATCAGTACCGACGTGCCGACATGCTTGCGACTGCTTATCGATACCCCGTAGCCTTCTCCGCAGACTGATTTAATTCGTTCATGCACATTTTTTACGCCGACATTTTTGGAAGGGGCCGCTGCATCCTCAAGCATCGCGTTAAGGCGGTCGAGCTCCGTCTTATCCATGCCGACGCCGTCATCGTAAACTGTTACGGCAAGCTTATTCTCCCAAAGCTCGATCGATATTTTCACGATGCCCTTTCCTTTGAGTCGCAGCCCGTGCTGAATCGCATTCTCGACGATCGGCTGCAGGGAAAGCTTTAGGATCGGCCATTCCCTATTTACTTCTTCCGAAATATCGCATCTGAGCTCGAATCTGTTTTCAAATCTTACCTGGATGATATAGAAATAATCCTTGAGATGCTCCAGCTCCCGCTGGATCGTCACCCAATCCTCGCCGTAATCAATGACATACTTCAGTTGATTCGAGAGCGAGAGAATCATATCCGCCACTTCATCGGCATCGCTGTGGACGGCATTCATCCGAATGACCTCGAGTGTGTTATATAAATAATGAGGCCTGATTTGACTTTTCAGTGCATTCAGCTCGGTTTGCTTTTGCTTGATCTCAGCAACATAGGCTTCGTTGATGAAGGCCTGAAGCCGATCCACCATCCGGTTGAAGCCATGGGCTAATCTTCCCATCTCGTCGTTGCTTCTTACTTCGACCTGTATCTCCAGATTGCCTGATTCTACTTTGGACATCTGCTTAATTAACCCGCGAATCGGCGCAGCAAGCCGTCTTGAAAACCAGGTTCCCATAATAATAAGCACCAACGAGCAAATTCCGATCGCGATATAAACAGCGGAGCTGGTTGTTCCAAGCTGCTTGTAAATCTCCTCGTTCTCGAACTTAACAAGCAGCTGCCCTTTAATAAACGGGATCTCTTCGCTTAAAATAAGCTTGCCGCTGTCGTTCTCCGTAGAAACGGGGACTTGTATGGCAGCCAGCTCCTTATTGCTGAAGTAGGGCCTCTCTTTGTCATCGAGCACATACAGCTCGTCCTTCGCTCCCAAATTGAGCTCACGCAAAAACTGATCCGCTATTTTGGCGTCGACATCAAAAAACAAAGTGCCTACGATTTTGGGTTCCCGCGTGAGCGTACCTGATGTATCAATCAAATTCCGCCCGATGGTAATGACTTTATCCTGGGAATTGAATATATAATAATCCTCATGCGTCGGATAAATCATCAGTCCGGTAGGGTCATCGTCCATCGTGCTTAGCCATTCCCGAATGGGCAGCTTTTCCGGAATGATAACTTTATTTTCCTTCGTTTGATAATAAAGCTTGCTGTCATTCGTCCGAACAAAATAAGTACTCGTTATATACCGGTCGCTGTACATGATCATTTTGAGAAAAGCATCGATTGGAACGGAATTGATTTGCTGCAATTCGTTCACATTGCGGGTTTGATTGTCCGAGAAGCTGTCCTGCAGGCCATCATATCGCCCCGTGTACATCAGCATGGAGATTTCGTTATAGTTATTGAATGCGGAATTCAAATTATAGCTGATATAAAGAACCATCTGGCGCAAATTATCGTTTGTATACCGCTCGACATGCCCCGTAAAGGTCTGTACGGAGAAATAACTGAGCGCAAACAACGGAATAAGGCCAACTAATATGAACGCCGCCGAAAATTTCACGAATACACTGTTCCATCTACGCCCCCACGACTTCATCGATAAGCTCCTCCTATACAAACGCTGAACCCTGTTATGTTATCTCATCATAACATGAAATGACCAACGTCTTAATTCATCCTGATAAGCAACAGGCACAGCCGGAAATTCCTCTAGAGGAGCTTCCGGCTGTGATTATTGCTGGATGTATCATTTATTGTTTAACCCTTGATTGCGCCAGACGAGACGCCTTTTACAAAATATTTTTGCAAGGAAAGGAAAGCGATTAAAACCGGGATAAGCGACATCGTCGTACCCGCGAAGATCATATCCCAACGGGATGAAAATTCCCCGACGTAATAGAACAGCTCGACAATCATCGTTTTGGCTTGACCGGATGGAAGCACCATCATCGGCATTAAGAAATCGTTCCAAATTCCGAGGCCCTGCAGCACGACCATACTGGCTGTTACCGGCCCCAGCAAAGGAAATACTATTTTCCAAAATATACCTGTTCGCGTGCAGCCGTCAATCTCTGCCGATTCCTCGATCTCCCGCGGGATCCCCTTAAGGAAACTTGTGTAGAGCAGGACGCCGAAGCCCACGGATCCGGAAATATACACAAAAATTGGCCCTGTTAGCGTTCCGAATAAACCGATCATCTTCAACTGCTTGAACAACGGAATCATGTATACCTGGAAAGGAATCATCATACCGAAGAGGAAGTACGTAAACACGCCATTCGTCCACTTCGAATTCGTCCTCTCGATTGCGTAAGCAGCCATCGGAATGACTAGAACCATAACGATAATGGAGGAGAAGGTTAAAATCGCGCTGTTAAGCATCGCAGCCGGGTACTGGGTCTCCGTCAAAAGATACTTGAAGCTTTCGAGATAAAGCCCTTTCGGGAAGGCGATCGCATCTCGCATGATTTCGCCGTTACTCTTAAAGGCGGACATGATATTAAAGTAAATCGGAAAAGCAAACACGACAGCGATAACAAACGTAACGGCGAAAACGACGATTTCGTTAGCCTTAATCTTTTTTTTCATCCTACATTTGCACCTCTCTTTTCCGAAGAACTTTCATTTGAATCAAGGAAATCGCGAGCGTAAGCAGGAACAATACCATCGAAAGCGCTGTACCAAAACCTTGTCTCAATTCACCGAAGCCGACTTTATAGATAATATACGTTAACGTTTCGGTCGCAAATCCCGGACCTCCGTCGGTCATCACCGCGATTTGATCGAAGATTTTGAGTGAGCCGATCATGGAAAGCATCACGCATACCGTCATTGCTCCTGCGAGCAAAGGGAAAGTAATGCTTCGGAACTGCTGCCAGCGATTCGCTCCGTCAATGCTTGCGGCTTCATGCAATTCCTGTGGTATGCCTTGCAGTCCTGCCAAATAAATGACCATATAGTAACCGGCTGCCTTCCATACAGTTGAGAGAACGATCGCGATTAACGCGAAATCAGGATTTCCCAACCAATCTGCCTTCAGGAAGCCGAGGCCTGTCATATCCAACAATTGATTTAATACGCCAAAGTTGTAATTCATAATGATCATCCAAATAAAGCCCATAATAATACCGCTCATTAATACCGGAAAATAGAAAATACTGCGGAAAAAGTTTCGGAACCAACGTACCTGATCTACTAAAATAGCAAGCAGCAATGCAAGCGCATTTTCCAATATAACGAGTGAGAACGCGAAGATCAGCGTATTTTTCAAAGCATTGTGGACCCTTGGACTGCTTAGGATTTCTTTGAAATTATCAAGACCGATGTACCGGATATTGCTGCTTAGCCCATCCCATGAGGTAAAGCTTAAATATACGCTGCTCAACGTCGGGATGATGACGAAAGCCGTATACAGTAGAAATGCAGGCAATATAAACCAAATGGCATAATTTGTCCATTTCTTTTTCTTTAGCTGGGCAATCATGGCTCTCCTACCTCCTAAGTTCTTGATAAAAAGAGAACCTCCGCGTAAGCAGAGGCTGCTCTTTCCGTCCTTCTTTCTTTACAACGCATGCTTTATTGTTGATTTGCTTTTACATTGCTGTCGTACTCTGCGTCTGCTTTTTTCATATATTCCGTTACGTCGCCGTTTTCCAATACAAGCTCCTGAAGAAGCTTGTAGTACCAGTTGCGGAATTGCGGAGGAATCGCATTGTCGCCGTACCAGTTCGCAAGACCAAGTGATTTGTTAACCGTGGAATCGCCAACCAGCCTCATTACTTCTTGCATTTGCTCGCCCGTTTCATAAGTCACTTCAGCTGATGTCGTCGGAATTCCGTTTACGGTAGCCAGGTAAGGACCGTATTGCTCAGGCTCAAAGAAAAATTTGATGAACGCTTTGATCGCTTCAACTTTATCCGGGTCTTTGGCTCCCTCTGCCGAAAGCGACCAACCTGATAGGCTAGGCAGTTGGTTAATATTCACTTTGCCGCTGCGGTCAGGGATTGCGTAGAAGCCAAACTCGAAGCTTGGATCTGCTTCCGCGATTTGTCCGAACATCCAAGGACCGGAGAACAACTGAGCCGCTTTGCCGCTTACTAGAATAGATGCCGTTTGGTTATCTGCCGTGCTGAGCCAGCCTTTATCCACATACTTGCTGAACAGCTCTTTATAATCGGTTACCGCTTGAACCATGCCGGCATCCGCAAAGCTTGCCGTTTTTGCCGTACGTTTCGAGTTCCAGTCCGGATCTTTGGAATAAACCTCGTTAATGAAGAAGAAGTTTGTCCAGAAGCCCATATGGAAAATATCTTTACCGCCGACTACGATTGGCGAAATGCCGGTAGCCGCAAGCTTTTCTTGGATCGCTAAAAACTCATCGTACGTTTTCGGAAGCTCGGTTACGCCTGCATCCGCATACGCTTTCTTGCTGTAAATAATACCTTGCGGCGCAGTGCCCGTAAGTGGAGCATTATATATTTTGCCTGCATATTCCGGCAGGATCGAGAACATGCTGCGAAGATCTTCCGGCAGCTCTACGATTTTGCCTGCGTCAACGAATACTTTGGTGTCGCGCATTTCTACGAGATCAGGGAATTGGCCTACTGCATCTTTTGTTTTAAGCCAATCTAAGTAAGAAGCCGAAGTTGTTTCACTATAGTTAACAATTTTGATATGAGGATTTTTTGCAGTAAAGGCATCAATCGTCGTTTCAATTGCTTTTTTCGTTGCCGGGTCGCCTGTCGCATAAGCCAGCGAGAAGCTGACGTCTTTCTTTGATGCGTCTGTCGGAGTCTCCGATGTGCCCGTATTATTGCTTGGTGAAGCTGTATTATTGCCGTTGTTGTTACCGCCGCATGCGGTCAAAATCACGGTCAATGCTAACATAAGAGATACCAATTGCAAGAATGATTTTTTAGCCATATTCATTTGACCTCCCTTTAATATCCGCTGTTTAAGAGGAATTTTCATGTAAGATGTGCGCATCATCTTGTTCAATCCCGTTTCCTGATCTAAGATTAACATCAAATTCCRACAGCTTAAATGAAGTTTTTTAAGGACGGTATGCCGATAATTTAAGATCATTGCTGCGCCGAAGGTTACAAATTGGCCAAATGGCTGGTTATTTAGTCTTATTTTTCAACTTCTCTCAGCCGTGTATGCGCCTTAACGATTGAAGGGTAAAAGAACGGATAAACGGCTATCACAGCCGTCCATCCGTTCTTTTGGTTTCTTCTATTCCGTTACGTAGCTAAAATAATCAAAATCCGCATGTTTCTTTGTTCCGTTGATGTCCTGTGCGCATAAGCCGATCATCGTGCCGGTAAAACCCAGCTTCCCTCCGAATTCGTCGGACAAGACGCCTAAATCCTGCACTGTCCCAACCTGAAGCCATTCTTTGCCTTCATTAGAAGCGTAGAAACGCAGCTCCCTCTCTCGGACAACCGCCTTCAAATAATAAGCATCCCAGCCATCGACAGAGAGCTCATGCTCTCTATTTTCGCTGTATTTTCCTTGAATACTTGTGATCAAACCAAGCTTCCGGCCATTTTCGCCGTCCTGCGTGACACGTAAATAAAAATAATCCAACTCGTCATAATAAAAGACAAGTCCAGCCATTTGCATGAAATGCTCAGGCTCGTATTCCAACTTTGTTTCAACCGTACAGCGGAAATGCTGCAATCTGCGGGCAATCATGCTTTGCTGATGCCAGGAATGGAGTGATTCCCTGCCGCGGAGCCTCAAGTAGCCGGGCCTTTCCGTTAGGCTGAGCCACGATTCTTCCGCCGAAGCACGCAGCGTTTGATAGAGGTAGCCTAGACTTGGCGAATCGAAGTCATCCTTTGCAGGCGGAACGGGAAACGGATGCGGTTCAAGCTGCGGGGCCGGTGCCGAGAGAGCAGGCAATCTTCCCTCATGCTCCAGGCGAAGCCATCCATCCTCAGTCCATACACAGCGCTGAATCGATGTCTCTCTGCCGAGCGGATTAAGCTTCGTGCCCGCAAAGGGTCGGCTGCAAATATGTGTCATATACCATTCGCCGGTTTGCGTTTCTACAACCATGCCGTGGCCTGCATTTTGAAGCGGATAATCAGGAGTGCCACGGGTGGTTAGTATCGGATAAGACGGGTCTGTTTCGTAAGGTCCTTCTAATTGACGCGAGCGGGCTAACGTAGCAGCATGGTTAATCCCTGTGCCCCCCTCTGCAACCAACAAATAATAATAACCGTTCCGTTTAAACACCTGAGGTCCCTCGGTCACGCCTAGATCCGTACCCTCGTATATTTTCTTCACGGGTCCTACAAGCCGCTGCTCTTTGGGATCGTACTTTTGAAGCATAATACCGCCAAACCTGGAATGGCCGTCCCGGAAATCCCACTGCATATTCAGCAGCCATTTGGTTCCGTCCGTATCATGGAATAAATAAGGATCAAAGCCGCTGCCATTCAAATAAACCGGCTCAGACCACGGTCCGCTCATGCTCTCTGACGTTACCAAATAATTGTGCAAATCCTTATAGACGCCTTTGCGGCCCTTTACATCCGTAAACAATAAATAATAGAGTCCGCTATCGTAAGAAAGCGCAGGTGCCCAAATACCGCCCGAGCTCGGATTCCCTCTTAAATCTACTTGCGAAGTACGGGTCAGTGCATGAGGAAGCAGCTCCCAGTTCGCTAAATCCTTGGAATGATAAAGCTGGACGCCCGGAAACCATTCAAAGGTTGAAGTTGCAATATAATAGTCTTCCCCAACGCGCAGGAAGGATGCATCCGGGTTAAAACCGGGCAAGATCGGATTGTTTATGACCACTTACTTTGCCTCCTTATGTGTACGTTCCTCTTACCCACGGGTCGGGACCGTCGGAACATTCCATCAAATATTAACTATCGTAGCATGGTCAAAAAAAAAGCGTATGTATGTTTTTTTAGATTAAAGTGCAATAATTTAATCATTTTGACGACTTAGGGCCGCTTGCAGTAATCGTTGCGGAGCTTGAAGCATCAGTGGAGTAAACGAAGCAAGGCAATCAGGCAATCGTTTCGAAGTTGGAACAGAATGCACATAAAATTGAAAAGAGCCGATTATTATATCGGCTCTTCAAGATCTCTTCCATATCTAATATTATTTCTGCCGGCTAATAAGCAGTAACATAAATGATATTGCAATAATAGCGAATGTCCAAGCCCATGCCATTGCGGTGTTCCCCGAATCGACCGCAACATAGATGGCCGTGGGAATCGTCTGTGTTTTACCCGGAATATTCCCCGCAATCATCAGCGTAGCTCCAAACTCGCCCAAACCGCGTGCAAAGCCGAGAATAAAGGCGGATATTAGTGAGCGGGACGTTAGCGGAAGTGTAATATACCTGAATACCGCCCACTCATTTGCCCCAATTGAGCGTCCTGCATCCTCCAAATCCCGATCTACGGAAGCGAAGCCGACCTTCATGGTTTGATAGACGAGCGGAAAGGAAACCACGATAGAAGCAACGACGGCAGCCCACCAAGAAAAAACAATGGGTGCAGCAAACAACCACTCGATCCATTCTCCGATCCAGCTTCTCCGTCCAAGCATCACAAGCAGCAAAAAGCCGACTACTGTCGGCGGGAGCACCAACGGCAGCATAAACATGGTTTCAATAATGATTTTCCCTTTAAACTTGCGGCGTGACATCCACCAAGCTACGGCTATTCCGATGAGAAATACCGCTATACTTGATAACAATGCAACTTGTAATGAAAGCCGTATAGGCAGCCAAAACTCTTGCCAATTTATGAACGCCACAGTTAATTAGGAACAGTAAAGCCATACTTAACAAACACGTCAAGCGCTTCTTGCGACTGCAAATACGTATAAAAATCTTCGGCTTCCTGACTATGTTTCGTAGCTTTTACAATACCGATTGGATATTGAATTGTCTTATAGGCAGCTGAATCAACCGTAAATGCCACTATTACTTTATCGGTGGTCAGCGCATCTGTTTTATATACAAAACCGGCATCAGCATTTCCGGTTTCTACATATTGCAGCACTTGTCTTACATCCTTCGCTTGTACGGATTTCGCCTGTAAAGCATCCCATAACTTTGCGTTCGTTAGCGCTTCCTTTGCATAGTTGCCAGCTGGCACGCTTTCCGGAATGCCAATCGCTACTGTTTTCACTTCTGTCTTAGTTAGATCAGTTACATTTTCAATCGGCGTTTTGCCATCGGCAGGAACAACTACAACAAGCTCATTATTCAACAAATTGACTTGTTGATTTGCATCAATCAGCTGTTTGTCAACAAGTGCCGTCATGTTCTTAACGGCCGCAGACAAGAATAAATCAGCTGGCGCCCCTTGCTCAATTTGCTGTTGAAGTGCGCCGGATGCGCCGAAATTGAAGCTCAGTTTAATATTTTGGTTATTAGCCTCATACGTTTTCTGAATTTCTGTTAAGGCATCCGTCATGCTTGCCGCTGCTGAAATCGTTAGCTCAACCGTTTCGGCTGGCTGCTCGCTAGGCGCGATTGTGCTTTCCGCTGGAATATTCGTACTCTCATTTGTATTTGTATTTTGTGCAGCTCCACAGCCTGCAAACACTAACATCATTGCAGTAACGATAGATAAAACCATGTAACCTTTAATCATTTTAAACATAGATACACCCCTTATTTATAATTAAACATAATCAAATATAACTAGTTATATCTAAAACACATTATATAGAGTGAATGATGCTTTTGTAAATACAATTAAAAGAACGTACACATCCTAATATGATACAATGACATTTATAGTGAAATAGTCCGTAGAGTTCAGAAGGAGGAGCATTATGACCAGCGATGTCTCGTATACGACTGAAGAAATTGCCAAGCTGCTGAAAATATCCAAACTCACAGTATATGATCTTATAAAAAAAGGTGAATTGCCCTCCTACCGGGTAGGCAAACAGATGCGGGTGGACCCTGCCGACTTGGAAGCATATAAACAGAGAGCCAGAGGCGTGCAAATGAACGAGCGTCCGGCAATGACAGATACGCCTGCTCATTCCAATACCCAATCATTAAATACCGGCATACGTCCCATCGTCATTACAGGACAGGATCTTAGCCTTGACATTCTAGCCAAATACATGGAAAAGAACATAGACGGCATACGTCCGCTGCGCGCATATGTCGGCAGCCTTGTCAGCCTGATCTCGATGTACCGCGGCGAATCCGACATCGTCAGCACACATCTGCTTGATGGCGATACAGGGGAGTACAACCTCCCTTATATCAAGAAACTGCTCATCGGTTCCTCCTACATCGTCGTTAATTTGCTCTCTAGGAATGCAGGCTTTTATGTCCAGAAAGGTAATCCCTTGTCGCTGAAAGGCTGGTCCGATTTAAGCACTGCCAATTTACGGATTGCTAATCGGGAGAAAGGCTCCGGCGCCCGCGTATTGCTGGACGAACAGCTCAGGCTGCATGGCATAAAGTCCAGTGCACTCATCGGATATCAGCATGAACAAAGCAATCATCTCGGCGTAGCTTCAAAAGTCTCATCTGGAGAAGCTGACGTTGGCATTGGCATAGAAAAAACGGCTTCTATTGTTGGTAACATTGAATTCATACCCTTAATTCAGGAACGATATGACTTGGTCATGCTTAAGACCGCAAACAATCAATCATGGATCTCTGCTCTGCTCCAAATTCTCAGATCCGATGATTTTAAGATGGAGCTGAATTCCATATCCGGCTA
Organism: Paenibacillus sp. 01T443; assembly: GCF_056398325.1. Classification (NCBI taxonomy): domain Bacteria; kingdom Bacillati; phylum Bacillota; class Bacilli; order Caryophanales; family Paenibacillaceae; genus Paenibacillus; species Paenibacillus sp. 01T443. Next base: position 68,987 of record NZ_JBFTPE010000013.1, read on the forward strand.
TGACCTTACGCGCACTGGTGAAATATTATTAGAAACGTAGAGACACAAGCCGCTGCGTTATCTGTGATATTTACTAATACCGAAAAATGTGGTTTTTCGAGGCATGGTCATTGTGTGGAATGCGGTGCAATAGAAGTAACTACACAGAAATAAAGGCGACCAAAAAAAAACAATTGGTCGCCTTTATTTATTCCTAGCTTCATACTCAAAAAGATATCATCCGATATAGAAGGAATATCTATTTTTCGTTCTACTGTTGGCTGCCGTTCGGTGCTTGATTCTCGGATTGATTACCGCCCTTACCAGGATTACCCGAGTTTCCGCCATTCGGCGCTTGATTCTCGGATTGACCGCCGCCTAGATTGCCATTGCCGCCTTGGCCGCCGCCAATTCCGCCTGACTTGCCTTGGTTGCCGCCTTGGCCGCCGCCGATTCCGCCAGATTTGCCTTGGTTCTCGCCTTTACCGCCGCCGATTCCGCCAGATTTGCCTTGGTTCTCGCCTTGGCCGCCGCCGATTCCGCCAGATTTACCTTGGTTCTCGCCTTGGCCACCGCCAATGCCGCCAGACTTGCCTGCGCCGCCGCCAGCTCCGTCGCCTGCACCTTCACCAGCTCCGCCGCCTGCACCGCCACCAGCTCCGCCGCCTGCACCGCCRCCAGCTCCGCCGCCTGCACCTYCACCAGCTCCRCCGCCTGCACCGCCACCAGCTCCGCCGCCTGCACCGCCACCAGCTCCGCCGCCTGCACCGCCACCAGCTCCGCCGCCTGCACCGTTACCTTTTCCGCCATTTCCGATTGCTTTCGCTTTACCTTTCCACTTCGCTTTACTCTTTGCTTTCATCGATGCTTTCATATCAGTATACGAATAGGAAATCGATTGAAGCGTTTTAATATCTACCGAACCCGTTGCCTTCAAACCATGCTTTTTCTGAAAATATTTAACGCCGCGCACGGTCGAGGCACCATAGTAACCATCAATCGGTCCCGAATAGCTGCCTAATGATTTCAGCATGCCTTGAATGACATATACATCCGGTCCCTTGGCATGTTTTCCGATCGCATGTCCTGTATAAGGCATGCTGATCATCAACGTAATCGACAATAATGCCGCAACTATGTACCTTGCTGCAAGCCTTCCAATCTTATTGCCGGTTTCACTTGATGCCATTCCCTTTTTGTTTTGTTGCATGCAAAATACACCATCCTTCTCTTTTCTTTTTCGAGCACCACTTTAATATCCCCAAATTTTCAATTTCATTCCCTTGATTTTCACATTTAAAAAAACGGGTATTTTCCTGGCTATCAGCTTAAAGTTTGCTGAAATTGCAGGCAAACAGGTGCATCTTTTCCTCAAAAAGCCGATAATAGACAGGTATCTTAGTGAAAGGAGATCCAACATGACATCCTTCAAAGGAATTAAAATATTGCTCGTTGATGACGAGCCAAACATCGTACAGTTTTTGGAGCTGGGTCTTATAAATGAAGGCTTTGACATCCGGGTCGCCTATGACGGTGAATCCGCTCTGGCAGAAGCGAGCGTATTTCAGCCGCATGTCGTCATTCTGGATATCATGATGCCAGGAATGAACGGATTCGAAGTATGCGCCGCGCTGCGTGCAACCGGAGATAATATCGCGGTTATTATGCTTACCGCCAAAGATGAAGTCGAGGATCGCGTGAAAGGATTAACGCTCGGCGCAGACGATTATTTGATCAAACCCTTTAGCTTCAGCGAGCTGCTCGCACGAATCGGAGCGAGGCTGCGCAACCAATTTCCCAATCTGCTGGGAGAGGTTGCCTACGGACCTTTCCGTCTAGATGACCGGCGCAAAGAGCTTATCTATATGGACCAGATTCTTGAGCTGTCGCCAACAGAATACGAGCTGCTTCGGTTTATTATTTTGAACAACGGGGTCGTGCTTAGCAAATCGCTTATATTGGATAAAGTATGGGGATATCAATTTGGAGGGGAAGAGAACATTGTGGAGGTGTATATCCGTTCCCTGCGGGATAAATTGAATGATAAGGAGCATCGCCTTATTCGTACGCTGCGAGGTGCCGGCTACCGGATGGACTTGCCATGAGCCGCCGAACGCCCCCTGCCTTCGCGAGGTTTTTTGCCCCGCGTTCCCTAAGATACCAGCTATTGTACCGATCCTTGCTTATTTTAGCCGCGTTGTTTTTGCTGATCGGCGTTCTACAGTACATTATTATGAAGGACTTTATATTCAAAAATAAAGCTGAATCCTTAAACACTCAAATCATGGCTATGCCGATGGATTGGTTTACGAACGACAAAAAATCTGAAATGGATGACAATCATCTGGAGTCTGATAATAAGGATGGCGATTCGGTCCAAGCGTCTCGCCCCCCGAAAGAGCGACGGGACTCGCCATTATTTTACCAACCTGGCTTATCGATCGTCTTCATTGATTCGAACGGTACAGTTACCGATGTCTCAAAGGATACCGAGGCAAGCGCTCCGCTCCTGTCAGCTGAGGAATATGAGCAAATAACAAAACAGCTTCAAGAACGACAACAGATTGATTACAAAATATTAAATAATGCGGATGGAGTCGAGCAGCTTGTCGTCTTCCGAAATGCCGGTCCTCCTAACAAAGTAGAGGGGATTGTACAAGTAAGCACGGAAACCGATTCGCTAAGGCAGCTCCTCATGACCCAGCTAGCTATTTTCACAGCCCTTTCCATTGTGGCGCTCGCGGCCGGACTTGCCCTTTATTTACCACTGCTTCGCCGTACGTTAAAGCCGTTATCCCGCGTCGTGCTTGCTGCTCAGCAGACCGATGCCGGCAGCCTGACCAAACGCATACCGGCAAGCCAAGGCCAAGAAGAGATCGATCGCTTATCAGATGCTTTTAACGGGATGCTTGAGCGTTTGGATATTTCCTTCGAAACCGAACGGAAAACAACCGAAAAAATGCGCCGCTTCATTGCCGATGCTTCGCATGAGCTGAGAACGCCGCTGACGTCTATTCACGGCTTTCTTGAAGTGCTGCTGCGCGGAGCAGCCGCAAATCCCGATCAGCTCAACCGCGCGCTGAACAGCATGCAGCTGGAATCCAAGCGCATCAACAGGCTCGTGGAGGATTTGCTCGCGCTTGCAAAGCTTGATCAAGCCCCGCAGCTGCAGCTGTCTGCTGCCCGGCTCGATGAACTCCTTCAAGAAATGGAGCCGCAATTGCAGTTGCTTGCCGGAAACCGTAAAATAGATCTCGTTATTGAATCAGCCATAAGCGGCAAATTCAATTCCGATCAGATGAAGCAGATACTTTTGAATTTATTTCTTAACGCTGTACAGCACACGGATGCAGAGACAGGCACAATTAAGATAATGCTCGAACGTCTGGAAAACCAGGCGAGAATAAGCATTACGGACAATGGAACCGGAATTGCCGCAGCCCATTTGCCCCATTTATTTGAGCGCTTCTACCGCAGCGAATCTTCTCGCACACGGAAAAACGGCGGCGCCGGTTTAGGCTTGGCAATAACCAAGTCGATCGTGGATGCTCATGGAGGTACCATCGAGGTAATCAGCGAGCCCGGCGAGGGTACGACTTTCCGAATTACGCTTCCGCTTGATCTGCGATAAGAAATCTCTACTACACAGAAAGAGGCAGCCCAGCAGCATCATTTGATGCCGGGCTGCCCTCTTCGGCTTTTCAACGCATCAATCGATATTAATGCTCCAACACGAACTCATCCCACTTCTTGCCATCCACGTCATAGGCCTGATAAGTCAGTGTTTTTCCATTGATCACGATGCCCGCGAACATTTGCTTCTCGTTCTGAAAATGCACCTTATGGTAAAATTTATCTTCCTTCTTCTCATTAAACTTTTGCCCAGCCGTATTCGTCACCACATAAACCGTACCCTCGCGGTTTTGCACGGCTGCTTCGCCGTCTCCGACGATTTTCCCGTCACGCAGCGGATAGGATCTCGAATACTCATGGTTATGCCCCTGCAGCACCAAATCTACCTCAAACTCATCGAATAGCTCGGTCCAGTCTTTCACCTTCTTATAGGTATTACCGCCGTATGGGCCTTGATGCATAGCGACGATTTTCCAAGCCTTATCCGTACTCTCGAGATCGCTGCGCAGCCATTTCGTTTGCTCCTTGATATTTGATTCGGAATTGAGAAAGACAAAGTGGACAGGTCCGTAATCATAGGAGTAGCTTGTTCCCGGAATCGAGCCTTCCGCGCCGTTGTCTGGCAGGTTGAAATGAGAAACGAACGGCTCCGCATTGCCGTCAACCTCATCATGATTGCCCGTAACCGGCATAAACGGAACCTGCGTTACCCACTTGCTTGCTTTTTCGAATAAATAAGACCATGCCTGTTCATCTGACGGCTCCTCCGTCAAATCGCCGTTATGAACGATGAACGAAGCCGCGGGAAATATCGCAAAGGCTTTATCCAGCGTGTGGCCCCACAACGAGAAATCCTGTTCCGTGACACCTTGCGAATCCGTTACATTAATGAAAGTAACGTTTTCCGTGTCTGCTTCCTCTGTCTGAAATACAGCAACATCGCTCCAGCCCTTCTCTTCCCCGCTCCCGACTCTGTAGGAATACGTCGTTCCCGGTTCAAGCCCGGAAGCTTCTGCTTTATGCACGGCTTGCTCTGTGCTCCCATCAGCAGCTATAACCGAAGTCGTCGTACCTTTAAAGGTCAGCGCCTGTTCACTTTCCCAATCACTCGCTGCATCGCCTTTCACGACCTGCACGATCGCGTCAGCCTCCGGATTCGAGCTATACCAAGTAAAAGCACGGCTTGTCATCGGTTCCCCCTTGAACGTGGTCACAACCGCTGTCGGTTTTTTTGCATGATCCGTCCGAAGCCACTCCATTCCTACTGCGCCTATGATTAACAGTACGCAGCAAGCGAGCACTACTAGCACGTCTTTACGAAACTTCAAGATATCCACTCCTCTATCTCTCTTATTCTTCAATATATCTTAACAATAAACCTGCATTTCGCGCATTCAGCAATCTTTCAGCCGGCCTTAAGTTAAGAATAAGTAAAGGCCAGTAGAATAACATTTGTTAGCAACAAGGGGCGCTGAACATGAAAAGAGGTGTGAAATGAACAAAGATTTAAACTATCGCAACGAGTTGAAATTTTTCATTAATTATCATCAATATTTCATTATCCGCCAGAGGCTGAAGGATCTGATGGACCATGACAAACATGTCGGTCCGACTGGCGAATATCATATTCGAAGCTTGTACTTTGATGATATCAATAACAAGGCTTTGCACGAGAAGCTTGGCGGCGTTCGGGATCGGGTTAAATACCGCATCCGTATCTATAACGGCCAGGATCATATCATTCATTTTGAGAAAAAAATTAAATTCAAAGACTATATCGCCAAGGTGAAGGAGCCGCTTACTAGAGAGATGTACGACAGGCTCATAGCCGGTGACCACGATGTGCTGAAAGAGCCGGACAAGCCGCTTTTGAACGAGATTCATAATGAAATGAAGCATCATTTACTTAGGCCGAAGGTAATCGTTGATTATGTTCGCGAGCCCTATGTATGCGACAACGGTAACGTAAGGATCACATTCGATAAAGAGCTGCGAACCGGCCTGCATGCCGTCGATATTTTTGACAAAAGCCTAGAGCCTATCCGTGCCCTCGACAATGATTTTATCATTCTTGAGGTGAAATATGATGCTTATATTCCTGCTTATATCAAAATGGCTTTGCAGCTCGAAGGCCTTAATCGGCAATCCGCTTCAAAATACGTGATCTGCCGAAAGCATCTGAAATTCAACACTTGGGAGGATTATTAAAATGGAAACCACAACAACTGCTGCCGCAACGACCGAGACAACCACCAACTTCGCAGACGTGCTTAAAAAATCAGTGATCGAAAACTTCTCTTCCGACATTAGCTTATCCAAAATATTGATTACGCTTGGTGTCGCTTTCCTGCTTGGCTTCTTCATATTCCTGCTGTACAAAAGGATTTTCAGCGGCGTGCTTTACTCGAAGAGCTTCAATGTGTCGCTTATCGGCATGACCATGATTACCTCCGTCGTCATTATTGCGATTAACTCCAACCTCGTGCTCTCGCTCGGTATGGTCGGCGCGCTGTCCATCGTACGTTTCAGAACGCCGATCAAGGATCCAACCGATCTCATCTTCTTGTTCTGGGCTGCGGTTGCAGGGATTGTAACAGGCGCAGGCTTCTTCACGCTAGCGGTCATCGGTTCTGCCGTTGTTGGTCTCATTCTGTTCTTCTTCGTCAAAGGCGGATCTGTCGAATCGCCATACCTGCTCGTCGTAAACTGTGACAGCGACGCAACAGAGCAGCTCGTGCACAAGCAAATTGGCTCTATCGTTAAGCGTTACAATGTCAAACAAAAATCAGTGACGCAGGGCAATATCGAAATGACGCTTGAGGTTCGTCTTCGCGACGAAACCGGCCGCTTTATTAACCAATTGACTGAACTTTCAGGCGTACGGAATGCCGTGCTTATCAGCTACAGCGGTGATTATGTCTCTTAATAATCAGGAGGTGCTTCAATGAAAGCGAAAGCTCAATTATTTTTATTGAGCCTTTGCTCTATTCTCCTGATTATCGGTTTGTCCGGATGTTCCTTTGGAGGGACATCCTTCAACCTCACAGGCGCGAGCACAAATGCGAGCGATAATGAGCAATCAGCGGATGAGCAAAAGCTTGATGAGACTGTTTTTCCGAAGGATAAAGTCGTTGATGTCAAAATTACGATCGATGAAACAGAATTTCAAAGCATGCTGGACAATGCCAGCGCCGAGGAATTTAAAGAAGCGACTGTCGAATACAACGGTCAAAAGCTTGAAAACGTCGGCATACGTACAAAAGGAAATCTCAGCTTGAACAGCGTAGTCAGAATGACTGATTCCGATCGATACAGCTTTAAAATTTCCTTTGACGAGTACGTCAACCAGACTCTTCAGGGAATAAGCAAAATCAACTTGAACAACAACTATAGCGATGCCTCTTATATGCGTGAATTTTTATCGTATGAGCTGGCTGAGCAAATGGGGCTTCCGACGCCTAAATATTCCTATGTGAATGTTTACGTCAACGGCGAGCTTTGGGGCTTTTATTTGGCGGTAGAGCAAATTGGAGATGCGTATCTCGAACGCAACTTCGGCAATGCTTACGGCGCGTTATACAAAGCAAACGGCGGAAGCGGCAGCGAGCTGAACTGGCTCGAGACCATCGATGCCTACACAGGTCTCGATATGAAATCGGAAAAATCAAACGATGATATTTTGCTGGATATGCTCGATGAGCTGAACAACGGTACGAATTACGAGAGCGTGCTGGACGTGGATGAAGCCTTGAAATTTATCGCTCTGAATGCGGTAGCCGGCAACTTTGACAGCTACCTGTCTGAGAAAAAGCATAACTATTATTTATATGAGGATGACGGCTTATTCAATATTTTACCATGGGATTATAATATGTCCTTCGGCGGCTTCGGCGGCTCCGGCGTTCTGATTGATGAGCCTACTACCGGAACGGTAGCGGATCGCCCGCTCGTAGATAAGCTGCTGAAGGTTGAAGCCTACAAGGAAAAATATCATGAAATCATACAAAACATGCTGAATGGCTATTTAGCAGAGGAGAACTTCCAAGCGAGAATAGCTGAGATTAAAGCGATGATATCGAGTTATGTCGAGGCTGACCCCTCCTCCTTCTACACGTATGAGCAATACGAGCAGGGTGTAACTCAAGTCATTTCTTTCAATAAAACGCAAACGAGCTCTGTCGCTCAGCAGCTTGCCGGCACAATCCCGTCCTCCGGCGACGGATCAGGCAGCGGAAGCAGCGGCTTCGGCGGCGGCGGTGGTGGCATGGGCGGAGGCGGCATGGGCGGAGGCTTTGGCGGCCAACGGCCTAACGCCCAGCAGGACGGGGCGCAGGCCAACACGCCGAACGGCAATGCGGAAGCACCAGGAGCTTTTGCGCCAGGCGAAGCACCAGACGGGCAAGGCGCTGCCGGCACCAAAGGCGCTAATGGACAGGCACCGACTGGAGGCGAAGGCATGGTTCCGCCAGATGGCCAAATGCCTGACCAGCAGGGCGGCATGCAGGGCGGCTTTGGCGGCCAACGGCCAAATGGGCAAGGCGGTATGGGCGGCTTCGGCGGTCCGGGCGCGCAGCAGACCCAGGTCGAAGCCCAAGGTAGTCCAAAGGAAGCTGCGGCAACCGGCATCGCGCTTATTATCCTGCTACTCTCCTGTGCGGTCATTGTCTATTACAAACCTAAGCGACTATAACTTGATCAATACTTTCTTATATTTTCAAAAAGATCGCAGCTGTTTGCCCCCAGGCATTCAGCTTGCGATCTTTTTGATTTGCTTCAATAAGCTTGTAAAGCTATCAACTCCATAATGGTCTAATTCTGTTCGAATGCCATAATCCAGATTAAATTGAAAAAGCTGATGCCGACGGAGCATCGGTATCAGCTTTTAGACAAGCTTTTTTACTGCCTCACCTTAGAACTTGACAGGCTACATGCCCAACTGTTCACGCCACTTGTACTTTGGCTGCCAGCCAAGCAGCTGTTTCGCCTTCTCGCTGCTAAGCAACGACTCGTACCCACTGAGCGGTGTTCGGAAGTCGGTGACTTCCGAATAACTCGCGGCCATCAGCTCGCGGCTCGGCATGTCCATGCTGGACTCATCTGACGCCAGGTTCAGCGCTACCGAGCCAAGCCCTTCCACCTCGATTGCCAGACGGCATGCTTCTGCGGCGTCCCTGGTGTCGATGCAGCTCCACAGGATGCGTTCGCGTTCCTTTGGATTATGAATAAACGATGGAAACCGTTCGTACCATTCAGGCGGAATCACGTTGCCTAGGCGCAGCGACACAACCTGCATGCCTGTCCTGCGGTGGAACATATCCGCGGTCGCTTCGTTCACGATCTTGGACAAGCCGTAGCTGTCCTGCGGCAGCTGCGGATGCGCTTCATCCATCGGCACATATTGCGGGCCGATCGGATGGACCGCGAAGCAGATACCGTACGATGATTCGCTGGAAGCGATGACTGATTTACGGATACCGAGGCCTGCCGCTGCTTCCAGCACATTGTAAGTCGACATGACGTTATTGCGGAAAGTCACCTCGGGCGGTGCCATGCCCGCTCTGGGAATGGCAGCCATATGGACGACCGCATCGGCCCCGGCAAGAGCGCCATACGTTTGGCCCAGATCCTCAAGATCCACGATGAGCGTAGGGCACAGCGGCTCCTCCGGCTGGCGGGTATCTGCGTTTAACACCTCGTACCCTTGCTCCACGAAATGCCGGACTACCCAGCGGCCAAGCATGCCGCTTCCTCCCGTAACGACTACTTTAGACATACAATTTTCCCTCCGTCTTCATGATGTACGTTTTCTAGCCTTAAAAAATTCTAGTTCAATATCTCTTCAATCCTGTTCAATACATCTTGGTCAAGCTCGATGTCCGACGCTTTGGCATTCTCCGTCACCTGCTCAGGACGGCTTGCGCCGACCAATGCGCTCGCGACGTTGGACTGTCGTAAAATCCAGGCTAGGGCCAGGTTGCCAACGGTAATGTCGAGCTCTCCGGCGATGCCTTCCAGCTTGCGGACCTTCCCTATCTTCTCGTCGGTAATGCCTTTGCGCACCCAATCCAGCTTGGCGGCGCGACTATCAACCGGAATGTCAGAGGCGGACGTATATTTGCCCGTCAGCAGGCCTTGCGCGAGCGGAGAAAACACCACCTGCCCGATGCCGGAACGTTCGCCAAGCGGAATAATTTCCTTCTCGATGTAACGGTCAAACATGTTGTAAATCGGCTGGTTCACGACGATACGATCCAGCAAATAGCGGTCGGCAACACCCAGCGCTTCCGCTATCTGAGAGGCTTGCCATTCGCTGACGCCGATATACAACACCTTGCCCTGGCGCACCAGGTCGTCCATCGCCCGGAGCGTTTCCACCAGCGGCGTCTCGGGGTCATGGCGGTGGCAGTAATAGATGTCTACATAATCATGGCCGAGCCGCTTCAGGCTGGCGTTCGCCTGCTCGATGATATGCTTGCGGGACAGACCGCGGTCGTTCGGTCCATCGCCCATCTGCCCGAACACTTTTGTCGCCAGCACGTAGGATTCGCGCGGATATGCTTTCAACGCTTCCCCAACCAATTCCTCAGCCGCGCCCCGCTCGTATACGTTCGCCGTATCAAAAAAATTGATGCCGAGGTCGTATGCCGTTTTAATGGCATTGACCGCGTTTTCACGCTCGACGTATCCACCGTATGTAAGCCAGCTCCCCAAGCTGATTTCACTGACCTTTAAGCCAGTCCCGCCTAATTTCCGATATTTCATGATCTATTTCCTCCTATTAAACGATTTGAATTAAACAGTTCTATTCTAAGAAGACTTCTTTATTCTAAAACAGTTTATATATAATTTATAGAAGTGAAATATTTATTACTTAATTATAATTAGAATACTTGCTATACTTTTGTATACTAATTGGCAATATAATTTTAAAATAATTTATCCAATTTAATACATATGTACATGAATATGAACATGCCAGGTACTGTGGCAATCCGCCAGTTATCTTAATAAAGAAAAGGAACAGCTGCCGCAGCAAACTGCTCCTTGGTTGTTCAACTAAAGCGTCCCTTTAGCTTTACGAAAAGATCTTCTGCGCCATTTTTGCAAGATCTTCAATATCTACCTTATCATCGCCATTCAAATCGGCGGTTTTTGCAACGTTCCAGTCCGGACTGTTACTGTCCTTGCCGTAATGGATGGCAACGATCGCTATATCACCAATCGAGAATTTACCATCATGGTTCAGGTCGCCGTCTAAGCCGTTGCCCTCAATCCTCACAGCAAGCTCAGCGTGAGCAGCTTCAGTCTCCTTGCCTTCCCCATCGGCCAGCACTGCATGAATCACCGAAATTTTACCAGATGAATTAGGAGAGCCTTTCACTTTAAATACTACGTTAACAAGCGGTAACTCCTGCTTGCTTTGAGTCTCTTCACCAATGTTCGCCAGTACTATGCGAACACTGCCTTTCCAGTCATCAGCATACTTAACAACTTCTATTCCGTCCGCAGCAGAGCTTACTTCCTGAAGCTCAAACAAATCTGCATTATAGTTCAACGTAATATCAGAAGCGAACACATCGTTTGTTACATTCGATACACCTAACTTAACTGTAAACGTCGAACCTTCTTTTACACTGCCAGCGCCATCCAATGTCATGCTATCGCTTAGCTGCGTCTGTCCGCTAATTACAACGGTTTTGGTTCCCGTGACTCCAGAATTATCTTTCGCAGCTGCTTTCACGGTTACCGTACCATTGCTCACAGCTGTTAATAGCCCTAACTCATTAATGGTTGCGCTTCCCGTTCCATTTTCTACAGACCAAGTGACTGCTGAACTCGTGGCATCCGAAGGAGAAACCTGCGCGGTTAATTGAAGCGTGCCGCCGCTAGTCGTAATCGCTGAATCACCATTGATGACGATGCTCTCAATTGGCTTAACCGCATCTTCCATTTCAGTCACATTAATGTTATCGAACGTTACGTTAGCCTTATAGGTTCGAAGTCCGATAGCACCTTCTGAAAATGTACTATCTACAGCGCTTACCACAAGTGTATCATCGACATAAACCTCAATGTTCGGTCCCTTGGCCACAACTTTCAACCGATATACGGTATCTACGCCGATCGGCGGGGCTGCTTTATTCGCCAGTTCTGTCCAATTGTTATCAAGCCTGCCTAGCTGAACTCGCCCCGTGAGCGTAATACCAGCATAATATCCCTGCAAGTTATCACTGCCAACAGTCGGATTAGTAACCCTAAATATAACACCAGCATTGGCTAAATTGGGGCTGGCACTTATAGAAACATCGGTTTCGTAAGTGAAATCTTGGAAGTTAGTATCATTAGCAACCGCTTTAAAGCCTTCTCCGTTAATCACGGAGTACGCACCGCTGGCAGCACTCCACTCACCGCCATAAGTCGTCCAACCTTCTGCGTTCAAATCGTCAAACTTCTCAATGAAAGGCAGAGGATTGTTGCTTTTGGCGCGAAATTGCTTGACGGCCGCATTTAAAACATCTATTGCTGCCTTAATACCATCCGTGGTGGCTTGAGCGTTGTCATAGACAACCTGGGCGTTTGCGATAGCAGCAGAGAAATCATTGATTACTTGCTGCTTATACTGTCCTGGGCCATCCCCTACTGCTGCATTGTCACGAATTTGCTTCGCAGCATTGATGTTGTTCATTAGATCGGATTTATTGCTATTCCCGATTAATTCCCTATGCGCTGCGGCAACGCGCGCGAAGTCAACCTTCTCCACTTTGCGGTCATAACTTAATAATCCATTTATTTCATACTCCACATCCGCGATTTGCGTATACACCGCCGCACTGAGTCCGGGTTTATCTTTCAATTTTTTAACCATACTAATATAACTAATATACTTATCCGTTAACTCTTCCTTACTCTTCATTAGTAGTTCAGAGTAAACGATCAAAGGACTGAATTCATGCCCTGGCACGCGAAGGCCTAACCCCCCATATTCTCCAAGTGTTGCCGCCCGGTATTCCGAAGGTGTGGGAGAATCCGGTGCAGGATACCTGTGCCAATCCAAGAAATGGCCCGCTTTGGATTCGTTTTCTCCGCCTCCCGCATCATACCACCCCGTAACACCGTTAATGAGACGAGTCGGATCCGCTTTTAGCGCATGTGCGATAGCTTCCCTGGTATAATCCCCGCCATTGTCGAATTGGCCCCATCCTTCATTAAACACAACATATACGATAATGGATGGGGAATTCTGTAATTGCTTTATCATCTCATCGAATTCTTTGTAGTATTGCGGTTGAGCCGTAACATCTCTACTCGTTCCGCTCGGCATGTCCTGCCAAACGAGAAGACCCAGTTTATCTGCCCAGTAATACCAACGAGCCGGTTCAATCTTAATATGTTTGCGGATCATGTTCATATCCATGCGCTTTTCAGCTTCAATATCAAATTTCAGCGCTTCGTCTGTTGGGGCTGTATAAAGGCCATCCGGCCAGTAGCCCTGATCCAAAGTCCCCATCTGAAACACGAATTTACCATTCAACAAAGGACGCTGGATTCCATCGACTTTCTCCAGTTTTACTTCCCTCATACCGAAGTAGCTGTCAATTTTATCGACTACCGTTCCGCCGTCCTTCAATGATACTTTTAAATCGTAGAGGAACGGATCATCCGGTGTCCACCATCTCGCGTTCGGTACCGGAAGCAGCAGCTCTTCATCGGTGCCTCCGCTGATGCGGCCGACTTCAACGCCATTCATTAGAGCCACAGCTTCTACTGTTTTACCTGCTCCATTTACAGTATCTACCGATAACTTCAATTGGCCATTCCAAATATCCGGCACCATATCCATCCGTTCAATGCTTGCGTTAGCGACAGGCTCCAGCCATACCGTTTGCCAAATACCAGAGACCGAAGTATACCAAATGCCTCCTGGTTGAACTACCGTTTGCTTACCTTTGATTTGATCCCCTTTGGTATCCGTATAATCGAGTACATGAACGATCAATTCATTCTCCCCAGGCTTCAGCTGATCCGTTATATCGAAGCTAAATGAGGTGAATCCGCCTTTATGGCTTCCTACCTTCGTTCCGTTCACATACACGTCCGTTTCATAATCAACTGCACCAAAATTCAATTTCACATGTTGTCCATTCCAATTTTGCGGTACCGTGAAGTTTCTCTTGTACCACATTAACTGTTCTTGGCGCTGGATGCCTGAAAGTCTGGATTCCACTGCAAATGGCACAATGATGTTTTCATTAAGCTTTTTGCCTGTTGGAAGCAAATCTCCCTCTTTCGCAGGCTGGAATTCCCATTTCCCATTAAGGTTAAGCCACTAATCACGGACCATCTGCGGTCTTGGGTATTCCGGCAAGGGATTGTTTGCATCTACCTGGCTTGCCCACGGAGTTTCTATCTGATAAGTAGAATTATTTTTTATCGCAAGATAGAATTCTTTTACCGGCTGGCTGGTTTCTGCATACACAAGGGCTCCGCCGCCTGTATATCCGATATTGGCCATAGGCGCATCCTGGGAATACATCGGATAATCAAACTCGATTTGGATTGTTTTAGAATCGCCTGACTTCAATGCTGCCGATTTGATCGGCCAATCCTTCCCTAACACATTGACGGAGAGCTGCTCCCGCACGTTGCTGCCAAGCTCGGCTAATGCCTCCGAAAATGTAAATTCTGCATGCAGACCGTCAGGAAAGACCGATCCCGATACTGGCCCGTTATTTTCAAAGCCGACAGGCAAAGTGAAAGCTGTCGCTGGCACAATTTGCTTCGGCACACTTTGGCTTCCCCAACGTAAAAACAAGTTAGATCCACCGTCATTTTCGAAATATTCAACTTTAATGTCATATTTCTGCCCTGCTGCCAATGGAATCGGACTGCTCGTTTGTTCCTTATCCCAGTCAGCGACCCAATGGTCGATGACTAGTTTGTTGTCAATCCACAGTCTAAAACCGTTATCACCAGTCATCCAGAACGTATAGTTTTCAGATAATTCTGGTGTGATCTGTCCTGTCCATCTCACATTCACGCGATTGTTCTGACCTACCAGCGTCATGAATGCTCCTTCCAATGAACTAAAATTAATATACGGATCGACTATCGTTGTTATCAAGTCTTCAAATCTAAACTCACCGGGTCCGGAGTTCTTGTAATATTCCGCTTTCAATCCATAATTAGTCCCATTAGGTATGGGATCTGCTGCATGTCCAATGGAAACGTTATACGGAAGAATGATGGAGATAAGCATTGAAAAAATAAGTAATTGCACAAGGCTTTTAGCCATTTTCATTTTTATAATCTCCTCTTTTTTATAACTTGCTAGAGATAGCAAATACGCTGCCTGGTCAGGTTTAACCGCTTGCAGATAGGTTTGTGAAACGGACACCACATCTATATTTCTTCATATAAGGCCCCCTTCGTCCTGGAATGAAAGCGTAAACATTTTTAAAAAGCAGTGCGCTTGTATTCAGCATACAAGTCCCACTACCCCTGTGTATTTACAAATAACAGGTATTTTTTGTAATTTTACGCTAATATGTTTGAACGTCGAAAAGCCCTCATCTGTTAAATAAGATGAGGGTTTTCTGATACTTACTTCATAACCTTGCAACAAGCTAGCCTAACCTCTGTTCCAATCCTTATCTATCCATAAGATGTACCTGATCCCCCGCATGAATAACGCCCGTTTTCTCGACGGATGCGTATACCCCGAAGTTTAATCTCATCTCATCATTGATTTTTCGCAATAAGGATCCATCGCGTTCAAGGGTATCCGGATCCAGCGTAACCATCGAGCATCGGTCACAGTATTTATCCACATGCAATTGAGCGCTGCCTACGGAGAGACGTTTCCCTATCCAATCCTTTTCGCTCAAGCCGCTTTCGTCCACTTTCACGACAATATTTGCCCGAAAACGGCGCTCATCTAACGGCTTTCCCCATATCTCTTCGAGCTTCCGCAAGCTCGTATCGGTGATGATGAGGATGCTGCCCTCATCCACGGCTTTAAAATCCGGACTTTGTGATTGATAGCTTCGCATCAGCATCTTCTTCTTGGAATACCGCTGCATTTCGGTTAGCAAATCATCGTCCCAGCTAAATTCCCTGCCCTCCGGAGAGGTTATCTTTAGTTGAGGATCATCCGATTCCGAGTTCCTGTCAACAAGTTTCGCTTTGTAAGAAAGCATGGCCGGAATATCCCTTGCTGTGAAGAAGCTGTCCCAGCCTTCCTTTGTTTCGTCAAAAAAAGCGTGGCATCGGTCGCCTTTTAACCCGTATGTATCTATTTTGCATGTATCCAAGCTTTCCCCGGCAAATGACTTCACCGGATACCGGTTTATACCGCTAATTAGGCCTATCCGCGACAATCTAAAAACCTCCTCATGATCCAACCTCAATAAGGCAAGCTTCTGCCCTCGATAAGCGCCTTTAGGTTCTCCAGCGACATTGCATAACCTTCTTTAGTCGGCTTGGCCTGATCCTCGGACTCATATCCCGTCTCGGTTATAGTTACTTGCGTACCATCCTCCTCAGCAGCAAGGAGAAATGTGGTAATCATGGCTGGCTCCAGCACGCCCAGATCCCACCGAAGCGCAAAACGCCGACAGCTGTCGAGTGACTCAATCACCGCCTGCATGGTAACAACCTCAGACCCCGTATGATATTTATTGGGCGAATGATGGAAGTAAACAATTTCTCCTTCCTTTAGTTCTTTAATTTCCCAAGGAGAGCCCGGGGAATACCATAGGGTAAGCTGTTCCCCTTCCGTTACCGCTTGCCATACCCGCTCCGGCATGGCCGAGATCCATATGCTGCAGACAACCGTTACCTGTTCCATAAGCAGCCCCTTTTTTTCATTCATTAGTTGCTATTATTATAGTATAAACGCGATTGGCAAGCGAGATAAGCCAAACGTGCTTCGTTACCGGATGCGGTTTACATTGCAGCTTTGAACAATACGGCTTCGTCTCTTAGATCTGCGCTTTACTGCATCCGGCAAAATAGAAAAGAGCCCCTGTCCCATCAACGTGAGCATTGACCGAGACAAAGAGCCTTATAATTTAAATATACGATACTTGCTTCAGCAGGTTATGAATGATGGTTGCCGCTTGTGCTCTCGAAAGGGAATGCTTTGGCAGAATCTGCTTATTCACATCGCCTTTCACAATACCGGCCTTAATCAAATAGGCAATGGATGGCCGCGCCCAAGCAGAAGCGGCTTCGCAGTCTCCATATTGCTCAAGTATTTCAGCCTCCTCAGCGGCAGTCAAAGGAATGTACGTCTCCCCTAAGACTTGCTTAAGCGCATTCGCAAGCATGACCATGCCCTGCTCCCTCGTCATACTTGTGCTTCCGCGAAAACTACCGTCCTCATAGCCGCTTATCAAGCCCTTATCCGCAGCAATGACGATCGCATCATGGTCCCACATGCTTTCGATTACATCCAAGAATCTACTGCCTCCTTCAACAGGCTGCATAAGACCGAGCGACCTTACGAGAATAGCGCCAAACTCGGAGCGAGTGACATTCCGTTTAGGCGAAAACACATGTGCTTCCGATCCCGTTAGAATAAGACGCGAAGAAAGGTTGTCGATCGCTTTCTTTGCCCAGTGGCCTTCTGTATCGAAAAACGATGGGGCGTTAGCAATGAGCGTGTACATCGAGCTATTATTCCAATCGATTACTCTCGCATAATCGGTTTGGCCGATCCGCTCGATCACCGTCGGCAGATGATTGATGGAACCGTCTGCATAAACAGCCGCCGCAGTAGCCAGCTTGGCAGGATCCATTTTCGCGGGCAGCGCTAAATATTTAACGGTTTTCCCCTCGCTGGAAATATTTATGCTCAAATCGCCGTAGCTGAGCGACATCACAGCAAGAATAGGGCCGGATAGCAAGGTATAGCCGCCTTTGGACGCGGTAGCCTTCGAAAGCTTCTGAATTTGCTCTGAAGCTTTGCCAAATCTGAAGCTGACTTTAATGTCATCGATAGAAACTGCGCTGCCGAATGAAGCTAAGGTTTTCTTCCAATCCTTACTTGCTTCCAGCGGAAATATGCCGAAAGCCGTATGAAGGGTTAAAGTAGAACCGCTGCTGCTAAGTAATTCCATTACCGCCGCGGTTAAACCCTCTAAGCGAACCTCTTCCGCTGTAACGGCTTTAATAGCCAGGTTATGGTTTTGCCCAGCCCCAAGCAAAAGCTTTAGCTTGCCCGTATCCACTACGATCGTTGTCAGGCTGCCTTCCGAGGTTTGTTCGGTCTTAGCTGTGGCAAGGGACTCTGCCTGTCCATCCATTAGCGTCGTAATTGCTCCGCTGCCAGAAGCGCTTGGATTTGGTAATCCCGTCCCAATCCCAGAGCTCCCCTCACCCGAATTGCCTCCGCTCTCGCCGCCGTTCCCTTCATCCGGATTGCTGCTTCCTCCGTCTCCGGAGCCTTCTTCTTCACTGCCTTCATCGCCGCCTGAGGGTGGAACTAACTCCACAAGACTCCATTTTTGCGCGGCAAATGTATTTCGCTCCCATAGCTGAACAGCCGTACCGGCTTCGGTACTGCCGCTGTCCACATCCAGCCCCTTCCCGCTGTTAACGGCTACGATGCCAATGGTGCCATCCTCATTCTCAGGCATAGTCCAGCGTTGATTGCCGAAGCCGAAGTTTCGCCATATTTGCAGATGCGAACCATTATCCGATCCCGAAGCATCAAGCGCTTTCCCGCTAAAGGCTCCGCGTATCGTGAAGGTGCCGTCAGCCGCTTCTTCCACATACCACTTCTGGCTATCAGCGCCCGAATCCGTTTGAATCCTCACGCGGGCGCCGTTCGTTCCGTTATCAGCCTCCAGCACCTTGCCGCTGCTCGGATTTACGATTTTATAGACCTTTTCCTGCAATGGTTCCGCAGCTGTTGCAATGACGTTTTGATAGGAAGCTTTCCCGCCGAATACGTTTAAGCCAAAATAGCCCTTGGCAAAGGTCACGTCATTTATGTCGATAATCGGCTCACTGCTGCCGTCAAAATAAATTTTGATATTCGATCCGCTTGCAACGATTTTAATGCGGTAGGTTTTTCCGGGCGATATGTAGGTTGGCACCTTGGCCACCAGCTGATCGTCCTGAAACGCCCCGTTATCCTTATAAAACAGCCGCACAGCTTTCATATTGGGGTCGACGTTGAAATAATAGCCGCTTGAACCGTCCGCATTGGCGCGGAACAGCATGGAGGCTGCGCCGCCGGCAGAATCAAGCTTCAAGTCAGCTTCGTAAGTGAAATTGCGCGCGCTCACCGCCGACATATAATTGGAATCCTTATCGAACCTGCCGGATATCCCGTCCGCAGTCGTAAACCACTCTCCTTTAGATGCAGCATGCCAACCTGTGAGATTGGTTTGCAGCTTRCCTACAGTAACAACCGTTTGGCCGATTATGCCTCCATCCGGAGTCGATGCCGTTAGTATCGCTCTGCCCTCACCGGCCGCGGTCACAGAAACGCTGCGTGAATCGGTACCGGATATGCCGGCAACAGCAGCGTTGCTCGTGCTCCATGTTAGAGCTTTATCGGCTGCTGAATGCGGAAGCACCGAAGCATAAAGACGATGAGTCTGGCCGACTGCAAGCTCCAGCGCGCGGGCGTCCATTACGATCTTCCCAGCCGCTTGGCTGCTGCTTGCTTCCTCCCGCCAAATGGATTTCAGCGGATATACGTCCATTGAAACCACCTTTATATTCCCGCCTTTAGCGTAGAAGCTCATGCCATCCCTTGCTGCTCCCGGGAAAATCAAACTCGATATAACTGCCGATCCGTCTTGGCCGAACACTTCAACCGAGGACTCGTCAACGAAAATCCGCAGTTGGATCCGGCGGTCTGCATCTAAAGTAAGATTAGCCCCCTGTACCGGACGAAACAGCTGTGTAAAATCATTCCGCCCTGCCGCCGTCCGATCGACGAACAGGTTATTGGAGCCAGTCTGGTAACCAATAACGGTCTGCTCGCCGCCAAGCTCCCGGACACCAAAACCAAATTCCGCAGCGGCCTGTTCATCTGGCAGCTCCAGCTCTGCCACGATTTCATAGGCTGTTCCCGTCACGCCCGAAAGCAAATTACCGCTTTCCGGCGTAATCACTTCATTGCTCCAGGACAACCCGTCGCCTCGGAGTATTTCCAGTTCCTCGATGGGCTGCTGAACGAGACGTATGTCTCCGTTATCATTTGGTTTGAGTTTCAGCTCGCGAGGAACAGACATTTGACCTTTCCATGGCGCGGTTGGGAAGGAAAAAGGATAATCCCAGTTCGACATCCAGCCGATTTTTACCCGTCGTCCGTCCGGCATATCAGCGAAAGTCATAGCGGCATACATATCTCTGCCACTTTCATGACGCAATACCGTCTCCGGCGTATTGTCGCTTGTAAAACGCTGTCCATCGAAGCTGCCGACAAAATATTCCGCATCCGAGCCATTCGTCTCCGCTCTTGCGCCTGTGCTGATCATCAGCACCCATTTCTTCACGCCGTCAACGACTAACGGAAAGAAGTCCGGGCATTCCCATACGCCGCCGTTATGAACGTAAGCGCCATAGCCGAATGAATCGATCGGTGTCCAATCGAGCAAGTTCACAGAGGTGAAAAAGCGTATATGATCTCCGCCCGATACGACCATTACCCATTGATTATGCTCTTCGTCCCATACGACCTTTGGATCGCGGAAATCCCAGCCCGCTCCTGCGCCGCCAATGTTTTCAATTACCGGGTTGTCCTCATAGAAAGACCATGTGCGGCCTTTATCGCTGCTGTAGGCCACCCCGATTTTCTGATTGCCGTTCCATTTATCCGGGTTAAATGAAGTATAGTAAGCAATTAATCCGCCTCCCGCCACGCCGTTAAACAAACCGGATTGGTTTGCGGTATCCGCAACTGCCGAACCAGACCAAGCATGTCCCATCTCATTCCATTCGATTGCGATCGGAAGCAGCTTCCAATGAACGAGATCCGTGCTTACTGCATGCGCCCATTGCCCGCCGTCCTGATGGAAGAGATGATATTCTCCTTGGAAAAATACGAGTCCGTTAGGATCGCTTGCCCAGCCTCGCGGTTGTGTAAAATGGTACTGCGGACGATACAGCTCCGCTTGATAATCCGCTTTGTCGGTCATATAAATATTTTGGAAATAGGCAGTCCCGTCCGTCACTTCCAAGCCTGCTGTCCCGCTTATAAATTCATTGTTTTGCACGGACAGCGCCGGCTCCGCAAAAGCCTCCAAATAAATCTTAATATCAGCCCCGCTCGCCGCGGCCTCAATATGATAGCTTTTGCCGATTTGCACGGCCAGCGGCGAGCTTGCAATTACGCTTCTATCGCTTGCCCGCAGCAAGCGGATCTGATTCGCTGCCGCATTGATCTCCGCCACGTAGCCGGAAGTCCCGCCTGCATTCGAACGGAAGAGAAGACCTGCTGCTCCGGCAGAGCTTGCAACCGTAACATCGCCTTCGAGCACCAAATCTGAAGCTGCGCTTGCAGACAGACGCGACGACGTCCCCGTCCCCGCGCTAACACCTTTCAGCCCTTCTAAGTGCGGAGTCCAAACTCCGGCAGCCGCTGACCATCCACCCATATTCGTCCTGAAGGCGCTGACCGTCATATTTTGAAATACGGCTGCTCCATTGTAGAGCTGCAAACCAATCTGTCCTGCCGGATAAGCATGGTCCGTAACAGCTATTTTCGGTGCGTACCCGCCGCCAAAATAAACCTCCAGCCTCGACTGCTCGGCCTTAATGCGAACATGGTAAACCGCACCGACCTCAAGCTCCGTCGTACTCACCCCAAGCTCTCGATCACCGTTCGTATCGATCAGGCGTATGCGTCCTGCATTCGGATCTACCTGCAGCGCATAAGCCTGCGAGCCGCTCGCATTCGAGCGGATCAGCATTGCTGCTACGGCATAGCGGTCACGAATGAGAATATCCGCCTCATAGGTTAGATCATCCCCGTTCGTCGAGGCAATCGCGTAAGCGTTCTCATTTTCAGAAGCAGCCACTGCCAAGCCTTGGGACGACATCGTCCACTGTCCGCCGCTGGTACTCCAACCCGAGATATTCGTATTGATCTCACGCGTGCTAACCTCCGTAAACCGTACATTTCCGTTATAAATATGCAGGCCGACATTCCCGCTTGAATAAGAAGCACTCTGAACATCCAGCGCGAGTTGATCATCCACGTAAACACGAAGGCTCATGCCATCCCCGCTAACTTTGACATGATATGGCGTACCCGGCTCCAGCGCAAGCGCATAGGGCTGACCTATATCTTGATTGGACGCCCAGTCGAATAATCTAATCTTATCCATATTTGGATCTAGGCTTACGACATATCCTTTACTGCCATCCGCATTCGATCGAAACAAGAGCGAGCTTACGCCAAACGGCGTGGTTTGATCGACCGTTATGGTTGCCTCGTACTCAAAATACGAGCCGACTCCGGTCGATGACATGAAGAAAGCATTGGCGTCAGCCCCGCTGCTCCCGTTAACCGCAGCATTTCCCTCCGGCATCCAGTTCCCGCTAATTGGCGTATAGCCCTGCATCTTTTTCATCACGGGTGCAGCTTCTGCGGCATATGCATGCTCGGCGGCATGCATCGGAAGAAGCAATGACCAAACCAGCGAAATCGTTAATAGTAATGTACCTATTCTATTAATACGCATCTTTGAACCTCCTATATTTTATATAAACGAATAATTTAGACATGATGAACCGTTGTCTTTGACGCAGCCCATGCGGAGCGTCCGCTGCAATGTATTCTCTTATCCTGGTATCTGAAAATACAATTAACGGTAAAAACTCCTGCTAAATCCGCTGCTTCGGGTCGCAAACGGCATTTAAATGGAAAATATCCCGTTAATTTCTAGCTAACAGACATTTTCAAGCATTTGGATTGGTATTAGCGGGAGAAAATCCTGATAAATGAAACAACGCCGTATGCAGCGTCCAATTAGCAGGAATATTTCCTGTTATTTCATCTACAACATCGAAAAAAAAATCACTCTTACGAGCCAAAAGTAAGCGCTTTCTAAAGGAAGCGAAAAATACGAGAACTACCCATTCGCTAACGCTCGATGAAGAGCAATAAGCACGATATCGCTCTTATTGCCATTCATCCTCGTTTTCCTGAGAGACTTATCTAACCACATACGTACTCATGAGGGACGAAATCCCTTCAAGCGTCCCCATCGTCAAAATTAACGTTCATCTTCCTTCCACTGAAGCGAACCTAATCTATCTCACAGAAGCACCCATACGGGACGMAATCCCTTCAAGCGTCCCCATCGTCAGAATTAACGTTCATCTTCGTTCCACTGAAGCGAACCTAATCTATCTCACAGAAGCACCCATACGGGACGAAATCCCTTCAAGCGTCCCCATCGTCAGAATTAACGTTCATCTTCCTTCCACTGAAGCGAACCTAATCTATCTTGCAGAAGCTCCCGCGAGGGACGCAATCCCTTCAAGCGTCGGCACCGCCAGGCTTATCGTTCATCTTCGTTCCACTGAAGCGAACCTAATCTATCTTGCAGAAGCTCCCGCGAGGGAGCAATCGCTTCCAGCATCGCCATCCCCAGAATTAACGTTCATCTTCGTTCCACTGAAGCGAACCTAATCTATCTCACAGAGGCACCCATACGGGACGCAATCCCTTCAAGCGTCCCCATCGTCAGAATTAACGTTCATCTTCGTTCCACTGAAGCGAACCTAATCTATCTCGCAGAAGCTCCCGCGAGGGACGTAATCCCTTCAAGCGTCGGCATCGACGGGATAGCTCCCTTACCCGTCGCGGCGAGCGCGCCCATTGCGTTGGCGAACGCGAGCATCGACTCCAGCTGTGCCTGCGTCCAAACGTTTCGAGCAGTTGCCCGTTCGGTCAGCAGGGTGTAAAGAATGCCTGCGAAGAAGGCATCCCCCGCTCCTGTCGTATCCTTGACTTCGACCAGATAACCCGCATGCGAAGCGGTTGCCTCGCCTGCCCGGCAATAGCTGCCTTCCGCGCCAAGCGTAACAAGCAGCAAGAACATGGATGGAAATTGCGCTGCCAGCTGCTTAGTTCCCGTCTCAAGATCACGGGTTCCCGTTAAAAACAGAAGCTCCTCCTCCGACAGCTTTACCACATTCGCATATTGAAGCCCTTCCAATATCCGATCCTTCGCCACAGCTTCGTTCTCCCATAACGACAAGCGCAAATTCGGATCATAAGAGATGAGCAGTCCTTTGCTTCTCGCATAAGCGGCTGTACTTAGGGTCGCTGTCCGAGATGGCTCATGAGTCATTGAGATAGAGCCGTAGTGAAAGACCTTAGCCGAATCGATCAACCCGCGGTTTATATCCTCCTCATGCAGCATATGATCGGCACCCGGTTGACGGTAGAAGGAGAAGGAACGGTCGCCGTCCGCGTCCAAATGAACGAAAGCAAGCGTCGTCTTGGCTTCCGACGTGAGCAGCAGCCCCTCCGTGCCAATGCCGCATTGCTCCAGCACATCCTTCAAATAGCGGCCGAACGCATCCTCGCCTACCGCTCCGATGAACGAAGTTGCAAGGTCCAGCTTTGCTAAAGCAGCCAGCACATTCGCAGGCGCACCGCCCGGATTTCGTTCAAATAGCGGCTGCCCCTGCTCGGATACGCCATGCGGCGTGAAATCGATCAGCAGCTCGCCAAGCGCGACAACATCCAAGCCTTTGTTTGTCATAGCTCTCTCATTCGTTACCAAATCGAGCTCAACTCCCATGCATCCAACGTCTCCAGCTTTGCCGTTCCGCCTCGAGCGAAGAATGTAATACCTAAGTCCTTCGGATTCGGGTAAACTCGATTGGTTATTGCAGTTCTTCCCTCGCCGGCAAACAACTCGATCGAGGAACGATCGAGGAACAGCCTTATCCGCAGCCGTCCGTCCGCCTGTTTGAGCAGCGGCGCTTCACTGACTCCGCCGTCACCCTCACCGCCTAGATTGCGATCCATATAGATCTTCTGCTCCGTAATGGAGTAGCGAATTTCCGTATAGGCAGAACCGTCCTCCGAGCAGCGGACACGAATGCCTACCTCTGATGCATCAGAGCCGGCTAGATCATAAACAATATCCAATTCTACGGAATCGCCATGAACTGCGTCTATCGTTACAAAATCATTGTCCGCTAGAGCGACATCGGCAGCAGCAGTATGCTGTCCGCGCAGCGCAGCGAGCTCCGGTACCGGGTGGCTTCGCAGCGTGCCGTCGTCCGCAAGCGTCAGCTCGCGCGGCAATGTCATCCCGCCAAGCCAGCCATGGGCTTGCTCCGGCATCGTCGCTCCCCAAATATTCATCCAAGCGATCATAATTCTTCTGCCTTTATCGTCAAGCAGCGTTTGCGGCGCATAGAAATCGAAGCCGTAATCGATTTGCGCCGCATGCTTCTGCTCAAAACGACAGCTGTCATAATTAAAATTCCCAGCAAGATACAAGTTTTTGATCGGCGCAACGTTCATTGGAGAAATAAGCAGCACATGCTGTTGGTCCGATCCGAGAGGAAATAGATCCGGGCATTCCCACATATCACCCATTGTGCCGTCGCTCTCTGCCGCCGCCCCTTGATAGTCCCAGCTGAGCAGATCTGTCGATGTGTAAATAATGCCTTTGCCGAGCCCGTCTTTGCCATAACCGACAATCATGTACCACTTCTCCCCGTGCTTCCATACCTTCGGGTCGCGGAATCCAAACCGCTCGGCATCCGGCGAATCGCCGATTACGGGATTAGCGGTATGCTTATGGAAAGTCACACCGTCCGTACTGGTCGCAAGGCATTGCACTTCTTCCGGCGTTTTACCGTCAACATGGCCGGTATAGATGAGTGTCAAGACGCCGTTGTTGTCTACCGCGCTGCCAGACCAACAGCCCTGTCCGGCATTGCCGCCCATGTCGTAGTCCTCGGATGGAGCGAGCGCAACCGGCAAATGCTCCCAGTGGACCAGATCCTTGCTTCTGGCGTGACCCCAGTGCATCGGCCCTTGCTTCGCCTGATAGGGATCATGCTGATAGAACAAATGATAATGGCCGTCAAAATATATCATCCCGTTCGGATCGTTCATCCAGCCCGCCGGCGGCATCATATGATAGTGGAGCCGGTACTTCTCATCTAGTTTATTCGCATTCTCTCTCCATGCTTTTTCGGCTTGCGCGATAAAAGCCTGATGTCCATCATGCTTGCTTATCGTATTTTTCATCCCACTCACCTATCCTTGCTTACAATTTTTATTTGTGCCAAATGGATTTCAATCGATAGACGTCAACGCTCCGGAATACGGCGGAGCCGCCGCTTGCAAATAATTCGAGGCCATGGCTTTCGGGTGCCGGGTATACCAAAACCGTAAAAACATTCTCCCCGTTGCCAACAAACAACTCAATCACCGATTCATCTACAAATGCATGAAAGTTTATTCGATTATTCGCTGCCTTGTAAGGAGCGGTAAAACGTTTGCCAAAATCAAACGGCTCACCCTCGCGATTAATAAAATCATTCCGCCCGGCATGCATCCGGTCCACAAAAACCGTCTGCCCAGCCGTTTCATACCCGAAGACCGCTGACTCCGATCCTGACTGCGAGCAAAGCACACGAATGCCGAAGGACTCGGCATCCTTCCACTCTATTTCCGCTACCAGCTCGAAAGAAGCGCCCTGGAAGTCAAGCTTCACAACCTGATCGGATGCTTTTACGAAGGCAAATCGAAGCGTATCTGTTCGTAATCGCTTGAGTTCAGCTATGGGCTTCTGGCATAGCACGATTACCCCATCGTAATCTGTCCGAAGCTCCAGCGTGCGAGGCACCGACATTCCGCCCTTCCACGGCTCCGTCGGTCCTGCAAACGGATATTTCCAGTTCGATGTCCAGCCAAGCCAAACGCTGCGGCCGTCTTCCTCCGGCATATCGGAATAAGTCACCGCCGCATAAAAATCTTGGCCATAATCGGTCCAGCGAATATGCTCGCCTGACGCATCATCATTTATAAAGCGTTGTCCGTCGAACTCTCCAATAAAATATTGCGCAGTGGAGCCATCTGTTTCTATGTTGTCGCCAATGCTGACATGCAGCACCCATTTCAAGCGATCAGCATCCCCGTCTACCGGAAGGCAGAACAGATCAGGGCATTCCCACACGGCCGCTTGTGAGCCTTGGCCTTCGCCGAACTCGCTCTCGAAATGCCACGCCGTCAAGTTGCTGGACGAATAAAAATGGACTCTTTTGTCCACGGACACCACCATCACCCATTTGCCGCTCAGCTCATGCCAGAGCACTTTCGGATCGCGAAAGTCGCGGATGCCTGGATTCGGAATAACCGGATTGCCGGCATATTTGGTCCAGCTCGTTCCATGGTCAGAGCTGTAAGCGAGGCTTTGGGATTGCAAGCCCTCCTTGTAATGAGTGAACAGGGCAACTAGCCCTGCTTCACCGCCAAACAATCCGCTTGTATCCTGTTTGTCTACGACACAGCAGCCTGACCATATATCGCCTAGCTCATCCGAAACAAGCGCAAGCGGCAAATGCTCCCAGTGAATGAGATCACGGCTGACCGCATGCCCCCATCTGCCAGTAAATTGATAAAACTGATGATATATGCCTTCAAAAAATACCATGCCGTTCGGATCGCTCATCGGTCCGTTTGGCGGTGTGAGGTGGAATTGCGGCCGAAACCGCTCCTTGTATAGCTCCGTCACGCTTATCCCTCCAATTAAAATAGGTTTAATCCGCTCGAACTGCTGCAGCAAGGTTTGTTAGCGTTGTTTTTCCGCCTCGCGAGTACCAGCCCCATGCTTGGCCCGGCATTTTATATATTCTTGTCGTTAAAGCGGAGTCTCCAATATAAAAGACCGCTACATCATTCTCGATCACAATGGTGAACGGATAATCAACGTTTGGCTCAAATGCAATCGGCACCTGCACATCAGGCTCCAATGAGGAAAGCGTCTCCCCGCCAGCCGCGTCGTAGCGGATACGATCCTTGCCTGGCTCAAGCTGAATGCCGTAAGCCTTCTCCGGCTCCTCGCCTACACCCGTTACAAGTCCGCTGTAAGTAACCTTTTCATCAAATCGTACGCTGCCTGTAATTTTTGCCGTTTGCGGCATTTTATCGAAAATAATGCCGCTGACGCCCGCTGCGCCGTCCAGCACATACTCATTATCCTTATTCGTTACCGACCCAAGCTGCCTTGCTTCTCCTAACGGAGACGTCTTAGACAATAAACGGTCCACCTCATCCGGCACCTTAACGCCTAGCGCGCCGCCCTCGCCGATAACCATTTCATGCGCAACCATATTGCCTGCCCAGTCCCATTTCATATAGTCCTTCTCCAGCTGGCGCGTCGGCACCCATCCGAACAGGAAGCGGCGTTCGCCCAGGCTGCCTGTTTTGGCTGCATAAAACGCTCGGCCGTCAAATACATCCTTCTCGGGTTTTACCCATGGTCCGTTCAGCGAATCACTGATCCGGTAATGCGTCGACTTCTTGTCGCTGAACTCGGAGAACACAAGCACCCATTTCCCATTCATTTGGAAGATATCCGCACATTCCAGCATAAAGAAAGAAGACGCTGCCTCGACGGAGAGTGGCTCGCGAACCTCCCATTTGCTCAGGTCCTTTGAAGCAAACAAAGCAATGACGCCGCCTGTGCCTTCCTTCCTTGCGCTCAGCAGCAGCCAGTACTCGCCTTTCTCCTCGTTATACAATACAAAGGGATCTCTAAAATCGTCATTCTCATAACCTTCCGGCGCATAAAAGGTATCCTCCGGAACCTTCGTCCAGCTTTTCAAATCTTTGCTGACCGCGTGCATAACCGCTTCCTTCGGCTTTCCTTGATCGGGAAACTTCCAATTATGGCCGGTATAAAACGCATGGTACGTATCGCCCGCTTTTATAACACTGCCCGTGCCAAGCGCCAAGTCCTGGTCAGCCTCTTGGCCAAACGGGATAGACTCCCCCGCGTATGCATAGTCGGTCAAATTGGCGGTCGATGCCTGGTGCCAAGGATGAAAGCCTGGGGCGCCGTCGCGCCAATCCTGCAAATAAAACAGATGGATCTGGCCATTATCGCTAAATGGCATGACATCGCCTACCCAGCCCTCAGCCGGTTTCCAGAACAGACGATCCTCCGCCTGCTTCATCTCATCCGCAGGGGCTGCCGTTACGGCTGGATCTGCTGCTGCAGTTGCGCTTGGAGCTGCTGCAACACCCGGATCCGCCGTATTTCCATTGCTGCATGCACTCACCATTGCTGCGGCTGCTAGACCCATTACGGCCAGACGGGCCGTTCGTGATAGCTTTTTAATAATACATTTCTCCTCCTGTCTAAGTGCCTATAACTATACCCGCCGCCATGCATGCATGACGGCGGATAGGTAATGGGCTATTTATTGAGTCAGCGTTATTTTGATGCCTTCTTCCAGCATGGCTTTGGCAGTAGCGGCAAATGTGCCTACCGGCGTGCCGTCCTTGATACCTGTCAAAGCAGCCGTGTTAGCATCCCAATACTTCTCGACGCCGATTGGAGCAAATAGAATTTTTGTGCCAAGCTCGTTCATTTGATCAACTTTTTCCTGACCAAATTGCTTCACGTTGTTTTCTGTAGCTACTTCAAGCTCGTTCTCGGACATCATTTTGATAAATACGGCAGCACCTTGCGGGTTTTTCGAAACCGTTGGGATCGACCAGCCTGACATTCCGCCTGGGCCAACATCCTTTGTACCTTTAGGTCCAGTCGGTACCGGTACGAAATCAAGCTCATAATCGCTTTTGAATACCGTAAAGCCGCCGAAGCCGTATTCTGCCGTCATAGCAAGCTTGCCGTTTTTGAATTCTGCGTTAAAATAGTCGCCTTCTTTGTCTTTATCGATGTATTTGTCTTTCAGAAGAGCATCCTGCGTAAATTGCATGGCTTCCTTCATGTTATCGGACTCGTAATTCGTTGTGATCGAGCCGTCTTCATTATAAGAAAGATTAGTTACACCGTTTGAAGCCACCATCAGTGCGTAGCCTGCATCCCACCAGCCGAAGCCGTATTGGTCGCTCTTGCCGTCGCCGTCTGTATCCTGCGTAAGCTCATGCGCAGTGGAGCGGAAAGTATCCCAAGTCCAGTTGCCCTCTTTGTAAAGCTCGCCCGGCGTTTTTACGCCGTTATTGTCAAACAGCGTTTTGTTGTAGTAAATCACGATAGGAGCTGCGCCAACGCCCGCCGCATAAG
The DNA here is from genome assembly GCF_056398325.1 of Paenibacillus sp. 01T443. NCBI lineage: Bacteria > Bacillati > Bacillota > Bacilli > Caryophanales > Paenibacillaceae > Paenibacillus > Paenibacillus sp. 01T443. The sequence continues at coordinate 98,854 of NZ_JBFTPE010000013.1, forward strand.
GCTTACCGCCGAAAGTGAACGCTTTCGTTACTGATGAATTCCAGAAAGGATCCGACAGATCCATGTATTGATCAAGCGGCTGTACGATCTTTTTCAAAGGATAAACCGGGAAGTTTTGATCGTTCGCTTGCGCGACGTCAACTTGGTCCCCTGCGTTAACCATCGAGATCAGCGTTGACTTTTGATCACCCCAAGGCACCGCGATAACATTTACTTTACCGCCGTATGCTTGTTCGAACTGTGCAACCGTTTCCCATACTGCGTCAAAGGCAGCAGGATTTGCCGCTTTGTTCTCGTCATATTGCTCTTTGGAGGTATGATAAAGAATCGTAATATTGCCGTTTTCAAGCTTAGGCGCTTCTTCCTTTGTCTCTTCCGTTGCTTCCGGCTTGTTGCCGCCGCTGTTTGCAGCGCCTTCGTTTGTTTTGTTATTGCCGCCGTTATTGCCCGAGCAGCCCGCCATTACGGTAACGAGCATAACAACAGCAGCCAGCATCATCGCGAATGATTTCATATTTTTGACCATTTAAAAAAAGCCTCCCCTAATTTAAGTTCATTTGTGTACCTGCATGACACCCTTATGAATCGGCGGTTCCTCTTGCGCTTGACTGTGAAATCCGGGCCTCGCCTCCCTTCATGAGAAGTTCTCTAATCGTTCATGCCCTATTTAATCGCGACATGCTCGATACTGTCCGTGAAATATCGCTGCGTAACCAAATAAAGAATAAACAGCGGCAATATCGCGAGCAATGCGCCTGCTTGAATCCGTGTCACCACAACAAGCGGGTCGCTGATCGTCTGCACATTGACGACGGCTTGAAGATCTACCCGAAGGGAAGAGAGCGCAATCGCAAAGTTTTTCTTTAAGTTGCCCAGCAGCAGATTGGACATATAGAATTCGTTCCAATGCCATACGAAGGAGAATAGGAATACCGTGATGATGGCATTTTTCGCATTGGGAAGCATGACGGTAAAGAAGGTTTTGAACGGCCCGCAGCCATCCATGTAGGCCGCATCCTCAAGCTCATTCGGCATACCTTTGAAGAACTGCCTGAAAATAAAGATGTACAAGCCTGAGCGAAGTCCCATACCAAGCATTGAGGGCAGGAAGAATGCCCAGTAGCTGCCCACGAGACTGATAGAATCCGGCCCGCCCGTCACCATCGACGTCAGCTTCATCAAGCCAAAAGCATCAAAGTATTTCATGTCGGCATACAGCGGTAAAATAATGGTTTGCACCGGCACGACCAGCGTCAAAATAACGAGCGTGAACAGGGTTCCCGAGAAAGGAAACTTGAATCTCGCAAAGCCGTATGCGACGAAGGCGCAGGACAGCACGTCCAGAAGCCCGCAGCCGATCCCGATAATCAAGCTGTTTTGGAGCGCATCCCAGAAGTCCATTACCCGCAGCGCATCCGTAAAGTTGCTCAGCGTAAACGTCTTCGGCACCCAGATCACGCTTGGATCCATCGCCTCCTCTGGACGGCGGAGCGCCATGCTGAGCATATACAAGAGCGGATAAAGCAGCTGATACGCCAGCGCCGCCAGAAGTGAGAAACGTATGATTGAAGACAAGGTCTTCCTTGCCCGTTTCAGCTGTTTTTTCTGAATGATTGCATTCAAGTCGAGTTCCTCGCTTTCCGTTAATCCTGCATGTAGACGATGCGTTTCTTGAGCAGCAAGTAGACAGCGCCTAGAAATACGGCGATTAATACGCAATACAGCCACGCCAGCGCACTGCTGTAACCGAATCTAACCTGCGAGAAAGCCGTATTGTAAATCATCAGAATGACGCTGTTTCCATAATCCGTAAACGTATCGATAATGGTGTACACGATGTTCAGCAGCATCATCGGCGTAAGCATCGGCAGCGTTATTTTCCAAAACTGCTCCCAAGGCCTTGCGCCTTCAATGGATGAAGCTTCGTACAAAAAGCCGGGTATGGCATGGAGACCGGCAAGGAAGAGCAGCACCTGCACGCCTGATCGCCAGGTTAGGTCAAAGATTCTAGCAATGACGTTATTGAAAATTTCAATAAGCTGCGCCCCGAGTCCAAGTTCCTGGAGAATACCGTTAATGCCTGCTCCCGTGAACAAATAAACGCTTTCCGCTCCGCCGCGCATGCCTTGCGAGAATACATCCTCCTTCAAAATTTGCATCAGCACGCCCGAGGCGATAATAACGGGAAGGAAAGACACCGCCCGCATGAACCCTCTGCCTCGAAACTTGTTTTTGAGGAGCACGGCCACGAATAGGCTGTAAACCAAAATCAGCGGAACGCCATATAGCATGTTGATAAAGGAATTGGTCGCTTCTCTAATGAAGGCCGGGTCTTTAAATAAGGCGTACTCGAAATTGTCCCAGCCAATGAACACGCCGCGCAGTCCCTCGGGTGTCATCTCCATGTTTTGAAACGAAAAGACGAGCGAAGTGAACAGCGGCTTTGCGAAAAACAAGATAAAGCCTAGAATCCAAGGCAGTACGAATAAAAAGCCGTAAAGCTCTTTTTTCTTCGTATATGGCAAAGCTCGTAGTTGTCTAATCATGCGTTCACCCCCTAACGGATGAGGTAGCCAAGCGCTGGAATGCTCTCAGCGCCAACGGCAGCCATCTCATTGTTGTAATTGACGACGGCTGACTTGCCGTTCTCGAACGTTGTGCGGTATACGCCTTCTTGCAGCTTCTCATGGTCGGTAATCGCAAGACCCGTCAGGCCGCCAAGCGCTTCGTTCAAACGATCGTATTGCTCCTTCATATCCTCGTAAAGCAAATTAAAATCGGCACTGTAAAGCGAATCGTATTCGGTATGGCTTAGCAGCGAGGAATCCCTTGCAATAAACTTATAGGCCGGGAAAGTTCCTGTTTCAATTAGTTTCAGCAAATAGCGCTGCGGCATGCTTGAGAGATTAATAGGCTCACTGTAAGCAGGCAGAAGTCCGCTCAGCGCGATGCTGTAGAACGGTACTTCCTCATCTTCTGTGTCAAAGCCGCTTGCGAATAAAGGGACATCCGACAAGCTTTGTGCATATGGGAACGTGTATGCATTCGGCTGATCGAACATGAGGCCGCCGAGATTGCTTTGCCCCTTCTGCAGTCCGCTTTCCCAAATGGTGCCAGTCATGTTCTTCGGCTGGCTGTCGCGCCGGAAATCCGAGTACATAAACGAGCCGACAGATTGTAAGGATACATGCTTCAAGCCTGCCTTTGCCGCGGCTGCAGTAAAGCGGTCAATAGCCTCATTAACCGAAGTTGGCTTCAGCAAGTACCAACGCTTTAAATCCTTGTTTTTCATCTGGTCGCTCAAGCGGTAATCATATTTCAGTGCCGGCGCCCGGCTGATTCCCTTTGCGGTATCCGAGAACCTGCTGAAGCCGTTTCCGCCTTCATACAATTTGACGGGATCGGCAGTCGGATAAAAAGCTACGCCCTTTGACTCCAGCTCCTTCGCCAACTTCTTGAAGGCCTTGTTTCCGCCAAGCCTTCCATCTGCGTTAAGCGAGACGGGAACCTCTCCCTTTGCTCCCCCTGCCGTCCAGCCTTCAAGCCGAAGCGCTAAGTTTGCAAACCCGTCATCAAGCAAGCGGTTTGCCGCCTGACCAGCATCCTTAAACGAGGTAAGCACTTCTACTGTGTTGTATGGAATGCCGAGAAAAGTCGCTTTTTTCTTCACGCCGCCGACAAAGTCAACAAGCATTGGCAATTTGTCGTCAGCTGCAGTCTTGGATTCCGCTGGCTTTACGCCCTGCTCATCCTGTAAATAACTGCGGTACCTGCTTGCCATTCCTGCGTAGTCGGCATCGGCGTCATGAAGGAAAAAGTATTTCACTTCGTAATCAATACCGCCTGTCATTGACTGCGAAGCCCGCGTTACCTGCTTCTCGTTTAAGGTGCCTTCAAGCAGCAGATTGGTTTCGAATTCGATCAGATTCAAATAACTGAAAATGTTGTTATACGTATTGTTTTTGCCGCTTACTTCCGCCGTAATGCCCGCTTGGTAAGCCCCTTGATGAATGACGGCGATAAAGGCGGACGTTTCCTTTTTCATTCCGAACACCGGAAGGCGAATCGCTTCCTTCTGATCAGTTTTGCTCGAATAATCGAGCGCCTGATCTCCGCCGTATACTCTCTCGTTATAGCTTTTGTAGCTGCTTTTGTTGTTATTGAGATTGATCAGCGCGCCACTGCCGTCTGGAACGAACATATATCCTTTGTCCGTGCTGCCCGCCGCCCCGAAGAACGGCAGCAGGCTGATGTTAACGAGCTTGAATTTATCCTGCTGCTTAATGCCTTCCGTCAGTATGGCTGCCGATAAACCATCGCCCGTAAGCGTGTAACGGACCGGCACGGTAAAGCCTGCTTTCGGAAATTCATAAATGACCTCAATGCCGCCCTGCACCTTACTCCAATTCGGCTGTTTTTCCTTGACGCTGCCTGTAAAGCTGTTTAGCTGAAACGGCTTGTTCAGGTCATCCACGTAATCAAGCAGCAGTTGAGCGGATAAATCCATTTTTTTGGCACCCTTGGCGAGCTTATCCGAGTCCCGGTCAACCGGGTTGCTCCGCCAAAGGGCACCTGACTCCTTATCCGTCACCATGATTTCAGCCGTGTTCGGATTATAATCAAGCGTGAGTCTGCCGCTGTCCGCAACACGCTGGAAATCACCGTTTTGTGCTGCTTTTACTGCCGTGCCCGCTGCGGATTGAACCTTTATTCCGCTCGTTGAAGCGATAATAAGCAGCATTGCCGTCATGAAGGCTGTCCATAATCGTAATCTCAAGCTGCCCTCCCCTTTCCGATCAATGTTCTGCCTCATAAGCGGAACAGCATTTCGTTATAAATCGTATAAATGAACACATACACCTGCTGGAACAGCGTATAAAACAATACCGCCAGGAAGATCACAATTCCCATCGCAGCAAATGTCAGTGCAACGGACTGCAGCGTCTTGACCGCACCATAGTCATGAATGGTCAGCAGGCCGATATACATAAGCACGGCGCTCCATATCATGGCAATCGTTGTCATGTAGCCAAGAAACATGCCTTCCTCTTGAACAAGCACTCTGCTGAGCAGCGTGGTGAAGATGACCGCCGCAACATAAGGAATACTGGCATATGCACTGACGACTGCAATTTGCTTGGCTTTTCCCTCGCCGTCCATCCAAGTGGCAACCGCCCAATTCCCAGCCACCCATAGGGCATAAAGCACAATCGTTTTTGCTGCGATCAGCCAAACGTTCAGCGCGCTGAGGTCAGAGAAGTTGAACGTATAACCGGTGCTTTGCCGCTTGAAGATCGTAGCGATAAAGAAAACAAGAACAATAAATGCTGAAACAAGCAGCGAGCCCTTGCCTTCCTCCTTGATGGCATAAAAGCTGTCAAACGGATGAAGCAAGGAGCTAAAAGGATTTAGTCTCTTCGGTGTCTGAAAAGGATATAGTCTCTTCGGTGTCTGGTATGCCGCCGATGCGCTCACCTTGTAACCTCCTTTCGTCTCTTGTTCCTTGCTGCCGCAATGGCTTTATAGCCGTAGTAGCTGGCTATTGCGAGGATAAAGACAGTCATGATAACCGGTAAATTGTTACGTACGGTTTGCATCCTGATTTGGCCAAAGGTATCCGAGTAGCCCGAACGATCCGTTCCTTGCTGGTAATAGGCAAGCGCCTCATCGTAGCTACCTTCCTTCTCCAGCGCCTTGGCAATACCCACGTAAGCAATGCTGTTATTGGCATTTCTTTTTGCAACCGACTTCCAAATCACGGCTGCTTCCTCGTACAAGCCTTGGTTATAAAGCACTGTCGCTTGGCGTACGAGACTCCCGTATTCGGAAAGCGCAAACCTCGTTATATTGCGCTTTGCTGTATCGAGCACCAGCACCTCGCCTTTCCAGTAAGAAACGGCTGAAGGCTGAAGAAAGGTACCCTTTTGATTGCCGAGCGATCCGAATACCGCAATTGGATTGCCTTCCGAATCGTATTCGAAGATACGCCCTCTCGTCCGGTCCAGCCCTGCGATGAAACCGTCTGCATCAATGCTTAAGTCAACGAAAGAGGTATCCTGCTTCACGCCCTGCTTGAAGGAAAACTCCTTATCGCCGAAATCAGTACCGCCCTCCTGTCCCATCAGTACATTGTTGCCGAGCGGATTCAGCTTTTTGATTTCTTCCCGCGAGTTTTTGGAAATAATCGTTGTCGTGTAGACAAAGTTGTCAGCTCCCACGTCAAGACTCGAATATTCGATTGGAAGCAGCTTCATCATTGCCGAGCGCTGTTCCTTCGAAAGCAGGTTTTTCCAGAAGGTCTCAAGCACGACGGCCGGCGTGACCTCTACCCGGTTACTTCCGAAATAGCCGGTAAATTGACCCTTGTTGTTAAACTGCATCAATCCGTAAAACTGTCCTTCCGACAGCACATAGATGCGTCCCGCGTTATCCACCGCCACTTTCGTCGGCTTGAATTGGAAGCCTTCGGGAATAAGTGGATCGGTAGGCTTCTCGATGATCAGCTCTACCTTGTGATCGGCGCCAGCCCGAATAATACGACCGTTATCCTTATCCGCGATATACATCGTGCCTTCATCGGTAACGAAAAGTCCCATTGGGGCTGCCAGCGTCATTTCTTTGCCGTTATCGCTGAGCTTGTCGATGATCTCTACCGTTTCAAAGCGTTCATTCAGCTTTACGATTCGTTTGTTGCCTGTGTCCGCGATATAGATAGCACCGCTCTTATCCACGAATAGATCCTGAGGATCGCTGAAGGCTCCCGCTCCGAGCTGATTTCCTGTGTAGGTGCGTTCCGGCAAATAGCTCGCTGGAGCCGCTTTCGATTGATCCCATTCGTTGTACACGTAGGACTGGTAAGGCGCTTCCGCCGAGACCGTTAACGGCGCTGCAGCCAAAATGGGGAGAAGCAGCACTGCAGCCAGCATCCATTTCATTTTCATGACTCCACCTCTAACCTCCATCATTTGATCCCCGCAAAGGTCATTGTTTCTACAACCTTCCGCTGCAGCAAAACAAATACGATAATCGGCGGGATCATCAGAATGACGGCAGCCGCGGAGCCTGCCCCCATCCTTGCTATAGGGTCGCCTGCTACGATTTGCTCGAGCGCCATCCGGAACACCTTGAGCGATTCCCCAAAGATAAGCTCCTTCGGCGCGTAGTTCCACAGATTAATAAATTGAAAGATAACGACCGTCATAATGGCAGGCGTCGAATTGGGCCAAATAATCGAGAAAAAGGTTTTATATTCGCTTGCGCCGTCAATCCGCGCTGCCTCCAAGATAGCGTCAGGCAGCTGCTCGATAAATTGCTTCATTAAGAAAAGCCCTAGCGAAGCGCCGATCCAAGGCAGAATTAATGCCGCGTACGAGTTCACGATATTCATCTCAGACATGAGAACAAACTGCGGGATGAACGTTACCTGAGGCACGAACATAAGCGCCATCACGATGATCGAGAACAATAGGTTTTTGCCTGGAAACTTATGCTTCGCAAGCGGGTATGCCGCCATCGCCGCGAACAGTACATGCAGCACCGTTCCCACGATGGAAATAAGCGCCGTGTTGAAAATGTACCTGGACAGCGGAACCCACATATTGGAGGCCAGCTGGAATAAATCCGTAAAGTTATTGAGTGTAGGCCTCATTACAATCAAGCGAGGTGGAAATTGAAGCAGCTCGTCAATCGGCTTCAACGATGTAATGATCGCGAAGATAAACGGAAACGCTGAGAATACACCGAGAAGCGCCACGAATCCGAATATCGCGATGTTGCCGGCAAGCGAGCGTCTTGCTTTTATGCCGGATTTTTTGGTAGTTATCGTGAACATGGATGTCCTCCTGCGATCAAATTCCGACCTTCTGCAATATTTTCGTCACGAGCCGGTTCGTGAATACCATCATGAAGAACAAGACGACTGCCATTGCGGATGCATAACCCATCTCGTAACGGATGCTGCCGTAATCCATGACGTGGGTAACCAAGGTTTCACCGGCATATTCCGTACTCGGGAAACCGGCAAGCTGAATGGAAACGTCTGCTACGCTAAAGGAAATAACAATTTGCATAACTGCTCCAAAAATCAGCTGCGGAATCATGGATGGCAATGTGATATACCACAGCTCTTGGAACCTGTTTTTGATCCCGTCCATAACTCCCGCTTCATATAAGCTGCGATCCACGGTTTGCAGACCTGCGACAAAGGCCAGAAAGCTGATGCCTAGGCTCATCCACAGCTGCACGACGATCAGAATAAGCAAAATGTACTCTTTATCCAGCAGCCAAGCGACCGGGTCGCTTATAATCCCGAGTCCCATAAGCATGCCATTCAAATAACCGTAAGCATCCGGGCTGAAAATAAGCCGCCACATCGGGAACACCGAGATTCCGATAATGGTCGGGATATAAAACACGGTCGTCGCAATGGAGCGCAGCGTTTTGGATAAATCATTAATCATCCAAGCGACCAAAAAGCTGAGCATATAACTCACTGGTCCGGTGACGAAAGCAAAGAACAACGTATTTTTGACAGAGACGATAAAGATATCATCATCCAGGAAAAGCCGGATATAGTTGTACCAGCCAATGAAACGCGGCGGCTCGATCATGTTGTAATAAGTAAATCCAAGCACGATCGACAGCACGACGGGAAGGATGGTAAAGAGCAAAAAGAAAATCATGTACGGCGTCATCAGCAAGTAGCTTTCCTTATGTCTGCCGATCGTTTGGGTTATCGATTTTTTCATTGCTCCACCCCGAATTCATACCTTTTTCTTTTAATTTCTTCGTTAATGTCTTTGTTCCAATAGAAGAGGCTTTCTCTGGCGTTGCCCATCTGGAACACGACCTCACGGAACGCGTTATCGATGTTTCTTGACGTATAGTAGCCGCCCGGCAGCTCAGGAATTTCATTAACCTGCTTCCATTGCTCAGTAAGCTTTGCTTGCTCGGCCCGGCTCCAATTCGTCGATTCGAACGAGATAAGATTCGCAGGCACCCTTCTTCCAAGCACACCCATTTCATTTTCCAGCTCGCTGACGAACTGGCTTTGAATTTCCGGTCGATTGAACCATTGAAGGAAAGCCCAAGCATCTTCTTTGTTTTTGGCATCCTTCAAAATAATCGATGCCGTTCCGGTTGCGCCTGTCGAGCGATCGATCGTTCCGTCCTTGCGCTGCTTGCCTGGGATCGGAACCATGTCCCATGTCCCCGTAATTTCAGGCGCTGCTGCGGCTAAGCGGGTATAAAGCTTATAGGTTGAGACAACAATCGGCATCTCTCCGGTACGGAACCGGTTGAAATCATCCTTATAAAGCGGATAATCATAGAGGTTGTAGAAGTCCGTCCATTGCTTGAAGGCGTTATAGGCCTTAGGCTCGTCGAAGCGAGTACCATCTTCCTTCACGTTATAGATGCCGCTGCCGTTTTGCATAAGAAGCGTCGGGAACAGATTGAGCGCTCCGATTCCCTTTGTCAGCAGTTGAAAGGCATCCAGGTTCTCGTAAGGCAAGCCAATCTGCATGTTATTGTTCTGCAGTACCGGCGCAATCTTCAGCAGCTCCTCCCATGTTTGCGGAGGCTCGATGCCAAGCTCCTGTAAAACATCCTTCCGGTAAAACAGCATGAAAAACTCCTGATCATCCGGAATGGCGAAGGTGCTTCCTTTGTACTGGTAAGGAATAAATGCCGTGTCCATATATTCTTGCTTCATGGCTGCGAACTCATCGTACTGGTCGAGGGGCGTTAACGCGCCGCGAACAGCTAGGTTCATCGTATCGCCGCGACTCGTAAAGAGATTGACATCCGGCCCTTCACCCGCCATGACCGCGGTCACGAGCGATGTGCCCACCAGATTCAAATTGACGCTAATTCCGCTTTCAGGAATAAACGACTCATCAATTAAGCGCTTGAGTACATAGGCTTGGTCACGGCCGAGTCCGGTCCATACCTGTATGGAGCGATCCGCCTGCTCGTTGCCTTCCATGGAATCGTAATTTTGAAAAAATGATCCCGCAAACGCCCTGATTTCATGAACGCCCTGTGCGAACAAACCAGCCTCTGCTTTTGGCTGTTCATGATTTAAGGAAGCTAGATACAAATAATCAAGCTCTAGCGGCTGCTTCATTACGCTGAGCATCCAATCTGCCAACGCAGTGATGTTTGTTTTGTAATTTTCCAATCGCTTCGGTATTTGGTCCGGCCGATCGATAAATCCGTTAAGCTGAAGCGCCAGCAATTTCAATGTTCTGGATCCTGCGTTAGCCTGACCCGACATTTCATTCAGCTTGGCGGCTTCCTCCGTCATTTGAGAGGAAAGTTTCTGGAACTGCTCGATAAGACCCGGCACGCTTTTCTCAATTTCGTAATCGCGGTAGACGTCCGGGTTAACGCCTGTAATCATCACGATCTTGCGGTAAATCTGATTGAGGTCATATACCATTTGCTGAACGCTTTGCACGGCTGGCGCAACATCGCCAAGCGTAACCTCCAGCTTCAGCTCATGCTCACCCTTCGTAAGGTAGAACTGATACGGCTCGCCCTTTTCTTCTCCCAGCTCCAAAATGTCCCATTTTAGTGCATAAGGAAAACGAACCGCGTTCATTTCCTGAAAAGGCACTTGACCGTCAAGCGCAAGCTTCCTTGATACGAAGGAGCCTTTCACTTCGTTCTGATGATATCGGGCTCCAATTTTATACCACCCGTCCGCCGGCACCTCGAATTTATAGCTGATCCACTGGCCTGGAACATCCCAGTTGCTGCCTCCGATCGTATTGATTCGAAGTAAGGTCGGGCTGTAAGGCGTCGTGAGCGGCGATGTCCGATCCGTCGTTGGGAACAAGCCGGAATCCGATTTGGCATAAGCATGCTCCGCTTGAATCGTAATGAAAGCCTCGTCGCCGCTTTTGGAAGCCTCTGCTGCCTGCGATGCTTTATAGTTTTCATAAGCCTTCGCCGTTACTGCTTTTTCCAGCCTGATGTAATCAACGGCTGCGCTTTCTCTCACATTCTCAAGCCTTATGACATGCATGCCCTTTGTAAGCGAGAGCTGCAGCGGGCCGTCCTCCATCTCTCCTGCTGCCGCCACTTTCGTATCGAGCCAAACCTCTCCTTCAAGCTGCTTTGGACGAAGCTCGTTCCCGCCGCTTCGCTTGAGCTTACCCGGCTCGTCGTAGTACAAGCGATTAAGCTCGAAGGGCGCGTAGGGATCGGATATCGCTTTTTCGTCTACGTAAAGCAAAAACTCGATCGGCTGTCCGTTTCCTTTCAGCGGATAATAGCCGAGTGAAAGCTCATAATCGGCTTGCTCTGTCACATCGACGGACCATTCAAGCGTCTCGCCTTCCTTCCACTCCGCAATTTGCTTCCGCCCCTTCCATTCGGGAAGGATAATTGCGTTCGCCTTATCCGTACTCATGCTGTTGGCGCTTAGAAGAATGCCGCCTGCCCGCCGCTCCGCATCTGCAAGCTTGTATGATACCGCATCAGCGGTTTCTTCCTCGGAATAAGAGAACACTGCCGCCGCGCCTGTCGTTACAATGAGAAGCAAGAACATCACGGTGTAAAAGATCAAATTTTTATTCACGGCCAACCCCCGAATTCGTTTTTTCTGCTCTCCCGCCCTAGCCTGAGCTAGTTGAAAGCACTCTGAATTGCTGCTGCATGAACAATATATCAAAAAGAAATCCGCACTTATTTCACAATGCTCGGGTTCGTACTTTCAAAGTTTTTGGTACTCATCATAGAGAAGAGGAGGTGCTCGAGGTCAAAAACGGGCATAAAAAAAGACGACTCCATGGATTGGAGTCATCTTTGTAGTCATCTATCATTTTTATTCATCTATCATTTTTATTCACGATTCTGAATTGCACATTATTGTCTTCCTTGCGAATAAACTTCACAAGCAGTGAAATTCGGTTATCCTTACCGGTGAATGGTCGAAGAACGCCGTCTTCCTCGCATTGATAGGTATGAGTAAATACATTCGTTCTCGCATCGATTAGAGCGCCCAACACGAACTCCTCAGTGGATATAGACCGCTTGGCTCCCCAGAAATCTTCGCCCATATCATTTGAAGTGGGTGCTAACCTGTAAAAATCAATATCACATATCTTGGTTACTTGGCTGGAGAATTCATATAATAAAATCTACTGCGACATGCCCTTTTGATTCTCCGTACTCATGAAAAGAAAAAATCGCATCCAGATACTCATCCGATTTGCAATCGGCATATGTTGGTACTATAAAACGAGGATGCCTGGTCTTCGTATTTTGAGGCGGCGGAAAAGACCAATAGAATGCAGGCATTCACTTTCAAACCAATCAAAAACCGCTGCAATCCCGCCTGCCGCTTCAAAGTGATCCAATGGTTTGATGAGATGCAGATGCTCCAAAACCTCGTATAAAGGAATGGTTTCAGTTAAGCGTTTAACCGCATCAGCAGAATTCCCAAAATTGTACGCCTCGATTCAAATCGATACATTGCAGAAACTACACTGTAGTACACAGCACGAACTTTTATTACTTTTAGCCTCGCAAGACTAGAGCATCCTCTTAGCCGTCAGCCAGTCCGGTACACTGCAGTTACTACAGCAGAATGGCTAAATATACTTCTTTATTTTAGCTATAATGCATTTACTACAACAGAATGGGCGCCAACCGTTACTAACCGTTCGAAAATAGGCGCTCCCATTGCAGAAACTGCATTGTACGCTCCGGTTCAACTATTTTCATAACCCTACATTGCAGAAACTACATCATAGAAATCTGCCCGAACTTTTATTTTCAGATCTCAACGCCAAAATAAATATTACCCGAATCTTGCACGTCAAATATACGGAATACATGACCATGAGACAGGATCCAATTGAACTCATGGGGTTCCTGAAGCTGAAATGTAACATCGCCTAACGTAATGTTGACTGGCGATTTCTCTGCTTTATCCATCTTTTTAGTCAATAACTTACCATGTGTTCATTCATGTAAATTATATTAAATATGAAACCGTCCATTTGGATATATTCAGCAACCTTTGCTCCTCATAGACCGTCGATATGGATAATGCATGCAAAAAATGGGAGGGAATGACTTGCTGCGCAAAACCATTTTCATCGCCATGACTGCTGTATTGCTGTTAACAGCATGCGGACAGCCAGAAGAAAAGACAAATACAATGCCGGAACGAGCTCGGCTAGCTGAGAAGCTTGACCCACAAATGGCAAAGGCAACAAATACGTTCGGCCTCGAACTTGCGGAGAAAATGATTATTGAACATCAAGGGGAAAACGTTATTATCTCACCTGTCAGCATCGTACAGGCGTTGTCGATGACGCTGAATGGAGCCGCCGGCCAAACACGCGACCAGATCGCGAGGACATTGCATGTAGATGGACTGTCTGTGGAAGTTCTGAATGAGGAACAGCAAAAGCTGAGAGAACTTCTGCTGCAACCAGGACCCGGTATCAAGCTGTCCATGGCAAACTCGCTCTGGCTGCAAAAGGGCTGGCCGTTCCGAAAGCATTATCTCGACCGTGTAAAGGAAGCCTACGACGCCCAATTAAACGAACGAAATCTGGTCGACCCTGCCGTGCTGAAGGAAATGAACAAATGGGTCAACAAACAGACAAACGGTCTTATTCCAACAATATTGGATAAGCCTATATCAGAGATGACGAAATTCATGCTGTTAAACGCCCTATATTTTGATGGGACTTGGAAGACGCCCTTTGAGCCAAAAGCAACAAAAGAAGATGAATTCACAAAATCGGACGGAGAAATACAGCGCATCCCTTTCATGAATCAGGGAGGCACTTACGAATATGACGAAACGGAGGATTACCAAGCCATCCGTTTGCCATACGGCGATGGTCAAATGGGCATGCTCGTCGTTCTCCCGAGCCAACGTACGGACCAAGAGACACTCACCGCGAAGCTGCTCGCGGATACCGAATTTTGGACCAAACCATTTAACGAAGTGAATGGCAAATTAACGCTGCCGAAATTTCGTATAGAGGGCCAGCGTGAGCTTATCGACACCTTAAGCGCAATGGGAATGCGCCTGCCATTCGATGCGGGACAAGCGGACTTCAGCGAATTAGCTGAAAATAGCGGCGATCAACGGCTCTTTATCAACCGTATTTTGCATAAGACCGTTATCGACGTTTCTGAACAAGGCACTGAGGCGGCTGCCGTAACCTTAGTTGGAATGGATGCAGGAAGTGCTAAGCCCAGCGTTAACTTCGAAATGAAGGTCAACCGGCCGTTTCTTTTCGCTATCCAAGACCTGCAAAGCGGTGTTCTCCTGTTTGTAGGGCTTGTAGAAACACCATAAAAACATGAGGTTAGATGAAGCAGATTCCCTCCTAATGTCCAAGGCGATGGGATGCTTCATCTAAACTCTGTAATCAATCGTAGCCACCCTCTGATTCAGGCAGTTTTTTATATTCCTCTTTGGTCTTTACGATCTGATCCACGAAATTTCGCAGTTCCAGCAATTGCTCCATATCACTGGTTTGAGTGCAAAATCTATCTGTCCACGTTAATGTTTTTGTTTCTCCGTTAATATTGATTTCCCATATATCTTCGCTATACGGAACGCGTTCACAGGTTTGATTGGCTGCAGCCAGAACTTTTTCGCCCATGATGTTTATTTCTCTCATTTGATTGTAGATGCTTCGCATCTCTTCCTTGGTCAACGTGATTTGCGCCGATGCCGTCCCATTCATGATCAAATCTTTGGTTACTGTATCTTGAAAGGTATTAATTTCATTTTTATTTACCGTTCCATATCCGAAACGCACCATGAAATCAAAGGTGCCGGGCATTTCCTTAGACATTTTGTTTTGCTGCTTGACGGTTTCGTTTTCCGGCTGTTCGACTTGGGTTGCTGCATTCATTTCCGGTTCCGTGCCGCATCCAACTATGATAAAAAGAAATACGAATAATAATATGCCTATTCGCTTCATTCTTCTGCCTCCCAAATATTTCTTCGTCAAAATAAAGACGCAAATAGGAGGAAGAAGTTGCATAATAGAAGATTCGACTATTTTTTAATGCCTAGCGGCCTTATTTCGGCCTGGCAATACGATATTCTGATACATCCTTACCGTTAAGAGATAATAGACGGAATAGATAGCAGCAAACAATGCAATCGGAATCCACAGCTTATAATAGGGCTCGGACAGAATGAACGAAAACAGATTCATCCCGACCAGCACATGCAAGAGACCTACAGCGCCTGGAAATAAAAACACGAGGAAAAGCTCATGGTAAATCGAACGCGTCAGCTTTTCCTTTCTTACGCCTATCTTATCTAACATTTCATACCGCTGTACGTCCTTGGCTGCACCAGATAGGATTTTGAACATCAAGCAGCTCGCCATCATGGCTAGAAACGCAATTCCGAGGAAAAAGCCCATAAATAGCGTCCCGCTTGCATCGCCGAGCGCATTCTGGTAATACTGCCATTTACTCCACGGCAGATAGGCGTCTTCGCTGCTGCCTGCAACCAAATTGTCCAGCGCCTCCCATGATGAACGATGTGCCAGAAAATCGCTCGTTTTTCCAATGACGATTTTTTGCTCTTTTGCTGAAAGGGAAATGAACTGGTTTTCATCTAAGATTTTATAATCCTGCTGCTGATTCGGCGTAATCTGCCATATGAAGGATTCCCACTCCTGACTGTACGCTGTTGCTGTATCTCCGCTCCCTGCCCGCAGCATCTCGTTAATTCGAACGAGTTGATCCCCGTATTTTTGGCCTTGTATGGATGGAATAAGCGGCCTATTGCCTTCAAGATCCTCCCTGGCGTAATACACTATTTCTCTCTCAAGCTTATAACGGTACTCAAGCCGATCGATGAACGGCAGGGCAGCCAGAACCTTCTCCTGCTCCGGTGTTGGATCGTGTACAATCGCATCATATACACTGTAGCTCTCGCTCTTTATCTTTGCATCGTTCACGAAAGCCATTCCCCCTGCGATCGCGCCAGCACCAAGCGCTACCAGCATCGCAACGGTCGCTAACAGCTTCGTTAGGCCGTTAATCCGGAAGCTAAGCTGTCCGAAGGTGAAAGCCCGTATTCCCCGCGTGCTGTTCCTTTTTTTCAGTTTTTCCACGAAGGGCGGAAGCAGGACCATAAATAGTAAATAGGTGCCTAGCGGTGTCATAAACGTTGCCGTAAACAACCCGACTTCCCGCAGCTGCTCCATAAACGTTAAGGAAAAATAACCAAGACCTAAAGCAATGAGACCAACAATCCCAAGGACAAGTTTCCATATCCTCCGCTTCCGGATTCGATCCGCCTGGGCATGGCCGTGAACGAGCTGCAGCACCTGCATACGGGCGAGCTTCAACTGGTTCCATAACGCAGATAAAGCAAACAGCATCGCAAAAAACACAATCGTAAACAAGATCGCCGGTCCATAAACAGCATGGTATCCAGTCAATGTTATATCAAGCTGCCTGGCCATCAGCTGCCCGACAAGCGCAGATAAACAAAAGCCGAGCGCAAGCCCCGCTGCCAATGAGATCAGTCCAAGCGCGACCGTCTCAATAAACATTAGTGAGCGTATTTTATTTTTTCTGGCGCCGAGTACCATATAAAGACCGAACTCCCGCTGGCGCAGCGAGAGCAGAAAGCCATTCGCATAAAGAATATAAAATAGTGTGATCCCCGACAGCAAGATCGATCCCATAATATAAACGAGCTGAATCGAGTCAATAACCGCATTCGCCTCTGTAAAACTGCGATTCCAGGCCATCGTCTGAAACATATAAAAGATCGATATCGACATGACAAGTCCGGCAAGTAACACCGTATAATCCTTAAATTTGCTTTTCATGCCCGTTAAGGCTAATTTCATTAACATTTCCTCACCTCAGTGCCTCTCCGAACGGGATGAAACAACCGGCACTCTCTCAGCCGCAGCTTGTGCGGCAGTCGATCCGTAATCGCCGAGAACATCCAAGATTTTCTTATAAAATATTTCTCGGCTGCCCGATCGGTGAAGCTCCTTTACCAGCTGCCCGTCCTGAATAAATAGGATTCTTCCGCAATAGCTTGCGCTAAATGCGTCATGCGTCACCATAAGAATAGATATGTTGTCCTCTTCATTCAGCCGTTTCATCGTTTCAAGCAGACTGACGGCATTCTTTAAATCGAGTGAGCCCGTCGGCTCGTCGCCGAGCAGCAGGGCTGGTTTATGAACGATTGCGCGTGCCGCTGCCGTTCGCTGCCGTTGCCCCCCTGAGATCATTGCCGGATATTTCTCCGCAAGATCCGTTATGCCAAGCTTCTCCATCACCTGCATTACCTTGCTTCGGATCTCTCCGGCAGGTGTGTCTTGCAGGGACAATGGCAGTGCGATATTTTCAAAGACGGTCAAGTTGTCCAGCAGATTGAAATCCTGAAAAATAAAGCCAAGCTGCTTAGCCCTGAAGTCCGACAGCTCCCTCGCTTTCATTCGGGTGATGTCCGTACCGGCGATGCTGATCATCCCCTCCGTAGGGGTATCAAGCGTTGAGATCACATTAAGAAGCGTAGTCTTGCCGGAACCCGACGCCCCCATAATTCCGATAAATTCCCCTTCCTGCATCGTGAAAGAGATATTATTTAAAGCATATACCTGATTCGTATTTTTGCTGCCGTATCGTTTAGATATTTGCTTGATCGCGATAACCGACGTAATTGTCGTCATTCTGACCTCTCCTTTACCTTGAGCTAATGTCCACCTTGCTCTGTACTCAGTATAAATAAGACATCTCAAGCAAACGTAATGTAACACTAAAGATTTCTTAAAGTTTTCCTTAACATTGAGAACAAGTTATGCGTGCACACAAAAAAACCGGCTTCAGCGTATCTCGCTAACGTCGGTTTCAAGTGTTATTAAATTAAGATCATAACCAATCAGCCCAGCAATGTGGCGGCCCGTATCCGTGCGGCACCGTTGCGGCCATTGTCCTTCGCATCATACAAGGCTCTGTCGCACACCTTGTAAAGCGCCTCAAGCTTTGTTTGCTCGTTCGGAATAAGGGTTACAACGCCAAGACTAATGGAAAGCGAGCCTGTCATTCCCGGTATGTGAATTTGCATGGTTGTCTGTCTAAAAGCCTCCACCAGACGGTCAGCCTCACTTTCATTCGCCCCTGGCAGCAATATAGCAAACTCGTCGCCGCCATACCGGCTGAAGGAATCTGTTCCTCTTAGCTGAGAACCGATATGCTTCGCCAGCTGCTGCAAGGCTCGGTCTCCGATGTGATGTCCGTAGGTGTCGTTGATTTTTTTGAAATGATCGATGTCGAACAGCACCAAGGAAAGATGCTTTTGTTTTTTGGCGTGCTCGGCTATGACTTGCTTTGACAACGACACGAAAGTTCTCCGATTTAAAACACCCGTCAAATCATCGTAGTTCGCCAACCGTACGAGCTCTTGATCGACCTGTTCCTTCAAAAGCAGTACAAAACCGATATTGCCGATAAACATGATCAAAAAAAGCGCTAGGAAGGAAAATGTCTGATAAATGCCCGGCGTAAACATACCGATGGTTTGGTCGGACAGCAAGGCGACGATCGCTCTCCCAATAAGTGAAACTATCGTAGAAATATAGAGCAGACCCATGATCTTCATAATATAGGATGCAGCTTTAGTACGAATCATTAAGTAAGCCGGAACGACCATAAAGAGCGCTGTTCCAATCGAGGCGGCCGCGATTCTAATATTTTCGTGATTATTAAAAATAATAACAAGATGGTAACCGACGATCGCGCCAAGGGTCAAGGCAGCGTAAAGCATTTTTGTAGAGCGATGAAACGCCTGCTGCAGCTTAAGCATCGCGACCGTTTCAAGCGCAAATCCAATAAATAGCAGGGAATTGGCTATCGACATCGTGTACACATCCGGAACTCCATTGCGTACAACGATTAACATCCAAGCAAAGCCTTGAGTACATTTAGCCAACAAGAACCTGCTCAAGATATGATCCTTAGTTTGCGTACGCCAGTAAGCGCTAATAAGCAAGACTGAAAATAGATGGCCTAATACGATTAAAATCATAACCGTCTTCATGTCTAGAAACAATGTCATGCAGAACACCAACTTATACAGAAAATAACTAATTTCTTTGATTATACTGGATCATCATTTATTTTATTGCATTAACTAATCGAAATGCTAGTTACCTCCGTCTGGGTTTTTTACGATTCCCATTTTTAGACACGAATTTTACCATTTAGTTACACTTAATTGAAATTCATTCGCCTAGAGAGACTGCGGCTTTCATTTCATCATTCTTATTTTAAGTTTCGCATGCCTTGTTTTCATCTTGATTGCTCATACAGCAAATGCATTGCTTTCATTTTTTGTTTGATCTGCGCAACTGCCTCAGTCGGCCCCGTAATTCTGACGTCCTCCCCGAGCGCCCAGATCAGCTCAACATAAAAATGCAGATCCTCCGCATCAATCTGAACAGCAGCCGTGCCTGTGCCATCTTCATTGCGTTTTATAAATGGCGCAAACCGTGTATTGGTATCCAGCTGCCATATTCCTTTTTCCGTTAACTCCAGCAGGAGCACGGTTTGCTCCAGCTGATCCTTTTCAGGCTTATCTAGCAGCGTCTGCCGTTCGATATCCTCCCGGCTTTCCATCGCTGGATTTATGACTGCCGAAAGCATCCGATCAGCCCTGAACTGTCTCATTTCCTTCCGCAGAAAACAATACGCCGGACAATACCAGTAACCCGAGCTTGCGTAAAGGCCGACGGGTTGAATATTTCTCTCCTGCACTCCTTTGCTCGAGCGATACCCGATCGTCACAATGCTGCGATCCATTATCGCATGCAGAAGCGTCTGGAGAATGTCAGGCGACATCTGGCGGTACGGGCTGTAGATCGCTACCCTATCTTTCAACCGTTCGATTCGACCTTTCACATCGGCTGGCAAATAGTGAAAAAACTTATGAAGCGCAGAGCTAGCTCCATCTCCAAACGGCAAGGAGCCGAAATACTCCAAGGATTGGCACGCAAAAAAAATAGCGACCGCCTCGCCCTCCGTAAAGCTGATCGGCGGAAGCATTCTCTCTTGCAGCAGCCTGTAGCCGCCGCCTCTTCCTTGAACCGAATAGACGGGAACCCCAAGCTCGCTGAGCTCCAGCAAATCCCTTGTAATCGTGCGGCTGGAAACGCCTAATTCATCGGCAAGCTCCTGCACGGTAAAAGCTTTTCTCGCATTGACCATCATCATTAATTGGAAAAGGCGCTGTGATTTTTGCAAGAGCATCACCTCTCTCTGTAGCTTTATTTTAGCTTATCTTTTTTAAATAAGACAATAATTGTCTTGTTTGAATGATAAGCTATATCTGAGATCCAATCAGGAATAATCATAGTGGGGGAATAAAACATGATCAATCATGCTTATGCGCAAGAAAAAACGGGGGTTGTATTTATCCATGGTGCTGGTTTGAATAGAGACATCTGGAGCAAAGTGCTAGAGGGCTTCGAGCATCCTTATTTATTGATTGATTTTCCGAATCGGGAAGAACAACGGGGAGAGCTTGCTTTAGCGGATTACGTCATGCATATGAAACAACAAATCGATGAATGGGGTACACGGAGGGTTATTATCGTGGCACATTCCTTAGCCGGTGTACTTTCACTTAAATTGGCAGCTGAGCTGAACGATCGTTTGGCAGGTTTTATCGCTGTTGGAGCGATCATCCCAAAGAAAGGCGGCTCCTTCTTATCTGTTCTCCCCCTGCCAAAGCGAATACTGATGTCTCTGATTCTGCGCAAAATGGGAACGAAGCCTCCCGAGGCTTCCATCCGTACAGGATTATGCAATGACCTCACAGAAGAGCAGGCAGCCTTGATTACAAATAAATTCAAACCCGAGTCCGTTCGTGTCTATACGGATCGGGCTGATGCGCCTGCTCCAGCTGTGCCGAAGCTGTACGTGAAGCTAAGCAAGGATAAAGAACTAAGTCCCTCCTTGCAAAATAAAATGATCTCGCATTTTGCACCGCAGTCGGTACAAAGCCTGGATACCGGACATTTGCCCATGCTAAGCGATCCAGCCGGGCTGCGCCTATTGCTGCTAAATTTCATCGCTCGCATTGAGAACGAATAGTAACCTTGCTAATCATGCAGCATGAAATTCCGAACGCGATCGGTTTCAAGCTTTCGTATGATGACGTTCCCGATATTCCTTTGGACTGAGCCCATAGTACTTTTTGAAGGACGTACTGAAATAACTCGAGCTTGAAATACCGACGAGCATGGCAATATCAGTCAATTTAAGATCGCTTTGCGCGAGCAGCTCACCTGCTTTTTTCATGCGCAAGCTTGTCACATACTCACTGAACGTCACGCCGACATGCTGCTTGAACAGCCCGGACAAATACGTTTCATTGAGATGGAACATCCCCGCGAGCGAAGCCAATGTAAGCTCATAGGCGAAATTATCATCTACGTATTTTTGAATGGTCTTAACGATAGACTGCCCGCTGGAGCTCCGGGTCTTTAGCGCCTCATTCATAACCAGCCGCGCAAGCTCCTCCAGCTGCTCCAATATTTGCTCCCTCGAATGGAAATCACCGATTGTCATCTGGCAGTCCCAGAGCCGCTTCTGGAGCACCGCTTCTCCTGCCTCATACTTCTTCGCAATCGAATGAAATAGAAGCAATATGCGCGATGCGATAAAGGTAAAGGAGAACATCGGGAAATCGACCCCGCGCGGAACAACGCGCTCGATCAGCGCCGAATAGGCTTTGAAATCACCATTTTCGATGGACACGACCAGCTGCCTCTCCAGCTCCGGCGAGAATGCAGCGATCAAATCCTGCACCAGCAGATTACCTTCTCTATTCGTTCCATGAATGGTGCTTTGGCTCCATGAAAGCATGCTTGAGGAATATCCGTTTTTAAATTGACGGATTCCATTAACCGTTTCCCCTACTCCGATAACAGAATCGAGCCTCAAATACTTTTGGATATTCGTTCTGATTTGGCGAACCAGACGATCCGTTAAATCCGTTCCGTCAATTCCCCGGGAGGAAGCTTCCACCAGAAAATGCATCATGGAAGGATGGCTCGCGTCGTAAAAAGGATATACGCCCGAATACAGGCTCGCCGTTTCTCTACAAAGCATTTGGAACGCCATATGGAGCAGATCGATATGACCTCGTTCTTCGCCCAGCCTGCCGGCCGGCACCCGCATTTCTACAGCCACAAAACGGACGTGAAGCCGCTCATCGATAAATGCTGACAGCTGTAGCTGTTCCAGCCTTTCTTTTATGATCAGCAAGCTGTAGAAATCCTCTTTGACCATCCGAAGCAGCATTTGCTCCTGCATGGCAAGCAGTTGTTCTTTTCTCTGCCGCTGCTCAGCATGCTGCAGCTGCTCGTCTGTTTGCTGGGCAGCAATTTCAGCAGAGAGCTTCTGGAGCAGAGTAACCAGCTCTCTGCGGCCCACGGGCTTAAGCAGATAGTCCTTGACGCCGGCCTGTATCGCTGCTTGCATATAGGTGTAATCCGAATAACCGGATAAGACGACAATTTTGAGAGACGGATATAATTGTTTACAAGCATTAATGAGTCCGATACCATCCATCTGCGGCATCCTTATATCAGTCAGGAGCACATCAGGAAGACGTCTTCCTTGCAAGAGGCTCAGAGCCTCCTCGCCGTTCGACGCTTCAGCCGCGATATGGAATCCTGATGCCTGCCAATCAATTTTTGCTTTTATGCTATTCCTAACGCCTGCTTCATCATCAACGATCATTATGCTGTACACGTCTCTCACCCCTTTACTGCGGGAATGCTGATTCGGATCTCTGTTCCTTCTCCGCGTTTTGAATCAATGCTGACCTCTAGCTGTTCCCCATAATACAATCTACAGCGCGATAATACATTCCTCAGTCCGATGCTGTCCCCTCCGCTGTTCAGAATGTCTACGGAATCGGTGCTGCTCAGCTCTCTCATCAAATGCTCAACTAATTCAGCATCCATTCCGATCCCGTTATCTGCCACGACCATGTGCAGCCTGTCCTCCTCGGTTTTGACGCGAAGGGATATTTTCGCTACGCCGCTTTCCTCCAAGCTGTATTTAACAGCATTCTCCACAATCGGCTGCAATATAAACTTTGCGATAAGCAGCGTATTGGAAGCCAAATCTTCTTCAATCTCTACATGAAGCCTTTCCTCGTAACGCAGCTGGAGAATAAACAGATAATCGCGAATATAGTTCATCTCTTCTTTTACTTTAACCAAATCACTGTTTAAATTTAAAGAGTAACGCATCATTTGGCCGAGAGCTTCCGTCGCATCCATCAATACATCATTTTTTTTCATGGCGGCTAGGCCGCTAATAATTTCTAAAGTGTTATTAAAAAAATGCGGATTGATTTGCAGGAGCAGCGCTTTGTATTCCGCATTTTTACGCCGGAGATTGGTCTCGAACTCCGTCTCGATTAAAAAACGCAAACGCGTCGTCATATTCTCGAACACTCTGGTTACATAACCAACCTCACTGTGCCCTGTACGGACCGTCGGCATCATGCTGAAGGCCTGCGTGAATTCTCCCCGCTCGACATGCTTCATTGCTCTAGCCATCGATGTAAGCGGCCGTGTAATCCCCGAAGAGAGCCAATAGGCGACAAGAATAATAAGAAGCAGCAATATCAGGCTTATAAAAAGCATCGTACGGCGAATTTGCTCGATCTTCACGAAAAGCTCCTTCTCGGGAACCTCTCCGATAACATACCAGTCCTGCTCTTCGAAATAACGATAAAATAGCAAATACGTTTCTGCGTCTCTCCTAATCGGAAAAACGCCGCTTGTATCATAACCCTTTGCTGCTTTAATCTCCGCAAGACCTGACGATAATATCATCAGGCTATCCTCCGGAAGCTGTTGATCCAGCACGCTGCTGCCATCAGAAGTGAGCAAAAAAGCTCTGCCCGTTTTGCCGAATTTAATTTTCACGATCGCATCACGCAGTACCGAGGTCGGATAATTGATTTTCACAAAACCTGATTTCGTAAAAGATTGCAGCTGTACCAAAGGAAGCATATAGCTGTTCACCAATCTGGCTTTCATAATGGTGTCTGCTTGATCAGGATCGGAATGCGCTTCCGTCCAGCGCTTGTCCTCCTCTAGAAAGCGACTATACCAATCCTGTTCCAAATACGTTCGATCCTGCGTCCATACGCCGCCTCCGAAATCAGAAAAAACACCGATGGATATTCCGCTGGAATTGTTTATCGAATAAGACGAAACATATTCCATAAGCCTATGCTTCGCAAGAAGACGTTCCTCTACGCTGCTGTCAGGACTCATTTGAGCCGTAATCCATTCCTGCGTCACACGATTGCTCATTACTTGATTGCCGATTTCCTCAACCTGTGTCATCGAGGTATTGACATGCGATCCAAATTGTTCAATCGTCTGCGACGTCGAGGTTTCAATAGACTGCTTGATAAGCTTGGTCGATTCTTCGCTTAGAACGAATACAAGCGTAATAAACGGAACAATTAGAAGTAAGGAGAAAGCCGCCATCAGCCGGCTTCTTAGCGAGAAAAACATTGGCAGCCCCCTCATCATTTACTGGCATCATTATTGCGATAGCGCAATTGAATCGGCATAAGCCTTATCGATCGTGCCGATCGCGGCTTGGATCGCCTCGTCCAGATCACGCTTCTCGAGCGTTACTTGCTCGAATAAGTGTTTGACTGCCTCAGAAACCTGCGGAAACACCGGCGTAATCGGGCGAGGCCTGCCGTACTTTTGGTTTTGGATGACAAAAATATTTTTCGGATATTCGTTCAGCTCCGTAAACTCCTTGGCAACAGAATATCTCGCTGGAATATCCCTTGTAATGCTGGTATACAGCTTCAAGCCATCATAGCTTGTCATCCAATTCACAAACATCCATGCTTCCTCCGGATATTTGCTTTTCGATGAAATTCCAAGTCCCCAGCTGCCATTGGCGACAGCTTGCCTCGTTCCCTTCGGCAGCGGGGCAACGTCATAGTCCACGCCGAGTTTAAAATCCGGGAAATTTTCAGCTAAATGCGCGAGAGACCATGTTCCGTCGATGGTAATGCCTAACTTGCGGTTCGGAAACGCATCGACAGGATATTCAAAAGAAGCCACTTTGTATTTAGTGAACAGCTCCGTATAGAACAGCAATGCCTGCTTCGTTTCCGGTGAGTCCAGATAGCCTTTCGCCGAGGTTCCTTCCGGATTCATCACCTCTCCGCCGAACTGCCAAATGATCGGATATTTGAAATAGGCGGTTGCTCCCGCATTTTGAAAGCCCTGTGCAGGGTCGATGCCATAAATCCCTCGGCTGGGGTCATTGATTTTTTTTGCAGCGCTCAGCACCTGCTCCCAGGTCCAAGCCTCATCGGGATTACGCGAAGGTAGCGGGATTCCGGCAGCCTCGAACATTTTTTTATTATAAAACATCGCGATCGATGATTCCGTCATTGGAGCCAAATAAATATTTTGCCGATAAGTGTAGCCGTCAATTGTCGTTTGCGGGATATCCTCGATATGACCATCACGCTGAAAACGATCCGTTAAGGGCAAAAGTGCGCCTGCCTCGGCATAGGACGCAAGGTTCGGCGCATCGATGGCCATTATGTCCGGCGGGTTGCCGGCGGCTACAGAGGTTCGAAGCTTCGTATCATAATCGCTATAGGGGAATGGCATCATTTGTATTCGAATCGAAGGATTCTTCTCCATGAACGCTGCAATCAATTGATCATAAGCGGCATTTTCCGCCTTGTTT
Source organism: Paenibacillus sp. 01T443 (assembly GCF_056398325.1). Lineage (NCBI taxonomy): Bacteria > Bacillati > Bacillota > Bacilli > Caryophanales > Paenibacillaceae > Paenibacillus > Paenibacillus sp. 01T443. The sequence goes on from NZ_JBFTPE010000013.1 coordinate 124,636, forward strand.
CCGGAATTTCTCCAAAAAGTAAGCGTTACCGTTTTTGTAATTTCAGTATGGTCAGCCTCTTCATGAATAGAAGGGTCTCCGCCGCCTCTCATACAGCCCGTCAACAGCAGCATTCCCAGCGTAATCATGAGATAGATGGTATGATATTTCCTCTGCACGGATAAACTCCCCTTTGCTTTTTTCATTCGTCCGCAAGTATTCATCCATTCAGAATAACAGATTTTACAGCATGAATACTTATAATTTTTTCTGTATTTAAGTTTAAATATTCTCTGGTCACTTGCTGCAAACGCAAAAAAAACCTCAGCCCTTATTCCACAAGGCTGAGGTTAACCCATTATGATTTTAATTGCTCTTGCTCCACGCACTGCTTCTCCTTAATTAATAGCACCGATACATATTGCAGCACGGCCATGCTGAACAGCACAACCGGCATCCATACCGATTCCAAATCCTTAGCAAGAAAGATAAGCAAGCTAATGGAGAGCACCCTTCCCGCGTTAAGAAAAAGCTCCCGCATGACGACGGATTCTACGCGCAGCTGGCCTTTGAGCGGCAGTGTGCCGATCAATCGGTAATAATAAGAGGTAAGCGTATTGACTGCAAGCGGATTGCAAATCGAGAACAAGATCATAAATAAGGCGACAGACCAAAAATCCACTTGGATAAGCAGCAGCGACGAGCCTAACGCGACACCCGTTGTAGAAAGCAGCACGTATTTGCGAACCTGCTCTTTTTGCGCTTTCCTTGAGATGACATAACCGGTAGCAACGGTCAGAGAGGAGAAAAACACACCTAAATATCCGACCCAATCCTCGCGGCCAACGGTTTGATAAAGCATGATATTAGGCAAAAACAGCATAATGCCCTGGAATAGGCCGAGCACAAAAAAACTAAACAACGCCTTCATCCAGCGTCGGTTCTTGTTCATGACAAGCCCCATAAATTTTAAATAATACGCTTTGTGATGAGATGGAATCATCGGTATACGGAAGCTGACAATCGCGGCGATCAAGAACATGATAAACGCCAGCATGAATATAAATACGTAGCCCGTCAGACCCTCGCTGCGCTGAATGATAAACCCCGCAAGTGCCGGCCCGGCAAGCCCGGACGCGTTAAATGCGATCATGTTGATTGCAAGAAAACGTATGCGGTTCGCTTCAGTTGAGACATCATATTGAATGACTAAGTAGCCGGTCCAATACAGCCCCGCGGCAATCCCGTTGAAAATAGCAAACATTATGTAGTATTGCGCGACATGCTCCTGGGCAATAACGACCATCAAATAAAAGATGGCAATCATCACGATTCCTAACCGGTAGGTAACCATTCGGTCACGGCGTTTGGCAATCCAGCCTCCCAGCGCGAATGCCGGCGGCGTCAGCAGGAATACGATAATGTTATAAATCCCGTTGACCATCAAATCCTGCGTTAACCGCCATAAATATAAATTTAGAAACAAGCCTGACATGGATGCGCCGAACTGAAAGCAGCAATGAATGAGCAGTGCCGTAACGGCATCCTTGCTGAGTTTGCTTTCAGGAGAAAGCGGCGCACCTTTAAAAAGGTTTAATCTGGTCCAAAAACTCGTCCCATTCCGCATTTGCTGCATCCCCCGTTGTACATCAACTCGATAACGCTTTCTTTTTATTCATTTTATCATATCGATACAGTATTCCCTTTCAGCAAGAAAGCGCTCTCTTCCTCAAAATAGTCACTAGCCTCCCATATGGGAAGCTCTAGGAAACCTATTCTTTGTTTTAGTTCATTGTTCTCGCGATTAAGGTCACAGCCTCGACTTGAAAACGCTGGCCGAAACGAAATTCGTGCATAAATCTAACAAAAATTAACAAATGGATGTGACTATGAAAATTAGGATTGGATTTGTTCGATTCCTCGAATCAAAGTTGAAATAAATGAAGCCATTGGATTGGCAGGATTTTCACCAGCCTTCAGACACCTATTTTCGAATAGCAACCGATTCATTAATCACACACTACAGCTATTGCATCGAAAAGGAGGGAATTCACAATGGCAAAGCAGCAAGGTCATGCTACAAAAAACACAACAACAAAAACATCCGATAAAAAAGGAAACGCTTCTGGCAACAACCACTAACGCCGCAGTTTAAGGATAAGTCCATATGCCAAAGAGACGGCCAGGAAGGCTTTTTACCTAACTGTGCCGTCTCTTTAGACTGCTGTAGCGTTGTTGCTCCTGAATCGCATGAGGTCTACTGCACTTTCTACAATAGAAAGCTGACATGACATTCAGTTCAAAGACCTACATTGCAGAAAATACATCAGAAACACCCTCCTTGACGGAAAAATTAACGGATTCTGCGAAATCTATTGCAGAAACTGCAATGCAGTCAGAGAATCTACTCTCGAGCAGGGTTTAGATTGTAAAAACTACAGCGCAGCAATAAGTACTCTTCATTTTAGATGATTTTACTTAGGCTTCGGCATAGAAAAGCAGCTTGAGCTTTTGTTGAAACGTGTACGTAACTGCTGCACAGCGCCAGTATAAACGACACTGTTTTTCATGTGCCCATTCCTTAACTTCAGTAAAAAAGAGACTGGTTCGGCGAAAGGCATACAGCCTTTTCCGGAACCAGTCTCTTTGTTTCAAGCGCGAAATAAAAGGTTATTTATCACTTTTAGCGAATAATAAGCATAAGGAACTCAAACTTATTACTAGAAAAAGTGGTGAAACAGCTATGACTGCACATTCTTATACCGTCATTGATTTTGAAACGAGCGGACTTGATCCGAAGAAGGACCGTGTTATAGAAATGGCGGCTATCCGCTGCGTTAACGGCGAAATTGCAAGTGAATTCAGCACACTGGTTCGATATGACGGTAAGCTTTCGGCCAAAATAACCGAGCTGACCGGCATCACCGATGAAATGACGGCTACAGGAATGGACGAAGATACCGCATTTCGTATCTTGAACCGCATGCTCGGAGACAACGTTCTGATTGCCCACAATGCCGCCTTCGATCTCGGATTCCTGCATCATTCCCTGCTTCGCATCGCTGGCAGGTCTTTTTCGAACAGCTTCATCGACACGCTGACCATCAGCCGTGCACGCCATGTTTATCCGCATACCCTTAAGGATATGTCGGATCGATACGGCATCCCGCTCATCGGCGGCCATAGAGCTTTAAATGATGTCATCGCCTGCTGGGAAATATTCCGCAAGATGGACGAAGAGCAGCCTGTTGAAGACTATATGAACACGCTTGGTTACCTCAAGAAGTTCGGACCGCCTGCATGGAGTCCTCCCGGCGCCGTCCTCGAACCTATTGAACTGAAATATGCACCGCGTTAAACGCGTTCCTTCCCTTTATCCGATTCGCCTGCATTCTTATTCGCAGCCTCCCGGTCTTGCTGCATCTCCTCAACCGTCTTCACCTTCAGACGCGCTGCGCCTTCGTATTCACGCGTAGGAAGCAACGGCCCTTCCGTTAGGCGCTTTTTAGCTGCTGCGATAGAATCAGTATATTGCGGCAGCCACTGCTCCTGCGCCACAAGCATTTCATCGACCATTTGCCAAATTTCATTCGGATTGCAAACGGCACCGACAAGTGGATCCATCATAAAAGCTTGACGCAACAGCTTATCGTCGCCGTGGATCGCTGCTTCAACTGCTAGGCGCTGAACAGATATGCTAACGTTGCATACAGCAGCAGCTCCAAGCGGCAGCTCGCCTACCGTCGGCATGGAGATCCCGTTGCGATCCACATAGCCTGGCGCCTCGATGATGGCATCATTAGGCAGATTCGCGATGACGCCATGGTTCTCAACATTAAAATGACCGCGGTAAACTCGTCCCGTTTCCAAACCTTCGATAATGTAAGAGCCGTGCTCATGACTGCGGAGCTCGCTTTTGAATTCATTTGCCGGATCCTTCATCCAGTTAGGGAAATCCGTCTCAAACCAATTTCGTCCTTCCGTGCATACACGCAAATATCCGCCTGTCTCACCGTTAATCCAAGAGCTCATATCAATCCAATCGTTAATCTCTTCCGGACGCTTACGGTACCAAGGCACATATTCGCTCAAATGGCCGTTTGATTCGGTGCTGTAATAACCGAAGCGGCGAAGCATATCGATACGCACCTTCTCCGTGCGGCTAAAGTCCGGATGCTTCTCGAATGCTTCCAGCAGCTTGCCTGTCAAATCCTCGCCGCCATGCTTGATTTGGATATACCAGGTTTGGTGGTTGATACCCGCGCAAATAATATCGACTTCCTCCTGCTTAAGACCAAAGGCCTCGGCAATTTGCCAATGTCCGCCCTGTACCCCATGACATAAACCAATCGTTCGTACGTTGCCATATTTATTGCAAGCCCATGTCATCATCGCCATAGGGTTAGCATAGTTGAGCAGAAGTACATCGTCCGCCGCCACCTCGCGAATATCGCGGCAAATGTTCATCATCTCTGCAATGCCCCGCTGGCCGTACATAATGCCGCCGGCACTCAGTGTATCGCCTACGCACTGGTCAACGCCGTATTTGAGGGGAATATCCACGTCTGTTGCAAAAGCCTCTAGACCCCCGACGCGGATTGTACAAATTACGTACTTCGCATCCTTCAATGCCTCGCGGCGATCCGTAGTCGATTGGATCGCTATCGAAAGACCGTTCTCGTGGATATCACGCTGGCAAAGCGCCGTAACCATTTCAAGGTTATGCGCATTGATATCGGTAAACGCAACCTCGATGTTTTGGAATTCAGGAACAGCAAGCAGATCTCGCAGCAAGCCGCGCGTGAATCCAATCGAGCCCGCGCCTATAAATGTAATTTTAAATGCAGACATGCCAATCAGCCTCCAATTATCGTCTAATAGATTCGTTTAATCTCCTCTATATTTTAGCAACGATATTTCGGAAGCGTTATCAAAATAGTGACCAAGTGTCTCCGCAAGTGTCAGAAATCATCACTTTTGCAACTAAGCAGGCTGACAGCTATGAACTATTTTACAGGTAGTTATGGGTATCCATCGAATTCCGGTAAGCAATCGGCGTCAGGCTCGTGTATTTTTTGAACATGGCGTGGAAATATTGCCTGCTTCCTACACCGACGTAATCACAAATATCCGCAATGGCGATATCCGTCTCCATCAGCAGCATTTTCGCTTTTTCCATCCGCAGCTCCGTCAAATAACTTGTAAGCGTTTTGCCCAGCTGTGTCCGAAAAACGCGGTGCAAATAACCGGGATGCAGGTTGACAGCCGCCGCAATATCCTTCACTTGAATATCGCGGTCATAGTTGTGGTGCATGTACTCAATCGCTTGTTTTACATAGAGATCCGCAGGGTTAACGCCCTTCGTTTCTGACTCCTTGTGCAGTCTTGCAATGGCAAGCAGAAGCTGAGCGAACAAAAGCTCCGCTTTCATATTGATGCGTTTGCCTATGCTGTCCAGCTCCAGCACCAAGCTCTTCAGTACTTGGTACACTTCGCTTGCATCGCGCAAAAACAAATAAGAGGACTGCGCTGTGAACAAATAAGCCACATCCTCGTCCTCCAAAGCAAGCTGACGCATAGAGGGAAACGCCGCATGGCGCTTCCGGAAATCAAATTCAACGTTAAGCATACGGCATGGACCGCGCTCGTCGACGATGAGCCGGTGCGGAACATTCGCGTCTAAAATAACGAAGTCACCCTTTTTGAGCATCATATCACAAGCTTCCTCCGACCCTGCCGCTTCAAGCTCGATGACGCACGCCCCGGAGATGACATACATAATTTCGATAGCGTCATGCGTGTGAAAGGTCATCGAGTAATCAGACCACTGCTTAAAATAATAAGCAGACACATGCGGATGCAAATCGCCACCCAGCCACTCGCATTTAAACAATGTTCTGCTCACGAGACGTTTCCTCCTTGCCCAGCAACAAGATTTTTACACGGCCGCAAGCTTGGAAACAGCCCGCAGCGCCGTTTCGATCTCCCGCTCAACCGCTTTCGTTACGACATCCGTATGCGGATCGTACTCGCCAGCCAAATCGGAATCCGCGTAACCGTCCAATGCCAAGATTGCACCGGCACGCGCTCCACGAAGCGTTGCAATGACATACAGCGCAGCAATTTCCATCTCAACGGCAATTGCTCCCGCTTGCTTGTATTGACGATGTGGAATGTCCACAACGCCGGAGAAGAACACGTCGAGCGTAACGGTAATGCCTTTCTTTACAATCCCTTCGCTCTCCAGCGCCGACGCATAAAGAGCTTCTGTCACCTCACTGTCAGCAACAGCAGGGAAACCTGCCGGCACCAGCTGATGCGTTAGGCCCTCAGCCCGGACGGCAGCCGTACTTACGACCAGACTGCCTGCAGGATGATCCGCCGAATACGAACCTGCCGTACCGACACGTATTAGTGTTTTTACGCCGCCCCGAATCAGCTCCTCGAAGCAGACAGCCGCTCCTGGCGAGCCTACGCCATGACTTACGACAGCAAGCCGCACACCCTCATAATCCCCTACGAAAGTACGGTATTCCCGCGCAAACGCAAGCTCTTTAACATTAACCAGCTTTTGCGATATAAGCTCGGCACGCCGCGGATCGCCGCAAACGATAGCGTAAGCCGGCAAATCCTCCGGATTAACTTGTAATATAGGAAGCATCTGCTCAATCAAACTCCTTTTTTAGCCATTCATCCTCAGGCATTGCGTTCTCGTCGCTGCTAAAACGCTGTTCCTGGAACGGATCTGCATAGTTGTGGAAGCCGTTGCGCTCCCAGAAGCCCTCGCGGTCCTCTTTCATAAATTCAATTCCCGTAATCCATTTTGCGCTTTTCCAGAAATACAAATGAGGAACAAGCAAGCGCATCGGCCAGCCATGCTTATCAGTCAGAGGCTCGCCGTCAAAGCGGTGCGCCAGCAATACATTTTCATGCAGCAAATCCGCTAACGGAACATTCGTATCATAATCCTCATCTGCATGGATCATGACGTATTTGGCATCCGGCTTCACGCCGAGCAGGGGCAGCAAATCCTTAAATTTCACGCCCTCCCACTCGGTATCCAGCTTGGACCATCTGGTTACGCAGTGAATATCGCATAAGGTCTTCGTTTGCGGAAGAGCAAGCAGCTCCTCGAAGCTGAAAGTCCGTTCCTCAGCGACCTCGCCAAATACGCGAAGCTTCCAGTTGTTTAAATCATAGACGGGAACTTCCCCTTCATGCAGGATTGGAAACCGTTCCGTAACCGTTTGACCTGGGGGCACCCGATGGGCAATCTCCTGCGCAATCTCCGCTTGTCTGATTGCCGTCACTTTTTTGAGCCGATCTGCTTTTTTATGCATCGTTTTACCTCCATACTTGTCCTATTTGCTTACTTGTATGACTAATCGAGCAGTCTACTTGCTCTGTCCAATTTACCGAGAGCTTTCATTCGATTTGCGCGCTTCCTGCATGTAGCCTTTGTCTTTAAAGAATAACATAGCAATGATCGTAACGATATAAGGCAGCATCATCGTAAAATGCGTCGGCAGGGCGAAGCCCTGCAGCCTGATGCTAAGTGCATCCATGAAGCCAAACAGCAGGCTCGATGCAGCAACACCGATTGGATTCGATTGGCCAAGCATCGTCGCAACGAGCGCGATGAAACCCCGTCCGGATGTCATGCCTTCCGTAAACATCGTTACATTCCCAAGCGACAACTGGGCGCCTGCAAGCCCGCACAGCACGCCGCACATCAGCACTGCGCCATATTGGATCCGTGATACTTTAATGCCCAGACTCTTGGCTGCAGTTGGATTCTCGCCTGCGGCAAGCAATCGAAAGCCTGTTACCGTCTTGAACAAAAATAGTTGCAGGGCAATGACTAGCAGAATCGATAAATAAACGAGCGGTGAATGCCCGGATAATACATCCCCAAGCCATGGAATTTCCTTTAGAACCGGAATATCCCATTTGGGCAGGCCCACCATATCCTTATTGTAGTATGCGCCTTTCACATCAAAGATCGCACGCAAGGAGAACGTCGTCAGCCCCAGCGCCAAAAAGTTAAGGGCTATCCCGACAACAATGACGTTCGCCTTAAGCTGTATACTCATATATCCAAACAATATCGAAAATAAAAGCGAGCATAATACCGCAAAAAGCACTGCAGTAAATACATTCCCCGTAAAATGGTTACCCACGATCGCAGAAAAGGCACCGATCAGCACTAAGCCTTCAAGACCTACGTTAAACAAACCGACTCGTGCGCATATGGCGCCGCCGAGTGCCGCAAGCAGTATTGGCGTTACCATACGAAGTGTCGAGGCAAACAAGGAGGCATCTAATAAAAAATCCATATTATGACCTCGCCTTCTTGCGTTTTATAAACGAATAAGTGAATTTCGCAGAAACGAATAAGATAAGGACCGCTTGAATGATACTTGATACCTCGAGCGGCACCTCCGTGTTACGCTCCATGCCCATTCCGCCTGTCTGCAAGGCGGCAAGCAGTATCGCGGCTACCGCGGTTCCCAGCGGATGCGAGCTTGCAAGCAGCGTTGCCATTATCCCTGACCAGGCGTATCCTGGCGAGGTTAATGCCCCGTCCAAATAACGATACTGTGTACCCAGCACCTCAACGGAGCCTGCTAGACCGGCCAAACCTCCGCTGACAAACATGCTGATCAGCATCATTTTCCCCCGCTTGATGCCGCCATAGCTTGCAAATAGCGGATTGCCGCCCAGCATGCGTATTTCATAGCCTCTAACCGTATAGCGCATAAACAGGAACAACAATATGGCCCCAACTGCAGCAATAAGGAAGCCGGCATGCAGGCTCATTCCTTTAAAAAGCTTTGGCAGCCATACGCTTTGATCGATCATAACGGTTTGAGCCATTGCTGCCGAACCCGTGCGATCCTTCAAGGGATAAGATACGATATAACCTGCAAAGAGAGTAGCAATATAATTAAGCAATAAAGTGGTGATCAGCAGATTCATTCGGAATCTGGCATCCAGCCAGCCTGCGAATGCCGACCATATTCCCCCGGAAATAATACCGGCTATAATTGCAGCAATAAGCTTGAACCAACCAGGTCCAGGCAGGTAGATGGCTGTTACTGCTGCGCTTAGCGCGCCCAGCACCATTTGACCTTCTGAGCCCATATTAAAAAATCCAGCACGAAAGGCTAGCGCAACTCCCAGCCCGATCAATATGATCGGTGTCGCGCGGCTTAATGTATTCGTAAAAAAGTAGAAGCTGCCGAATGCGCCCTTCCACATTTCAGCGTATGTTTCCGTAACGGAGCCCCCGACGATGACGATGGCAATTGCGCCTGCTGCCAAGCCGACAAGAACCGCCAAAAGCGGCTGCAGCAGCGAGCGTCCGATTTGTACCAGCTTATCCAACCGCTTTTCCTCCTGCCATTAACAAACTAATTTGCTCCTCGGTAGCCGTATCCGCATCCAGCTCGCCTACGATCTGCCCCTCATACATCACCAAAATCCGATCAGACAGCTTCAATATTTCGGTTAATTCAGAGGAAATGAGCAGGATTGCCCCTCTTTCGTCTCGCTTCTTGAGAAGCTCTCCGTGGATGATCTCCATAGCGCCGACATCCACGCCGCGCGTGGGTTCAGCCGCAATGAGGAACGGAGTTTTCTGGGCAAGCTCCCTAGCAACAATAAGTTTTTGTAGATTGCCTCCGGACAGGAACTGCGCCTTGGTAGATAACGAGCCTGTTTTAATGCCAAAGCGCGTAACCCATTCACTTACCATCTGACGAATTCCGGCACCGTCTAACATGCCGTATTTCTGATGCTTGCCTGTATGACCCATCAAACCGTTTTCCGTAACGGTTGCATCCTTCGCAACGCCCCATTGGTAACGGTCTTCCGGAATGTGAGCAAGCCCCCGCTCACGAATAACACCCGCCGGTGAACCGGTCACGTCCTGTCCTAGTAGCTTTATTTCACCGCCATCAGGTTTTATAAGGCCGGATATCGTTTGAATGAGTTCCGATTGGCCATTGCCTGATATACCTGCAATGCCGACTATCTCTCCTTCATCTACATGAAGGTTCACATTCGTGAGCAGCGGCTTTGTTTTCAATCCTTTGAGGGAAACGTTTGATACCTCCAGCACTTTCTTGCCTCTGCTGGCCTCATTACGTGATATATGTATCAAATCCCTACCGACCATAAGCCGTGACAATTGTTCCGCGCTTGTATCCTTTGCGTCAACCGTTCCGCTAACCTTGCCATCCCGCAGAACGGTTACCCGATCGGCGACTTCCATAATTTCCTGCAGCTTGTGGCTGATCAGAATAAAGCTTTTACCCTGCGCAGCTAATCCTTTTATCGCAATCAGCAGCTCCTTTACTTCAAGAGGGGTTAAAACGCCCGTAGGCTCATCCAAAATAATGACTTCCGCTCCTTGATAAAGAACCTTCAAAATTTCTACGCGCTGCTGCATGCCAAGCGAGCAATCTGCAACCTTCTTCCAAGGATCTACCGGCATGCCATAAAGCTTGCCGATTCGTTCCGTTTCGGCGGCAGCGGCCCTACGATCAAAGCCTACTCCCTTAGAGGGCTCACGCCCGATTACAATATTCTCGGCTATCGTAAACGTCGGGAACAGCATGAAATGCTGGTGGACCATACCTATTTTATGCTTGATCGCATCAGCAGGACTGGCAAACGAAACCGGTTTTCCATCCATAAGGATTTCACCGCTTGTCGGACTTTCCATTCCGTACAATATGCGCATCAGCGTTGTCTTCCCAGCACCGTTTTCACCAACCAAGGCATGAATTTCACCTCTTTGCAGCGAAAACTGAACATTGTTATTTGCGGTTACGCTCCCATATGATTTCGTAATGCTGTCCATTTGCAGCAACATACAAATGCTCCTCCCCATTCCATGCCGTACCGTTTAAACAAAAAAAACCACTTCCTCCATATAGGAAGAAGCCTCCAAGCAACAAGCAAACCGGCTGCATGGGTAGCAGCCGGCATGTCATTCTATTGAGCTAGCGGGTTTACTACTACGATTTTACCAGATTTGATATCTTCAGCAATCAATTTAACTTTATCTACATTTTCTTGGCCGATGAACGGGCTAAGCGTAGATTTGCTGTCTCTGGTTACGAACGTAAGGCCTACGCCGTCTTCTTTCAAGCCGTAGTCTGCTACGCCGAAAGCGAAGCTTCCATCTACGAAGCTTTTCACCGTTTCGTAAGCAACCGCATCCGTACCCTTCAATTGCGAAAGAACGATATGCTCTGGATCTTCTTCGGTACGGTCTGTATCTTGGCCGGATGTAAAGAAGCCTTTTTCCTTCGCTGCTTCGAATACGCCGTTGTCGCCAACAGCAGCCATACCTGCGATAAAGTCAGCTCCTTTAGATTGTTGCAGCAAAGCAAGCTCTTTACCTTTAACCGGATCCGTGAAGCTGCCTACATAGTTGATAAGGAATTGCGCATCTGGATTCGTGCTTTTCAAGCCTTGCTCAAATCCTGATGTATATTTGCTAAGGAGCGGCGCGTCCATTGCGACGACAGCGCCTACGATATTTGTTTTAGTGGAAAGGCCAGCAAGCGCGCCCATCAGGTAAGATGCTTCATGCTCGCGGAAGTTAACGCTGCGTACGTTTGGAAGATCAACGACTGTATCAATGACAGCGAATGACTTGTCCGGGTTTTCAGCAGCAACCTTCTTCAATGCATCCTCTGCTTGGAAAGTTGCGGTAATGATCAGATCATAATCTTCGGCAACGGTTGCGCGAAGGTTCTGTTCGAAGCCTGCTGGGTCAGTGGACTCGATTGTTTTTACTTCAGCGCCGAATTCATCGCCGGCTTTTTTGAAGCCTTCATCCATCAATACAAAAAATTTGTTCACGCCGATTTTTTCAGGCAGCACAAGCGCGATCTTTTTCTTCTCCGCTTTGTCGCCAGCCGTGTTATTCGTCGCTGCGCCGTTATTCGCCGCGTTTCCTGCATCATTTTTGTTTGCTCCGCAAGCTGCGACAATCGCAACCATCAGAAACAACGAAACCGCTAATGCTAATGCCTTTTTCATCGTAATCTCCCCTAAACAATTGAATGTATTAATTCCTTTTAATCCTAGTTGTTTTATCGGAATTTGTCAACCTATTTCATTCGACAAATTTCAAGTTTATTCTACACCAATTTTCCGTGTATTAATAATGAAATATGTAAATAGTCACGAATTTGTAACATCCGATTCCATATTCCTGCTCATATGTTCAAAAAGCTGGACACCCTTCTCCATGTCCGTTACCGACATGCCTTCAAAAAGCTTATGCATCAATTTTGAGCGGACTGTTTCGATAAGGTTGACGATTTTTAAGCCTTCGTCTGTCAGGTCAAGCATGACCACGCGACGATCCTTCTCTCCCCGCTCCCGCTTCACATAACCCAGCTCTATCAATCGGTCCGCGATCCCCGTTACTCCCCCGCTCGTAATCATGAGCTGCTCCGCTAATGCCGATGCCTTCTGCGCGCCTGATTGCGACAAGATGATGAGCATCCTGCCATGGGTCAATCCAAGCCCATGCACATTATAGCTATTCCATTCCGCATTGATTTGCCTGCGGACTTGACGAAAGGATTCGTCTAGTTTTCTCATTAATTCGAGCCTTTCTGCATTTGAAGCTTCCAATCGATCACCAACCTATCCTATATTTCATAAAAAGCAATCAGCTGTTCATATTATAACGTTCCTTTATGAGATTAACTAATCCTCTTTTACAGAAATATACGACTTTCTTAACAGAAGCGCAAAAAAGCCAACCAAAAGAAACGCCGGCTGGCCTTTTTGCTTACACTTGGAAACAATTCGAAAACATAATCTTACGCAATTATCCCTGCAAAAAGCGCAGCGGAGGCTTATCCAGCAAACCTTTGCGCGCTGTCTGCCACAACTCCCGCATTAGCTGCTGCAAAGGCCAAGCTGCTGTCGAAGCCGCTGAGACCGCTACCCCGAACCGATATGTCAGCGACGCGCCTGCAACGATCAAATGGCCCTCAGGCGAAGCAAAGCTATCCAATTTTTCCTGCAGCTGTTCTAAATGCGAGCTGTTCACGCGATCGGAAAACAGATAAAAGGTTGCGGTGTGAGTCATTTCATCCCAGCAGCCAGGCGCCGTTATGTCTTGCTTCGCCGGCTCGATCCGTTGACGCTGGGAGAAAATAAGCTCTTCCCCGTAATAAACGGACAGCGAGTTGCGATAGAATCGATAATCGAACCGCTCGCCCCGCAGGGTGCGTCCAGGACAAAGCACATCCGCCTGCATCCAAACCGAACCCGCCTTCAAATTAACTTTTGTCTCGTTTCGAAACGCCGCATCCTTATACAGCATTACCGGCTCAGGCATATGCTCGACGACGGCATTCTCTTCAAGAGCGAACACCTGCAGCATCGAAGAGTCAGCAGCTGGCTGGCTCGGATGCACCTTCGTGTAAGATTGATTGGTAATCATGACATGAGAGTCTTGGCCGGAAAACCAATCCAGCTCATATCTGTCGCCGCTGAGCAAACCGGGCGACACATCCATGACGATGACGCCTAACTGGTCATCCAGCGGAAATGCCTTCGCAATTTTTATAGGCGCGGTATGAAACTTATTTTCGACGAACGTCCGGCCTCGCCGATTTGCAAAGTCTGCGCGCAGCACAGACGTCCGGATGCGATGCTCACTCACCGTGCCGTCATGCTGACCCAATTGATTTACAAGTTCCATTTAGGATGCAGTATGCCGATGGTCTGAAGGTATATTGGTCAGTTGGATCACATGGGAATGCTCCGTCCCCCGCGCATGGGCAACTTCATGCGTCAGCCAACTCACGATCTTGTCAACGCCGTCGCCGCCGAACAAGTTGGAGAACACGAATGGGCGATCACCACGCATTTTCACAGTATCGGCCTCCATGACCTCGAGACTTGCGCCTACATAAGGTGCCAGATCGATTTTATTAATGACAAGCAAATCGGAACGCATGATGCCAGGGCCGCCTTTGCGAGGAATTTTCTCTCCTTGGGCCACGTCGATAATATAGATAAAACGATCCACCAGCTCGGGACTGAACGCAGCCGCCAAATTATCTCCGCCGCTCTCAATAAAGATAAGATCCAAATGATCAAAACGACGCTCCAGCTCTTCAATCGCTTCAAAATTCATCGATGCATCCTCACGAATGGCCGTATGCGGGCATCCGCCTGTTTCCACGCCAATGATGCGTTCCTCTGGCAGCACGCCTGTATTGAAAAGGATTCTGGCGTCTTCTTTTGTATAAATATCGTTTGTGATCACGGCCACGCTATATTTCGTATGAAGCTCGCGCGTCAGTCTTTCCACAAGCGCTGTCTTGCCAGACCCTACCGGTCCGCCGATTCCGATTCGAATCGGTCTTGAGCTGTCGATCGCCGGGCTTTCCCATTCCTGATGTGTATGTCCTTGTCCTTGGCACATTTGTTATTCCTCCATTTTCGTATAGATAGTCGTTAAGACATAAATAATCGTGAATACAAACGCTCATGCCGCATCATCGCTATCTCCGCCATTGGCATATTTGAGTAAGCCGCCTCCGGTTCAAGCTCCCTCGCTACTGACATCGCTTGCTCTGTCAATGGAGTCAGCCTTGCAATCAAAAATTGCCCCTCTGTCTGTCCCATCGACATGAGTCGCAGCGCGCTGTTGACGCAGGTTACGATGCAGCTGTAAAAATAACCCTGTATTGCCCGCTCCTCCGATACGCCAAGCAGCCAGCACGTATAGCCATGCGAAAGCGGATGCGAAGCAAAACATTTGCCAGCCCGCATCGCCTCAGAAAGCGGGGCCCAGTCCAGCTGCGGATGAATCGCCGATGCGAGCTGAAGCAGCCGCCTGCCCATTTTCTCCACGCCGCTGCGTGTCTCGGAAGCGACCCGTTGCAAATGCACTAGCCGTTCAACCGACCACAGCCGCTCCCAATCCGCTTGGGGTGCATCGCGGTATACGGCTTTGATGACCATGGCATCCGAGCTCGCCCAGCTTTGCAGCAGCATCGCGGCGGCATAAGCGAAGAGCTGATTGGAACGATTCATCCTGCCGTCCTGAACCATCGTCTCCAAGCCGAACGAATGCGAGAAACCGCCGATCGGCAGGGCCGAATCCAGCAGCTGCTGCATGGCCAGCCATCTGACACTATCATTCATTTTCCATTGCCTCCTCCCAGCCCCTGAGGCATTATATAGCCTTTAAAACAAGAAATAACGCTGAGCCATCGGAAGCACCTCTGCCGGCTCGCAGGTTACATGCTCGCCATCTACCAGCACATGGTAGGTCTCCGCGTCTACTTCCAGCTTCGGTGTCGCGTCATTATGGATCATGTCCTTCTTCGTAACCGTGCGGCAGCCTTTCACCGGTTCGATACGCTTCTGAAGGCCAAGCTCCTCTGCTATTCCTCGGTCATAAGCTGCCTGAGATACAAACGTTATGGAGCTGTTGAATACCAGCTTGCCGAAGGATGCAAACATGGGACGGCCGAATACCGGCTGCGGCGTCGGAATCGAGGCGTTTGGATCTCCCATTTGTGCAAATGCAATGCTTCCGCCCTTGAGTACAAGATCCGGCTTAACCCCGAAGAACATGGGACTCCATATGACAAGGTCAGCGAATTTACCTGCTTCAAGTGAACCGACCAAATGCGAAACACCGTGCGTTATCGCTGGATTGATCGTATACTTCGCAATATAACGCTTGATGCGGAAGTTATCATTCTGCTCGTTATCCGGCAACAGCGGACCGCGCTGCTTTTTCATTTTGTCAGCCGTTTGCCAGGTGCGAATGATGACTTCTCCTACTCGTCCCATCGCCTGGGAATCGGAGCTGATCATGCTGAATACGCCCATATCATGCAAAATATCCTCGGCAGCTATCGTCTCCGGTCTAATCCGTGAATCCGCGAACGCCACATCCTCCGGTATGCTGCTGTCGAGATGATGGCAAACCATCAGCATGTCCAAATGCTCTTCTATTGTATTGATTGTAAAAGGGCGAGTCGGATTCGTTGAAGACGGCAGCACGTTCAGCTCGCCTGCCGCGATAATGATATCCGGCGCATGACCGCCTCCCGCACCTTCCGTATGGTAGGTATGGATCGTCCGGCCGCCGATAGCCGCTAAGGTATCCTCTACAAAACCCGCCTCATTTAAAGTATCGCTGTGGATCGCGACCTGCACATCGTACTGATCTGCGGCCTGCAGGCAGGCATCGATCGCCGCTGGCGTCGTTCCCCAATCCTCATGCAGCTTTAGTCCGATCGCACCCGCTTCGATTTGCTCGATGAGCGGGGCAGTAAACGAGGCGTTGCCCTTTCCTGTATAACCGATGTTCATTGGAAAATGCTCCGCCGCCTCCAGCATCCGTCGCATATGCCACGCGCCCGGCGTAACCGTTGTCGCATTGGTGCCTGTCGCAGGTCCCGTTCCGCCGCCGATCATCGTCGTGACGCCTGAGGATAACGCTGTCTCAATCTGCTGCGGACAAATAAAATGGATATGCGAATCGATGGCTCCGGCCGTTACGATTTTCCCTTCTCCAGCGATTACCTCGGTACTTGCACCGACGATCATATTCGGATGAACACCGTCCATAATATCCGGATTACCCGCTTTGCCAATTCCAACGATAAAGCCGTCTTTGATGCCGATGTCCGCTTTCACGATTCCGGAATGATCGATGATGACCGCATTCGTAATGAGCGTATCGAGCACACCCTCATCACGCAGTGCGCCGCTCGATTGTCCCATGCCGTCCCGGATAACCTTGCCGCCGCCGAATTTACACTCATCGCCGTACACCGTAAAATCATGCTCAATTTCGGCCCAAAGCTCCGTGTCCGCAAGTCTTACTGCATCTCCTGTAGTCGGTCCGAACATAGCAGCATAGCTTCGTCGATCCATCTTCGTCATGCGCCGCCGCCCTCCCATGCTTTCAAACGTTCCCGAACGGCATCAGGCATAGCACCAGCTTCTGCTTTTCCTTGGCTCAGGCCATTCAGTCCATAGGAAAGCTTCGATCCTCCAAGCTCTACGACCGTGACAGGCTTTTCTTCGCCCGGCTCGAAGCGGACCGCCGTTCCCGCGGCAATATGAAGCCGCATGCCAAACGCTGCTTCCCGGTCGAACTTTAAAGCGCGATTTACTTCAAAAAAATGAAAATGAGAGCCCACTTGAACAGGTCGGTCACCTGTATTTACAACGATAAGCTGCTTGGTTTGGCGCCCGGCATTTAATGCTATCTCGCCTAAAGCAGTTCGGTATTCACCAGGAATCATTTGGCAAAGCTCCCCTCTCTACTATGTATCAACCGCCTAATGCGTAATCGGATCATGTATCGTGACAAGCTTCGTCCCATCTGGAAAAGTTGCTTCCACTTGAACCTCATGTATCATTTGCGGTATACCGGGCATAACCTGCTCCGCCTTTAATATTTGCGTTCCAAACTCCATTAATTGCGCTACCGTCATCCCGTCACGCGCGCCTTCCATAATTTCAGAGGTGATAAGCGCAACGCTCTCAGGATAATTAAGCTTCACGCCGCGGTTCATACGCCGCCTTGCCAAATCAGCTGCGATCGTAATAAGCAGCTTCTCTTTTTCACGTTCAGTCAACTGCATGTTTTCACCTCTTCATCCGTAATAATTCCATTATAGACAGCAAATTATGGATAGTAAATCTCATTGCGTTAGATTTTGTGACATTAAAACAAAAAATCTAGAAAAAGCGACATCCGCTTTTTCTAGATTTAACACGATGCTTACACTATTAATCCGCTCGGTATAATCGACATTTTTCGACGAAAATCGATATAACCGGCAGCGCACTTGCTTTTAACCCGTCTGAATCCCCAGTTTACTTTGTATATGTCCGATTAAACTCGCTAAACCATCCGTCTTGAATCCGTAATCAAACAATAAACTCGTTTCCGTAAATCGCTGCTCCGGCGAATGGGCTCCCATAATAACAGATACTAACCGCCGTCCCTCCTGCTTAGCTGTACCCGTAAAGCAATAACCAGCTTGCACTGTATACCCCGTCTTCAAGCCATCATTGCCAGGAAAGGCATAAGGCATTCCAGTTAACATGAGATTTGTCGTTTTCAGCTTCTGCGACGTGCTGGCGAGCTTTACGCTGCTGCGGCTCGAAACCTCCAGTACTTCTGGATACTTCTTCAATAGATAGGCGGCAAGCGATCCCGTATCCTTGGCCGTCATCACCGTATCCGCTTTAGCAGACGCTCCTTCATAAGGCAGCAAATCTTCGGAGCTTAGCCCGGTTGCATTAGCAAATGCCGTTTGACTGGACAAGCCCAGCTTCATGGCACGGCTGTTCATTAACGCTGCAAACTCCGCCTCACTTCCGCTAACATGCTCAGCCAGCGCAACTGCGGCATCGTTTGCCGAATGTACCGCCATCGCTTCAAACAGCTCTCTAACGGTATAGGATTCGCCTGCCTCAAAACCGATTTGAGCTCCAGGTACCAAGGATGCGTAAAGGCTAGTTGTCACACGGTCTCCCCAGCCCAGCTTTCCTTCGCTGGTCATGTCCAAAATAATCAGCTCTGTCATCAGCTTAGACATACTCGCGGGCGGCAATGCCTCATTTGCATTTTTCTCATAAAGCACCTCGCCTGTTTCAAGGTCCAACAGAATGGCTGAGCCTGATTCGAGCTGCAGCTCGGGTACTGCCGGTTTCCCCTTCAATGACATCAGATACAGGATGATAATCACTCCGCAAGCCGCAATGAGCATAAATTTAATAGCCGTATTTGTGCTATTTGTTCTTTCTTTATACGTTCTCTCCATCAGCATGATGTTGATCTCCCCTTCACTAACGCTTCTATACAACCAAGTATAGGAGACGGAGCTTAAGGAGACTGTAACCAAACCATAAGAAAAGCTTAATTATTAATAAATATCGGCAGTGTTACCTTAAACGAGGTTTGTTCCAAGTCGCTGGTCACCGAAATGGTTCCGCCATGCTTTTGAATGATGCCTTTTGCTATGGCAAGTCCCAGCCCCGATCCGCCTGCCCACTGCGTACGAGATTTATCTACCCGATAGAAACGATCAAATATATAAGGCAGATCCGCAGAGGATATAGGATCACCGAAATTTATAACTTCTACAACCGCAGCGCGTTCCTCTAACTTGGCGGTTACATTCACTTGCTTCCCTTCTCTGCCGTAATTCATGGCATTCGAGATCAGGTTTTCAAAAACACGAACCAGCTTTGCTGCGTCACCTTTAACCATTACAATCGAATTATCGGCCACGAGCTTGCTCTGCATGCCCGCTTCCTGAAACGGCAGCCTAAACTGCACGAGCAGCTGCCCCAGCATTTCAATCAAATTAAAATTCGTTACTTTGAGCCCCGATGTATCGTGACGCATTCTCGTATACTCAAACAAGTCATTGATAAGCACATTCAACCGTTGCGATTTATCGTAGGCAATTTGTACGTAATGCCTCAGCTCCACTTCGTCGCGGTACCGGTCCTGCTCAATCAAGCCTAAATAACCAAGAACCGAGGTCAGCGGCGTTCTCAGATCATGAGAAACATTCGTTATAAGTTCATTTTTGGTCTGTTCAGCCTTCCGCTCTTCATCAAGCGCATGATGCAAACGTCCAACGAGATTATTGATGTTGGCAGCCATTGGGCTAAAAAGATTCTGTTTACGCATTTCAATTTTATAATCCAAATCATATTTGCCTTCCGCTATGCCGCGAACGATCTTGTTCATTTGACCAAAATAATGAAACTGCTGCCACTGCAAAATAAAAAAATACAAAAAGAACAGCACAATGCCTGTTCCGCCAAACAGAATAACTTCACCGTACAATGAAATTAATTTACGAGCTATATCTTCTATGAACCCTATTCTTTTTGCTAAATACATGCCTGAAAATATGAAGAAAAACACCGTTACAAAAGCTAATGCAGCACTAATTATAAAATGAAGAAGGGTTCGGAAAACAAGTTTAAGGGCAATATTATCCTTCAATTTTATAGCCAACCCCCCACACGGTTACGATCATTTTATCGCCAAGTTCCTTTTCCAGCTTATCCCTAAGCTTGCTGATATGAACCATCACCGTATTATTGGAATCAAAATATTTTTCTTTCCACACCTGCTGAAATATATCCTCTGCGCTGAAAACCCTGCCGGGCTGACTGGCCAGCAAATGTAATATGCCGAATTCGGTAGAGGTAAGATGAAGGGGCTTGCCATCGGCCTCTGCGGTATGGCTCAGCTTATCGATGCGCAGCGGACCCAGCCGAAGCTCTTTATCCGAACGCGTATCGATTTTTCCTTCTGTCTGATTACTGTATTGATAAGATCGTCTAAGCAAGGAACGAACGCGCGCAATGAGCTCGAGCGGATTAAACGGCTTGATCATATAATCATCCGCACCGGTCATCAGCCCCATGATTTTGTCCATATCCTCAGCTTTTGCGCTTAACATGAGAATAGGTACGGATTGGTCGCGCCTTAAGCGGCGAGTCGCCTCCAGACCGTCCATATTGGGCATCATAATGTCCAAAATGACCAGATCAAACGGTTTTTTCCCGAAAGCCTGCAATGCCTGCTCTCCGTCATAGGCCTTTTCCGTAGCGAACCCTTCGTTTTTCAAATAAATTTCTATAAGATCAGCGATTTCACGCTCGTCATCGACAATTAAAACGCGTCTTTCCATAATAAAGCACACTCCTTTAAGCTCCCGATTGTTGTTCTCATTGTGTCCATTGAGCATACTATACATGAATATCCTCAGGCATGTCCTGTCGTTTGGCGCAATATCACAATGTTTAAGTATTTTTTAATGGTTTCTTAATGAATGCTTCGTTTCCGTAACTGCTAGGCGTTATAGCCAACGCTTGTCCGTTGTGATAAAATCGAGAGTATTATATTTTATTATGCACATAGGGGGCACTTACATGGCGGCCAAAAGAATGCGTTCAGACATGATCAAAAAAGGTTTCGACCGCGCACCGCATCGCAGCTTGCTGCGTGCCGCAGGCGTAAAAGAGGAAGATTTCGACAAGCCGTTTATTGCGGTTTGTAACTCGTATATTGATATTATTCCAGGTCACGTTCATTTGCAGGAGTTCGGAAAGCTTGTTAAGGAAGCCATTCGCGAAGCTGGCGGCGTTCCTTTTGAATTTAACACAATCGGCGTAGATGACGGCATCGCGATGGGCCACATCGGTATGCGTTACTCCCTTGCCAGCCGTGAGATTATTGCCGATTCGATTGAAACGGTCGTTAATGCTCACTGGTTTGACGGCATGGTCTGCATTCCAAACTGTGACAAAATTACACCTGGTATGATCATGGGCGCTCTTCGCGTCAACATCCCGACGATGCTTGTCAGCGGCGGACCAATGAAAGCAGGTAAAACTTCCGATGGTCGTTCGATCTCGCTTTCCAGCGTATTTGAAGGCGTAGGCGCTCACCAAGCCGGTAAAATTAATGACGATCAGCTGATGGAGCTGGAACAATTCGGCTGTCCGACTTGCGGTTCATGTTCGGGTATGTTTACAGCTAACTCGATGAACTGCTTGGCAGAGGGCATGGGACTTGCTATGCCAGGCAACGGTACGATTCTTGCCGTTTCTCCAGAGCGCAAAGAATTCGTTAAAGATGCGGCTCGCCAGCTTATGAAGATCATTGAGCTTGGCATTAAACCGCGTGATATCGTTACAAAGGATACAATCGACAATGCATTCGCGCTTGATATGGCAATGGGCGGCTCCACAAATACGGTTCTTCATACGCTTGCTATCGCACATGAAGCAGGTATCGAGTACCCGATTGAACGTATCAACGAAGTGGCTGAGCGCGTTCCGCATCTGGCGAAAATCGCTCCGGCATCCGATTATCACATTGAAGATGTTCACAATGCAGGCGGCGTAAGCGCGGTTCTAAACGAGCTGTTTAAAAAGGAAGGCGCTTTGAATGGCGACTGCATTACCGTTACAGGCAAAACGCTTCGCGAAAATGTAATGGGATGCGAAATCCAAGATACGGATATTATCCGCACCATTGATAACCCGCATACGGAACGCGGCGGTCTAGCCGTATTGTTCGGTAATCTGGCTCCTAACGGCGCAATTATCAAAACAGGTGCGGTGGACAAGTCAGTTGGCGGCTACCACAAAGGTCCTGCTATCTGCTTCGATTCCCAAGATGATGCGCTTCACGGCATCGCTAACGGAAAAATTAAAGAAGGCCATGTAGTTGTCATTCGTTATGAAGGACCTCGCGGCGGCCCAGGCATGCCGGAAATGCTGGCACCAACCTCACAAATCGTTGGGATGGGACTTGGCGCTAAGGTAGCCCTTATCACTGACGGACGTTTCTCTGGCGCTTCCCGCGGCATCAGCATCGGCCATGCTTCACCAGAAGCAGCCGAAGGCGGTCCAATCGCATTTGTTCAAGATGGCGATATCATCGAGATCGACATGAACAACCGTACGATGGATCTACTGATCAGCGATGAAGAATTCGAAAAACGCCGTTCCGAATGGAAAGGCTTTGAACTCAAAATCAAGCGCGGCTACTTGGCCCGTTATGCTCATCTTGTTACTTCTGCCAGCACTGGCGGCGTAATGAAAATGTAGCTTTAAATTAAAAAAAAGGAATGCAAGCTGGAAACAGCCTGCATTCCTTTTTTGTTTGTTTATTTGTGAAGTATCAGTATTAACCGCTAATTAACTTTCTTGCAAGCATGCAAGCACAAGCTCCTGAACCTTTATACACATTTATTAGTAAAAATTTCTACATAAAAAAACAGCTGATCAAGGAACATACCCTGAGCAGCTGTTAATAGCGAGGGAATTCAACCCTCATTCACGTTATATTGCTGTTGTTTTCGTACCTAGTTGTGCAGCTTCGTCGGCTGCCGCGCTTAATGTTCGTTCTACAACATCGGTTATATCCTGCATCATGTTCAACTGATTCGTCGCATAACGTCTAATAGTTGCAACAGGCATCAGCAGCATGCGCGGTGAAATCAGGTCTCTTTTCTTTTTGTCCTTGGCCGACTTCTGCGTATTCGTGAGCACCTTTATCAATATGCGCAAGTAGACACGAGTCGACTTGGCGAACAAGCCCTCAGGCAGCTGGAAAATTTCAAAGCCCAGACGATCTGCACCGCGATGGATCATCGTGACCCCATATACGGCTTTGATATCGTTAGCCTCAAAATCAGCAGCAAGCTGATTAGCAAGCAGCGGAAGTGCCTGCTCAACCTCCCGAAGCATTCGGATGCCTGTCGCAACAGGCGATTTGGAGGTCGCCGCGATGGTTGACAACTTTTTGTTATCAAAATGCAGCTCTGCGACTCTGTCTCCCTTGGCCACACGCCCGCCGTCCGCAAATTCAACATCTTGACCGGTATATCGGATCACCCGGTAATGGAACGCAGCATCTTCAACATTGCCGACCGTTTTTAGACGGAAGACAACGTGGAACAGCTTCTCCCACATGAGCCATAGTGAAATCAAAGACTTTTTCCAAATCGAGATGTGCATCGACTTCGCAGCTTCAGTCAGCTTCATCATTTCCTGGATGTTTATAAATCGGTAGCCCTGCTTGACGCCTTCTTCCAAATAAGCCTCCAAAGCAATAAGCATATTCCGAGGCGCGTGCTTATCAGCTCCGAACGTCATGCCGCAATCATGAAGCAGCAATACTTCTCCTGGTTTAAGCTTCTCCAGCATCCGCTTCTTCAGCCGCTCCGCACCAAGTCGAATTCGCCAATCACCGAACATAGCCGACCATAAAATAATTTGTAAATGTCCTAGCTTCGCATAATCAAATACGTTTACGATCCCCCATGGCGGCCGATAATAAGCCGAACGCGACCCCGTTGCCTGCTCTATAATATCAAGGGTACGCTCAATTTGGCGTTTAACCGTCCGAGGGCGCATAAGCCAGTTTGATTTATGCACATAATTATGAACGCCGATATTGTGGCCTTCATCCTTCATTCGCCTCAGCAGCTTCTCCTGCCCCTCAGCATGCGAACCCACGACAAAGAAAGTCGCCTTCGCATTGTAGCGTGCAAGCAGATCAAGAAGCTCAGGCGTATAAATCTCATCCGGCCCGTCATCAAACGTCAAGGATATCTCTTTTTCTACACGGCCCTTCTTAAAAACACGAAAGCCAAATGTACGGCTAATTAGACCTGGAAGAAACGCATAGAAGGAAGCAACGTATAATCCCCATAACAGCAAATTTTCCATTTTGTTTTCCCCACCGTTATATGATTTAGTCGACGAATGAATAGCGGTACAAAACAACAACAGTAGCTTTAATTGTAGCATAATGCAATAAAAAATAGGCGCTTTTTTAAAAACTATAGTACAATCTTTATGGAAATATGATTATGGAAAAAAGAAGGAGTTCTCGTATGCTGCCCTTTTACAAAAAGTACTGGCGAACCGCATTTGACATCGCCCTGATTGCTCTTACTGTCTATTTAATTATGTATTCATTCAGTTATTTGTACCGAATCGCAACGCCTATATTCTTTTCCTTTGTCATTTTCTTATGTATCGAACCGCTGGCAAAGCGCCTGAACAGGCTGGGCATGAAAAAATCGATCGCATCGGGCATTTCGGTCCTCCTCTTTACGCTTATTATCCTTGCTGCTTTCTCCGGGGCAGCTTATCTGGTAACGAAACAAGGCACGGAGTTAGTTGATAATTTTCCAAAATACCAAAAAATACTCGCTGCCCAAATCGCGAATATCACTGAGGAGATCCAGCAGAGGTTCTCATCGGCTCCGGCTGACCTCGATCTGGTCCAGCGCTCCAAGGACTTAATTGAAGGCGCATCTGCCACGCTTGCCAATTTCGGTAAAACCGTGATGCTCAATATGATCAGCTATGTCTCTTCCTTCTCGACCTTTATCTTCAACTTCGTGATCGGGATTATATTAGCTTATTTCTTAAGCATTGAAATTACGACTTGGAAGCAAACGGCTGAGAATAAGACACCAAATACGTTTAAAGCTGCATTTTTTTTCCTTCGCGATAATGTGCTGAAAGGCATCGCGCTCTACCTTAAAGCGCAGGCAAAAATGATCGGCATTACCTTTATCGTCATCTTGATTGCTCTGCTGCTGCTCGGTGTGGATAATGCGTTCGTCATCGCGGTCGTATCCGCAATATTCGATATCTTGCCGCTGCTCGGTGTAGGTACAATTTTTATTCCTTGGATTATTTACTTAATCATCGTGGGCAAAATAACGTTGGCCATTTGGCTTTCGGCCCTCTTTCTGGTGGTCGTGCTCACGCGTCAAATTCTCGAGCCTAAAATTACCGGCGATTCCCTTGGCGTATCCGCCTTTACCATGACCGCATTCATGATTGTATCGTTGTCCTTGTTTGGGGTAGCTGGCGTTATCCTTGCCCCGATCCTGATGATATTAATAAAATCATTGTACGATCAAGGCTACTTCCACCGCTGGATTCGCACGCCGGCAGGAGAATACGATGTGGCGCCAACCCAGCCTAATAAGGAAACAATCGTGAAGCCGGAAGATCATACGAAAAAAGACTAATCTGCTCCATTAACGTTGAAGTCAAGCCTTACCAGCGTTTCGTTGCTGCTAACGGCTTGGCTTCATTTTTATTCATTTGGCTTCATAACAGATCTTTTTATTCAATTATTGCCTATTGGAGGAATGACTTATGAACGGAATTGCTAAAACGCCTGCTCCGCCTTATTATGCGGTTATTTTCGCTTCGCAGCGAACAGACGGCGACAAGGGTTACGGGAACATGGCAAACAAAATGGTGGAGCTTGCTTCGCAGCAAAAAGGTTATTTAGGAATAGAGTCTGCGCGCGATGCCGGCTTAGGCATTACCGTATCCTATTGGGATTCTTTAAATGCCATCCAAGTGTGGAAGGAGAACGCCGCTCATCAAGTTGCACAGCAGCGAGGGAAAAGCGAATGGTATCAAAGCTTCGCTCTGAGAGTCTGCAAAGTGGAGAGGGATTATTTTTTCGAGATGTAGCTGTGCTTGATTACTGTAAGACGGTGGAATTTGATAGCTATAGGGGACTTATACTACTTAGAAGAAATGTAATCTGATTAAGATTAAAAGCTTACCATGCTGGCTGAGGTACTGATAGAATATGAAAACGGAATATATTAGCCCCTGCTTGAAGCAGGGGCTTTTCCCGTACCTCTTATCTCGCATCAAGCTGACCAAGATCCATTGTAGCCAAGTAATTGAGATCAAAGTTTACTTCATCGGACGATGCGTCTGTGTTCTCCGAATTCCCACTTTAAGTCACCGCTTCTATTCTACTATGTGAATTTGTTAGTTTAACCACGGGGGGAATCGGGGGAACCAGTGCGTAGTTTGTTCATGTGAAACTGCTGTTTAGAAATTGTGCTACTGCGGATTAAGCTCAGGCGGCGACTGTACGGTTTGTGCATGTGTAACTGTAACTGTATATTAAGCTCGGTTGCTACAGTGTAGTTTCTCTTAGGCCCCCTAATTAAACTGGAGTCCTCCCATCCAATAATTTAAACTTAGGACAAGGGAGATGATCCGTTATGGGAGGAAGAAGAGTTAGTGAAGAAACACAGATGAGAGTAGTTCGAGAGGTGCTTGCAGGTGTTAAGG